>JAIVFU010000169.1 GCA_020829485.1 Nostoc sp. CHAB 5834 | reverse complement strand
CCTGGCGGCGATGGTGTCGTCGTTCCACACGCGCAACCGGCCCCAGCTCATGCGATTGGGGTCATAGTAGTTGGCGAAGGAGAAGTGGTGTTTGGCGTCCAGCCAACCGTGGTTGGCTCCGCCCAGGCTGTTGAAGGGTCTGACGTCGATCATGGGGATGCTCCCGGGAATCCGAGGGTTATGAACCTCGCTGACGCCTATATAGGTAACAGTGCCGGTGGCGAAAAGGGGTCGGCTAGCGCGGCATGGCTTTGCGCAGGGCGTCGTTCATTCGGCTCTGCCAGCCTGGGCCGGTGGCGCGATAAGACTCCAGGATGTCTGCATCCACGCGAAGGGAGATCGGGCGTTTGGTGGGAGCCTTCTGGGTGCTTCGAACGCGGGTGCGCGGAAAGGCGGCCAGCTCTGCTGCAGACAGGCTCTCAGGCCCTTCAGCCTTGGCAAAATCAGCCTCGGTCCAGTCGGGATTGTCGTCGTGGGGGATGCTAGGGGACATACCGTTTGAACTCCTTGGCGTGGGCCCGTCGAAGGCTGATGACGCGGATGCGATCGTCACGAACCACATAGGCCAGATAGTAGGTTTGGCCATCGATCACCCCGTAAGCGCGGCGGCGACGCTCTCCGTAATCGTAGCGGTCATCATCGAAGACCGCGAAGAGTTCGAAGTCATTGGCGCGGGACAATGAAATCCCATGCTTCTCGATGTTCAGGGCGTCCTTGGCCGGATCGAAGACGACATTCATCGTATATACGATTTGCTGCTCGGCCTCAACCCATCTGCGCCCGATGCCTCAGCATCGCATCGGCCAGCACACAGGCCGCCATGGCCTCCACCACCGGCACGCCGCGCAGGGCGACGCAGGGGTCGTGGCGGCCCTTGGTGCGCAGGTCGGTCTCGGTGCCGTCGCGGGTGATGGTCTGGCGCGGGGTCAGGATGGAGGAGGTGGGCTTGAAGGCGACGCGGGCGGTCAGGGGCTGCCCCGTCGATATGCCGCCCAGGACGCCGCCCGCATGGTTGGACAGGAAGACGGGCTGGCCGTCCTCGCCGATGCGCATCTGGTCTGCATTGTCCTCGCCCGACAGCTCGGCACTGGCGAAGCCGGCACCGATCTCCACGCCCTTGACGGCGTTGATCGACATCAGGGCGGCGGCCAGTTCGGCGTCCAGCTTGCCATACAGGGGACTGCCCCAACCGGCGGGCAGGCCCGTGACCTCCAGCGCCACGATGGCTCCGATGGAGGAGCCGGCCTTGCGGACGCCGTCCAGATAGGTCTCCCACTCGGCGCCGACTGTGGCCGAGGCGGCGAACAGGGGATTGTCGTAGACGGCTTCGAAGTCGATCTGATCGTCGGTCAGCCGGTGCGCGCCCAGCTGGACCACGCCCGCGCGGATGCGGATGCTGTTGCCTAGCACCTTGCGGGCCACGGCTCCGGCGGCCACGCGCATGGCCGTCTCGCGGGCAGAGGAGCGCCCGCCGCCCCGGTGATCGCGCACGCCGTATTTGGTCTGATAGGTCAGGTCGGCATGGCCGGGGCGATAGGCGCGGGCGATCTCGCCATAGTCCTTTGACCGCGCGTCCTCGTTCTGGATCTCGATGGCGATGGGGGTGCCGGTGGTGACGGGTCCGTTTCCGTCGTCGAAGACGCCGGACAGGATGCGGGCGGTGTCGCTCTCGCTGCGCTGGGTGACGAAACGACTTCCGCCCGGTTTGCGGCGGTCCAGCCAGGGTTGCAGGTCGGCCTCGGTCAGCGGGATCAAGGGCGGACAGCCGTCGATGACGCAGCCGATGGCTGGCCCATGGCTCTCGCCCCAGGTGGTCACGCGAAACAGATGGCCGAAGGTGTTGTGGGACATGGTCCCTGACGCTTAAGCCGCCAGCCGGTCCGGCGTCCAGACCCGCGTGAAGCGCGCCAGCAGGTCGTCGGCGGATGAGGGTGCGTCGGCGCTGGGTTCCAGCGTCACGAACAGATGGCCTTGGGGGCGTCGCCCGCGAGCCGGCAGGCCCAGGCCCTTGAGGCGGAGCTGGGTCGTGGTGGCCGACAGTCCTACGACGACCCAAGCCGAGCGCGGCCCGGCATGGGTGTCTATCTCGACACGGCCACCATCATCCAGAAGGCGCTGTGACACCGGCCAGCGCATGTAGACGTCGTCGCCCATGATCCGCAGGCTGGCGGTCGGGCGGATCAGGACGGGCAGATAAAGGTCGTTGCCGTCACGGGCTGCCCCGGTCAGGCGGACGTGGTCGCCGGTGCGAAGGCCGGCTGGGACGCGGATGCGCAGGGTGCGTTTGCCGATCCGGACCTCGACGGTGCCGCCTTCCAGCGCCTGGGTCGGCGAGATGGCCACGACCGTCAGACCCGCCGGTCGTGCCTTCGGCGCGGGCAGGGCGAGGTGTCCCGCGCCTTGCATGCGGATCAGACCCCAGGCCGCGATCACGCGCCGGAAATGGTCTTCATTGCCACCGGTCAGATCGGGCCGGGCCGCCTTGATGGCGCGGCGGAAGGCAGCCTTCAGCGCCTCGCCGTCGGCCGGGCCGTCGAGGCCGAGCAGGGCGTGGGCCTCTGCGATCGAGGCGATTTCGGATGTGGCGCGCGACGACATGACCCCAATGGGCGCAGAACAGGGTCAACGCGCGGTTAACCGTGACAGGATGCCTCTCCCAAAACCGTCGGTCAGGGTCTATCTGGAACCCATGACCGCTCCCGTGATCCCGCCCAGCCCGACCCGCGAAGAATACGATCGGGACTATGCCGCCGCGCTGGCCGCCAATGGCGACGAGACGATCTTTGACCGGGATGAGCCGATCGGGCTGTTCGTCGAATGGCTGGCGCAGGCGCGGGCGCACGAAATCAACGATTCCAACGCCATGTGTCTGTCGACCGTGGACGGCGACGGCCTGCCCGACAGCCGGATGGTGCTGTTGAAGGATGTCGATGCGCGCGGCCTGACCTTCTATTCCAATCGCGAGAGCGCCAAGGGCCGGCAGGTGACGGCGACGCCCGCTGCGGCCCTGCTGTTCCACTGGAAGAGCCTGAGGCGTCAGGTGCGGGTGCGCGGGCGGCTGGAGCCGGTCAGTGCCGCCGAGGCCGACGCCTATTTCGCCAGCCGGGCGCGCGAGAGCCGGATCGGGGCCTGGGCCTCGGACCAGTCGCGGGTGTTGAACAGTCGCGCCTCGCTTGAGGCGGCGGTGGCCGATCAGACGGCGCGGTTCGAAGGGCAGGACGTGCCGCGGCCCGAACATTGGACGGGCTGGCGGGTGATCCCGGACAGCGTGGAATTCTGGCGCGATCGGCCGTTCCGCTTGCACGACCGCCTGCGGTTCGACCGGGACGGGCAGGGTTGGACGAAGACCCGGCTCTGGCCCTGAGGTTTAAGTCTCGATTGTCATCCCGGAAATCGCTGCAGCGATTATCCGGGACACAGACAGCCTTCTGAACGCTCCCGGAAGACGCGCAGCGGCTGTCCGGGAGAAGGTTGGGGACATTCTAGCTGTCTCCCGGATAATCGAAGACGATTTCCGGGAGGGGTTCCTCTGCGGCGTCATGCGTCCCGGCTCTTCGCTTCGCTGCGGCCGGGATGACAAGTACCATGTTGCGTTAAGCCGACTTCAGCCCCGCCAGTAGGGGGTGCGCCAGGACGGGCGCGGCCAGACGTACGACCGCCTGGGTGTCTTCCAGACGCACGGCGGCGGTCGCATCGGCGATGATGAAGTCGGCACGGACCCGCGAGGGCTCGGTCAGGCGTTCGTGGCCGGGGCGGACCGTGGCCAGATACTGGGCGACGACGGAATCGGCGGTGCGCCCTCGCTCGCTCTGATCGCGCAGCAGGCGGCGGATGAAGCGGATGTCGGCGGGGGTGTCGACGAAGACGCGGATGTCGAACAGATCGACCAGATCCGGCGTGCACAGCACATGGGTGCCTTCGACGATCACGACCTCGGCGGCCCGAACGGGCTCGCCGCCGGGCTCGCGGCCGTGGTGGATGAAGGAATAGACCGGGGCCACAATGTCCTGGCCCGCTTTGAGCGCGCGCAGGTCGCGGATCATGAGGTCGTGGTCGCGGGCGGTCACGTCGTCGAAATCGAAGGTGGTGGCGTCGAAGCCGGGCAGGCTGGCGGCGTCGCGATAATAGCTGTCCTCGCGCATGAGGACGGCTGTGCCCTCGGGCAGGGAGGCGACCAGCGCCTCGGCCAGGGTGCTCTTGCCCGAGCCCGAGCCGCCGGTGATCGCGATGAGGATGGTCATGGGGGCTGCGCCGGGGACTAGGGACTAGGGACTAGGGATTAGGGACTAGGGACTAGGGACTAGGGACTAGGGATTAGGGATTAGGGACTAGGGACTAGGGATTAGGGATTAGGGGAAGCGGGGCCTTCACGTCCATCGATGTTTGCAGACGAACCTACCCGACAGGATGGCCACGACGCCGCTTCTAATCCCTAGTCCCCAGTCCCTAGTCCCTCATCAGCCGCAGGCTGACGTTGCGTCACGTTGCTTATCGACGCTCACCTCGGTTACCGTACCGCCAAGTGCCTCAGGTCGTAGGCGCAGAGCGAGGGACGCAGATGCTTGGATTGATGCAGGACTGGCCGCTGACGGTCGACAAGATACTGGACCACGCCAAGAACTGGCACGGCGCACGCGAGGTCGTGACCCGGTCGGTCGAGGGCCCCATCGTCCGCACAACCTATGCCGATATCCACGCGCGGGCCAAGCGGGTGTCCAGCGTGCTGCAGGGCTGGGGCATCGGCGTCGGCGACCGGATCGGCACCCTGGCCTGGAACACCGGCAACCATATCGAGACCTGGTACGGCATCATGGGGATCGGCGCGGT
Organism: Nostoc sp. CHAB 5834; assembly: GCA_020829485.1. Next base: position 5,632 of record JAIVFU010000169.1, on the reverse strand, counting down.
GTGCCACACCCTGAACCCACGCCTGTTCCCGGAGCAACTGGTCTACATCATCAACCACGGCGGCGACCGGGTGATCTTTGTGGACCTGACCTTCGTGCCGCTGTTGCAGGCGGTTCTGCCACACTGTCCGAAGGTCGAGCGGGTCGTGGTCATGACCGACCGGGCGCATATGCCGGCGGTCGAGCTGCCGGGTCTGGAATGCTATGAGGACCTGCTGGAGGGCGCGTCCGAGGACGTGGTCTGGGGCGACTTCGACGAACAGACGGCCTGCGGCCTGTGCTACACCTCGGGCACGACGGGCAACCCCAAGGGGGTGCTGTATTCGCACCGCTCCAACTTCATTCACACGCTGTTGGGTCTGCAGACCACGGTGCTGGGCGCGACGCCCAGCGAGGTGATCCTGCCGGTCGTGCCGATGTTCCACGCCAATGCCTGGGGCATCGCCTTCGGCGCACCGGGGGCCGGGTCCAAGCTGGTCATGCCGGGCGCGCGCATGGATGGCGCGGCCATCTATGAGTTGATCGAGAGCGAGGGCGTGACCTTCTCCGCCGCCGTTCCGACGGTCTGGCAGGGGCTGCTGGCCCACCTGCGCGAGCACAAGCTGAAAATCCCGACGGTCAAGCGCGTGCTGATCGGCGGCTCGGCCGTGCCCGAAAGCCTGATCCGGGCCTTCCACGACGAGTTCGGCATCGAGGTGCTGCAAGGCTGGGGCATGACCGAGACCTCGCCCATCGGCACCCTGTCCAATATGACGCCGGAGCTGCGCGCCCTGCCGTATGACGAGCAGATGAAATGGCGGGTCAAGCAGGGCACGCCGCCGCTGGGTGTCGAGCTGAAGCTGAAGAACTATGCCGGTCAGGAGATGCCACACGACGGGCACACCTACGGGCGGCTGATGATCAAGGGGCCGACCATCGCCGGGGCCTATTTCAACGACGAGACGCCGATTCTCGACACCGAGGGCTTCTTCGACACCGGTGATGTCTCCACCATCGACGAGCATGGCTTCATGCAGATCACCGACCGCGCCAAGGATGTGATCAAGTCGGGCGGCGAGTGGATCAGCTCGATCGAGATCGAGAACATCGCCGTGGGCCATCCCAAGGTCGAACTGGCCGCCGTCATCGGCGCCGCGCATCCGAAATGGGATGAGCGCCCGGTGCTGATCGTCAAGCTGAAGCCCGGGGAGAGCCAGGACAAGCAGGAGCATCTGGACTTCCTGGTCGGCAAGATCGCCAAATGGTGGATGCCCGACGATGTCGTCTTTGTGGACGACATCCCCCTGGGGGCGACTGGCAAGGTCGACAAGAAGCTGATCCGCGAACGGATGAAGGACTATCGCATCCCGACGGCGGGTTGAGCGCATGGCCCGTGCCCGACCGAAGCATGAGGGGCTGGCTCAGGGTCTGACGCTGGTCACCCTGGCGGCGCCGTTTCTGTTGCTGATTGCCGCTTTCGGGACCTCGCTGGGGCTCTGGGATGCGTCGGTGGGCTATGATCGGCTGGCGCTTCAGGTGGCTTGGTGGCTGGCGTTTGTGGGCGTGGTGGCGGCCTTGGCGGCGGCGGTCCTCGCGCGACGCGATCTGAAGCGACTGGGGCTTTATGTGATCGTGGCCCTTGTCGTGTCGGTGGGGACCCTGGGTGCCATTGCCTGGCAGAAGGCGCGGCTGGCCGAGGGCCTGCCGGAAGATGTCAGCACAAATCCGGACGACCGGCCGGGGTTTTCGGAGGCGGTCGCGGCGGCACGCGGGGAGGGCGGTCCTGCCTCGGCCATCGGCCCGGAAGCCTGTCCGGCGGCCCAGCCGGTGATGCGCCAGGTCGCGCCACAGAGAGCCTATGAGGCCTTGCAGGCGGCGGGGTTCACGGCGAGGGGGGCTTTTGCCGCACGGGCCGATGGCGACCGGACCGGCTTCTGGTTCGGCTTCACACACGATGCGGTGGTGCGGATTCGACCAGGTCGGACCGATATTCGTGTCGCGGCGCGGGACGGGCGCTCCCACGGCGGCGAGGCCTGTCGTCTGGCGGGTGAGATCAGTCGGGCCTTGCAGACCGCCGAATAGGGTTCACACCGGGGTCCAGTCCGCGTCCATGGTAGGGGCAGGGGCAGCGCGAACGCGCCCAGCCTTTTCCAGCGCGATCAGATGCGCCCAGACCGACAGGCCGGCGGCGGGCCACAGGCGCGGATCGACGGCGGCGTAGAGTACCGGCACCATGTCGGCGATGCGGGCGTGGCCGGCCTGAACCTGCGCCAGCACCTGGGCTTCGCGATCCAGCCGATGGGCGCGGTAGGCCTTCAGGAACGGCGCGGGATCGGTGATCGGCGCGCCATGGGTCGGCCACAGGGTGGTGAACTCCCGCGCGATGACGGTGTCCAGACTGGCCATATAGTCGGTCATGTCGCCATCGGGCGGAGCCACCACAGTGGTGGACCAGCCCATGACGTGGTCACCGCAGAACAGGGCGTTCTCGTCCTCCAGTACAAAGGCCATGTGGTTGGAGGCATGGCCGGGCGTGAACAGGGTCTCGAGCGTCCAGCCGTCCCCCTCCAGTTTCTCGCCGCCGGTCAGGACGACATCGGGCTGGAAGGCGTCGTCATCGTCTTCGTCCAGCGAACCGGAGGCGTGGATCGTCCGGAGCGGTGGCCGGGCCGCGAGGATCGGTGCACCGACCGCTTCGGCGAATGGATGCGCCAGGGGGGCGTGATCGCGGTGGGTGTGGGTGACCAGGATGTGGCTGACGACCTGGCCCCGTGCGGCCTCCAGCAGGGCGGCCAGATGGGCCTCGTCCATAGGACCAGGATCGATGACGGCGACGCCCGCACCGGGTTCATCCCGCCCGATGATGTAGGTGCCGGTGCCCGTGAAGGTGAACGGACCGGGGTTATTGGCGATCACACGCCGGATCAGCGGCGAGACCCGGTCGCAGCGGCCATAGGCGAAGTCGAAGTCGCGGACGAACGGGATCATTGGGCGGTCCTGTCTGGCGACCCCGAACGGCACCGGGCTTGCGTTAGGGTTTCGTAAACCCCTTGCGGAGCGCTGATCGTGGCCCTGTCCATCGCCCTGACTGTCTCAAAACGGCTCCAGATCGTCGCCGTGACGGTGCTGTGTATCATGGCGAGCCAGTTGGTGTTGGCGTCCTGCACGCCCGAACCTGCGTCGTATGCGGCGCGCGGTGCCCTGGTCCGCTGATCAGAGCGGCAGGCGGCCGAGATCGTAGCCGGCCGACGCGGCGGCGGCGCGCAGATCGTCCGCGTCGGCACCCTCCAGCCGCTGCGCCATCGCCCAGGCGGCGCTGGACCGCATGCCAGAACGGCAGAACATGGCCGTGCGAGCGTTGCCCTCTGTGTCGGCTTTCAGCCGTTCGGCCACCTGAGCGACTGTCTGCTCGTCAGGCATGCCGCGGATGGGCGCGTGCAGATAGGCCAGGCCCGCCGCCGTCGCCGCAGCCTCAATTTCGGATGATGAAGGCTGGCCGGGCTCTTCACCGTCGGGGCGATTGTTGATCACGCTGGCATAGCCCTGGGCGGCCAGCGCGGTCATGTGCGAGGGCTGCAGTTGCGGACCGACGCTGACCGAGGCGGAGAGGGGGTTGAGTTGAGTCATGACTATTGTCTCCTGACGCGAACCACGCCGCTGCGTCCGACGGTGAGAAGATAGCTTCCCAGAGCGCCTCTTCGAACTCTCACGGCTTCGCCTTCGCGGTTGACGATACGAACGCGGTCGGTGTCCGTCTGTCGCCAGGTGCTGCCGTCGGCCAGGACGAAGGTCCAGCGGTTGTCGTCGGCTTGGCTGGCGCGGACCAGGGTGGTCTCGATGGCGTCGATCCGGTCCTCGGGTCGCGGGGGTTGCAGGATGTCGGCGGGGGCCATGGTCGACCCGAAAGCTTGTCGCCGCGCCGCTGTCGCCTGGGCGCGATCGACCACCAGAAGCTCGCCGCTGGACAGGACGGTCTGGAGGCTTTCGGTCGAGCGGTCGAAGCAGGCGAGTCGATCGGTGGCGGCGGCGATCGCACGGCAGTTCACCAGATCGGAGACGACCGGCGGCATTGCGGCGTTCGACCGCTCCTGAGATACAGCGGACGTGCCAATCGCAAGCAAGCTGCAGCAAACGGCGGCGCTTAAGATTCTGGCAACCATGAATTCCTCGGTGGGCAGGCGCTTGGGGACCAGGGAGTGTCGCAGGCCGGGGTTGTGAGGGCTAGCCATTTGGCATGTACTGGTACGTGTCAAGAATGCGACACCTTTCCGACAGTGACCTTACGGCGGTGTAATTTTCTAGCGTAACAGGCGAGTCGGTGACTAACTCCACGGGATTGCGAGGCTCCGGCCTGCCGCAAGGTCAATATTTACGCAACTGCGGTGTCCCGCAACATGAGCGTCACTGCTCCCGGGCACCATGAGGGGAGACTAGACTTGAAGGTTCATCAAAACCGCCGCCGCCTGCTGGCGACGACCATGATTGCAGGGGCCTCGGCACTCGCATTCGCTGCGCCGGCCATGGCGCAGGACGCAGAGGGTCCGACCGCTCTCGATGACGTCGTCGTCACCGGCTCGCGCATTGTTCGTCAGGACTATGTCGCCAACAGCCCGATCTCGACCGTGACGTCCGAGCAGATTCAGGCGCGCGGCGACGTGAACGTCGAGCAGATCCTGAACCAACTGCCGCAGGTGGTGCCCGGCCTGTCCGCGAACTCGAACAACCCTTCGAACGGTTCGGCCACCGTCGATCTGCGTGGTCTGGGCGCCAGCCGGACCCTGGTGCTGGTCAACGGCCACCGCTTCATCCCCTATGACAAGAGCAACGCCGTCGACCTGAACAGCATTCCCGCCTCGCTGATCGAGCGTGTGGAAGTGGTCACCGGTGGTGCGTCGGCCGTGTACGGCTCTGACGCCCTGGCTGGCGTCGTCAACTTCATCTTCAAGCGCAACTACGAAGGCTTCGGCTTCGACACCCAGTACGGCATCTCCGGCTTTGGGGACGGCGAGCAGTTCAACGCATCGATGACCTTCGGCTCGAACTTTGCCGACGACCGCGGCAACGTCACCGGCTTCGTCGGTTACTCCGATCGCGACGGCTTCCTGCCCAACTCGGATCGCCCATGGTCCGTGTCCAGCGCCGCTGGCGGTTCGGGCACCGGTGAATATGGTGGCCTCAACAATCTCGGCACTAACAACTTCACAGCTGCAGGGTGCCCCACGGCCAACCCCTGCCGCCGCTCGTTCCGTACGCCGGGCGTCCCCGGTCCGTTCAACAACGATTTCGGCCTGGGCCCGACCAGCGACCGCTATGACTTCGCACCGGTCAACCTGCTGCAGTCGCCGTCGGAGCGTTTCAACATCGCGCTGATGGGCCACTATGACGTCATCGAGGGCGTCGAGGCCTTTGCCGAAGTCTTCTACACCGACAGCCGTAACACCACGCAGCTGGCACCGACCCCGGCGACGGGTATCTCGATCCCGGTCACCAACTTCTTCGTGCAGAACTCTCCGGCGCTGCTGGCCTATGCCAACTCGCGTCCGAATCCGGCGCTGCCGCTGAACTTCGACCGGCGGATGTCGGAAGTGGGGGCCCGTATTCAGAACAACAATACGGATGTCTATCAGATCAACACCGGCCTGCGCGGCAACCTG
>JAIVFU010000168.1 GCA_020829485.1 Nostoc sp. CHAB 5834 | reverse complement strand
TAGACAGTGATTTGATGTATTTTTTGGTCTTGCCGATGATTTCTGCGGCAGTTTCAGGGCTGTCTTTTGAAGCGAACTTGAAGAAAATCTTGTTCCACGTATTTCCGATGATGATGTCCTCGAAATCAGGGGAAATAGCTCGCAAGTTCGCGAATGTCTGGAACGCCGGAATCATGCAGATACCCGCGCTACGAGCCTGCTCGAAAAGACGCGCGATACCCTGCATAACGTAGCTACCCATCTCGTCGGCAAATACCAGAAACGGAGGGTTTGGTCGGAGAGCCTTCTTCGTACCTTGAACGTTGTAAACGGCCGTCCGAAGGTCAGAAAGAATCATCTTCCCTAGGTTCAACGCAGCCTGGTCCTTACCCATAGTAGGGAGCATCACGTACAGGCATTTATTGCCCATCACGATGTCCGTGAGGTCAATTTCAGGTGTGTAGGTGTTGAAGACCTGGCCGAACTTTCCTTGTGCGAATTGGGCGATACGCCCAGACATACCGCCAAGGGTGTTCTTGATTTTGTCGACGTCGAGAACGGAGCCGGTCTTGTCTTTCTTCCGGAATTGGTTGAGGAACACCTCCAAAGGCATGCGAGCTTGGGGAGTGATGGGCAGCCGTAGCATTGATTCCAGCGCTCGGTCCGACTGCAAGAGGATTGAAAGGTCTGAAAAGTGGTACCGACGTTTTGCCGCCTTCAGAGCGCCTGTCAGCACCGTTAGGGCGTACATGGCCTGCTGACGATAGAAGTCAGCGCCAGGCGAGTTTTCAGCGCTTGGCAGAAGGTTCAAAAGCCGTGAGGCCACCTCATCTGAGTCGCCTCGGAGAATGGGGTTGTAGGTGTGGCTGTTGTGTGGTTCGTCGACGTTCAGTACATAGAAGTCGTCAGCCCGACCGAGAAGTTTCATCATCAAAGCTAGCTTGTCGCGGGTATCGGCGTCCAATTTTGCGTCGATGAAGATGAAGCCACCGCCCCGGCTGGCTTGCTGCCACAGTAAGAATTCGCCCAACGTTGTCTTACCCACACCGGACTGCCCGATGATTGCCGTGTGGCGTTGCAGGAAGTTGTCTTCGATGTCCAAGGGCTGCGCATTGTCTTGGGTGTACCCAATTCGAAGTCCCTTTTTGGACGGCATGAATAGCCCGAAATTTTCGTCGGAAGGAAGGATGAACTTCTCTCGCTTTTCAACGTCAGTACGGTCGAGCCATTCCTTTGTTTGTTGTGCGCCAAACCACGCGGCTCCCAGAGCTGGCCCCAACAAGGCCGGAAGTACCAAGGGATTGCCGGCTAGCCAAGGGCTTGCAGCAGCAACGCTAGCTCCGATACCCATTAGGGCCCACGCATCTTTACGACCAACGAACATGCTCGCACTCCTTAGTGACCATCTGGGTTGCCTGGGGCTTCTTTAGAAAACGATGAAGAGTCATCGTTCGTATAGCACCTGCTTCAGCAAATCAACTGACCTCGGAGCGCGCTTACATGCCCAACAGTTCTCAAAGGGTCGCTCTCATATTTTAGGGCTACAGGCATGCCCTTTTTTGTGGCTATACGTCATTAGGTGTTTAAAACACCCTCCTATACCAACAATTGAATTTTAAAGATTGACTGACATGGCTGATGAAATTGACATTGCAAATGAACAAGCGGAGCGCTGGCTGAATCAGTCGCTGGCAACGCTAGCCGCGGGAAAGGCGGCCCTGACTCCCAAGTATCACTGTTACTTTTGCGAAGCAGCCTTTGAGGAAGGGGACACAGACAGGAGCCGTAAGCTCTTCTGCGACGTCGACTGCCGCACTGACTACGAGAATGAGCAGAGGCTAAAAAAGTTGCGTTGATGCACAAATGCAAAAAAATCTTGAAAACGTATAAAACTTTACGCTAGACTGTTTGTACAGAAAAATTCTTGAGGGCGCTTGACAAGCCGTCCTTGACAACCTAAAATTCAATTCAACAACTAACTGGTAACCCAAATGTCCGCCCTGAACTCTCGCACCTCCAACCGTACTGCTTCTGCAAGCAGCGTCGGTGCGCGCGCTCAGTCGGGTTACCCGAGCTATCAGATAGCAAGTTGGTCATCCTCCCCCATGGCATGCTTTAGCCAGTGCTGGCTTAAGCTTAGCGCCTAACCCCTGACAGGCCCTCGCCCGTCAGGTTTAACCGGACGGGATTTCAAGATGGCCTTGCTGACACTACGTGACCAGCATCCCTCGCACCACTCCCCTCCGTTGAGCTTAGAGCTCTACCGTCATCGCACGGCAACCCACTAGGGTCGTTCTTTAAAAATTTATCGAGAACACATATCGTTATACGGGATTTCCGTGAACAAAATGAGAATTATCGCATTTCAAGAAATTGAGATGTTGATTGAAATCGAATGAATATGTGTTTATATACAGTATTTCGTGCTATAATTTAGCTGAAATGCGAATCGCAAGGGATTTGAAAAAGTCCCTTCATGCAAACGGATGCTAAAAGTCGAATCAGGCGTGCCACCCAGCATTGGGAGAGCTTGTGACGATACCTAGCTGTCGGGTACTACGCGCTCACTCCTGGTGCACAGAATGAGTTGGGGGAAACACCGGAAAAATGACAGCCCGTTTACATGAATTATGCGGAGATAGCTCAGTTGGTAGAGCACAACCTTGCCATGGTTGAGGTCGAGAGTTCGAGACTCTTTCTCCGCTCCAGAGATGGTACTTAAGAGGAACTCCTCTTAATTGGGCTGGAAGCTTAATGGTATTAGCAGTCGACTCATAATCGATTGGTAGGTGGGTTCGATTCCCCCTCAGCCTACCATTTAAAGAAAGATATTTAGGGGTATCGCCAAGTTGGTCTAAGGCACCTGACTTTGATTCAGGCATTCGGGGGTTCGAATCCCTCTACCCCCGCCAAATATGGAAGTGTGTCTGAGTGGCTTAAGGTCGTAGTCTTGAAAACTACTAATCTAGTGATAGGTTCGCGGGTTCGAATCCCGCCACTTCCTCCATTTGCGAAGAGCAGCACCTCTTTAATCTGCTGAATTGATAACCCCGGCTAATTAGCTCAGCGGTAGAGCATCCCCTTCATACGGGGAGGGCCCCTGGTTCGATTCCAGGATTAGCCTCCAAACCTTGCCCAGGTGGTGAAAATGGTAGACACGCCGTCTTGAGGGGGCGGTAGCGAAAGCTGTGCGGGTTCGAGTCCCGCCCTGGGCACCAATTGAGAAAATTTTGTGGACGTACTGAGCATTGGTTGAGCTCAAGAGACTGTAAATCTCCCGCATCGCTGTCCTGGTTCGATTCCAGGTGCGTCCACAAAGTTTTTTCTTTGAAGGAAATTTACCTCCTTCATTATTTGCCTTGATAGCTCAGTTGGTAGAGCGCAGGTTTGAAGAGCCTGGCGTCGAAGGTTCGAGCCCTTCTCTTGGCACCAGTAATTTAATATCCCGGAGTAGTGCCCGAGTGGACTAAGGGAGCCGCCTGCTAAGCGGTCGGTGCTAACACGCCGCCAGGGTTCGAATCCCTGCTACTCCGCCAAAACAAGTCGATTAATTTTAAATATGTCTGTGTAGTTCAACTGGCAGAACAGCGGTCTCCAAAACCGCCGGTTGTAGGTTCGACTCCTACCGCGGACGCCATTTTTTAAGGTGCTTTATGTCCATCCTAGACAAAATCAAAGAGGCTTCGCTAGAAGCTCGAAAGGCTCGTGAGGTAGAAAAGGCTACAGTGCTAGTCACGCTTTTCGCGGAGGCTTCACGCGTAGGCCCAGATAAGGGCACTGGCGCTTCTACAGATGAAGATGTCATCAAGACCGCACGACGGTTCATCAAAGGTTTAGAGGACACCATTGCCCTGGTGAACAATGAAGTGGCCCGCGAGCGGGCTGTGCGAGAACGGGACCTCATCTTGAGTTTCTTGCCAAAGATGGTGACTGGTGATGCGCTGAGCGCTCTTGTACTCGAAATCCTTGCAGGAGTAGAAGACCGGTCTCCCAAGGTTACAGGGACTGTCATGAAGGCTTTGCGCGACCGGACGGGCGGTGCATTTGAAGGCGCTGAGGCCTCCGCTCTCATCAAGCAAGCATTAGCGGCGTGAATTCTCAGGCTTCGTAGGGAACCTTGACATTAGATACGGAGAGGTGGCCGAGTGGGTTAAAGCGGCTGCTTGGAAAGCAGTTGGTGCTAGCAATAGTGCCCGCAGGTTCGAATCCTGTCCTCTCCTCCAAACAAAACATGCGGCGGCATAGCCAAGCGGCCAGGCAGGTGATTGCAAATCTCCGTACCCCCGTTCGAATCGGGGTGCCGCCTCCAGCATGAGGATACGTGTATAAAAAAGTGACCTATACCGTAAGGTACCGAGGCTTACAAGCTGAAGCTTAAACGCTTTGTCATCTAAGTACCGTTATCCGAGGGGGGCCTTCTCCTCTCATGTCAGCAGGCGATGAAACGCCCGGCACGTCTCGCAGTGCCTTTAGCTGCCATAAAGCACCGGCTATACCTGGTTATGGCCGCTCCTGATTGAAGTCAGGTTAGTGCAAAAAGGCGACGTTTCTCGTTAGGCGTCTAATAAATTTAGCGGGAGGTCGCGAGGCCTGGTGTGTGCAGAAGTTCAGCGTTGCAAGTGAGTTAAGGCGCGGGGGTCCGCGTCAGCTGCAAAGCACCTCAAGTTGCAAATATTGCCGCTCAGTGATAGCGGACGACTGAGTCCGGAGTGTTCCGGTGAAGAAGGTTGAAGGACCTTCCTGCGACATTAACCAAAGTCAGCTGGCAGGCGGGATGCCAGTAGGTGCACGCGAAGCACCTCCTGGAAGGATGCCCTAGACGGGGGGAGTTCTACGTTTTCAACGTACGCAACTTCGAAGCATCGCTTTCGGGTTACATCAAAGAGGCGGGGCACCCTGGTGGGCCCCGCCTCTTTTCAATTCAACGAGAAGAAAGCCCTGACATGCCCGACCTGCTCCAATCTCTGGTCCAGTTCCCCCTTGTATGGGCGGCCGTGTCCGCGTGTATCGGAAGCTTTCTTACCGTTTTAGTTTATCGCTTCCCCCTCATTGAGAACAGTCGCGAACTAGGGCTCCGCCCCTCGATATCACTGTCAAATCCACCGTCCAGCTGTGCCTGCTGCGGAACGCGCATCAAGTGGAAGCACAACCTTCCGATTCTCGGGTATCTACTGCTTCGGGGACGTACTCACTGCTGCAAAAAAAGCTACTCTCCCCGCTATGTTTCGCTTGAGGTTGCCGCACTTGCTTGGGGGATGGCGGTGTGGTGGACTTCGAATGAACACCCCGCCTTCACCGTATGGGCCTCGTCGGCCGGTTGGCTGTGCATTGCCGCTGCATTGCTGCTGTCGCGCAGCAGTGTTTTGCCAGTGCCCCTTTCGGCGCTGGCCTTCGGGCTCAGTGTTCTGTACCAAGCTATTCCTTTGCCAAGTCTTCAAGGGTCCCTTGCTATTGCGACAGCTGTTTTCGGTATCGCAGCCTTTTGCAAGCTTTCAAGTTACGCTTCTTTGAAGGGTATTTGGGCCCGCCCTATGCAAGTTGGTGCTGCCTTTTGCGTCGCCTATCTCTGGATGCCCTTGGCGCTATGGCTATCGACTTTCGCAGCCGCCGTAGTGCTGTGGGAATGTGCTCACGATTTTTTGCATAAAAAACAGCAGCGCCAGTACCTAGACTGAGAAACACTTTTGAAATGCTACATGTCCCTTCAGCTCGTACCCAATGAAATCGTAGGCTACCGAATTCGCCCTGACACCTACTCGTTCAACGTTGTCGTAGTCAAAAGGTACGGTGAAGGCTCCAAGAGCGCCGGCCAGGAGTACGACACCCCGGTCGCGTATTGCAAGAATCTGACTAGCGCAGCGACTTGGTTGCTCTCCTATGTACTGCGCATAAGCGGAGAAGGCGAGCAAAAGGCCGTTGAAGCCAAAGCAGGGGTGGTTGCTGATACCGCCGCCCTCATTCGAGCCATGGCGACGGCCGAGCAGCGTGTCCTAGAGGCTGTCCAAGAACTGGAAGCCCGGATTAAAAGTTCCGGGCTTACTCTGAAAGACCTCAACAAAAGCATGAACGACGCCTAGGCTGGGGGTAGTCAGGTCTTTGGTAGTTCCGTGGCGAAAGCTGCCTCAAGCTTTGAGCCACCCATTGAGCGCATAGCCATGTAAGAGTTGGTCGCTCCCACCACTTTAGAGAACGCCTCGGTTTTTCCTGCAGCTGTAGAGATGTCGTATCCCTCAACATTACGCCGGTCGATAGCAAGGATATCCGCCAAGGACCCGACGCTTGACCGGGGACCCAAGAGAAGAAACGTCCAGCGTCCAGTCGCTTCAAGGCAAGCAATGACCTCCCGGAGAATGCTTGCGCTGAAGGTTCGCGAGGTGTTCTCTTCGCCGTCGGTGAACAGAGTCACGAGGCAGGCAGTGGTAGGTGCCCAGATTTCTTCTGTGCTTAGCAGCATTGCAATGGTTTCACCAAGGGCGTCGTAAAGGCTCGTCCCACCCGAGGGGGTGTAGGTCTCAAGGGTGAGGTTTTCCATTTCATTGATGCTCTTGCACAGGCAGGGAAAACGGACTTCCGAGCTGAAGCGGCAGTCTGTGAAACGAAGGTCCCCTACTTCCTTGTCATCATCACGCCTGGCGTCTAGTTGAGCGTTGTACCCCTCAATGGTTGCGTGCTTGTCGCGGGACATCGAGGAGGACTCATCGAGCGCAAATGCTACGTGGGTAACGGACTCTGGCGTCAGCGCCACGGCCTCTCCTTTAGGACGGTAAAAGTCCACAGGCTTTGAGAGAAGTTCATAAATGACAGGCGGAAGCATCTTGGCTGCCGGCGGGCGGAAGTTGTCGAAACTCTGCAGTCCCCCTCGCATGGCCATCGGTTGAAAGGGCTTGTTTTGGATATTTTCCAAGAAAATATCGAGGTTGGTTTTGTGTGTCATTTATATTTTTTTCGCTTGTTAAAAAATTCGGTGATTTGATTTGCAGATGAAGCTGTTACAAGAGGCGAACCTTGAATAAGAGCTGACTGAGATAAAGCCCCATTAATTTGGGTTAATTGTTCTTCTAATTGCAATCGCTTAACCCCTTCTTCTAGGATGCTCGATGCGACGTCGAGAACACTCACGCCATGCTTTGTGGCCAGCGCGCTCAGGGCCAGTTGACTCTCTTCGCTCACCAGAACTTCTTTGCGGACATAACCGATACTTAGCTGCTTGCTTCTGAAAGCAGACATCTTTTCGGCCGAGCTACCGTAAAGGCGAGGCCGCCCCACATTCGACTTTTCCATCCTTCATTCCTTTGGGCTATATCAAATATAGTCACCGGTAACTATATTTTTTATATCCGCATACAATTTCATTGATAGTCGTTATTTTTGTATGGCTATACAGGGTTTTTGGCTCCCAATAAATGAGAGATAGCCCATGTGTCCGACTCGGAAATTTGACAACTATTCAATTGAAACTCTGCCCTTTGTGGTTCAAGTCGAAAAAGACTTAGCAACCGCTGCTTCTGAGATTGGGAAAATTCGGGCAGAGGCCTATTCCCGGCATGACTACAAGCCTGCATTGCAAGGCGCAATTGGAGTGCTCGACCATTTCGACGAGCAATCTGCCGTGCTCGTCGCCCGTCACAAAGAAACTGATGCGGTGCTAGGCACCGTACGGATTCGCTGTTCCAGAAGCTCTGCTATCGCACTTCCACTAGGCATGGACATCCGCGAGGTGAGCAATGCACCTTTTGCCTACCTAGACCGTTTTGCAGTGGAGCAAGGGACGGGGGCGTCAGTGGTCACTCGTGCACTCAGCAAGGCCTCAGCCTACTGGGCCTACCTGGAGGGGGCGGAGTGGATGCTTGCGGCCGCACTGCGCCCCTTGATTCGCGTCTATCGACAAATGGGCCTACGGGTCTTGGAAGGCGCAGAGAACGGCTTCCATATTGAGAGTGCTCACCACTCCCTATATTTCGCCATCGGAGAGCGCGTCGAATCGCTCTACCGGTGTATTGAAGCGAGGGCGCCGGCCCACTACGATTTCTACTTCAATAAACACCATCCAGACATTTTCCCCGGCGGTCATAAGGAGCTGCTGGAGTTGCCGCCTATTGCCGAATTCATCCGAGCTGCCCCATGAACAGGAAACCTGCTTTCATTCCACTGGTGGGAGTTCTGGGCGGACTAGGACCCCTTTCAACCGTGGACTTCTATCGGAAACTGACCATCCAAGCTTCGGCAGTCAGCGACCAAGAACACGTTCCCTTGTTGATTGCTTCCATTCCGCAGATACCGGACTTGGTCGACGCCTACTCAATGTCAGGGCCCAGCCCAATTCCCGCTTTGTTTGATTGTGTCGACCGGCTTATAGCTGGAGGCTGTAGTCTCTTGGTGCTGCCGTGCAATACCGTGCACATCTGGTACGAAGAGATTCGCAAGCGGGCCGGCGTGGACTGTTTGCACATCGTTGATGAAGCCTTGGCCTGCTCGGTCAAAGGAATGGCAGGCAGTGCTCCTCGGATAGGACTGCTTGGTACACGAGCAACCATTCAGTCCGGCATTTACACCGGCCGAAACACTGACATACATTGGCTGTTGCCCAACGATGAAGAGCTGGACACCTTGGTCCATCCCGCTATCTATGCGGTCAAGAGAGGTGAGTTGGAGCAGGGAAGGGAGCTGGCTCGACGTGCGGCTGAAGCGCTGGCTCATCGTGGAGCCGACGCGGTCATCCTGGGCTGCACCGAACTTCCAGTGGTGCTGGACGCAAGGAACAGCGGTATCGCCTTCATTGACCCCACAGACACGCTTGCGAGGGCCGTTTTGAGATGGTGGGAAGCCAACCGGTGACAAGGACTCTCCCGGGGCCATAAAGCAAAAAGCCGTCGGCGTGTAGCTCGACGGCTTTTTTTAGTAGTTGCGTCTACTTGGCGGTGGCCACGTCTGCAGCACCGTTTGCGAGCTTTCTGATGGTCTCCACACGCTCAGCGCTGAAAAGCAGCTCCTCGATGCCATAGGGGGCCTTGGCTGCATTGTTCTCAACAAAGTTCAGGATGCGCTTAGGGTCAGCACCAGCCCGAACAGCTGCATGGAAACCAAACACATCGGCATCCCCCACCATTCGCGCACGAGTCACGCTATAGATAGTGGTAGCGGGGTTGTAGACCATTGTTCCCAAGCCGAAGGTCAACCCTTTGACAAATCCGCCAGCGACCTTGCCCGCCAACGAAGAGACTTCCAAGGAACCAGCTCCAGGGCCAGAAACAAAATACAACGCACGTCCCATCAGGAATAGCCGTTCGTCTTCAATTTCAGGAACCAGGCCCCACGCAAGAGGCAACACTTCAAGAGAAAAGCCCGAGTTCTTAGCAAACTTGTCAGGGTCAGTGGGCTCAACCATCGCCAAGCCCATGCAGCCTTCGTAGTGTGTGAAGGTGGCGAACGTACCGTCCGTGAAAGTCACGGGAATCGGCTTCTTGTCCTTAGCGAGGTCGTACGCGGAGGTGTAAGCAATGTAGGCCTCACCAGGCGAGATTTTCTTACCCCCAACACTAGCGATGTACTTCCCATCTACAGCGGCTGCAGAGGCATGCGTAGCGACAAGTCGAGGGGGTCCAACCCAGCCGGCATGCGCATAGGCCGCGCGCAGGTTCTCATCGTTGCGAATCGCAGGATTCGTGTAGGTGACAAAGGGAATGCGGGAGCCTTTGCGAACACATTGCTCATTGCTTGCACGAGCCACCGTCTCAAATGACTTAGCGTTCAGTTCGGAAGCCGACACTGCGCTTTTTGCGAAGCGAACTTTGTCAGCAGGGAGTTTTTCAACAGCCAGGGCAGGCGGGTGCTTATAGGATGCGCATCCTGTAGCCAGGACTGCGACTAGGGCGAATAGCGCGTATTTCATGTTGTCCTCAGTTTTATGGTATTTAGATTTTAGCACAGCATCTAAAATTTGCCCAATACCATCGAATCTAAAATTTATATTGTGGGGCGTAAGCCACGCACACCCTCAGAAATACTAACACTCAAATCAAGGTGCGGCGGAATAGAGAAAGGCCTCTTCCGAAGAAGAGGCCTCTGAATCATGAGAGAAATGGAACTACTGCTGTGGCTTACGGTAGTTACCGAAGCAAGATATTCACAATCCTTTATGCAGTAGCAGTTTCGCCAATAGGAACAGATTGCATGTCCGCCAGCAGTTGCTGAGGGTCAAGGCAATTGCTCATGAGCACTTTTCCGTTGGCCTTTTCGTACAAGCGGACAAGAGCGTATTTGCTCTCGTTGCTCGACTGGCGTAGTTCAGCGGTAATCAGAGGCCCCCACGCAGGGTCTTCCGTGATGAAGGCCATGGCCCGGGAGAGCTCGGACCCCATCTGTTCATTCGATTGGAAAAAGTCACTGGCAGTGACGCGCCCCGAAAGGACGAGCACCGTCATGCGCGGAACGTTGAGGTAGGCGGCGCAGCTGCGAGTGAAGTCATCGGAAATGAGCTTCACATCGCGCAAGCCGTTACGCAACTGATTGATGTACCCGTAGGTGACATTCAG
>JAIVFU010000167.1 GCA_020829485.1 Nostoc sp. CHAB 5834 | reverse complement strand
ATTGGGTGGACTTGTACGATAGCCTCAAAGAGAAAAAGTAAGTCCAATCATCTTGTTCGCGTAATACATACGCGAACACTATTTTCTTTGTTTTACCCTCTATTTCTCCTTAACCGAGCAGTATTGGAACTCATGTTGATTTAGGTGAATTTAACCGTAAACATAGAGAGAATATAACTAAAAGTGTATTCTAATTAGCACTAAGTATTTTTCAGAAAAAAATATTATAAACAAAGCTACGATCGCTGTCAAAAGACAGTCTGTCAAACATTTTTAATTGTGTTCAGAAGATAGACTTAGCGATCGCTTAAGGTAAATTACACATTAAAGTCTTAAAGGAGATTGTCGATGCAGCTTCTCGAATGTCCTCCTGTTGCAGTCATTGCTGGAGAAAATGCGGTTCACGTTTCTCAACTGCCTTCTATATGGCAAGACATTGCTAGAGGAAACACGAGTATCGGACTTTCCCATCCCCAAAGCTATGTTGAGATGGCGCAGTTGTTCCTATACAAATTACAGCATGGTGATACTTGTTTAGCGATCGCCCCCAACTAGCTCACTTAATACCATCATTCTCCCAGCTATTTACACAACTAGCATGGGAAACCCTAGAGTTTTTTGGGCAAGACTTTCTCAAACACAGCTATCCGAACTTTGCAGAAATTCTCCGTGATGTGGAGTCAAAGGGGACAGAGTATGCTAATGAAGTAAAAGTCGCTCGCATTGGTATAGATTTATTCAACGAGTTTGGTTATGAACTACCTGCCAGCTTCTATCATGTGCATCTAGCACCAATTTACCGCGATCATGTTTTTGAAGAACGCGCCTTAAGATTTGATCAGCGCGATATTGAACACAAACGTGCTTGGGATGCCATACTCCATGCAGGTAAAGTATTTGCGATTCAAATGAAGGTGCAAAGTATTGCTTCTAAATACGGTTTTACTTATCAACACGGCTGTGGTTGTAACTCTCATTTATCTTCCATTGATGTATCTAGTGGCGCGTTTGAATATGAATTGAGTCCCGAAAAGCGCCAGCGATGGATTCGCAGTTTCTTATGGACTGCTTGGTATGAGTATGCCTTATTTGCGATCGTGCCAAATACGAGTTATTTAGTCTAATTACCAATTTAAAAAAAGAGTGCGACAAATAAACCACTTGTAGAGACGCGATTCATCGCGTCTTTACCGAAGGATGTGTTGCTAAAGAGAAACAAGCAGAGGGAGAAATTTCTCCCTCATTCTCATTTACTGCCAGACGTAGATTAGGATAAACAAAATAATCCAGATAACATCGACGAAGTGCCAGAACAACGAAGTCGCGTTCACGCCGAAGTGCCCTGTGTCGTAGTTGCCAGGGATGAAAGAACGTACCAAAATTATTGACTGCAACAGAATGCCGGTGAAAACGTGCAAACCGTGGAAACCTGTTAGCAGGTAAAACGTTCCACCAAATACCCCTGTGGTGAAGCCAAAATCGAGGCCGTTCCATTCAATCGCTTGCCCAACCAAAAAGTAAGTACCCATCGCCATTGTTGTCAAGAGAAACAGGCGAAATTTTACTAAGTCATGGCGTTGCAGGGCACGTTCTGCTAAGTAAATCACAAAACTACTGGCGACAAGAATTATCGTGTTGATTGTCGGTTCTTTTACTTCTAATCCAGAAACACCAGCAGGTAGCCAGTTAGGAGTTGTTGTTTTGTAGATGGCATATCCGGCGAAAAAACTCAAGAAAATGACGCTTTCTGAGAGGAGGAAGACAATGAAGCCAAACATCTTGTTGCCTTCTTCGTCGTGGGTATGTTCTGCGGCTGTGTGGTGCAATTCGTGGGGATTGATATAGGTGTCCATTTTGGTTTTTGAGGGGGAATTTGAAACGCAAAGGAGAGGCAGCGCGGTCTTGGGGGTCTCCCCCATGAGCGACTGCCGTCGCGGAGGGAAGCGCAGAGGGACGCGGAGGGTTTTTGCGTCTTCCCGATAGTTTGTGTTTATTCTGGGAGGTTGGATGTTAAGGGTTCTGATTTGCCGTAGCCGTAGGGTTCGGAGATGATGATGGGGATTTCTTCAAAGTTTTCTACTGGGGGGGGTGAAGAAACTAACCACTCTAGTCCGATTGCCCGCCAAGGGTTAGCGGCTGCTTTCTCGCCTTGCATCCAAGAAATCACCATGTTGAATATGAAGGGCAAGGTGGACATTCCTAAGAGGAATCCGCCCAAGCTAGCGATGATGTTCCAGAATTGATACTCTGGGGCGTAGGAAGCAACTCGGCGTAACATTCCTTGCAATCCTAATGGGTGCATGGGCAAAAAGTTGAGGTTGGTGCCGATGAAGGCTAACCAGAAGTGGATTTTGCCCCAGCTTTCGGAGTACATCCGACCAGTCATTTTGGGGAACCAGTGATAGATGGCTGCATACAAGCCCATTGTCACCGTGCCGTAAAGAACATAGTGGAAGTGCCCTACCACAAAGTAGGTATTGTTAACGTGGACATCAACGGGCACTGAGGAAAGCATGATGCCTGTGATTCCGGCGAAGACAAACATGATTAATGCACCCAAGGCAAAGAGCATGGGGGTATTTAGCCGCAGTTTACCGCCCCAAATAGTTGCCACCCAAGCAAATACTTTAATTCCTGTGGGGACAGATACAAACATTGTCGTCAGCATGAAAATCAACCGCATCCAGCCGGGTGTACCACTGACGTACATGTGGTGTACCCAAACAATACCACTGACGATCGCAATCAAGATGGATGAAACGGCAACTACTTTGTAACCAAATAAGGGTTTACGTGAATAAACTGTAAAGATTTCCGAGAAAATGCCGAAGATGGGCAAAATAATCACGTAAACGGCGGGGTGGGAGTAGAACCAGAAGTAATGCTCAAACATTACTGGATTACCACCCTTGGCGGGGTCGAAAAAGGCAGTACCAGCTGTGAGGTCGAGTAGCAGCATTACCGCACCAGCTGTCAATGCCGGTAGTCCAAATAGTTGGATAATCTGGGCGCTAAATACTGCCCAGACAAACAACGGCATTTTGAAGAAGCCCATTCCTGGTGCCCGCATCTTCACGATTGTGGTGACAAAGTTCACTGCGCCCATAATTGAGGATACGCCGGATATTGCCACCGCTAAGAGCCACAGAACTTGACCATTAATCAAGTTACCTGTGGGATTCTGGAGACTGACTGGCGGATAAGACCACCAACCGGCTTGGGCTGGGCCACCAGGGACAAAGAAGCTACCCATCATGATAATTCCGACTACTGGCACCATCCAAAAGGCGACGGCGTTAAGGCGGGGAAATGCCATATCTCGCGCCCCAATCATCAGGGGTACTAAATAGTTGGCAAAACCAACCAGTGAGGGAAATGTCCACAAAAACAGCATCACAGTGCCGTGCATGGTGAACATACCGTTGTAGATGGTGCGATCGACTAAATCTGATTCGGGTGTCATCAGTTCTCCCCGCATCACCATCGCAAAGATACCACCGACGAGAAAGAAGAAAAATGAGGTAACAAGATACTGGATACCAATTACCTTGTGGTCAGTACTAAAGCTGAAGTATTCTTTCCAATTACTTGGAGATTCGTGGTTATGCTTCTCATCAGGGAGAAGAATACCTTCAATAGGAACATTAGTCATGGTTACTTTCCTTTCAACCAGGTGAATTGACTAGAGGAGGTGCAGCAGGTGTAACTGTAACCCAACCAGTTTTGACTGATTGATTGGATGTTTGGGCATACTCAGAAGCTGCTTGATTTTTTGCAACGGATGGCTTTTGGGTTGCAGCTTGTGCTAGCCATTGCTGATAATCTTCTGGAGATTCGACAACCACATTCGCCTGCATCGTCGCAAAGTATGTACCGCTATATTGGGAATCGGTCAATCGGTACTTGCCGGGACGGATGGGAGTAAATTCAAAGTCGATCGCATGGTTGGGAATAATATCCTGCTTGAGGCGAAATGCAGGTATATAAAAGCCGTGGAGAACGTCTTGTGATTTCAGCGCTAAACGTATTCTGCGATCGCTAGGTAAATGCAATTCGGTACTGGTAATATCTCTTTCGGGATAATGAAAAACCCACGCCCACTGTTTGGCTAGTACGTCGATTTTTTCTACAGGTTCCGCTAAAGCGTTAGCTGCTGCATCTTTTGGTTCTGCATAAGCCGATTCCATTCCCAACGGATTATGCAAGTGAACTATTTCCGATGGGCCTTGAATCCCCATTTGTTCGTAAACTTGATAGCTGTAACCCGCAATCCACAACACTAACAGAATTGGAATTGCTGTCCAGACAACTTCTAAGGTGATATTACCTTCAATTGGGGGGCCATCGGTGAAGTCATCTTTGACTGCCCGATGGAAAATAACAGAATACATTAAAGTACTTGTTACTCCCAAGAAGATGAAGGAACCGAGAGTTACTAAGAAGCTAATCAAATCATCAATTAGTAGGGATTCGGCTGCTGCTTGAGGGGGAAGCCAGGAGTAAGCCTGCTTCCCGATCCAGAGACTCGTAATAGTCACTGCGATCGCGCCTGTAAGCAGCGTCAAAATATTTAAAATCTTCTGGATTTTCATGGTCATTGGTCATTGGTCATTGGTCATTGGTCATTGGTCATTAGTCATTGGTCATTGGTCATTGGTCAATGGTTAGTAACTTTAAACAAATGACAAAGGACAATTGACAAATGACTTATTTGAGGTCTTGGTGCGATCGCAGCAAATTATCTGCTGTATTATGTACGCCAAACTCGGCTGCCATTTGCGCCCCTAGTGTCCCGTGGACGTACAGAATGAACATGATTGCTATGCCTGCCAACAGATAGATCCATTGCACTTCTCTATCTGTCTGTTTATATTCTTGTTTGGCCCAAACGAAGCGCTGCCATCCTCTCCAGATGGTCAGGACAACAATCAGCGCTAATAAGAATACACCACCTACACCATGCCAAAGCATAGTTTCCATTGCCTGCAATCCCCAGGCACTTTTCATATCAGCTGGTGGTGTTGCCAACAGCATTTCATAAAAGCCTGCTGCCACTGTGAAAAATGTGATGATGCTGGCAGCTAGCATGTTGTACCAGCCAACATCAAATAAGTTCTGACGTTCCACAGTAATTGCTAAAAATTTGAAGACCCATTTTTCAAAGGGGAACAGAACACCGACAATATCAAAGGTCATTCCAATGATGAACAAACCTATTGTCAGATGCACTAAGTTGGGATGAATGGGAATTGTGTAAGGTAATCCGTTTGCGCCTAAAGAGCCGCTCAATTGATCAATTAATTCTGAGTTCATCGCAACAGACCATCCTTTACTGCTTCCACAACTGGCACTGTATGCAATCCATACACCCAAACAAGTTCATCTCCGAGATATACTTGCAACCCAACTATCAAAGTTAAAACTAGTCCGGCTCCCAAATAATAAATTGGTATTTTTTGCGGATTACGGGCACGAATTACATAGCGCCAAGCTGTAATTGCTGTGATGATTCCCGAAAGCGACCAACCAATCAACGTATGCAAATTCAGCACCGATTTAGCGAGGCTGTAAGGCTGTGCTAAACCCGCTTCAAACTGACCAAAAAGGATCGCCACGAAGATGGCGATCGTGGCAACTAACATGTTCCACCAACTCACCTCAAAAAGACTGGATTTACCAGTAAAATAGCCAACTACGTCACAGAAAAAGGAAAACAACACCATCGCAATTACGAAGTGGACAACGATGGGATGAATCGTATCTGGATAAGGTAAATTGTGGTCGTTCAATGATGTAAAATACTCAAGCATTGTATTCTCCTGGACATATCTACGGCACTTTTGTCAATCAATTTTGGATTGCCGATAGCGTAGCGTTAGCGAGTTATCGAGCGTCTTTTGGATTTTAGATTTATTCCATCCCTGACGAGATATAAACCAGAAGACCTTAAGCCAAAATCGCTAGTTAAACTTCAATGATTGATTGATACCCGCTAACGTCTCTACAAGTATCTATCTATAATTGACCGCAATCTGTTCAATATGTGCGCGGCGCAATACGCTTAATCATGTCTTAGCTTTTTGTAGACAAATTTAGTAAACTTGCCTTTAGGGAATGATTTTTGTTGTGATTAATTTCCTCATGCCAATAGTCTGCAACAGCAATTTTTGATGGAGCTAAACCAAATCGCTGTCGTTTGTTGATTTCCTTAACCTATCTTTAGCTTAAGTAAATTTTTATGAATTGTCAAAACAATAATAATTAAACTTTTAAAAGTTAGTGATTTAGCAAAAATATATTTATATAATGTATCGATTCTGGCATTAACTAAAATTCAAAAAAACCATAAAAACCATATTTTTTATGTAAAGTATTTCACAATGATAAAATCTTTAATTGTAATGTAAATGACAAAAATATATAATTTTGGTTAGTGGGTATAAAAGCCAGTCAAGGTAAGTTAGTAGCTGTGGTGGAACTGGAGAATGCTGAAAGGATTTGATGAGCCATCAAGTCACACTAACAGGTGTGAGGAGAAAACAAGTGGCATTTGAAATTGTGGTCATTGGTACTTCTTTGGGCGGATTATCAGCCTTAAAAATTCTCCTGGGTAATTTACCAGCAGACTTTCTAGTGCCGATCGCTATCGTGCAACACCGTCACAAGGAGTCTAACAACACACTCCAGGAGTTATTACAAGAATATACTTCTTTGCCGATTCGAGAAGTGGAAGACAAAGACGAAATACTACCAGGACATATCTACATAGCTCCAGCAGATTATCACTTATTGGTTGAACCAGGTCACTTTGCCCTCTCGACTGATGAGCCTGTTTCTTATGCCAGACCATCTATCGATGTGTTGTTTGAGTCAGCTGCCGATGTCTACAATGAGCAAGTTATTGGTGTAATATTGACAGGAGCAAACCAAGATGGTACGCAAGGTCTGAAGAAAATAAAAGCGCGGGGAGGACTTACTATCGTACAAGAACCTGCCACAGCTGAGAGTGATGTTATGCCAGAAGCAGCAATTTCTGCTGTTGCAGTAGACTGGATTTTAACACTCTCAAACATTGCTTCCCAAATGGTCAAGCTTTGTCAATTACGGAAATAAACCCATGCAGATGGAACCCAAAGTAAACATCCTCCTAGTGGATGATAAACTAGAAAATTTGCTAGCACTAGAAGCAATCCTGGAAAAACTGGGAGAGAATCTGGTAAGAGCTACTTCTGGGGAAGAAGCTTTGAGGTGTCTGCTACATCAAGACTTTGCAGTGATTTTGCTAGATGTGCAAATGCCAGGGATGGATGGCTTTGAAACTGCAACCTTAATTCGCAATCGGGGGCGATCGCGTCACACTCCAATTATCTTTCTCACCGCCTTTAGCACCAGCGACCAAATGCTGTTTAAAGGCTATGCCTTGGGTGCAGTTGATTATTTGCTCAAACCATTAGACCCCAATATTTTGACTTCTAAGGTAACAGTATTCGTAGAACTATTTAAGAAAACAGAAGCCGTTAAGCAACAAGCAGCACAGCTAGTAGCTGTGAATGGGTCACTCAGGCAAAGTGAAGAACGATTGCGATCGCTGAGTACTTGTTCACCCGTTGGCATTTTTGAAATTGATACTGAAGGAGGATGTAGATATACTAATCCTCGCTATCAGATAATTTGTGGCTTGAAAGCGGCAGAGAGTTTACAAAAAAAATGGCTAGAATCTGTTCATCCAGAAGATAGAGAACGAGCAATCGCCACTTGGTCTAACTACATTTGTGAAGGTCGTGACTACTCTGAAGAGTTTCGCTTTCAAACTACTCATGGTATCGTCCGTTGGGTTCAAGTTCGCTCATCACCCATGCTTTCCGGTCAAGGAGAATTGCTGGGATATGTAGGCACTCTCGAAGATATTACTGAACGCAAACAAGCAGAAGAAGTCCGCGCTCAAGTGATTCGAGAACAGACAGCAAGAGCCGAAGCAGAAGCAGCAAATCGGATGAAAGATGAGTTTCTCGCCGTTCTCTCCCACGAACTTCGCACACCCTTAACCTCAATGCTGGGCTGGTCAAAAATCCTTCGCTCTAAGAAACTTGACGAAAAAGCCACTTCCCGCGCCCTAGAGGCGATTGAACGCAACGCTATATCTCAGATGCAACTAATTGAGGATATCTTAGATGTATCCCGGATTATCCGTGGTCAGTTGCGGTTAAATGTATCTGCGGTGAATCTGCTCACGGTAACGGAGGCAGCCTTAGAGGCAGTGCGTCCCCTAGCAGAACCAAAAGATATTAAGTTAAATACTGTTTTGGATACTTCGGTCGGGTCAGTTTATGGCGATCCAGCCCGGTTACAGCAAGTTGTCTGGAACCTATTAACTAATGCCATTAAGTTTACCCCTAAGGGTGGCAGGGTAGATGTGAATCTGTCAGTAGTCTGTGGTGAAGAACAAGAAATAACTCACAAATACGCCCAAATTCAAGTTATCGATACAGGAATTGGTATCAGTTCCGAGTTTTTGCCTAAAGTATTTGAGCGTTTCCGGCAAGCAGATAGTACCACAACGCGATCGCACAATGGATTAGGTCTAGGGCTAGCGATCGTCCGTCATCTAGTGGAACTGCACAAGGGTACAATCTTTGCCGAAAGTGCAGGCACAGGAGAAGGAGCAACCTTTACTGTGAAACTGCCACTGCTACAAGACAATAGGGCTAGCAGGGTCAGTAGAGAAGCCACAGGAGAAGTTTCTTCCTCTATGGCATCCACTCCCCTGGCTGGATTAAGAGTTTTAGTTGTAGATGATGAAGCAGATACCCGTAACTTTCTCAGTTTTATGTTTGAGGAATATGGGGCGTTTGCCACTGCGGTAGCATCAGTTGATGAAGCGTTGGCAGTACTTGAACAAGCAAAACCAGATATCCTAATTAGCGACATCGGCATGTCAGAGCAAGATGGTTATACGCTGATTCGCAAACTGCGCTCTTTGGAACCAGAAAAAGGTGGACGTATCCCAGCGATCGCTTTAACAGCATACACGCGAGAGGAAGACCGCCTAGAAGCCCTTTCAGCAGGGTTTCAGCAGCATTTATCTAAGCCAATAGATCCCACTAAATTGATTGCTATGGTTGCCGATGTCTTAAAACTACCTGTGGAAGTTTCAGTGGGTTGATTTTGAACTGGGGAGTGGGGAGTGGGGAGCAGGGAGTAAAGAAGGGAATAGGGTACAGGTTACAGGGTAAAGATTATTCCCTATAACCTGTACCCTGTAACCTTTCCCCTAATCCCAATGCCCAATTTCAAATCAAGACGAAGTTAAGGCATGTTTTTTCAATTCGTCTAGGGAAACCATTTCCAAAGCTCTAGCATGGGTTGCAGAGAGAATGACGGGTGGAGCAACGCCAGCATCGAGAGCTTCTTGCCAGCGAGAAGCACACAAACACCAGCGATCGCCAGGCTTCAGTCCAGGAAAATTAAAATCAGGAACAGGTGTACTTAGATCGTTCCCGTGGGATTTGGTGAACTCCAGGAATTCTGATGTCACTTGAGCGCATACGACATGCGACCCGAAATCCTGACCACCTGTGCGACAAAAACCGTCGCGGTAAAACCCAGTTATGGGAGAAGTGCAGCAGGCTTCTAGGTTTCCACCGATTACGTTTTTAGCTTCTGTCATTGTTAATTCGTTGCACTTGATTTTTTCACTTTGATATAAGCCTATATTGACACTTCCCCAGTGAATTAAAATCGCTATCCCTCATTAATAAAGGAAATGCAGGGAATTCTAGAATCACTACTCATACATTGCTTTGAGTGGTAGAAGTGCGATCATTCATTCATTTAAATAATTTTATGACTTCATTCCTATTTGAGTTACAGAAAGATGCTTATGAATAATAATTTTTTTTAGAGTTCCACAATTACTAAAGTGAAAATCCAATAAAAACCCCTGGTAGTTAGCCAGGGGTAATGCAAGTCAGTACTTTTCGCATGGAATGTATCCTACTTAAACACCATAGCAATCGTCTAATTTATAGATATGCCATTTTGCCAAACAAAAAAAGCCCCCAGTGGTAAGCCGAGGGTTAATTTTTTTGGAATAGCGGTAATCTACAAAGCTATTATTCCCAGTCCAGTAGGCAATAAGCTAAAAATCTTTTAATTTGCATCCTCAAAAAAATGAATCTCTTGTGGGGTGGGCATCTTGCCCGCCCTAGTTGTGCAAATTAAATGCGCGACAGCTTAGAACCAAAATAGAATAATAATTTCTACAGCCATATATGTTGTGATGTCATACAAAAGACAGCTTCGGCGTATCCTAACCTCGTTACTTAACTTTCAATAAGTAAAGCTAATAACTTATATCAGCTTTACTGAAGTAATAAAACTTGATTAAAAATTGTAAAGCATTGTAAAGTAGATTCACAGGCAAAGACAAAACCGCCTGATTATAAAATCACTAACCGCACTTATAAAACCATGACAACAACCTTACAACAGCGCTCAAGCGCCAACGTATGGGATAGATTCTGTGAGTGGATCACCAGCACCAACAACCGTATTTACATCGGTTGGTTCGGCGTAGTAATGATCCCCACCCTTCTAGCCGCCAC
>JAIVFU010000166.1 GCA_020829485.1 Nostoc sp. CHAB 5834 | reverse complement strand
ATGCTTGCCGTCGTCCTTCCCCTTGGTGTCGCCATCGACCCCGCCAAATTTGATATGATAATCACCCGCCGCGAATGCAGGAGCGGCGCAGGCGAGTGCGGTGATGGCAAGCGCCGACACAGCGGCATTTTTATATGCGTGGATAGTCATAAGGAAACTCCTCCCTTTTCCTGCGACCGGGGTGAGGAGAGCATAGTCCGGATGAACGGGAGATGGATGGGGGGCGGTAGATGCGTAGCTCGGCTTCGAATTCGGGGCTGTAGGCAGACATGGGGAGGGTTTGGTTGTTTGGAGAGGGTTGGGAAGGGGGATTTGGTTTACGCAGAGGCGCGGAAACGCAGAGTAGGGGGTGCATCGCACATGGCATCGTAGTTGCCCATGGACTAATCGTAGTTTTACTTGACACTTGCTGGGTAATGGCTTGAAAAACCTATCTGGTGGGGGGAAAACCAAAATGGATTCTTTGCATGGTAAACTTGCTAGTCTTGAAGACGTTCGAAATATTTTCACAGGCTATAGCAATTCATATCTGCAAGTCCTTGCCGACATGGATCATGCTCAAAAAGAGCGTGTAATATATTCCTTTGATTTTAGCATTTTACACCCCTACATTTTTGGTCCTATGGGCCCCCTCGATAGCCACTACGATGCTGTCGGTCGAAATATATTTTCGCTGATCGGGTCCTATAAAAGGTCGTTGAGCTTTATTCCGGCGATGTCTGTTCCGAGTTTATTAGAACTAATCGATCAACTTGCACACCGAGCAGAAAAATTCGTAAATTTATCTGAGTCACGTGAAAAACTAAATTCGTTCATTAGTAATTTTCGCGAACAAGTTAAAAACGATAGATTAGTAGCAACATCATCAGATTTAGATCCACTATCATTTCTTTTGTCGATAAAGCTGACCCAAAATGCAGAGCATCTTTCAAATTTTATCAAAATGATGAAAAGTAATACTATTGAGCAATTATCTGAAAATATCGATATAGAGTTATTTCAAACCGCTGAATTTAAAAAAGTCTACAACGAATCTTTTGACAAAATGTTTAGAAAGAGATCAAAAACTGATAATCGTGATTTTAATGATAAGGTTTTTCATTATCGTGTTGATTCATGGAACATAGCTAGTGCGGTCATTAGTAAAAATGATCCTTCAGTAGAAATTGATCATGTTTGTAGCGACAAACCTGGCGAAGTTCTTGCATCTGTCTCAGAATTCGCTCGCAGCCCAGTAGTGCCGGGTATTTCACTTTATGCGCTTTTGCGGACTCCATCCGAAGGCTATGTACGCCCCGAGGCAGAGGAATTTATCCAGATGGGCGCGCGCGAGCTGTGTGATGAACTGAAAAGACTCACTAACAGAGTAAACGTCGGCGAGATGTCATTTACACAACGGGAAGAAATAGATCGGTTGTATGACAAATATATCCGACCGGTGTTTGCAGATTATAGTAGATCAAATATTTCTGAAGCGCACGCTACCATTCGAGAACTCGAAAATAACAGATATGCATCAATTACGACTGAAGAGGGACTTCGTGATCGGTTTAGGGCAGATGCCGATAATACCCGCAATGTAGCTATTTCGTTCTTAGAAGAATCAAAAATCACACTCGATGATAAGCTTTTAACTAGCTATACTCTAAATGGAAACGCCAGGATTGATGAAATTAAGAGAAAGCTTGGACTGTAGTTTTTAATCAAAAACACTCACCGCTTGAGAAATATTTGAAGTTGCCAATATTTTTCCTCGAACTGAATTTATTCCTTCAACTTTCTCAATCTCCCTTTTAATCCATTCCATCTTTTCTCTCATGTTTATAATTGTCAAATTTATTGTCGGCTCGGCGCGAGTTTTTTCCATATTCGTCCAAGTTTTGAATTCCTTTGATTCCGATATAAATTTTATCGGATCTGTATATTCCTCTAAAGTATACTCATTGTCTTTTGATATTTCGTTTTTAAATCTTTTTAAAATATATGTCGCATCGTTGTATATTGAGCGTTCTAGTTCGACTAATAGGTTAGTAAGTCTTGTATCTTTCAAAGTAATCATCGCAATAGAAAGTTCGCGTTTTTGCAGATGGGAGTTATAGACAAGCCAAAGTATAGCGATAGCAGCTGTTCCGCCACTCATAAAGCTCCCGACATGATCAATTTTTTCGGTTTGGTTCTCGCCTATAGCCCAAAATACTACGCCACCTAATACTGCGACAAATGTCGCTGTTAGAAAGGCAAGCGGGCCAACAGACTTTATCATACGAACCTCCTCATGGACTAAAAGTTTAAAAAAGTGATCCCTTGCTAAATTCAACTTACAGGCCCTTGCATATGAATTCTGGGGCAATTTAAGCAATCCCTAAATCCCCGCCGCCTTACGCAACGCCTCGTTAATCCGCGACTGCCAGCCTTTGCCGGTCGCGCGGAAGCGGTCGATTAGGTCGGCGTCGAGGCGTAATGTCACCTGCTTCTTTGGCGCGTCGCCGATGGGCGGGCGGCCGATGGGGCGGATGCCGTCTTTGGTCAGGACCCCGGTTGCGGGGCGGATGACCTTGTTGCCGATGCGGATTTCGGCGGCGTCGAACATTTCCTTCGTCCACATCGGCGCGTCATCCGGATCGACCCAGTTGCTCTCCAAATTTGGCTTGTTCTCGCTCATTGCACTTCCTCATCGACATGACATGCCGCGCATCGCCGCGCGCTGTCCAGACCACCATCACCATTCGGTTGTTCAACAGACCATAGGTTTGAAACCGCTCCTCACCATATTCGAAGCGTGCATCCGTCAGGGTTATGGTGATCCCTGCAAAGACTAGCGCCGCATCTGTGGCGAAATCGAAGCCACGTTCTGCCAGCGTAATATCGCGCTTGAGCTGGTCGAACGTGATTTTCACTTTATGTAACTACATAAGTCGGGAAAGTCAAGATTGGCATCGTGTTTCCCTCCTTCTTTGTGCCTTCGTGTCTTTGTGCGAACCAAATTGGCGCTTGTGGTGCGAGGCCGATAGGGCGGAACCCCTCACCAACTTCGCCTAGTTCGCTCCGCTCGCAAGGCTTCGTATCCTCTCCCCTGAAGGGGAGAGGTGCTGTCTCCATTCTTCGTCATCCTGAACTTGATTCAGGATAACGCACCGCCGCTTGTTATCCCGAAACAAGTTCGGGATGACGATAGATAGGGTTTGAACCTCACTTCGCCTTCGCCAACATCGGCGCCAAATAATGCCCGGTATATGACTTCGGCTCCTTCGCCACCTGCTCCGGCGTTCCTTCCGCAACAATCTCCCCGCCCTTGACGCCGCCTTCGGGCCCAAGGTCGATCACCCAGTCCGCGGTCTTGATGACGTCGAGATTATGTTCGATCACCACCACGCTGTTGCCCTGTTCGACCAGGCGGTGGAGGACTTCCAATAATTTGCGGACGTCTTCAAAGTGAAGCCCGGTGGTGGGCTCGTCCAATATGTAGAGCGTCTGGCCGGTGCTGCGGCGGCTGAGTTCCTTGGCGAGTTTCACGCGTTGCGCTTCGCCGCCCGATAGGGTCGTTGCCTGCTGCCCGACCTTGACATAGCCAAGCCCGACCTCGGCCAGCATCGCCATCTTGTCGCGGATCGGGGGGACGGCCTTGAAGACCTCGACCGCGTCCTCGACCGTCATGTCGAGCACATCGGCGATCGAGAGGCCCTTCCATTTGACCTCAAGCGTTTCGCGGTTGTAGCGTTTGCCGTTGCATTCCTCGCACGTCACATAGACGTCGGGCAGGAAGTGCATTTCGATCTTGATCAGGCCGTCGCCGCTGCATGTTTCGCAGCGGCCGCCCTTGACGTTGAACGAGAAACGCCCCGGCTTGTATCCGCGCGCCGCGCTTTCGGGCAGCTGCGCGAACCAGTCGCGGATGTTGGTGAACGCGCCGGTATAGGTCGCGGGGTTCGACCGCGGCGTGCGGCCGATGGGCGACTGGTCGATGTCGATCACCTTGTCGCAATGTTCGAGGCCGGTGATCTTGTCATGCGCGCCAGCGATCACGCGCGCGCCGTTCAAGGACCGCGCCGCCGAGGCGTAGAGCGTGTCGATGGTGAAGCTCGACTTGCCCGAACCCGACACGCCGGTGATGCAGCAGAAGGTGCCGAGCGGGATGCTCGCGGTGACGTTTTTGAGGTTGTTGGCGCGGGCATTGTGGACGGTCAGCTTCTTCTTGTTGCCCTTGCGCCGCGTCTTGGGGACCGCGATTTCGCGGGTGCCGTTGAGATAATCGGCGGTCAGGCTGCCCTTGGCCTTCAGGATTTGCTTGAGCGTGCCTTCGGCCATGACATTGCCGCCGTGGACGCCCGCGCCGGGGCCCAAGTCGACCACCCAGTCGGCGGTTCGGATCGCGTCCTCGTCATGTTCGACGACGATGACGGTGTTGCCAAGATCGCGCAGACGGCGCAGCGTCGCGAGCAGGCGGTCATTGTCCTTCTGGTGCAGACCGATGCTGGGTTCGTCGAGGACGTAGAGCACGCCCGACAGGCCGGAGCCGATTTGGCTGGCGAGGCGGATTCGCTGGCTCTCGCCGCCGGACAGGGTGCCGCTGGTGCGATCGAGGTTGAGATAATCGAGCCCGACATTGTTGAGGAAGCCAAGCCGTTCGTTGATTTCCTTGAGGATCGCCTTGGCAATCTGCTGCTGCTGATTGGTCAGCGTCTGGTCGACATTGCCGAACCAGACGAGCGCATCGCCGACGCTCATCTTGGTGGGGGTGGCGATGTCTACGCCCGCGATCTTGACGCTGAGCGCTTCGGGTTTGAGGCGCGCGCCGTGGCAGGTTTCGCACGGTTGCGAGGTCTGGTATTTCGACAGTTCCTCGCGCATCCACGCGCTGTCGGTTTGCAATAGGCGGCGGTTGAGGTTGCCGATGACGCCCTCGAACGCCTTGTTGACGGTATATTCCTTGCGCCCGTCCTTGAAGGTCAGCTCGACCGGTAGCCCGCCGGTGCCGTGGAGGATGATGAGCTTCTGGTCGGGGAGCAGATCCTCCCACGGGGTGTCGAGAGTGAAGTCATAGGCCTTGGCGAGGCTGGACAGCACCTGCATGTAGTATGGCGATGGCGGGTTGGATTTCGCCCACGGCACGACTGCACCTTTTTTTAAGGACAAATGCTCGTTGGGGACGACAAGCTGCGGGTCGAACTCCTGCCGCTCGCCTAGGCCGTCGCAATCAGGGCACGCGCCTTGCGGGGCGTTGAAGGAGAACAGCCGCGGCGCGATTTCGGCGATGGTGAAGCCGCTGACCGGGCAGGCGAATTTTTCGGAAAAGACGATTCGGTTGGCGGGGAGGCCGGTGCCTTTCATCGCGCCGCCTGTGGCGTTCTTTCCCGCCTTTTCTTTCCCGTTCGTGTCGAGCATCGTCGAGACACCGTTAGGTTGCGCAATGCCGATGGGTGTCTCGTCTACGCTCGACACGAACGGAGTTCTGGCTTCGGCTAAACTGCTACTATTTCCTTCACTCGTCACCCCTGCGAAGGCAGGGGTCTCAGGCGGCAGTGCACCAACGCCCGAGATCAGTTTCGGGTCGGATTGTCCCCCGGACAATCCTTGGACGTGCGGGGCATGTCCAACTCGAAACTCCTCCGCGGGGATGACGGATTGCATAAGCTCAGCAACCGTCCCATCCGCCAAATCCACAAACGCCAGCCCATCGGCGAGCTTCAACGCCGCCTCGAAACTCTCGGCGAGCCTTTGCTGAATGCCGTCCTTCACAACGATCCGGTCAACCACGACCTCAATGTCGTGCTTGTATTTCTTGTCGAGCGCGGGCGCTTCCTCGATGGCGTACATCTCGCCGTCGATGCGGACGCGGGTGTAGCCAGAGCGCTGCCACTCGGCGAGTTCCTTGCGATATTCGCCCTTGCGGCCCTGCACGGCAGGCGCGAGCAGGAAGGCGCGGGTGCCCTCGGGCAACGCCATCACGCGGTCAACCATCTGGCTGACGGTCTGCGCGGTAATCGGCAGGCCGGTTGCAGGCGAATAAGGCACACCAACGCGCGCCCAGAGGAGGCGCATATAGTCGTAAATCTCGGTCACGGTCGCCACGGTCGAGCGCGGGTTGCGGCTGGTGGTTTTCTGCTCAATCGAGATCGCGGGACTAAGCCCCTCGATATGCTCGACATCGGGCTTCTGCATCATTTCAAGGAATTGCCGCGCATAAGCGGAGAGCGACTCAACGTAACGTCGCTGGCCCTCGGCATAGATCGTGTCGAACGCGAGACTGGATTTGCCAGAACCGGAAAGCCCGGTAATCACGATCAGCTTGTCGCGCGGCAAGTCGATATCGACGCCCTTGAGATTATGCTCGCGCGCACCGCGCACCTTGATATGGGTGAGTGACATAGGTTCAGCTTGTTCCAGATTTGTTCTTGTAAGGCAAGAGGGCGCGGATCATCGGAAAATGGCGCTTCTGATAAAGATTTACAAGGCAGGGTTTCACCTGATCTTGCCGAATCTCGCAAATGCAGCATAATGGAACCTTAATAAGGGTCGCATCGTTGAAACAGGGGCTTTGGGCAGGGCTTTAACAACGGATGAGATTTATTTTGCACTTTAGAACTTCGATTATCGCAATGATTGCGTTTGGCGCATCGCCTTCTTTTGCGCAGACTACGCCATCTGTGGAGTTCAAGACGGGCACTGGCGATGCAGCGGTAGCGCAGCCGATTTACGTCAAGCCGCCGCGCGCGCAAATCGACTGCGCTTCGCTTGGACTTTCGGCCAGAGCGATCTCTTATGGCTATTATGGTTCTAAAGCGTCACCGAAGCAGCGGCTGGACGGTAAATTGTTCATTTCCGCCGTTGAAAAATACCGTAACTATTATTGCGCTTATGGTCGCAATGCAGGCCCGGCGGTGATCGTGGTCGTAGATTTTGCCAAGCACAGCAACGATCCGCGCCTGTACCGGGTCGACTTGCGCACGGGCGATGGGCTCGACAGTCCGATCCGAGTTGCGCACGGCATTGGGTCAGATCCAGATGATGACGGCTTTGCCACGATATTCAGCAATGTTTACAACAGCTTTTCATCCTCGCTTGGCGCAGCAATTGGCGCGGAGCGGTATATTGGGATCAACGGGCTTTCGCTTCGGCTCGATGGCTTGGAGCCGTCGAACAACCAGATGCGGTATCGCGATATTGTTGTGCACAGCTATCAGCCCGAGCGGCGGCGCTATTTCAATGCCGAACTGATTTCGAGCCGCGGACGCCCAGGGTCGAGCGAAGGTTGCTTTGTGGTCGAACCCGACAAGCGCGAACTGATCCTCGAAACGCTTGAAAATGGCGGGTTCATCTATTCGGGATATAGCGGCGAACTGCCCAGGCCGATCATTCCCGTCCCGAATGCGAATGTGACCTTCGCGCAAGGAACGGGTTCTACTCCGGCTGCGGCGCCGACTTCGGGAACACCCGCCGGAACGCCCGGTACCCCGCCCACAGCCCCCATATTGCCAGCGCCAGCAACACAACAGCAATAACTAAAGCCGCGACCGGGTTGGCAAAGGCGAGTATGAGCAGACCGCCAGTCGCTACATCTTCGACAGTGGAAACGATGACATTGCTGAATGGTTCGGGGCTAGTGTTAACCGCCGCCCGAGCGGTTGATTTGGTCGCGTGGCTAGCCAGCGCAGCACCGCTGCCCAACAAGAACGCGATAACCTGCCATGTCGGGTCGGAACTATCGACCACTGCCAGCGCCAGCAAAGCGCCGCCGACCGGGCGGACCAAAGTGTGCAGACCGTCCCAGATCGAATCGAGCCACGCGATTTTGTCAGCGAAAAATTCGGCGACCGCGCCAAGGGCGCTGATGCCCAGCACCCAAGGATTCGCCAGCACATCCAGCATCGCCAGATTTTCAGGGAGCGGCACGATATCGAAATGCATTGCGAGGCCAGTGGCGAAAATCGTTAAGTAAAAGCGCCAGCCTGAAAGGAGGCTGAGGCTGCCCGCAAGGCCAAGAAGTTCGATGATACCCATGATGCGCTTGCTCCGCTGCGTTGACTCAAACTGGCATGAACTGGTGCGGGGTGCAACGGTTGCAAGTCGCGGCAGGCCACTGGCCATTTTTATCTCACACAAAGACACGAAGGCACAAAGGAAAGAAGAAAAGAGCTTGGGCAGCCTTGTCCCATCTTATCAACTTTTTTGTGTCTTTGTGTCTTTGTGTGAGATGAATATTGCGCTTCGCGCGAATAATGGCTGACAGTGCAGATGCGAGTTCGTCGGAGAGCAGGGGTTAGAGTTGCAAGTGCGGGCTGGCAAAGGCTGGCATTCCATGCTTGTTAGACACATGCCCTCAGAAACGTCCCCCCAACCCGTCGCCACCCCTGCCGCCACAATGGTCATCTTCCGCGAAAATCCCAACGGCGGCGCGCCGTTGCTGCTGATGGTCGAGCGGATCAAGGCGATGGCCTTTGCAGGCGGCGCGGCGGTTTTTCCGGGCGGTAAGGTCGATCCTGCCGATTTCGATTATGCCGAAATGCTGGGCGGACCTTTGCCGCTCGACGAAGCCGCGGCACGGTTGGCGGCGATCCGCGAGACAATTGAGGAGGCAGGGCTGGCGTTGGGGCTGAAGGGCGTTGCCGACACCGCCGATTGCGACGATGCGCGGGCAGAATTGCACGACGGCGACAGCCTGCAAGTAATATGCAACCGCCACGGATGGACACCCGATTTCGAACAATTAGTCCCTTGGTCGCGCTGGCGACCGCCGGCGTTTGAAGGCGCGAGCCGCGTTTTCGACACGCGCTTCTATCTTGTTGATGCAGGCAATACGGCGCCGCTCGCGACAGTTGATCACACGGAAAACCGCGCGCTGTTCTGGGCAAGTGCTGCCGAAGCGCTGGATTGTGCCGATGAAGGAAAGATAAAGCTCATCTTCCCGACGCGGCGCAATCTCGAACGGCTGGCGATGTTCGGCAGCTTCGATGCGGCGGCAGCGCATGCAGCGGAGCATCCGGTGTCCACCGTGCTGACCTATGTGGATAAGCGCGAAGACGGCAACTGGTTATGCATCCCTGACGGCCATGGCTATCCGGTTTTGGAGGAATCGTTCGAAAAGGCCATGCGCGGTTGATGGCACTGCTCCAACAATTGCAGGGGCTGGTCGGGATATCGGCGATATTGCTGATGGCGTGGGGATTGTCCGAGCAGCGCAAGGCGTTCCCCGGCTGGCGCTGGGTCGGCGGGGCGTTGTTGTTGCAAATCCTGATTGCGCTGGTGATCGTGCGCGTGCCGTTTGTTTGGGACGTCATCATGCTCGCCAATTACGCGGTGATGGCGATCGAGAAAGCGACTTTAGTCGGCTCCAGCTATATGTTCGGATATACCGGCGGCGGCGAATTGCCGTTTGTGCTGAAGGAAGGAGCGCAAGCTCCGCTCGTCATTGCATTCCAGATACTGCCTTTGGTCATTGTCTTTTCCGCGTTGGCGGCCTTGCTGTGGCATTGGAAAATCCTGTCGATCATAGTGCGCGCGCTGAGCTGGGCCATGCAGAAGACGATGGGTGTCAGCGGCGTCGTGGGGCTGAGCGCAGGCGCGAATATTTTCCTCGGCGTGGTTGAATCGCCGCTCGTCGTCCGCGCCTATTTCGACAAGATGAGCCGAAGCGAATTGTTCATGGTCATGGTGCTGGCGATGTCGACGATCTCTGGCGCGATCCTCATTTTGTACGCACAGACGCTGGCCAAGACTGTTCCCGATGCGGTTGGCCATATGATTTCGGCCTCGTTGATTTCGCTGCCCGCCGCCGTCCTGATTGCGCGGCTGATGGTGCCGGGCGATGGCGATACGCAGACTGACCCCGACGACACCAGCCTGAAATATGAGAGCAGCATCGACGCAATTATCAAAGGCACAATGGACGGGGTTCAGCTGTTTCTTACGGTCATCGGCATCATTATTGTAGTGTTTGCCTTGGTCGCATTAGTCGATCAGATGCTTACGGTGTTCCCCTTAATCGATGGCGACCCGTTGACGCTTCGGCGGATGTTCGGCTGGCTGTTTGCGCCGTTGATGTGGGCCATTGGCGTGCCGTGGAGCGAAGTCGGAGCGGCAGGGGCGCTGATGGGGACGAAGGCGATCTTGAACGAATATGTCGCCTATCTCGATATGGCGGCGTTGGGCCAAGGCACATTTGCGCCGCGCAGCCAACTGATTGTCACTTACGCGTTGTGCGGCGTTGCCAATCTGGCCAGCGTCGGATTGCTCGTTTCCACAATCGGCACCCTATGCCCGGCGCGGCGCGCAGATGCAGCGTCGTTGGGTATGAAAAGCTGGGTCGCGGGTAACTTCGCCTCGGCCATGACCGGGGCGATGATCGGGCTGGTGACTGCGGTTTAGAGTAAAATACCGTAGTGCTGAGGTCCTGAGCTTGACGAAGGGCGAAGCACGCCTCTCAGGTTAGCACTACAGCCGAGAAGCGCCCTTCGACAGGCTCAGGGCTACGGTTTTGAAAATCAATCCTCGGGCGCAATCGTAACAATCAAACCATCGAGCGCGTCGCTGACGGGGATCTGGCAAGACAGGCGCGATGTTTCGTTCCGATGGTCGGTGCTGTCGAGCAGGTCGTTTTCGTCCTCGCCCATCTTGGGCAGAACTTCGGCAAATGCCGGATCGATGTGGACATGGCAGGTCGCGCACGAACAGCACCCACCG
>JAIVFU010000165.1 GCA_020829485.1 Nostoc sp. CHAB 5834 | reverse complement strand
GAAAAGTAGCTGCGATATTTAAGTTTGACTTAAGTGGAGTAGGTAGAGGCATTTTAAGTATGCCTAAGAAAGTTCTTTTGTGGACTCTTCAGAAATCCCCGCGTCTTCAGACCGGGGAAGCTTAATTCTGAGAGCCAGTTGCTTCTCTTCTCTTCGAGATGCTGCGCCTAGTTTGCTTCCCCGGAGGGAAGTAGGCACAGCCGCAAGGGCGCACTGGCTTCTTTTGACTTCCGCTTTGCGGTAATAGGTCATAGTAACAGTCTGTGCAGTTACAGGGGAAGAATCTCCAAGATCCCTAACTTCTTAACCCTACCTTGTCTTAATGATAGTTCTGATTGCTAAATTAGAAGGAGGTATTTGTCTAATAGTATACTTTGGCTTTAAATCTTCATGTTTTAATATTTTTGACTCTACCATGACTACCATAAATAAAATTTACCTGCAAGTGTTAGTAAAACTGCTGCAAAGGGAAAACTTAATATGCAGCTTCATCTGGATTTGTCAGCTAGCTATGAGCGCTGTATGTATTATCAGACATTGCTCACAGGAGGTGAAGGAAGATTTGGCAAGCAAGCAGCGACTCTGTAACCCTATAACTGATTATGAAAGCAATTACACTGCACCAACGCAATCGGTAATAGGCATAGCCATTGAGACGAATTACTGTGCGTAAACGCTCTTACACTCAGCAGTCATGTAGCCAAACAGCCTTATTGGTCAAAATGCTCTGCTCTTACCTGACTCAGAAAAATTCTTACCTGATCAGATTATTCTTTATCCGACTGCCGTTGCAGCAGGAAAGCGGTGCATGAAATCCCAAGTAAACAGTAAGCCTAAAATTTTGGTTGTCGATGATGAACCAGACAACCTTGACTTGCTTTACCGCACTTTCTATCGCGACTATAAGGTGCTAAGGGCAAACTCTGGCCCTGCGGCACTCGATCTGCTGGCTCAAGAGGGGGAGGTCGCGGTGATCATCTCCGATCAGCGGATGCCGATGATGAGCGGTACAGAATTTTTGAGCCTGACAGCAACTCAATATCCAGATATTATCCGGATTATTTTAACTGGCTACACCGATGTCGAAGACCTGGTGGAAGCAATTAACGCTGGTAAGGTATTTAAATATGTCACTAAACCGTGGGAAGCTGAGGAACTCAAAGCAGTGGTACGCCAAGCTTTGGATACTCACAATGTTCTCAAAGCTCGCACCCGCGAGCTTACCCGCACACTTCGGCAAGAATCACTGTTGAATACCGTTACAAATACAATTCGCAGTGCTTTAGACTATCGCCAAATTTTGCAGGCAATTGTAGATACAGTGGGTCACATGTTGGAGGTGGATGTTTGCCTATTGCGTCCCTTCCAAGATGAGCAGTTAGCGGATAAAGGATTTATTTATCAGAAGCCTCTTTCTGAAGAAGCAGGGGTGCAGGCAAATAATTATTCTGCTGTGCCCCTGTCAACCTCTGTCCCTCTGCCTCTTTTGGCTCAAACTGTGTGGGAAACTCGTGAAGTCCAGGTGATTCACGATGTAACTGATGATGAGCGTATTCACGGTAATACTCCCGAACTGCGCCAACGTGGGGAAGCTTTTACTGCCGCTAACATTTGCTCTAGTTTAGTTGTGCCATTAATCTGCCAACAAGAACTGATGGCAGTGCTGGCACTGCATCAGTGTTGTGTACCTCGCATTTGGGAGGAGGATGAGGTGCAGCTAGTGTTGATGGTGGCGGATCAGGCAGCTTTAGCTTTGTCTCAAGCTTATGCTTACGAGCAAGTACGTGCCCTTGCCAAGAGAGAAGCTCTAATTAATACAATTACTAGCGCGATTCGCTCTAGCTTAGACCCCCAAGATATTTTTGCGGCGATCACCCAGCAATTGGGACAAGCCTTACAAGTCGATGGCTGTGTCCTGTCTTTGTGGACAGAGGAAGATGAGTTTGTCCAGTGTGTGGGCTTGTATGACAGTTTTCAACATTCGGAAAATTTGCATAGGCACAACCCAACCCAGGCATCGCCAGCCGCAGACAATAATTCAAGTAGCAAGAATAACCTATTACCTCCGAAATTACCTTATTCTCAAGCATCTATACAGGAGAATCCAATCCTCCAACAAATGCTACAGACTCATGAACCTGTGGTAATTGGTAATGTCAGCCATTCTCCCTCAGATGTGCAGGGTTTTGATTTGCCGTTAAACATGCCAGCGCGATCGCTAATGTTTGTACCATTATTGGCTGATGGTAAATGTATCGGTAGTATTACCTTGCATGAGGGTAAAAAAATACGTCAGTGGCTGTCATCTGATATTGATTTGGCGAAAGCAGTAGCAGCCCAAGCAGCGATCGCAGTCCAGCAGTCATACTTGTATCAAAAAACTCGTCAACAAGCTGAACGCTTACTGGAATTAGACAAACAAAAAACCGAATTTTTCCAAAATATTTCCCACGAGTTTCGCACACCCATCACCTTGATTCAAGGGCCTTTAGAGTCGGCGGTAGCGGCTGGTGAAGGATTATCTTACTCTCAAAGTGCGATCGCCCTCCGTAACTCCCGCCGCCTGCTACGACTGGTAAATCAACTCCTGGATTTACAACGCCTGGATGCGGGGAGAATGCAGCCTAGTTTCCATCCTTGTGATTTAGTCGAGTTTGTCAGCCAAATTGTGGAATCTTTTCGTCCGTACTGTGAGAAAAAGAAACTACATCTCGCCACTCAGTTAGATGAATGTTCTCCGGTGTACTTGGATATGGAAAAATTTGACAAGGTGGTTTACAACCTTCTGTCTAATGCAATGAAGTTTACCCCTGAAGGCGGGACAATCAGCGTCAGACTAAAATCTGAGAGCGATCGTTGCATATTGCAAGTACAAGATACGGGAATTGGCATTGTTCAAGAACAAATTCCCCACCTATTTGAGCGCTTCCGCCAAGCTGAAGGTTCAGCAAACCGTTCCTATGAAGGCAGTGGTTTGGGTTTAGCTTTAGTTAAAGAACTGGTCGAATTACATGGTGGTAAAGTCACTGTGGAATCAGTTTACGGTCAAGGCACTACCTTTAGTTTATGGCTTGTGATTGGAAATGCTCATCTACCAACGCCACAAGTACTAGAAACACCTGTAGAACTGAACACGAGCCGCGCCAGCGTAGAATTGGCTGATTTGGAACTGCTAGAGTCAACAACAGACAATATTGAAGATATTACAATAAACTTCTCCCCTAATATTGATACTCAAGACTCAGCACTTAAGACTCAACACTCAATTTTAGTTGTAGATGACAACCCGGATTTGCGAACTTATGTATCTGAGATTTTCCGCCGGAACGGTTATCAGGTAAAAACGGCTCGTAATGGTTATGAAGGGCACAATATAGCTAAGGAAATTATGCCCAGCTTGATTGTGACTGACTTAATGATGCCCTTGGTGAGCGGACTAGAGATGATTCAGATGATTCGCAATGAAGAGAAATTGAAAGGAACACCGATCATTTTGCTGACTGCGAAAGTTGACGAAGAAACCCGCATCGAAGGTACAGAACATGGGGCGGATGCTTATTTAGCAAAACCATTCAACGATCGGGAACTTTTGGCGGAAGTTCGGAATCTTTTGGCATTGAAGGAAAATGAACGGCGAATTGTGGAGTTAAATACTTATTTGACAGAATCGGTACTAAAGCGCTTTTTGCCAGCTGTATTAGTGCAAAAAGCTGCAACTGGTGATTTAACCTTAGATTTGCGTCCAGAACCACGCTTAATTACAGTTTTATTTAGTGACATCGTGGGTTTTACACAGCTATCAAATACTCTTAGATCACGACGAGTCGCAGAGTTGCTAAATGAATATTTAGAAGCCATGACCAAAGTTGTCTTTAGTAATGGCGGCACTGTAGATAAATTTATGGGAGATGCCATCTTAGCTTTATATGGAGCGCCGGAAGAACTAACCCCTAACGAACAGGTGCGTCGTGCTATTAATACAGCAAGAGCAATGCACCGCTCACTGGCTGACTTGAACAAGCGCTGGCGAGAAAAAGGTGTATTCGATGGTGACAGGCTCACTAGCGTCCAGTTTCGGTGCGGTATCCACCAAGGTACTGCTGTTGTGGGGATGTTTGGTAGCGCTGAACGTGCTGATTATACTGCTATTGGCCCTAGTGTGAATATTGCTGCTAGGTTGCAAGCTGCTGCTGTTCCCGGTACTATCTTGGTTTCTGCTGCCGTGGCAGATTATTTGCAGGAAGAAGAAATCACTAAAGGTAGTCCGCTAGAGCTTAAAGGAGTAGATGAAACAGTTTTGACCTTTGCTGTTACACCAGAGGTAATGGTTAATCGCTAAAATTTAGACTGGTATTGTGAACTATCCCGCCGTAAGACGGACGGGGCTTCCCAATTCATCGGGAATAGCCATCAATTACTTCGTAGTTTTTTTGGTCTTACATTCCCTCCAAGGGCAGGAGTCCTGGTTCCCAAGACCCAAATTTTTTTCTTGCAACATATACCTATTAGCTTGATTTTCGCTTATGGCATTGATGGTCAAGACAATTTTTAGTTTACCAGAAAATTTTGGGGATTCGTCATACATCTAGAATTTGTTTATTGCATAAGCAAAAAATTAATTCCAGATGCAATCCTCACCCCCCGCTCCCTATCCCCATCTTATGAGTACATTGAAGGTGGGGACTTCCGCGACACGTTAAAGCATTAGCAATGAGTAAGAGTGCCTAATCATATCCAGTTTATATAATATGACACCATCAATTGCAGATAAAACTCCAATTCCAACCAAAGTCTGGAGGCAACACACCGATCCACCAGCTTTATGGATTTCTGTCATTATAGGTTCAGTCTCTCTGCACTTGCTGGCGTTCTGGCTGATACGCTCATCTAATGCATTTAGTCTGTGGTTTCCTCAGCAAAGT
Organism: Nostoc sp. CHAB 5834; assembly: GCA_020829485.1. Next base: position 6,138 of record JAIVFU010000165.1, on the reverse strand, counting down.
CAATCTGCTGTTCCTATTGAATTGATAGACATTGCTCCTAAAACACAATCAACAGCTAAAAAAGTTTCGCCAAAGCCAGCATCTGCAACTCAAAAGTCTGTACTAGCGCGTTCACCACAAACATCACGAACTACGCCCAGAAATCAAGATTTGGGCGCAATTAATTCTGCTGATAATCTCCAGCAAAAGAGCCGAACTTACGCCTCTCAACCTAATAGCCAATTTAAACAACAGAGAATTCCTGTTTCTACAGTTACACCGAAAGCGGCAGCCACACCAAAACCTACAGTTACGCCGACACCTACAGTTCCAGTCGGTGATCTACCTTGGAACCGCCGTCAAGAAATTAAACTGGGAAGAGGGATGGCACTACCACCAGGTATTCCATCAACTCCACCAACTCCGACTAGGGAAACTCCACCAACTTCGACTAGGGAAACTCCATCAACTCCGACTAGGGAAACTCCACCAACTCCGACTAGGGAAACTCCACCAATTCCGACTAGGGAAACTCCATCAACTCCGACTGGGGGAGCATCGGTAGCAATAGTAGCTCCTCTGCTTAGAGATGAAATGATTAATTTGATACAAAGAAGAGGATTTCGACAAGATATTCTACCCGAAGTTATCGCTTCATACACGGGAAGCAATGCAAAACAATTAGATTCATCAAGTTTTCTGTCTGGCGATTCCGAAATTAAGCCCGCACAGATCCTTGCTAGCTTCATAATTGATCGCAATGGCAACTTTCAACAGGCTGTAGTTCTAGAAATAGAACCGGCAACACTAAAAAGTGAAAAAAGCACATACGAGCGAGTTCTTAATGATGTTTTCAAAACAGAAAACTTTATTGCCGCTCATAATAAGGATGGCACAAAACCAGATTTGAGCAATTTGTTTGTAAGAATCAAAATCCAACTTGCTAATTCCAACTAGATGCTTGAATTTTTTCAATAACTGTGTTATATTAATGGAGTTGGAAATTCGCGGGCGTAGTTTAGTGGTAAAACTATAGCCTTCCAAGCTATTAATGCGGGTTCGATTCCCGCCGCCCGCTTATAAAAAGCTCTGAAATACACTAGTAAAGCAAGATTCCAAACCATGTAGTATCTATCTCAATTAACTGGATAAGGTACTTGAGGAAATTACTAGAGGTAGGTAGACTTGCTCCACAATGTACTAGTGCAAGAAGTTAGTCTGGGTTTGATAAAATAAACAGTTATTTTCAACTGTTTATTTTATGGAATGCCTACTCTGTAGTTATCACAAAACTTACAGATAGATAACACATAGCAAGGAAATAGTACTACTGATCTATATGTAAGCGATCGCCAACTTTGACAAACAAATAAAAAACTAGAGGAATATCGTACAGCTTTAATTTTCGAGTTTTCCTCATTGCTCTAATATCAACAACGTAAAATATTTCTTTATCCAAATTTACCACTGACGTAATCTCGGGTATCTTCCTGCTGAGGATTGTTGAAAATATTCTCTGTCAAGTTGTATTCAACCAGATATCCCATTTTGCTGCCCGTTTCTGTCGCCTGAGCATTAAAAAAGGCTGTCATATCTGATACCCGCGCTGCTTGCTGCATATTGTGGGTAACAATAATAATGGTATATTGCGACTTCAGTTCTTGGAGTAATTCTTCAACCCGCAAAGTTGAAATTGGATCAAGAGCGGAGCAGGGTTCATCCATTAACAAAACTTCTGGCTGGATTGCGAGAGCGCGAGCAATGCATAAGCGCTGTTGTTGACCACCAGATATAGATAGACCACTCTGCTTTAGTTTATGCTTAACTTCATCCCATAACGCAGCTTGCCGCAAACTCCGTTCTACCAATTCATCCATATCACCTTTATAACCATTAATCCTGGCTCCAAAGGCGATATTTTCATAGATTGACTTGGGAAAGGGGTTAGGTTTCTGAAAAACCATACCAACCCGACGGCGTAATTCTACTGTGTCAATTCTTTTGTCATAAATATCGGTTTCACCGAAGGTAATTCTTCCTTCAATATGTGCGCCAGGAATCAAGTCATTCAAACGGTTAAAACATCTTAGTACAGTACTTTTACCACATCCAGAAGGGCCAATAAAAGCTGTAATTTTGTTTTTGCCGATGTTTAGGTTAACATCACGGACTGCTTTGAAACTACCATAGAAAACAGATAATTGCTCGGCTTGTAAAATACTCTCGGAAGTAGCGGTTTTTGAGCTTGATATCATACAAAAATTTCAGATAAGTACTGAAAATTTACAATTTAAATGAGGTTGATTTGTTTAGCGTGACTGCTGGAACTTATTGCGTAAAAATATTGCTGTTGAATTCATTAGCATCAGCACTATCATCAAAACAACAATACCAGCAGCAGCATTCTGGTGAAACTCTACTTGAGGACGAGAAACCCAATCAAAAATTTGAATTGGCAGTGCTGTAAAAGAACTTTGCAAACCTTGGAAAGAAAGTTGAGGTAAGAAAGTAATAAACCCAACAGCCCCAACTACAATCAACGGAGCCGTCTCACCAATCGCTCGTGAAAGTGACAGAATTGTACCGGTCAGGATACCCGGCAAAGCAATAGGAAAAATTTGTTCTCGAATTATTTGCCACCTATTAGCACCAAGGGCAAAACCTGCTTGTCGCAGACTATCAGGAACAGCACGCAGTGATTCACGAGTGGTAATGATGATAATTGGTAGAATCAACAAACTTAATGTTAAAGCACCAGCTAGGACACTGCGTCCCCTGGTGATTGGTTCCATCACCCGCACAAAAATTTGCAAGCCCAGCAATCCATAAATAATTGATGGTACTGCGGCTAAATTTGCAATATTGATTTCAATTAAACGAGTAAACCAGTTGTCCTGGGCATACTCTTCCAAGAAAATTCCTGCGCCTACTCCTAAAGGAAAGGAAATTAAGGCAGTTATTACCAACAGCCAAATAGTGCCAACCAAGGGAGCCAATACCCCAGCAGAAGAGGCACGGCGAGAGGAAAAACTGGTAATAAAAGACCAATTCAAGCGGCCAAGACCGTCAGTTAAGACATCTATGAGCAAAATAACTAACACCAGCAATGCAAAGGAAGTCGCAACCCAAGTAGCGATCGCAAAAACTTTGTCAAGGTTGTAGCGTTTATTGATGGCGAGGTCAAAGTTCGGATTTGACCCAGATTCAGACAAATTTATAAACTGAGGATTGCTCTTTGTCATTCGTATTTCTCCCGGAAGCGACGAACAAACCAGTAACTAAAAACATTCAGGGTTAGGGTGATAATAAATAAAGTCATACCCACCGCAAAAATAGTTTTATAGGCGAGTGAGCCTGCTGGTGTGTCTCCTTTACTTACTTGGACAATGTATGCTGTCATTGTCTGAATTGGCACTAGCGGGTTGAAGCCCAACTGAGGATTTTGACCAGCCGCGATAGTGAGAATCATTGTTTCGCCAATGGCGCGAGAAATAGCCAATATGAAAGAAGCTACTATCCCAGAAAGAGCAGCTGGCAATACCACTGAAGTAATTGTTTCCCGCTTGGTTGATCCCAATGCATAAGCGCCTTCCCGCAAACTACGCGGAACGGAATACAGAGCATCTTCACTCAAAGAAGCTACCAAAGGAATAATCGAAACTCCCAGTACTAAACCCGCACTCAAAGCATTGAATCCCTGCATACCAGGGATGAATGTTTGTAGGAAGGGTGTAACTGTGAACAGTGCAAAGTAACCAAACACAACGGTAGGTACGCCTGCCAATACTTCCAGGGCGGGCTTTAGCCATTTGCGAAGTTCAGCTGGAGCATATTCACTTAAGCAGATAGCCGCTAACAACCCTAGTGGCAATGCTACTGCGATCGCAATTACAGATGTGAGCAATGTGGCGCTAATTAGCACCATGATTCCAAACTGCTGATTAGTAAACAGTGGTGTCCATTGTGTATCTGTTAAAAATCGCCAGAGCGGGACTTCTTGAAAAAATTCAACAGTCTCAAAAATCAGTGTTAAAACAATGCCAATCGTGGTTACAACCGAGACAAAGGCAAACAAGGCAAACAAGGCTTTTACACCAGTTTCCACCGACTTACTCAAAGCCCGATTGGGTTGCCATAACTTGGAATTACTTGGCTGATTAGATAATGGATTGGAAGTCATTTCTTTGCCGACAACCTCATAAATTCAAACTCCCTTTGTATGTATGGACACACTACCATTCTATGAGACTATCCTAATGCTGGAAATAAAGCTTACTTTCAAGACCATAAGCCTTAAAGAAAGTCAGTATTAAGAGGCTTTTTTGACAAGCTACTACTTCCAGCTACTAGGGCTGAGTGCAAATTGTGCAGATAAACTCACATTCTCAAAAAAGTAATTAGTAGATAATTCTTACTTTTCTTGCTTAAGAAGGTCTTTCAGAGTAACGCCCACTTGAGAACCTTTACCCTCAAAAATTGAACCTACTTTCCCACTATTGAAGCGTGCTTGAACTTCAGTCAGGATGTCGCTAGGTAAAGGTACATAACCGACTTCTGTAACTAGCTTTTGGTTTGCTGGAGCATAATTGAAATCAACAAAAGCCTTGACTTCAGGACGGGTTGCCGCAGTTTTCTTAACGTAGATAAACTCTGGACGAGCAAGCGGCTGGTAAGTACCATCGCTGATGGTTTGTGGACTCGGCTGAACACAGCCCTTACCATTGTCAATGCCAACCAGCTTTAACTTCTCTTTGTTGTTCTCATAATAGGCATATCCAAAGAAGGCTATACCACCTTGATCAGAGGTTACACCCTGTACTAGGGTGTTGTCATCTTCACTAGCTGTGAAATCTCCTCGGCTTTCCCCTTCCTTACCCACAACTGCTTGAGTGAAATAATCGTAAGTACCAGAGTCAGTACCAGGGCCGTACAAACCTATTTTCTGAGCAGGAAATTGAGGGTTGATTTGGTTCCATTGGGTAATTTTGCCTTGTGCCCCAGGTTCCCACATTCTCTTTAGTTCATCAACTTTGAGGCAACTTGCAAAGTTGTTTTGGGGGTTAACCACTACAGATAGACCATCGTAAGCGATCGGCAATTCAATGTACTCGATGTTACCTTTCTTACAGAGTTCTACTTCTTCCGGCTTAATGGGGCGGGAAGCATTAGAAATATCAGTTTCACCCGCACAGAATTTCTTGAAGCCGCCACCCGTACCAGAGGAAGCCACAGTAACTCGCACTCCAGGATTAGCCTTTTGAAACTCTTCTGCCATTGCCTCAGAAATAGGATAGACGGTACTAGAACCATCTACCTGGACTTTTCCAGATAAATTTGATCCGGCTGCTGTATTGGTGGCTGGGGTAGCGCCGCCATCAGCTGGACTAGAGTTGTTAGAAGCTTGATTGTTATCGCCGCAAGAGCTAATACCAATTGCTAGAGCAACTAGGGGAGCAACCAACTGCACCTTTGAAGAGAACATAAGGATCTTTATAAATTGATGCTATGGATTAACAGTATGAACCTTAGCACTCTAGAGTAAGAATAAGGTTAAGAAATGGTTAAGGAAATCCTAACGCATATTTTATAGTATATAAAATTTAAAGTTAATAAAAACACACATTAAAAAGCATAATCCTTTAATTATTAATATAAATATTACCACTGATTAGTAATAAATAAAGTAAAATGTAAGTAATTTGGGTACGGTTAAAATGATTTTTTGAACCTGCATATTTTTAAATGAATTTACTCGTACAAATTAGCAATTAAGAAGCAGGTTTAAGAGGATGTTTGAAAAGTCATAATTAATGGATCAAATATTTTTTACCGCACCCTAACCCTCCCCAATATATCGGGGAGGGAACCGGATTTTCTTATTTCCCCCCAAAACATCGGGTGGATTAAGGGGGATAATAATTCGATTAAAACACAACATACCACTTTTCAAACAACCTTTAGGTAGATATTCCACAGTAAGATTGCAACCCCTCCCTGCTATTTTGGTTCTGCGTATCCATAATCTTAAGAGAACTAGTGGTCTGTCAAGCTAAAAATTGTGAGTTAGAGGGAAAATAGAGAGGCTATTAACTGTAAACCTCACCAGATATCCTAATAACTGATTATGCTCAAGACCTATATTGTCCGGTTAAGTCAAGA
>JAIVFU010000164.1 GCA_020829485.1 Nostoc sp. CHAB 5834 | reverse complement strand
CTCGCCAACAAAAACATCGCCTTCATCATAATCCAGTTACTACAATACAAGCTTTGGTCGATCAACATACGGAACTTCTTACTGTGCTTGAGTTCCAAGCCTCGAAATACCAATTAGATAGCTAGGGTGCTTCCTAAATATTAGACCTGAATCCTTACAAAAATAGAAGCATTAAACCAGGTACTTCATACATTAGAGCTAGGACTAAAGGACCTAGTTGAAGAAGCTGCAAGATATCAAGAATAATCAAATATCTATTGAGGAACATTTATATTATTCCCAGCCTAGTTAGCGTATGATATACGCTAACTAGGCTTTCTTGACCACACCTTTTTTCGTTCACCCCCCCTATACCTCCAACTGTAAATTTTATATTGAAAAGGTATTCACAATAGGAGCTTTTTTTCCTTTTCACAGAGGATAAAAAGCTATTAAATATCTAGCTAAAGTGGTAAGATTTTCTGGAATCCGCTTCTGTGCATTTGTAGCTTTGTAGAGATGGTAAATAGTACTACTTAAAAAAATAAAAGTAGGAGAGCGTTGTAATATGTAGGACTTACGCATTGACAGAAAACTGACTATAGCAGTCCTAAATCATACGTGAGAAGGAATAAAGGCTGCAATGCCTGTATAATAAGGATTTTTACCTCAGTATTTTCTCACGTATCATTTAAGATTGCTATATGTATATTCAATCCCAGATTCTGTTTTAGATGTTCCAGTATGAAGTCACGAGCCACTTAAAGAGACAAATTTCGTTATCAAAAATTCAAGATAAATTAAGATGAACGGTAAAATGTCTGTATTAACCCCCAACTCCAGTCGAGATTTTTCCCCTTCTCATAAATGCTATATTGACCCCGTTGTATTGAGTATTTTCCAGAGAATTTTACTAACCAATAATGGCACAATTACCGATTTAATTGAAATATATACGGGTGAATCAATTAAGGTTAAAAAGTTGTCAGAAAACATTATAAAATTAAATAATGAACTGCTACCGATGCAGCTTCATGAGGGCGCGAAAGTCCTGGATCGAAAAATTCTCCTACAAGGCGGCATTAGTGGACGCAATTATATTTATGCAGAGTCAATCATTGCCTTAGAAAGACTTGATGAGCAAATTCGAGAAGATTTATTAACGACTAAAAAACCGATTGGTAAAGTTTGGCTCGAAAACAAAGTTGAAATTTTCAAAGAAACTCTTGAAACAGGTAAAATGTCCGCTCAAGAATTAGCGCTTTATTTTGATATTGCTCCCGATGAAAACCTACTTTTTCGGACATATTGTGTTCTTTCTAATCGTAATTATACGATGATGATTACTGAAAAATTTCCTGAGAGCTATTTCATTCGACAGTTTTAAAATTTTCTAAACTTTGAGGTTTTAAAATGTTAGTTCAACTGTTTAAACAAGCAGTAAATAAATTTCCCAAACAAATAGCGATCGCTTATGACAAATTAAAGATTAGTTATCAAGAGCTTGACTTGAACGTTGAAAGATTGAGTACAGGATTAAGCACTTTAGGAATAACGCAAGGAAACTGTATCGCCGTCGTTTTGCCAAACTGTCCGGAATTTGTCTTTAGTTTTTATGCGATCGCTCAATTAAATGCTATTATTCTCCCCTTAAACCATCTCTTTAAAGAGGAGGAATTAAGCTACTGTATCGAGGACAGTCAAGCAAAAGCGATTATTACCGACTATAAGCGATTAGAAATTTGTCAAAAAGCGATCGCCAAGCTTAATCGAGAGATTCAAATCATTCTCATTGATCGCGTGGTTTCTCAGACACACTTCTTTTATGACTTAGTAACCAAAAAAGCAACCAGCGTCATAAGTCAGTCAAATACAGTCTCTAGAGGAAATTTCATTTATCAATATTCATCTGGTTCGACAGGAAAACCGAAGCGAATTTGTCGCACCCAAGACAACTTATATCATGAGTCCAAAAACTTTGCTCAAACAACTCAAATTACTCCAAACGATAAAATTTTATGTGCTGTTCCTCTGTATCACTCACATGGGTTAGGTAATTGTTTATTAGCCGCCACTTGTAATGGTGCAACCCTCGTCATTCTCGAACTCGTTTTGCAAAAAGATGGCATACCTGTTGAGGTTCCCTTTGTCTTCCGTCGTCCAAGGATTTTGGAATTGATCCAAACTGAAAAAATCACCATTTTTCCAGGCGTTCCTTATATATTTAACACGATGGCAGAAACCCCTGCTGATCAAAGCGTTAATCTCTCTAGTTTGAGGTTATGCTTTTCAGCCGGAAATTTCTTATCTGAAGAGATTTTTGACAAATTTTTAGCCCGCTTTAATCAGCCGATTCGACAGCTTTATGGCTGTACAGAAGCGGGGGCTGTTGCAATTAATTCAGATGTATATCCCCTACAAACTCGGACTTCTGTTGGTTTTCCTTTAGAGAATGTCGAAATCAAAATTATCGATGAAGAAGAGAATGAGCTACCCAATGGCATGATTGGGGAAATCGTGATCAAAAGTTTATCTCTAACCAGTGAATATGCAAATCAGCCGGAATTGAATCAACAGTCTTTTAAAAATAGCTGTTTCTTAACAGGAGATATAGGAAAAAAAGATCACACTGGACGGCTTTATTTAACCGGGCGAAAAAAACTCTTGATTGATACAGGTGGTCGCAAAGTCGATTCACTCGAAATTGAGGAAATTCTCATGAAGCACCCCAAAATTCAAGAAGCGGTTGTGGTGGGAGTCAAAGGTGAGTATGCCGGAGAATTGATCAAAGCAGTTCTAGTCAAGAAGGCACAAGAAACCTGTGAATATTCAGAAATTATTTCTTTCTGTAAAACGCAGATGGCAGAATTTAAAATTCCCAAAATCATCGAATTTCGTCCAGAAATTCCTAAAAGTCCTTTAGGGAAAATTCTGAGAAAAGAATTAGTTTAGCCCACAAATACTTAGATGGATCAAAGAAATGACCATGTCTGCAATCAACATCAAACAACAAATTACTCAAGTAATTTTACAAATTATTCCTGATATCACTTCGGAAGATTTACAAAATAATGTGGATATTTTCAACCTTGGTCTTGATTCCATTAACGCAATGACCCTCGTTTCTAACCTACAAGATGTCTTTGATATTCAGCTAGATCCTAATGAGATTAGTTTCGATAATTTTCAAAACATTGCAACAATTGCAGCGATGATCGAGAAAAAGAAAGGCTTTTGAGCTTCCTGGCGCTTGATTTAATCTTGTGGAATTGAAAACTTATGGTCAGTCAAATTGAACCTATCTTCAAAAAGGAGCCCATCAGCCAGACTGGAAAACAAAACCTGTGGCAAGCCATCCAGACCGTTCTAGGTTGGCAGAATCAAGCACCGCCATTGGTTCGTGTTTCTCGTCAAGAGTCTCTCCCACTTTCATTTTCCCAAGAACGTCTGTGGTTTCTCCATCAGTTACAACCCACTAAAGCCTCTGCTTACAACATTGCCTTTGCTTTTCGGATCGCTGGCTCTCTTAACTACCATATTCTGGAAAAAAGCCTTAACGAAATTCTCTGCCGCCATGAAGCTCTGCGAACTACCTTTGGCTGGGTCGAAGGGAAACCAGTTCAGTTGATTCATACACCTGTTCCTTTGCCTTTGACGGTGATTGATTTACAACAATTACCAGCAACACAGCGAGAAGCTAAGGCAATGCAACAGGTGACGGAGGATATTCAGCAAGCTTTTGACCTGCAAGATGCGCCTTTGATACGAGCAACCCTCATCCAGCTTGACGGCGAAGAACATATTTTTTTGCTAACGGTTCACCATATAGCTGTTGATGCTTGGTCAAAAGGCGTTCTCTTTCAAGAATTAGCAGCCCTTTACGAAGCTTTCTCTCAAGGGCAATCTTCTCCATTGCCTGAACTGCCTATTCAGTACGCCGATTTTGCCGCTTGGCAACGGGAATGGTTGCAGGGAGATTTTTTACAAATCCTATTGGATTATTGGAAGCAGCAACTAGGCAGCAACCTGCAAGAATTACATCTGCCAATTGACCACCCTCGACCCGCTGCGCCAACCTGTCGTAGTGCCTCCCAAAAGGTCAAGCTATCGAAGGCATTAAGCGAAGCCCTCAAAACCCTAAGTCGTCAGCAAAAAGTAACCTTATTCGTGACACTGTTAGCCGCTTTCAACGTGCTATTGCATCGTTACACCGAGCAAGAACAACTCTTTGTTTGTAGTCCCACAGCTAACCGGACACGGAAAGATATCAAAGGACTAATGGGTTACTTTGTCAATTTACTGATTCTCAAGACCGATATTTCAGGAAATCCGAGTTTCCAAGAGTTCTTAGGTCGAGTCAGTCAGGTGGCTTCAGGGGGCTATGCTTACCAAGATTTGCCCGTTCAGCAGTTGTTGCGATCGCTCAATTTGCTGCAAGCACCTCTTTCTCAAGTGATGTTTGCCCTCCAGAATACAACTATCCATCAGCTAAAACTACCCGGTTTAACGGTGCAGAATCTCGACGTAGATACAGGAACAGCCGATTTTGATCTATATCTGTATCTCATTGAAGAAGCGGGAACCCTAACGGCAGTTTTCAAATACAACACCGATTTGTTTGAGGCGACAACAATTCAGCAAATGCTGCAACACTTTCAGACGATTCTGGAAAACATTGTCACCCATCCTGAGCAGTCGCTTTCATCTTTGTTGCCCTTGACTGAAGCCGAACAAAAACAGTTACACCAAAAAAGAGCAAAACCGGAAAATTCCAAACCGGAAAAAGTTTATATCGCTCCTCAAAATGCCTTGGAACTAAAACTAACTCAGCTTTGGAGTGAGGTGTTAAACATCCCGTCAATTGGTGTAAAAGATAACTTCTTTGAGTTGGGTGGACAATCGTTACTGGCAATGACGTTGTTTGCTTGCATCGAAGAGACTTTCGGTCAAACTCTACCCCTAACAACCTTACTTCAAGCACCGACGGTAGAGCAGTTGGCAACACTACTCAGACACGAGGCCGCGCCATCTTGGTCTTCCTTAATCCCCCTCCAATCAAATGGTCACAAACCGCCTTTCTTTTGCATCCACGGCCAGCAAGGCAGTGTTTTGAACTTGCGGGACTTGGCGCACTATCTTGGCTCTGAACAACCCTTTTATGGACTACAGGCGCGGGGACTTGATGGCAAACAAGCCCCGCATTTTCGTATAGAGGATATGGCTGCCCACTACATCCAAGAAATCCGCACCATTCAGCCAGAAGGCCCTTATTTTTTGGGGGGTAACTCGATGGGGGGAATAGTTGCTTTTGAGATGGCGCAGCAACTCCACCAACTAGGTCAGACAATTGCTGCATTGGTAATGTTTGATACTTTTGAGCGGGGCTGTTTTCCACGCCTCTCATTCCGACAACAGCACTACTGGACTTATCTTTGGCAACTCGGTCTATCCAAATCGCTGTTGCAAGAAGTTAGGGAATTACTACAGCGCAAGCGACAAGTCATGATCGGTCAGCTTTATTTTAGTTTAGGGCATTCTCTGAGCCAAACTTACTCAAGAGCGTTGGTGGCAGAAGCCAACATGCAAGCCAAAAAAGGTTATACCCCAAAAGTTTATCCCGGTCGGGTAACGCTGTTTCGAGCTAGTGAGCCATCTACTTTTAACAAGTTGTATCTACCGACTCCCAAAGACTGGTCGAGTAGAGATCCTCAACATGGTTGGAGTGGACTAGCCAGTGAAGGATTAGAGATTCACGATGTTCCCGGCGATCACTTTTCCCTGTTTCAAGAGCCTCATGTGCAAGTTTTAGCTCAAAAGTTAAAAGCTTGCCTCAATCAAGTACAAACCAATTCTTACTAATTATCCAAGATAGAGGTTTACTCCAATGACGAAAATTTATGATGTTGCCATTTGCGGTTCAGGTTTAGCAGGTTTAACTTTAGCACGCCAGTTAAAACTGAAAATGCCTGATATTTCTATTGTCCTGCTAGACAGGCTAGCTCGTCCTCTTCCAGAAGCGGGTTTCAAAGTCGGGGAATCAACAGTTGAGGTGGGTGCTTTTTATCTATCTCAGGTTCTCCAGCTAACCGATTACTTTGAAGCACATCACTTTCATAAATTGGGCTTTCGCTATTTCTTAGGTGATACAACTGGCCCGTTTCATCAACGACCTGAAATCGGGCTTTCAGAATTTCATCAGCCAAACTCTTATCAAGTTGACAGAGGTTTGTTAGAAAATGATTTACGTCAATTCAATGAAGACGCAGGGATTGAGTTACTCGAAGGCTGTCTGATCAAAGATATCGATTTATCTTCCGAGCCAGAACAGTTACATAAAGTAATTTATACTCAAGGTAGTCATAAAACCAATCAAACAATTCAAGCGCGTTGGATTGTTGACTCCACAGGTCGCCGTCGAATTTTGCAAAAGAAATTGGATTTATGTAAACCTTTTGAAACTAACTTTAGTGCAGTATGGTTTCGAGTCGAAGGTCGGTTCGATGTAGATGATTTTGTGCCCCAAACTGAGACAGAATGGCATGAGCGAGTTCCGAATCAAATCCGCTATTTTTCGACGAATCATTTGTGTGGTGAAGGCTATTGGGTTTGGATTATTCCTTTATCAACGGGATTTACCAGTTTGGGGATTGTTACCAATGAAGACGTTCATCCTTTTAGTACCTACCACACCTATGAAAAAGCGTTTCAGTGGTTAGAAAAATATGAACCTGCGGTAGCTAACCAACTGAGAAAGCAACAACCCGTAGATTTTATGAAATTGCCTGAATATAGTTACTCATCTGAGCAGGTTTTTTCTAGCGATCGCTGGGCTTGTGTGGGTGTGGCGGGTGTGTTTGCTGACCCCTTCTATTCTCCAGGTACTGATTTAATTGGCTTCGGTAATTCCCTGATTACCCAAATGGTTGAACTTGACCGTCAGGGTCAACTGACTCCCAAAATCGTCGAGGAGGCGAATCGTTTTCTTATCTCATACAACGAAAGCGTAACAACCAATATTCACAGCACCTATCTCTGTTTCGGTAATCAAACTGTCATGTCGGTGAAATTCTTGTGGGATGTTTTATCCGCCTGGGCTTTCAGTGCGCCGTTAATGTTTAATTCTCTCTTCCTTGAACCTAGCAAGAGAGCCAAAGTTCGCAAAGGAACCGGACAATTTTTCTTATTGTCCCATCGGATGAATCAATTTTTCCGAGATTGGATCGCCAAGTCACAGCAACGCGGGTCATTTGAGTTTATCGATTATTTGACGATTCCTTTTGTCAGTGAGTTACGCACTCGCAATCTTAAAACCGATAAAACTGAACAAGAGTTAATTGATGACCATATCGCCAGTATCGAACGGTTTGAAGAGTTCGTTCAAGTAATATTCCGCTTTGCGATCGAAGATACCATGCCGGAGAAATTAGCCCAGTTTCCCCCGGAACTTTGGTTAAATGCCTGGGCAATTAGTTTAGACCCCGAACGATGGGAGGCTGATGGAGTGTTCCGACCCACGACGCAGCCACGCGATTTGCGCCCGATGACCGAACAACTTCGTAAAGAGATTCACTTTAATTCCGTCGTTAAAGAACTCGCTGCCGTTTAATCTCATTCCAGACAAAGCATCAAAAGAGGGTTAGCATGAATCTTAAAACATCTGTTTGTATTTTAGGGTCAGGGCCGGCTGGGATCGTACTAGGCAATATCCTGCTACAGAATGGCATTGATTGTATAGTGGTTGATCGCTACAATCGAGAGCAAATCTACGCCAGAGGACGAGCGGGCGCAATTGAAAGTACAACCATTGCTCTGCTCAAAAAACATGATTTAGCTGATACCATTCTAACCAAAGGAGATCCACATGATCGCTGTGAATTTCGTTATCCCGATGATAACTTTGTCTTGGAATATGGTAAATTGAGCGATGGTGATGTACATTACTTTTATCCCCAAAGTGATCTCAACGAAGATCTCATTCAAAAATACGTCGATGCTGGTGGTCAAATTCTGTTCCACCATGAGGGAATCCAGCTAACTCAAACTGACGATGGGATTATAGTAGAGTGTGAGAACAAAAATACTCACACAACGCTTGAAATTCAGGCTGATTTTGTGACTGGATGCGATGGCTATCATGGGTTAGCCCGTCAATCCGTTCCCTCTGATGCTGCCAAGATTTACACCAAGGAGTACGGTTATCGTTGGTTAGCCATTTTAGCCGATGCTCCCCCTGCATCCTCCCATACGCTTTACGGGGTACATCCTAAAGGCTTTGCCGCTTATATGCGACGTAATAGCCACATTTCTCGCTATTACTTGCAAATTTCTGCTGATGATCAATTAGCAGACTGGTCAGACAAACGGGTCTGGGCAAGCTTGCGCCAACGCTTGGCCAAGCAAGAATGGATACTGACAGAAGGCAAGATCATCCAAAAGCAAATTATGGTTTTACGCAACTATGTTATTGAACCGCTTCGTTACCAACGATTACTCTTGGCAGGTGATGCTGCTCACATCATCACGCCAATGGGTGGTAAAGGGTTAAATCTAGCGGTACAAGATGCAGGTGTGTTGGCAGAAACTTTAATTGGTTACTACCTGGAAAACCATGATTTGTCTTATTTAGATCGCTACTCAGAAATTCGTCTGCCTTACATTTGGCGTGCTCAAGAATTTTCTTACAGCCTGTTAAATATGGTGCATTTACCCGAGGGAAGCAACCTTGAAGACGTGCATTTTCTGCATAAATTGAGTGCTTCCAAATTGGCGCAATTGAGGACTTCAACAACATTCGCCAAAAACTTTGCCCGCAACTATGTTGGCATTGTCTAACAGTCAAATCAACTATTTTTGCATAAAAAATAAACCATGAAAACGACTGGTTTTGGATTAGGTATTACAAGTTCTTTACTATTAACCATTGGGATTAATACCCAAGTTCAGGCGCATAGTTTTGGCGCTCTTCTCCCAGTTCCAAGCGACTTGATGGAGTATATCCATATGGCTGAAGCTGGGACTTTAGCTGATCCTCTCGATCCAAACAAGACAAAGTTTTGGGTTGCTGGGGGACGCAATACCTATTTAAAAACCACTGCGGATACAAACGGACAGTACTCACTCTTCGATTTATATGTTCCGCCTAATGTAGGACCTCCTTTACATATCCATAACCGAGAAGCTGAATGGTTTTATGTCGTTAATGGGAATCCCTTGTTTCAGATGGAGGATGAAGTAATCAGGGCGAGTACAGGTAGTTTGATTTACGGACCGCAAGGTCACCTGCACACCTTTAAAAACTTGACTGATACACCCGTGAGAATGCTTCTATTCTATGAGCCTTCGGGAGTTGAAAATTTCTTTACTGAGGTTGGTCAGCCTGTCAGTGATACTGATCCGAACAATCCACCCTCTTTTTCCCCTGAAGAACTTCTAGTGGCGGGAGCAAAGTATGGATTAGAATTTCCTAGTACGTTTATTTTTGCAACTTCTCAATTTACTTCTGATACAGGAGTGACCATTATCCGTACTGGAGATCCCAGTACAGCAGTGGGCATTACTTTACAAGTGGGAGATATAAGCGAAACTCTGATCAACTTTGACATTGGCGAAAGTCTAAAGACGCTAGACCTATTTATCCCGCAAGGAAGTCAATCGGTGGATCTGCTTTTGAAATCTCCAACGAATGGAGCATACCTGGGACTTTTAGAAAATCAGGCTACTTTGAATCGTGCTACTTCAGTCCCTGAAGGTTCTTTCTCCTATGGATTATTGTCTTTAGGTACTTTATGGCTCGCTTTCAAGCTTGCATATCAGCAAAAACCGAGTTCACAGAAAAATTCTAATTCACGTGTCTTCAATTCATAGTTTTCACTAAGATAACAGGAGTTTCTCATGATTGACTTATACACAGAAAATACCCCCAATGGTTTTAAGATTTCGATTTGTCTAGAAGAACTCAATCTGCCTTATAACGTTAAGGTGGTGAATGTTCGCCAAGGAGAACAGTTCAAAGATGAATTTTTGGCTTTGAACCCAAATGCTAAAATTCCAGTAATTGTTGATCACGAAACGGGTCAGACTATTTTTGAATCTTGCGCGATTCTTCTCTATTTAGCCGATAAAACGGGCAAATTGATGCCCAAAGATCGATGGGAAGCGATTCAATGGCTCTTTTTTCAGGCGGCTAATATTGGACCAATATTTGGACAACGAGCGCATTTTGCATTTTTTGCTCCCGAAAAAATGCCCTATGCAATTGAACGTTACACCAAGGAAAGTGAGCGACTTTATGGTGTTTTAGAAGGACAACTCAAAAAGCGAGATTATCTGTGTGATGAATATTCGATCGTTGATATTGCTCATTTTGCCTGGATACATACAGTCAAGCGCATGGGCTTTAGTTTTGAGCAGTATCCTAATTTAACTGCTTGGTATGAGCGCGTTGCACTTCGTCCTGCGGTGGCTAAAGGAATTAAGATTCCGGCTCCTTTACCGATGTAAAATGCACTCGTATCTGTTGACGGAACTTCTACCTCTGCTTCTGCCAAATGTGCAATTATCTTACTCACAGCATTGTGGCAAGTTTTATCAGTATCTAAAACTTGAGATAAAAATGCCCACAAGGTTATAAATGGGTCAAATAATCGCTTTTTGTATTTTATCTTTAACTCAGAGATTCTTTGCCTAATTGCAGATTCTGGCAATAGTTCTTTAAAAGGTAGCCCCAAACTTTGATTAAATTTGTCCTTGAGGATTTGTACTCGTAGTGTCACAGTAGTAATTATCGTATTCGCTTGCTCGTCTCAAAAAAAGTATTTCACAGACGAGCTTCGCTTTTTCTACCTACAAAAACTTTTTGGATACCCCCTCTGTAGGCGAACGCTGCGTTTTGGTGTCTTAAAAGTATCCATAAAATGCTGTCAATGCTCTTATCTAAAGATATATAATTTATGAATAAATTACCTTGCTAAAAACACACTTTTTTCAGTGAAGCAAGCTGTCACATTAGCCACCAGCAATTCTCATTTTGAAAAAAATCAGAGAAAATTCTGTTATTTAAATAGAGAACTTGTGTCGAAGCATCATTTGTTGACAGATAATTATCATCCAACTTTGGAGATAGACAGATTTTAAGAAAT
>JAIVFU010000163.1 GCA_020829485.1 Nostoc sp. CHAB 5834 | reverse complement strand
GCGACGCTCGCGTTCGAGCACTTTCATGGAGTGCTCGTTACAGAAGTTCCAAACGAAGTTGACTTCGCTTGCCCGGGCGGTGAGCCAAGAGCTGTGCTTGTCCTTGATGCGCAGGCGCAGAACCCGGGTAACCGAGCCTGTGGTGGATGCCATTTTAGGGTTGCGCGCCATGAGGGGGGTGTAGGGCTGGGATTATATACAGCACCACCCGTTTACAAAGCAAAAGCGTTGCCGAGGTGGTTAACGTGGCGCCTTATATCCCCGGCATGAATGCCGAGGTTTTACGGCGCTGGGGGATAAAGACGGGCCACTTGTATTTCTTCATTCGACCCAAGTCCACGTGCAACGCGCTTGCAAAAAGCATCAGGCATAGAAAGCCGTGGAAGACGATTTCCGTGAAATCAATCTGCTCCACCAGACGCTGAGCCCCTGCTCCGATTTCAGGATGGCCATGACTTAGAAGTGCCACGACCAATGACGCGATAAGACCCACTGCTGTAATGCCAATCGAGTCGCTTAGCCCAATGAACTTGTAATTGATGACTCCAAAAATTGCCACCAACGTAAGGAGGATGCCTGCTCCTTGAAAGAGAGTCACTTTAGGTTTCCTTGTTTAGATGCTTTTAAGGAGGCTCCAATCTCGCCCCCAGATTTCGTATAGACGGCGTCTCTATACGCATAAGACCTATCATCAAGGAAAAACCAGTGCAAATCATCAACGGAGAACGGCACCCAACGGTGTCCAATACTGAAATCAAGGGGTTCTTTGGAAGGTATCGCTTCCTTTCGAACTTTCACGTAAGCAACGTAGTGGTCGACGGGCTCTGCTACCCGTCTTCGGAAAATGCCTATATGGCAGAAAAGACCGAGGACATGGCACTCAAGGTGCTGCTAAGCAAAACGACGGAGCCGTTCGCTGCCAAGAAAATCGGTCGGTCGCTCAAGTTGATTCCCAACTGGGATGACAAGCGACTGGCTGCAATGCTCAAGGTCCTAACTATGAAATTCATGGACCCTGAACTTCGCCAAATGCTCCTGGACACGGGGGACAGGTATCTCGAAGAAACCAACAACTGGGGAGACCGTTTCTGGGGTGTGGACGGTACTGGACTGAACATGCTCGGCAGATTACTCATGATTCTCCGGGACAACATCCGGCTGCAGGTGGCCGCTCAGAAAGCGCTCTTCTAAGCGTTTTTTTTAATTCATAAAGGCGCCGATGGCGCCTTTATTTTCGGTACTACCTACACGCTTCAGATTCATAAGTGGAGGTATCAATGCCTGAAAACGACAACACCAAGCAACTGCTGTGGGTGGAGATTGGGGCAAGCGACAAACCGGAGCTTAAAGAGGAGTCCTTCATCGGAACCCTCGAAGAGGCCATTGCCAAGATGCAGACCCGTGCATCCCTGGCAGGCTTCCTTCTCGGACAGGTCTTGCGCTCTGACAGCAAAGTGCTCGCGAACATCGCCCATGGTGCCGCGGCAAAAACAAACGAGGCCTAAACCGGCATCATTCAAAACGCTCCCCTGGAGCGTTTTTTCTTTAAAAAGAAACGGAAAGCGCCAAGCGCTACACGTGAGGTCACTTTGAATACTTATGACCTCGAACCCGCTTCCATCTCGCAAGCCTTTTCTACTGAAGGCTCCTTCGACCAGTCCGATTAAGGATGCGTCCTCAGTCATTTCCATGGCTGTACTGGAGGCCATAAATGTCCATGCTGTACCGGTAGGCGAAGTACCTTCCATCAATGCCGGAGAGCTGGCAGGTCCCGGGTCCAGCCTACTCTCTCAAGCGTTCACGGACCTGGTCAAAAGTAACCCGCTTTACGAGGGAACGCCCGACTGGCGAGAAGCCGACATTCTCTATTGCCGATGGGCCCCTACCCATAGCGACCTGCTGTTCTCAAAGCAACTTTTCTTGAGCGCGGTGGTGCACACCGGGCCATCCGCGTATCGATTGGAGTCCTTTCGTACAAAAGCCCCCGAAGAGCATTGTCCCGGGGGCTTTGGTTTGGACATCCAGAGTGTCGACTTGGAGGTAAGCGACTGGTTTGTCATGGACCCGACGATTCCTCACATGACGGCGCCCTGCGCTCCGCATCAGGACTCCATCCTCATCCTCTTGCAGTGGGTCATCCCCCGGGCCCAGTGGGCCCAGAAGGGTTGAGACCCTCAATCTGCCAAGGGCGCAGGTGGCAATTCTTCGTAGTTAAACTGGTACGGCACCGCACGGATGGGTAGTACGAATCCGCCCTCCTCTGGAGTTTTTCCAAGCAGGGTCAGCTGTTCCTCACTCAAAGCTTCCACCTTGTTGAAATCACGAGCTCGGTTGAACACCTGGTGCCTCCAGTTGAAGACGACACGTAGCTTCTCCCGGTACAGATAGGACCCTCCGTTATCGTTGTAGTGGTCGTTGAACTTCCCTCTGCCCAGGTAGATGGCGTTGGAGCCCTCGTAGCCGGTCTTCTGGTACGACAGGGGGTCCGAGTTGAGGAAGTAGGCCCAGTCTCCCGGCACAAAGTTCTCAGGAGCTACGTTATCCTGCAAACGCAGCAGCTTTCCGGGAACAGGCAGTTCCGCAAGGTCAAAGCCTTCTTCGAATGACCACATCTTTCGGGGCTCGATTGCCACCAGAGGGTCGCCGTTTGACCACATACGCTCCTGCAGCACTTTCGCCGCCGGGTCATCGGGCTTGACGCGGTTGTAGTAGTCAAGAATCCCCTGGACCATCACGAACTTGGTAGCGGTGTAGCACCCGATTTCGTACTTGTCAGGATTCAGAAAAACGTCAGTCATTGCCGTGTTCAGCTGGTCTTGCTTCCGGGGGGTCCCTTTGTCCCAGTACTGGGTGTTCCACTTGGCGGGGGCGCCCTCTGGCCAACCCCACTGCAGGTTTTCAGACCACGCTACAAAGTTTTGACGCACTCCCACCTGGTCCTGCAACGCTCCAAGCGTACACCCCTTGCCTTTGAATTCAGTCGTTCGGCCAGGCTGCAGAAGTGCTAGCAAAATCTCCTTTTTCGAAACAGTCAGGACCTCGCGGGTCTTTCCCCCGAGCGCCGGTAGTTGAACCATTTCGTCTTCAATATCGAACTTCGGGTCGAACTTCAAATACAACGTGTTGGTCCCGCTTGAAGAGGGGTTCAAGGAAATCCGTAGTCCATCCGGTCCAGAGGATGAGGTGTACCAGCTGCTCGACACACCGTGTTTGCACAGATATGAGGACATTTCTACCTCAAGATTGGCTTTAGAGTCCTCGTCGCACTTAAACAAAATGTCAGCAGAAGCGGGTTGGCTAACCATAAAACCTGCAAGCAGACCCGCAACGAGCTTGCTAAAAGAAAAGAATTTTACGCCCATGGGAAATTTTTACCTGTTGAACTAGATACCGACAATTGTACTGTCAGTATTGTTTTAATATCCACAGGAATAGAAAAAGCCCACGCGATGGTGGGCTTGTGAATGACGGGACTAGCAGGGCTTACGGCATGTTCTTCTCAACCACGCGCCGAAACGGTGGCAAGCTGTCGAGCATTTGCTGTCCATAGCTGGTCGTGACTAGGCGACGGTCAAAAATCGTAACCTTTCCTCGGTCGCTCTCCCGTCGGATAAGACGGCCCACCATCTGGGTCAGGCGCGTTGTCGCGTCAGGGAGAGAGCGTTGCCCAAAATACTTGTTCGCAAGAATTTCAGCAAGCTCCTCCTCAACGGGTGACGTGGGTACCGCAAAAGGCAGCGCCACGATACACACATGAGTGCAGTACTTCCCGGGCAGGTCAAGACCTTCGGCCATGGACGCCACCCCCAGTAGGATGGAGCCTTCACCCCGGTCGATGTCCGCGCAATGCTTCTTGATGAGCATCTTGGGAGGCCCATCTTCTTGGCTCTTAATGGCAGAATTTCCAAAGATTGACTTCAACTTAGGAGCGAAATCCTTCAGCATCTTCCAGCTTGGAAACAATACTAGGGTGCCTACTGTCTCGTCGATTGCGCCTGGAAGCTTTACCGCAAGCTCCTGATAGAACTCACGGCGCTCTGCTGGCTTGGGAGTCGCTTTCATTGCGGCCACCACCAGGCTGCTTTCCCCGTAAGGGAACGTGTAGGGCAACGCTTTGCGGGTAGCCCGGGGGGGAAGCCCACTGCGTTGAGCGAAGCGTGAGAAGCCTGCCACGTCTTGCAACGTCGCAGACACCATCGCTACACCTTTGGCCCGCGGATTACTCCAAAGCAGCTTCTCCAGAACCTCGCCTCCTTCCAGAGGCGAAACATGCAGCGAGAGGGAATCCTCTTTTCGGTTGAACCACTTTGCAGCTTTGAACTTGGACAGGCAGAACATGCCGACGCATGACTGCGCGTCAGCGAAGGCCCTGCGTAGCTCACTAACCCGACGTACTACTTCGTTTGCCCTTTCCTCTAGGTGCGTGGGGAGTTCGTTTTCGCGTAAAACCCGTGCGAGGTCCGACAAGACAGCAACGGCCCCATCGAGCTTTGGTCCGAAAGGTGTGAGCACGGCGAGAACGTCTGCAGGTACGACCCCTCGCTGA
This sequence comes from Nostoc sp. CHAB 5834, assembly GCA_020829485.1. The sequence goes on along the minus strand of JAIVFU010000163.1, from coordinate 6,635 downwards.
AACCGACGATTTCCACTGTCAGGGTCCACGTCGTAGGCCGAGAGCACATCCGTCAGGTCCTTCAAGCTTTCGCCCAGAGAAACGCGGTCTAGCCCCCTCAGAGAAAAATCCTTACTCGCAAGCCACTTGGAAAACTCTGACGAGCCCTCAATGACACGCTGAAGCCCGGTGATTTTGGGCAGAGCTTGGCTCACCTGAAAAAGGCTTACCTCAGCGGAGCCCACCGCAATCGCCTTATCAGGCAAGTGATGCGCTTCATCGAACACAGCCAAATAGTTGGACAGCGGAAGTCCCCCGCCCTCACCCTCGACGTCTGAGCTCGCCAAGTCCCGCAAAACCAGGTCGTGGTTGCCCACTACCATCTTGCTAGTCGAAATCTTGTTTCGAGCGGCATAGTATGCGCACTGCGCATAATGCTCGCATTTCTTGCGCTTGCAGGTCTCGCTGTTGACCGCAATCGGAAACACAACCTTTGGCCGTGCTCCCTCGTACATGTCAAAGTCACCATTCCACTTCCCCGATACGAAACTATCGATGAGCGCATGCAGCTCAAAGTAGTCCATCTGAGAGGTGAACTCGTCAACAAAGAGTTCAGGGTCTTGCTGCGCAGCCTCCAGAACCCCGAAGGTTTCGTGAGCATTTTGCAAACAAAGGTAGTTTCCCTTTCCCTTCGCCAAAGTTACGTCGGCTGCAGAGAACAAGCCGACATCAAATAGCCGAGGAAGGTCAGAGGTGACCAGCTGCTGTTGCAGCAGCTTTGTACCTGTCGACACAACGATTGGCGTGGGATTCGCTAGAGCGCTGGTAGCTTGAGTAGCGATAGCTCCCAAAAGGTACGCCAGCGTTTTGCCCGTTCCCGTTGGAGCTTCTTCCGCCAGGGGCGTGAGCTCTAAAAATGCACGAGCCACATCTTTGGACAGCTCAATCTGAGCAGGCCGGGCAACGAAGCCCTTGTTTTTCTCAAGCAGTCGGTACGCCGCGTCTATCCATTGATAGGCGAGGGGCAACTGCGGATTGGGTGTCGTCATTCAATTCCTTGTGTACATGGTCCTATGCCGTATAGGAACCAACCTCAGGAACTGAATAGCCAATCTGTTTAGCCCGTTAACTAAACTATCCTTTCGCGAGCAAGCTGACCAGGTCGACCCGGTTGTTCACCAGCTTCATGAGAAGCGGGAACGATTCCACCATGTCATCAAAAAGTTCTTCATGAACAGGTTCCCCCGGACGAGTGTTCACCAAAAAGTCCGCTAGGAGGAGCACTTGCGCTTCACAAGTAGGGGTGACCTTCTCCTTGTGCCACTGCGCTAAGGACTTCAGGTGCCGAATCACGCCTTCGAAAGCGCCCCATCTGTGTGCCAGCGACAGCGCAGACTCAACAAACTGCGCGGTCTCCGATGAGCGCCATACTGGTGAAACAACAAGGCTAACAAGACAGATTACGTCCTCCGCGTCACTGCCCGTCTTATCCTCCAAAAAAACCTGAGATAGAGCCAAGACAAGGAATAGCACCAACTGCTGCACCTCATGACCCTTAATGTCGGCCCCGAGTTTCCCGTAATGAACAATATTCTGGGCTGTAGTCATAACCAAAAAGCATTTGTGGGTGAAGCTCTTGACTGTTGCGCATTCAATGTTCGGCCGCATCCGAGCGGAGCCCTCGTCCCACAAGGACAGCAAAAGTTCTGTCACTGCTTCGCCCCCAACCGATTTGATTATGGTTGATAAGGGTAGCCCCCCTGCTCGGGGCGCAAGTTTATGCGGCAGCAAGTGCCTTCCCAGCGTTAAAACGCCAATGGCTCCTGGGTCTTTGAGGACAAGCAGTTCTATAAGTCGCCAGTTCGCGCGTTCTTTGACAGAAAGATTGCGTAACAAATGGTACGAGTCAGCCAAAGGGGGCAAAGCGAGCAAGGATGGCGCATCCCCCCCGTCGGGATGGCCTTCTTTGAAGGGTTGCCAGCGTCTCACAATGAAAAAAGGCCCAGAACAGTTGGGCTCACATATATGTTATCGTGAGTCCAATTGAGATACCCTGCTTTTTTTAGAAGGATTTGCTTACGATTTACTTCTTCACGTCTTACGCCAAAGTATGACGCAATATCTTTTTGCGGTATTTTAGGTACGATTCGCTCGGGAGCACCACTTACCCCTGTTCCCAATTCCCAATAAAGGCGGGCAAGGCGTGCTTGAAGGCCCCACGAGGACTCCATAGCAATCTTTTGATAGTGCAACTGAATGCGGCTGACCGTACAACTAGAGAACCAGCTCGTAAATGCAGCATCTTTTTGGAAAAGTTCCAAAATAAAGGGCAATGGCCAACTAACAACAACGGCACTATAGGACGCTGAAATCTGACAAAAAGACATATCTCGGGCATAAATCCCCGCAGCCATCCAACGATGCTGCTTCAAAAAATCAACAGCAACATTGCCCCCACCCGAACCCTTCATGAAGACCGTTAACAATCCACTGAGAACTAAATAGACAGGCGGAGACACCTGCCCAATTTCAAGAAGGGTCTCCTCCTTCTGGAGCCAGTGAATCGTTGAAGCTGCGAATACGCGTTCCTGCAATGCAACCGGAAAGTTTTGCATCTCTTGGGGTAACGCGTCAAAAAGCGCCTGTTTATCAATGGTTCGCGCAAAAGACACGTATGACTGCCTAGAAAGGCCCTAAAGAATGTAGGTTAAGCGCAGCGTAAGAACCGAGCAGGGACGCTGAAACGGAGCGATAAGTTGCGTGTTTTATTGTGCGCAAAAAAAAAGGCGACTAAGCGTTAACCCTTACTGAACAAGGCGTTTGAGTGAATTGGGCGACTGCATTGCAGTGGCATAAATTTCACACTAAGACTTGAGTATACAGCTAGAACGTGTTTGGTGCACAATCTGTACGGCTGTCATTTTTCGACACAGTGGTTACTACTTGTAGGGGTTAAGCCAAGGGGAACGTTACAAAAGGGGTTCCGGGTACCGGAACGGCGCGCAGGGCACGTTGATAGTGCGCTACCAATTTCTTGCGTTCTACACAATCGTCAAGGTCCCCCGCCCCATACGGGCAGGGGAACGCTAACCCAATGGCGTTTTGGGAGGCGCCAAGCTTATTTCGAGTCAGCTGCGTAGCTAAATAGGGGGTAAGCATTCCTTTAGTGCCCGGTTTATCCTGTAGGCGTCTGAAGCCGTCAAGCCAGATATATTCCCCCGGGTTATAGGTCAACCAATCTTCTAGCTCATCCTGAATGCAGGTTATATCCGCGGCATATAAGTCCTCAAGGACGTCTTCTGCGCCCTTAACTACCTTAGTGATAACCAGGTCCGCCTGGGCCAGCAAAGTGTTGGAGTGCAAGACTTTTATACAAGTTTGATTGCCCGAACGTGTAATATGGGCGCTCCAGTTGTTATCAAAGAGGCTCATTGGGCCCCCACAATGGAGAAAGCACGCTACGAGCAAATGCTTGACGAACGACCGCAGAGCGAACTCCCTTGAGCTGGGAGATATTGCGGAAGTGAGATTTAAGATTAAGGTGGGGCTGAAGCGGGTCATCGCTCAACCCGACCAGCAAAAGAGGCACCGGAAGCGCCCAGGGTCCGAGGGCCTCGACCAGACTTTTTGCTTTCTCGAACGTGGCGACGGAATCGTCTATTCGGTCAGCTAGGCCCTTCATGGGGACCACTTCAATGGCCACATCGCAGCGGCCTTGCATGTTACCGATGCGAAACTTCTCAAGGTCCATCCCTATGCGGGCGACATTACCGAATTGGACTTCGCACAGTGCCTTGATAGGAGACACTTCGCAGCGGGAGTCATCCCATTGAGGGGTTGAGCTTTTCCAGAAGTCGGCATAGAACTCGGTGGCTCGGGCCCCGACCTGCGCTTGAGTTAGCCACCCTCGTGTTGCCAACTGGTACTCGATGAATGAGTTCAGCACTTGCTGAACCACATACAGCGAGCTGTTGGCTTTGGACTTGCCGGCCCACACGGGGATTGGAATAGCCTCCAGCGACGTGCTTATCTCTTGAAGCAAGCCTGCGCTGTGCAAAAGGTGCTCAGCCCGGAGGTGTGCGTAGAACTGCAATTTCAAAAGGAAGCCCCATCATGTCAATACAGGGTGTAACTAAAGTTTTTAGATTCCTTGCTTTTTCACATGATGTATACTGGCGGCTTACCTAGACATACAGCCAGAAACCATCTGATGCTAAACTTCATCAAAAAGAATCGAATCCATTTAGCATTCGCGTTCCTCTTCGTCGGCCTCGGCTCAATGCTGATTGCCCTTAACTGGCAAGCCCTCACGGCAAAGGAAGTCCCCTATTCCGAGGTCATTGGCAAGGCAAAGGCTGGAGAGCTCCGAAGCATCCAGTTGCGCGGCAACGAGGGAAGCGCATTTACAAGAGATGGCGCGCAGCTCAACTTTGGCATCCCTCCCAACCATGCAGCAGCAGCCACTTTGATGCAGCAAAACGTGGCGGTGTCCAGCCACCCCACCTCAGAGTCAACGTTCACCAACTCCTTGCTGATTGCCTGGGGGCCCACGTTCCTATGGATTGGGGTTTTCGTCTACTTCATGCGTAAACTCGCGCAAGGCAGTGGCAGAACTGGAGTTTTTGCCCTCAACAAGTCGAAGCCCAAGGTGTTCACGGCCGCTAGCGCAAATGTCAGGTTTTCCGATGTAGCGGGCTGTGACGAAGCCAAAGAGGACATTTTTGAGCTGGTTGAATTCCTCAAGAACCCCGAGAAATTCCGACGTTTGGGGGGCTCCATCCCTACGGGAGTCCTGCTTTCAGGTCCTCCCGGTACCGGTAAGACTTTGCTGGCTAAGGCCATTGCCGGAGAGGCAAACGTTCCCTTCCTGAGTGTTTCAGGGTCAGACTTTGTAGAGATGTTTGTTGGCGTTGGCGCTGCTCGCGTGCGAGACCTTTTCGAACAAGCGAAAGCGAAAGCGCCCTGCATCGTCTTTATCGACGAAATCGACGCAGTCGGCCGCACCCGGAGTGCGAGGGTCGGAGGTGGAAACGAAGAACGTGAGCAGACGCTCAACCAGCTGCTAGTTGAAATGGACGGTTTCGAACCCACCACCGGGGTCATTGTCGTTGCCGCCACAAACCGCACTGAAATCCTGGACAAGGCTCTGATGCGACCCGGGCGATTTGACCGGCAGGTCACAGTGGGGCTGCCTGACGTCATTGGTCGAGAGCAGATTCTCAACGTTCACATGCGCAAAGTGTCCACGGGCCCAGATGTTGACCTCGAAGTGGTCGCGCGGAGTACCCCCGGATTCTCCGGTGCGGAGTTGGCCAACCTCGTCAATGAAGCGGCGCTGCTAACTGCACGTGCGAATCAACGCCATGTCACCATGGCCTTCATTGAGAAGGCGAAAGACAAAATCCTGATGGGGCCGGAAAAGCGCTCTCTGAAGATGAGCGAGGAAGAACGTAGCTCTACGGCCTATCACGAAGCAGGGCACGCAGTTCTAGCCTATGTCCTTGACCATACCGACCCGGTTCACAAGGTCAGCATCGTCCCCCGGGGCTGCGCTCTGGGCGTAACCGTGCAGTTGCCCGAGCGTGACCGGTACTCCTTGGGGCGACTGCGCATACTTGCCACCATCGCCGTGCTGTTCGGGGGCCGAGTAGCGGAAGAACTCTTCACGTCGGATATCACAACGGGCGCAACCAACGACTACGAGCGGGCCACCGACTTGGCCACAAACATGGTGACCCGATGGGGTATGAGTGACCTCGTAGGTCCCCAAGTGCTTGCCCGATTCGAGTCTGGCAGCTCTGGCCATGTGGTGGCTGCAGGCGGTGGACTGCAAGAAAAAGCTGAGGGCGAGGTGCAGCGCATCTTGCGCGAACAGTACGAACTCGCAAAAAACGTAATCTTCAAGCACAGCACAGAGATGCATGCGATGCACAAGGCCTTGATGCGGTGGGAAACCATCGATGCAGAGCAGGTCGCGGCCATTATGAAGGGGCAAGAACCCCTTCCTCCACGGGGTAGCAAGACGCGCAAGCGACCGTCCCTGCCCCGAACTGAAACACCCCCAAGCTCTCCCCCCAACCCGGTATTGACTGCATGACCTACCTGATTCCAACCAGCCTATCTGTTCCCCAGGCCCGGCCAGTCGCGGTCGATGCCCAGGGAGCCCGCCGTAGAAACTTCTACACCCTAGCCTCCGAAAGCGCATACATCGGCATCGCTGAGCGCATCCAGGCTGAAACGGGGCCCCAGTGGGTTCTTCTGACGGGGGGTGTAGTCCCCGATGCTGACGTTAAATACTGGGGGGTATTGCCGGCTTACTGGAGCCTTGCGGCCAGAAACAAGATTCAAGCGCAACCCTTCGACAGCGACGGCTACCCCACCAGCTATGCGTTGAATACACTTCAAACGTGGCCCTTCATGGACCCGTTGGGCTGGTTTAACTTTGCAAAGCAGCTGTGGTCGTATCCCGACCGATTCGTGATTCAAGAGGAGCCCGGAGGCGTACGCGTGCAAATGTCCACGGCTGGTTGGAGCGGCAACGAATCGATAGTTAGCCACATGCGAAAGAATCTTATCTGGGAAATGACTTGGATACAGAGCGGCCGTGGGGGCTGGTACGAGCTTTTCGTAACAAAAGAAGATGAAGGCGAATAAGC
>JAIVFU010000162.1 GCA_020829485.1 Nostoc sp. CHAB 5834 | reverse complement strand
ATTTGATTATTTGTTTTTCAAAATATATTCGTTCAGTAGTCTATTTCTTAATCATCCTGATTTTTTTGCTTTTCTCATTATGTAATCTCTTTGTACTTCAAATTGAAGTGCGGAATGTGGGTTCTAATACTGTTCTGGCCAATTCATCAACGAAGGTGGTGCTAGCTGTTGACCAGGTAGAAGCTGCTAAGGTTGCTCGAAGATTTAGATTTGCGCTTGGTTTAGTTACCAATCTTCAACCATTGGAGGCATTAATTAGAATGGATAACGATGGTTTTCATACTAAAATAAAGCCATATTATGAACGTGTTTAAATATTAGTTATCTACTCAAATAAAGCAAATTTTTCTAGTTTATATAAGGTATAATTCAATAATATGTTTCGGCGGTGCTGGTAACACCCCGAAACATGGTCAACCTAATGTGAGTAGGTCAACATGAATATTATAGACTTTAATGCAGAAAAGCTTTATCTTGGCTCTTTGTGCAAAAGAGGGCATGAATGGAATACAACTGGAAAAAGTCTCAGAAGGAAAAACACCAAGGGTTGTCTGGAATGCGAAAAAGAAATTTACAAACAGCGTATTTTACAAGATCCAGATTGGAATAAGAAAAGATATCAGAGAAACAGAGAAACTTCAATAAGATGTAATCGTCAGTTCCATAAAAATAATCCTGAATATAGAAGGCAGTATAGTCAAAAGTACCAAGAATTAAATCGTGATCGAATAAAAGAACAGAGAAAACAAAAATATGAGGAGAATAGAGAACAAATTCTAGCAGCTAATAGAATAAGACTTCGGAAATATTATGCAGAGAATCGTGAAGAAATCAGAGCTAAAAAGCGAAGTGAATATCAACAAAATTTAAGTTACTTTCGTCAAGTGTGCAATTTTCACTCTAGAAAAAGAAGGTCGAGAAAAGAAAACAATCATCATGCTGCTTACAATCTTGAGCAAATTGAATACTTATATAAACAGTTTGATAACAAGTGTGCTTACTGTGGTTTAAAAGAACAACTAACACTTGATCACTTCATTGCAATATCCAAAGGAGGTCCAGATTGTTTGGGAAACTTTCTTCCAGCTTGTCCTCGGTGTAATTCTTCAAAGCATAATGCCGATCCAATGGAATGGTATAAAGAACAGCCGTTTTATTCTGTCAAGCGTTGGAATAAGATTCTTAAAATTCTCGGTAAAAAGGAATCTAATTACAATCAGATACCATTGTTTTAGTTAAGTAGAAATGGAAGGCGTATATTTATGCCTTCCAAGTATTAAAATGTTTGCTGAAATGGGAACTATAGGAGATGGTAGAAAGATATATTAATCAGCGCCATGAAAGAGTTTAATACCAATAACTTAATTACTTATATTTCTATTGGGCTAGCTGGACTAATTTTTACAGCTAAATATTATCCCCAAAATCAAACAGCAGTTGCAGAATCGCAAGGTAAGGCAATTATTAAAAATACTACTGAGTCTGATACAGACGATCAGGTAGATGATTCTGCGATCGCAGTATTGCAACAAAACCGTCCTCTAAGAATGAGTATCAGTGTTGACAATCCGTCATTTTTAAAGGTTCGAGTTGGTCAAGAAATTAAAAAAGGGGATGTAATATCTGATAACTCTACAGAACGCGATCGCTTAGACAAACAGAAAAAATCTGTCAAGTTGCAAATTGATAATCTAAAATCTAAAGCTATTCCCGAACCCTTCAAACCAACTCAAGCATTAGGGCTGAAGCCATTACCCCCGGCTATTTTCTCAGAGGAAAGTGCAGCGATCGCACAATCTAAGATGAAGTTATCCCAGGCTCAATCCTTGCTGGAGGCGCGTACACAGCTATTAAAAACTGACAACCCAGAGCGACGGGCAGAGTCAGAGAATGCTGAGGCTGGGTTCCAGATTGCATCTCAAAAGGTGGCAGAACAAGAGCAGATGATTCAGTCAATGAGGGATATGAAACTGTCAACTGAGATTTTGCAACATGAGGAGGCTAAATTAAAGCAGTTGCAATCAGAAATGGATCAGGCTAATTCTGCCCTTGACCAAAGCAAAGCCAAACTCAACGCTTCTGCTATCCTCCAGCAGCAAGAATTGCAACAACTTCAGATAAATGTGAGATTAGCACAGTCTGATTTAGAGGTTGCTGAATCCAAACTGATTGCCGCTCAAAATCGTCGCCAATTAACAGAATATGATGCCAACTTGAACGAGGCGAGGCGACAACAGCAAGAAAACCAAACCCAACAGGAATATTCGCGGCAACAGCAACAATATGCCCAATCTGTTAGGGATAGGGATTATCAACTAGCACAGTTGGCAATTTCCCTCACCAACATTGAAGATAAACTAGCACTTATCCCGATGCTGCGATCGCCTCGTAATGGATACATTAGGCGAATTAAACCTTGGGTGGGTAAGGATGGTAAGTACACGACTACTGTTACTATTAGCGCTGCTGTTTCCTCTAAGAATGGGGGAAGTACAAGCACAGTCACCCCCACCAGTTCCAATCAAAGTACCAGCCAATAAAAGCCCGTCAACCCCGACAACCCCGCCAACAGTGCCAACAGTGCCAACAGTGCCAACAGTGCCAACAGTGCCAAGTGGGGAAAATTCCGACACATCAGACGAGACAACCCCTGAAGTTCAGCCACAGGAGGATTTATCGCCAGAAGAGGCACAGCAGGCTGATCAGGATGCTGATTCAAAGTTACCCAAACCTGAACAGAACCCCTTTAATAAGCCTTCCATCGATGTGATTCTTGAGAGGGAAATGAATGATGATATGTGGCGACTGCTTAAGGGTGGATTGCCATGTTTAGAAACATCATCTATTTGTTTGCAACAGTTACAGGATAGAGCGATCGCACAAAGTCCCTTGCTCAAAGAAATTGATACCCGTATCTCTGAGGCCAATTCCCGCATCGAGGAGGCGAAAGCGGGAAACAGGAAATCTATTCGGCTGGGAATTCTCACACCAGCACTGCAATATTTATTAGGGCCTACTCCCACCGCAGGACAGCCACAAGCGCCAGGAACAGGGTTAATTGATAATATCGCCGGGATATTTAGTGGTCGAACTAACCTAATTAATGGGTTGTTGAATGTGATAGGTATACCACTATTCCAGGGAAGCCAGGGGGGAAATGCTGACGCGCAGCGCAACGCGATCGCTATCTCTGATATTCAGGTAAAAGTGGCCGAACTTCAGCGCAGCCGCGCACAGTTAGCAGATACTATCAGGGATAAAGTAGCCCAATCACTTATCAGTTTTGATGAGGCACGGACTGATTTTCAAACAGCCCAGGTAGTAGCAAGTAGAGCAGTTGACCAGTTTAAAGTGTTTGAGTTGCGTTATGTTCGTGGTAACAGCGATACTGAAAGTTATTTGACAAGACAAAATACTTTAGATAATACAAAAGCTACAACTTATCGAGCTTGGGCTAAAATGCGGCGATCGCTATTCACAATTAAGCTGCTAGTTTTGTCTATCAAAGACGCTGAAATTTGAATATTGACCACCTGCTATTACTTCCAATTTTCCGCCCTTCCAGGCTTGATAAATAGGCACTTTATTCATGTTACTGGTATCACTGCGGTAAATATCATAATGAGTTCGCCAATCATGGTAACGTCCATCTCTCCAGACTTTTGGTAATTCTCGCCCCTGGTGATGTAACTTCACCTTTTTCTTAGAGGAAATATATTCAGCAGTCCCATCACTGATTTTCAATTTAGAATTTAATAAAATTGACCTTTTAAACTGTTCCCAGCTTCCATAACTTTCAGCCTCGCCTACTTCCAAGGTAAAACCGCTTTTTTCCTGTCCTGTGGTAATGGCAGTTAAAATCTGGTCATCTGGATAGCGTTTTACATTGCTGTTAACAGCACTAAATTGTAGGTTAATGGGTGCGATCGCTAACCAAGTCTTTTCAAGCTTGACAAAGATTTTTCCTGCTTGTAACTCGACCTGTGCAGACTTAGGCAGAAAAAACTGGAATGGCACGGGTTTATCATTTAGCCAAATAGCCAAGTTTTGATACTGAGCAACAGCATTGTTACCCACTGACGAAGTTGATATTTTAGTCGCGTCTGTCCCAGTCGCCGCAATGAAGTAGTCAACGCCCCGGTGTGAGTTATAAGCCATGAGTTTAAATCCATTCCAGTCACCGCCGGAACCTTGCGCCAGTGTCCCCAGTTGAAAACTGCTACCAAAATACAGAGTTTCATAAAACTGTGGTTTATCAGTTCCCCCAGGTTTCCAGTTCTCATAAGTAGGTTTTGAATTAAGCAGTTCCAAAGGTTTAGTGAACTGTTTTTTGGCCAGTGCCACAGCTGCGGCAGGTGGTCTATAACTACTACTGATTATGTGGACTAAATCAGAATCCTGTGTATTGTCATTGACTGGTGAATCTCCAAAGTACAAACCCAGTGCGCGGGATGCACCAGAACACCAGACACAGTTCCCCTGACTGTAATCTCGTTTTGATGGCCCCCCAAATCCACCGCGCCAATATTTCAACGCTCCGGTGATAGTAAACCAATCAAGGGCAGCTTTTGCGATCGCCTTCACTTCCTCATCTTTAGCAAAATCGTACAGATTAACGTAAGTGGTCAGCCCGTGACCTAGATAAGCCTCACTATCCCATTCACCCTGCCCAATTTGGTAGAGCGATCGCACCCTATCAGCAATCCTTTCTTTGTAGATTTGCCGTGTACGCTCGTTTCCAGTCTCCTCCGCCATCAAGTAGGCGCTAGTTTCCCGCATAGCGCGGAGGTTATCTGTATTCCTGCAATCAATCCAGGTATCACAGTCATCCTGTGAGTTTTCCCAAAATTTGCGTTTTGTAGGAAAGTGGTGAGTTAAGGGATCAACTTTAGTAAAAATTCTCATTGCTTGCCTCATCCTGGTTTTATAGCTGGGGTTGAGGAACTGACCGAAACCAAAGTACTTTCTAATCTGCCCTTTCAAAGTAAAACCAGAGTAAAAATCAAACCCTAAAATGTGGCTATTCTTAGAGGAATCTGCATCATCAGCTTGGAGGAATGCGATCGCACTCTCCCTGTTTCCTCTAAGAAAATCAATCATCGCTTTAGGGTATGAATTTTTTTCATATTCATACGCCGTACTTCCATACTTACCAGGTTCAAACTTACTTAAATATTCTTGCTTTCGCTTCTGAAACCCAGCTTCTAATTCGGGAGGCAGTACGTTGGGCGCGAAAGTGTCCACGGGGATACTCCCCGGTGGCGCATTTCGCGGCTCTGCCGACTTGTAGTAACTGCCGTGTGGCCGCGCCTGGGCTGTGGCTGTTAACTGATAACTCATTACTAACAGAATTGTTACGAGAAATCTTTTCATAGTCAAAAAAGCTTAAAGACCACCAAAATATGTGTGTATATTGGGCGGATTCATACCATGTAAAGGTGAAAATGAGGTATGCGATCGCAACCGCCCCAATATCCCTATAAGGCGATTTAAGAACACACGATAGACAGAAAACTATCAATCCCAAATACACAACTAACCCTATAATTCCCACTGATAAGGCAGAATCAATAAACAGATTGTGGGCTTTGGTTGCTGTTATGGGCAGAGTTTTGATTGTGCCATCTGGAAGGTGTGGATAGGCAATTTCAAATCCATTAAACCCCCATCCAAAAGGACGCATTTTAATTCTAGTAGTTGATATTTGCCAAAGATAATCTCTATTTGATGTCAAGTTGGAAATTATTGACTCATTGTTAACGTTTCTGGTTTGAGAGAATATAGTGATTATTAAAATAGAAGCGATCGCAGTAGCAACAATTAATTTATAATGCTTTTTTCCTAATAAATAACCAGCACTTATAAACAATGCGAGTAGTCCTGCTCTGGTTTGTGTGAACAGTAGAGCAGGCATAATTATTGATAGGGCTGATATAACAACACTTTTATTAATCCACTTCCAACGGCATCCAATCATTGCTATTAAGGCAACTGAAGAAAGAGTAAATGATGCAAAACCCCTGTGAGAGTATAACCCTATGGGTTGCTGCTCCTTGTAAATCATACTTTTGAGAATATGACTTTTGAATAATTGCCCTGATGTAGCAGTGTAATCAATATGCCAGTTGAACACTTGAGGAAAGATACTTAAGCTAAGAATTACACCACCAATTATTAAGCCTTTTAGTTGATGTTTTGCAACACTAGGCTTTAATTTCAATAATAAAGCATTGCTCAATGTAAAAACTGCAATTAATCCCCAGTATAAAAGCCCATCTTTGGCGGTAGATTGTCCGAGGAGCGATCGCACTGGTTCGGGGCTGTTGATTGTTGCGATCGCTCCTATCATAATAAATAATCCCCAAAGCATTGCTGCTAGTTTCCAAGCCTTAGATAAGTACAATTTATAGTGAGAAATTATAAATAAGTTTAATATACAAATTAACTCAACAATTAAGATTTTTGGCTGAGTCCATATCAATCCTTTATCTAATCCAAAGGGATTAATTAGAATAATACTAAGACAAAAAAGAAGAGTTATCAGTTTATTCATTACACATAAAAATGAGGCTGAAATTTCAACCTCATTTATACAGCTAATTCATAAAAAATTTACGAAAATTACGATCCACCACCAACACTCAACCAAGATGCAGGTACATAACCAACACCAGAAGTACATTTAGGCGCAGCTATAGCATCAGGCAGGCTGGCAACTGTGTAGTTTGTCGAGCCTACTTTAAAACTGGTTGGCAAGGGTGCGGAATCACTTCCCTTAAAAGAACCAAATCCACAGGCGTTTATCTTGACTGTCTTAACTGTGGCTTTCGGGATATCAAGAGTAGCGCTAGCTCCTGCTGTATTACCAACTAATACAACCTTGCCATCAGGAGTTTTGAAGTTTGCGCTTCTAGCTTCTGCAAAACTTCCACTTGTGCAGGTGGGAAGCAGTTGAGTAGGCAATGAAGCGACAGTAACTGTCGTTGAATTTATTTTAAATGTTGGAGATGTGCCAACAATGCTGCCAGAAAGTACGATTTCACCGCAAGCACCAGCCAGCTTGGAGGAAAGCTTACTCACATAGCCAATATCAGCGCTGATACTAGAATTTGCTGTGCCGTGGAAGTAGATCACGGCTGATGATCCAGAGCCAACACGGTAAACATCAGCACTACCATATTGAATTGCAGTAGCAGGCAATCCTGAAGAAGCGATCGCACCCAAACCCAAAGCTACAGCTAAAATACCTTTAATCTTCATATCGTCGTAACACCATTGACAAATTAGTATGCTGCAACCATCTTAGAGAAACAATTATTACTTTGTTAAGTGTTGAATCTAAGTATGAAAAATCTTAAACTTCATGTAGGAAAAATTTATATTTCAATTTATCTAGTTGCGATCGCTGTGTCGGGATGTAACCGATTACACGCGACTAATCCACCAATGTCAAACTCAGAACAATGGCAGGTAATTAGGGTGAGTGATGGAGATACGATCACAGTTCGCCAAATGAACGGACGAGAGAAAAAACTAAGGCTATGTGGGATCGATGCCCCAGAAAAATCGCAGCCTTTAGGGAAAGAATCAAAGGCTAACTTACAAAGATTAGTTGATGAAGTTGACAAAACTGTGATGGTAAGTGAGATTGAGAGCGATCGCTATGGTCGAACTGTAGCTGAAGTCTTTTCCTCTAAGAATGGGGTAGAAAAGAACTTCAACGAGGAGCAACTATCAAGCGGAAACGCATATATCTACACCCAATATGTAGGGAAATGTCCCAATAAGATACCTTTTGAGAATGCAGAAGCGATCGCACAGTCTAAAAAGCTGGGCGTTTGGTCAGGGAATTATCAAAAGCCTTGGGACTATCGCAAACAGCAGCGCAACAGATAACGCCACTGCTCACTGTGTTTCGGTGCTGGTCGTGTTTAGTTACCCAATGCTTTCGCAAGGGGTTGGTACGGCAAATAAAGAAATTATATTGATTCGCTTCGCTCAAACTAAGAAATACCTTTCAGTGTGAGTACACACAGAAAGAGTCTTTTTTTAGAACCAAAAAGTCATTTTTTCATGCCCTCTTAGGGCATGAAATAACTTTTTTTGGGGTTCTAAAAAAAGAATGGCAAATTGTTTTTTTACTAAGAGATAAAAAAACAACTTGCAGGAGGAAGAAAGAAGAGAAAAAGAAGGAGAGGTAAGGGTATTTCTGCAATCAAGAAAAAGATCCTCAAAATAACGAGACTTCGCATTACTTCTTCACTGCTCGCTAGCGCTCGCACCCGAAAAAAAGTTATTATAGCGCGTGTACGTGCTATAATAAGTTACCTGCAATTTTTACACAGCCATGCTTTCAGCCATTTTTACGCGCTACACCTGCTTTGGTTTCTCTGGCTCCCGCAAGTGGGGCTTGTCTCCCGCGCCGTTGTCTGCGGCTGCTGCTGCTGTTCCTGCTGGCTCCTGCGTGTTGGTCGGTTGCGCGGCTGGCGTTGATGCGTTTTTCCGGTCAGCTTTTCCCACTGCCGAGGTGTTCGCGGTTTCTAGTGGCCAGTGGGGGCGTGGCCGTGGGGCGTTCGCAGCGCGGTCTGTGGCGTGTGTCCGTGCCGTGGGTGCAGGTGGTGGTTTGTGGGTTTCGTTCCCTTCTTCCACCTGCCCTACTGGCCTTGTTCCGTCGTCGTCTCAGTCGCGGTGTTTTTGCGGCGGCGGGTCTGGGTCGTGGGCTTCGCTTGCTTTCGCGCTGGGGTCTGGCGTTCCTTGCGTTGTTTTTTTGGGGTCGCTACCTGTTCCTCCGGCGTGGGGTCTGTCTCCAGTTCCAGGTTTAGCTGGGTGGTTTGGTTGTGCTGCTGTGGTTGGTCAGCCGTCGCCAGTCCAGTTGTCTCTGTTTTAGTTTCAGTGGCGGCCTCTCGGAGAGAGGCTTCGCCAACGTGCCGCTTTACTGCTGCCGCGATCGCATCTCTGCAAAAATCCCGATAGCGATCGCCGGCGATATTTTTTACTTCCTCTAAGAATGAAGGCGTTACACGAATAGTTAGCGCCTGACTTCTCACCTCTTCATTACCAAAATCAAATTTATACTTAGTCCCAAAATCGGGATTACCCCCAATCCTAGCCATATTTTTTATCCATAATCTGCATTTTCATATTAGCCTGTACACGCGCTATATTATTAAAGATTCCATGAAGATTGTTTTGCAATAGCGCGTACACGCGCTAATCAAGCTATAATATAGGTGTACCCGACCAAGGACAAAGGCGAAGCCATGACATCTGATAAAACTTGCACAGCATCAATTTTCATCCCCAGCATTAACGATTACGTGGAAATTGTTGGCGGAAAATGCGAATTAATTGATGAAAAGCAATATTTACGAATTATTTGTGCAGATTCTAAAGGTAACGAAGTTTTACTAAATCCCTCAGATTTAGAGGTTTACTTTAAAAGATTTGTTGTTCCTTTTTAAGAAAGTTAATATCTGCGTTGCTTGCCGCCGCAGGCATCGCTTTAACTTTAGCGATCGCTCTCTCAACATTTAAATTATTTAAGGAAAGCACAGATGGAATTTCAAAAAGGCGACAGAGTAAAACACTTCTCTCGATTCACCAAAGAAGTTAGCAGAAACGAAGGCATATTTGAAGAATACATAAATTCAAAATGGTGCAAAGTTTGCTGGAGTTACGGCAGCTTTAATGTGAATTTAATTGAAGAAATTTTCAAAGTAAATTAACTCTCTCCTGCGATCGCAACTAGGGCGATCGCCCTCCCTTCTCTTCTCTACGAGAGGCTGCGCCAACGAGACGCTGCGCGAACATCCTCTAAGAAAAATACAAAAGTATCCGACCAATGAAAAAAGCAACGACTCAATTTATCGTAGGAAAGGTTTATCAATGTAGGTCAATTTGTGACCATGAGTGCGTATTCAAATACGAAATACTCAGTAGGACAAAATCATTTATCACCATAAAAAACCACAACGAAATTACAAAGAGAAAGATTTATCTAGATGGAACAGAAGAATATTGTTACCCACAAGGACAGTTTTCAATGGCTCCAATTTTAAGGGCAGATTCAATCAGTAATTAAGTCTAAGCGATGGTCTACGACTGACCGTAGGCATCGCTCAACCACAGCGATCGCTCTCTCTTCATCAAGAAGAATTTAACCACCGCCGCCACCCCCACCCACCCACCAAATGCTCGAAGAACTTTGCACCTGTTCACAGACCTATTCCAAATACTCACACCTCATCAATCCTTATCCTGAGAATCCAGAGAGTGAGCAAGCTTTAGTTAACTTGCAAACTTCCATCCTCACCCCAGTTGTTCATCGCTTCGGTGCTGAGAATTTTAAGTTAACTTACGGTTTTTGTAGCAAGGATTTATTGAAGTTTTTAAACCTTGAAAAATCCCGCATCTGCGTAAAAGTTGATCAGCATACCGCACATGAACGAAACACCAAAGGCAATTATTACTGCAAACATCTGGGCGCTGCTTGTGATTTTAAAATTGTAGGAGTTGACAGTACAAAAGTCATTGGGTTTTTAAGAACTCTTAATTATGACTCCATTTATTACTACGGCAAAGATAGACCAGTACATATAAGTTGGTCGCAGACACCACGGCGTAAAGTTTGGGAATTTACAGCGCAGAATACACCCAAGCCATACAGCAATTACTACTGGTTTTAAATACTAAGAATGACGTACTATTTGCGTCATTCTTTACTTGTTAAGTTTACATAATCTTTATCTCTAATAGCGTGTACACGCACTATAATAAGAGAAATCCCTAAAAATTAGGTATCCGACCATGACCCGTTTTTCTGCGATCGCACATACCCGCGTTAACTACAATTATTCTGTTTTTCACCAATCTTTGCTGCATGAAAATAATGGTGATGATTACGCTTTACGCCACCTCTACAGTTTAGAAAATACCAAAGTATTACTTACAAAATGGGGATGGTCAGCAGAACAGATAAAAGCTGGAATTGACCATGCAACAATTGACGTTTATAAGAATTTTGTATACTTGCACATTCACAATAAAATCGAGAAGCGTAAGGAAACAATTAAAATTCGTGGAATATCTCGCTTCATCTCAAAAGCTGACTTTGTAAGTGTTCTAATAGAGCGTTGCTGGTCAAAGGCTGACCCCTACAAATTGCAACCTGGGGATAATTGGGACGAATTAATTGCAATGGGTAACACTGGTGATTTTTACGAGGTGAAACTTTATCAGTACGAAGTAACTTGTACTTGCCACGCCTATAGCGGAATTGA
>JAIVFU010000161.1 GCA_020829485.1 Nostoc sp. CHAB 5834 | reverse complement strand
TTCTTAAAACTTGTCTATCTCCAACGTTGGATGATAATTATTTGTCAAAAAATGATGCTTCGACACAAGTTCTCTATTTAAATAACAGAATTTTCTCTGATTTTTTTTCAAAATGAGAATTGCTGGTAGCCTTCCATCCGTCCAGTAGTTTTGATGTGGTCGTGTAGTGCGTCCATCTGGGCTATCTGGTCAGCGTACAAGTAGGCTTTACCCGACACTTTCCAAGTTTTGATTTGTAGGTAGCGCATCCGGGCGTACAGTGGATCGCGCCCAATGTCATATTTTTTCTGCAAATCTAATATAGAAATTTTAGAAAAATTCTCTTCTTTTTGAGAATCTTCGCCGTCAGCTTGGATGATATCGGGTTGAGTGTCTGCCATAAAGAGCGAATTGTACGCTGGTTCTTATATTATTATCCGGCATACACTCCGGCAGACTGTACGGTGAAATTACGGGTTGTATTGTGAAGTTTGACCGGACAAGTTGAGACAGTCCGATCTTGGGGGTTTCCCCCATGAGGAACTGTCGTAAAAAATCAATGCTGCGGTAATTACGGTTTACCAATCATGATTGCACTTTGTAATCAGATAAGAATTCAGATAGTATGACTTAGTTGCAGTCAGAGTCTTTCACCTTCTGCATTGTGCCTAAAAGCGTTTTTACGATAACGCATCGCTTGACGCTGCTAGGAGAAGTAGAATTTGCAGAGCTTGGTACAGCTGATACAATTTTCAATCCAATTGGTTCAACTGTGCCAAAGCTTGCGTTTGGCAGAGTCCCCATATAATCAAAAGTAATTTTTGTTGCTGAACTTAGAGTATAAGATACTGAACCAGCAGTATTTTGACTAGTAAGATTTGCACCTAGCAGAAATTTGTTAGAGCTAACGCCTACATCTGCTCCTAAAGGTTTCCATGTGCTGATTCCAGCATCGGTACGATAAATAGCAACCTCTACATTTTGGGTTGTGCTGTTTTTCTGAAAACTGACACTGTAGTTAAGTTTTTCGTTTTTAGCTTCGCGCTGTGCTTCTTGCAGTGCAGCTAAAACAGCGTCGTTAACCTTATTTATTTGCTGCTGATTTACAAAGGCAACCCAACTAGGAGCTGCGATCGCTGCTAAAATTCCTACCAACAGCATTACTACTATTAATTCTATTAAACTAAAGCCAGTATCTTTTGTATTATGCATATCATCATGTCGTTCAGTATTTCGCCATTATAAATTCTCAATCGGGTTCACGGGTATATGGTCGCCCAAGTGAGAGGATAGGCCCAGATGTCGTTGCTGCGGTAATTACGGTTTACTAATCATAGTTGCACCTTATAGCCAACCTGCTTTGCCTGTTCATAAGCAGCGTTGATTGCAGCCATCTGCTCATCAGAACCACCGTTATCTGGATGATGTTGTCGTGCTAGTTTCCGGTATCCTTCCCTTACCTCCTCATCAGAAGCACCAGGACTAACACCAAGCACTTCCCACCATTTCCTCTCGCTAGCTTGTGGTGGTAGGGCTTGATACCCAGCAAATGCTTGCTCAACACTCCCCTCTTCTTAGAGAAAATCTCAGGCTGTGGCCGGGCTTCGTCATTCCTTGCAGCGCCGCTCTTTGATATGAGTGTTGGTTTGGAATTTTGGGCGGGCGATCGCAGTAATCAATTTGAATTTGGAATTTATAAAAACTATTAACAATACTTGGATTAAGTATCAAATAACTGTATTGTATCAATACCTTCGCCAAAAAAAGAGGTAGTCTAGCTTTTGCCATTCATAGCCCAACACAAGAGGGGGAAAGATTGTTATGCAAAACGTCAAACCCAAGTCCAGACGGGCAGGACAGTCTAAATTACTGACACAAAAACCATACAGGATTTTATGCTCAATACCTAGTTGAATAGGAGGAAAAAATGTTCAAAAAATTCTCACGATTCCGCAGGTTCATTGTATTTAGTAGCACTTTGCTGGCGCTAACTTTAGCACTGGTTCTGATAATAGCCCCAATGGTGAAAGCCCAGCTACCAATAGTCTATGAGGGCAGTTTTGTTGCTAGAGCACAAACAGAGACAAGACAGGTATTTCGACCAATCTCTGATGCTGAACGACTAAGCCAAAGCCATCATTTTTTCGTCCCAAGTGTGACGGGTCGTCCTGTTGTACCTAGTTTTCGAGTTGTAGTGCTTGAATGGAAATTACAATATTTCGTCAATAATGATTCCGATGGGTATTACGAGCTAGTTGTAAACAACAAAGGGGGTAACGATCTCAACGTTAATTACAAAATTTATGAACTTTTGTTTTGAGCATTTAACAGCTGAAGTAGATGATTGGGGTTTGAGAGTAACTTGATGACCGAGATAATCAACTTTGGTAGTAAAAAAACTGCGATGTCCGTATCCTTTATAAGAATCATTGCGGATACCTGAGTATGTAAATACTCAGGTATCCACATACCTGAGTATTTACATACACAAAACTAGTAACTTCATAGCTTTTAGCCTTGCTTACGCCCTTTGATATCATGTCCGGCTGATTAGTTATGAGCCGCAGCTTCGCAACTTCCTTGCCTGATGGTATCTTAAGCAGCTTCTCAGTTATTTTTGAATTCGCCAGCAGTGTGTAAGCTAAATTACATTTTGCTTTACCTCTCTGTTTTTTTTTTGCGCTTCAACAGTAAACTACCTGCTAAAAGACTAAATGTGAGCGTACCTAATATAAAAGAAGGTTCAGGAACTGGGGTTGCTGCTACAACGTTAAGAGAAAAAGTGTATGCAGCCGTGCGAAACTCCCCAGGTAGTAAAGCTCCAGCAATAAAAGAATTCTGTAAGGCAAATTGACCAGAACCTAATGGAAGATTTGATGCAAACAGGTTAAGGTTTGCGGAAGGGATTGGAATTGACTCTGAAGCAATTAAGTTAAACGAGGAGTTTTGGAGGTCGTACCCCGTTGTAGAAAAAATGCCGGAACCTACCGACAACAACGAAATGTTAAGCAAGATTGATTCAAAACGAGTACTAGCCGGGATGTTGAAAGCGAAGGAATCAAGATCAGATGGCACAAAATTATTTGAGAAGGTTATCTCGCCAGTGAAAGTATTTGTACCAATATCCAGGTCAAACACAGGTGAACCTTCAGGACTTTGAGGTAAGTCACCGTTGCTTGCTTCGTTGTAACTAATTACAGCCGCTCTTGCTGGATTTGAAACCAGCATTCCTGCTACTAGGGTGGCGTAAAACCAACATCTATAAATTATTCTTAGATTAGCCAATTTTCTCCCCCTCTCCAATTTACCTTTATTCAGTAATTTTACATAAAGAGTGCGATCGCTCCAGGCATATCTCACATTTCCTCTCTACGAGACGCTACTCGCGTTCGCTTGTGTCTGGCAAGCGCTTTCGCGGAGCCTTCTGTAGGTAAGCTAGAAGGAGCGATCGCTTCCCGCCTTTTTTCGAGCGTTCGCGTTCAGCGTCTCGTAGAGAGGAAATATCAGGCTAGGGGTATAAGTATCATCGGAACAGAAAACCGAGTTAAGCTTAAAAGCCTTATTAGATAAGGATTATTCGGATAACGAAGGTCATTGACTAATGCTGATCATCAAGTCACTACTTAACGATCAAATAAGGGTTTCAGCTTTTCAAAATGCTTGTATTACTCATGTAATATCTCTTAACCCGGTTTTCTGCGTGAATACTACTCATACCCCGTTTCTCGCTGTCAGCAGAAATTGCTCACTCTAAATGATGGATGTGGGACGTGTGGATGGATACCCGAAAATTTCTTAGAGGAAAGTCAGCCGCAGCCCGAAGCTGTGCAGAAGCCAAAAGGCAGACAGCGCAAGGGTTGCTTGTATAAATATATTGAGAATAAGAAGTTGAAGAGTGGGGCGATCGCTTCTTACCCCCGTGTAATCGGTCACAGACAGCCTGATAATCCTACTCATTGGCGATCGCTAATGAAGTTTGCTCCTGGCGTAACCAGGAGCCTTGTTGGGATGCCTGTGGCGGTAAACTACGCTATGCCTAACTCTAGACAGTGCAAAGATGTACGGGTTGTCCAAAAAATTTTTAGGTAGGAAAAGCTTACTCGTTCATGAAATACTTTCTTTGAGACGAGCAAGCAAACATCATAAATACTACTGTGACACTACGAGTACAAATCCTCACTTGATAATTTAATCAAAGTCTGGGACTACCTTTTAAAGAATTATTGCCGGAATCTGCAATTAAGCAAGCAATCTCTGAGCTAAAAATTAAATATAAAAAGCATTTACTACTACATTATTATTCCTGGTTTTCGCACTCAAAGAGTCAGCTTAATCACTACTCTCTTAGATAAAACAACTTATCCTACTCTGGAACTTGTTGGGCTTTACGGTAAACGTTGGGATGTTGAATTAGATTTAATTAATCATAATTGAATAGCCGAGGGGAAAGGCAAGTTGAGCTTGCCTCTCCCTTTTATAATTGCTCGACCACACCGCCCAAGCATGAGAAAATGTCGAATCAAAATAGCGTTTGGAAGTAGCGATCGCAATATGATCTTGTCAGCAGCAATCAGCTAGTGCAGATATTTAACTAAATGAAATTTTACACGGCGGCAATGCCTGAGCTATTGGTTCGCTCACTTGCTCAGGCATTACCAGGGGAGCGATGGCTTGAGAACTTTATAAAGTAAAGTTTTGTAAATTTTTTAAGTTTTTGCGAAAAACCGGAGTTTTCGGGTGAAAGCTTAGTAGCCTAGTTACTCGCTATTTAACAGCTAGTAACTTTATTTATGCTTAACTAAGTAGAACAGCGTAAAAAAACCAAAATATGTAACGAAAAGTAAAGTTGCCCAAAAAGCTCTTCCCTTCTGCCTTCTGCCCTCTGCCTCCTGCCTTGTCATAACGACAATTTTCAACACCGACCTACTTAAGCTTTGGTGCTGCTATTAGTGGAGGGTTGCAATGTCAGGTTTGGGTTTTACTCATTGGGGTGCTTCAATGACTATCGCTCTAATGGACAAGGAAATGCGAGGAATGTGACAGTACTTACAGCCAACGCATCTAATGGCACTCCCCACAAAAACTGGCTAAATATTAGATAGCTAGTAACCTGATACCTAATCACTCAATAGCTTTTGGAAAAACAATTTCGAGATTTTTGAGAAACTGCTCATCTAAATGAGCAAACCAACCGTACTAAACTAATCGAGAGAATTTGCTTTATGGCTAGACTTAGCATTCCACCGAATTTCATCGGTACCCCCGGTTCCGACACTTTAGTAGGGGAAGAGTTAAATGGAACACCAGCAATTGGTATTGATATTTTAACTGGAGGTTACATCCGTACACTCTCAGGAAAAGACACAATTAGTGGTACAGGTCAGGGTGGCGACAGCGTTAGCGAGGGCGAAGGCAGTAGTGGGGAAAACAACCTCGAAAACGGTGCAGATGGAACTGGCATCGTTAACGGTGGCAGTCTGAATACAGGCAACGGAAAAGATACCATTACTGGCATAGGTACTGGTGGCGAGGGCAGCATCAGCCTTGGCAACGGTGGCGAGGGCGGTAGCGGGATAGGCATCGTTAACGGTGGCAGTCTGAATACAGGCAACGGAAAAGATACCATTACTGGCACTGGTATTGGTGGCGTCGGCGCACCTGGCCGCCGGGAGAGCGGCAAGGGCGGTAGTGGGATAGGGATTGCTAACAGTGGCAGTTTGAATACAGGGGGCGGAAAAGATACGATTACTGGCACTGGTATTGGTGGCGTCGGCGGCGACGCTTTTGCCAACTCCAGCGGTCGCGAAGGCGGTAGTGGGACTGGCATCACCAACAGTGGCAAACTGTATACCGGGGAGGAAGAAGATACGATAACTGGCATAGGTACTGGTGGCAACGCCGGCAGCGGCATCAGTACGGGCGAAGGCGGTAGTGGTACCGGTATCACCAACAGTGGCAAACTGTATACCGGGGAGGAAGAAGATACGATAACTGGCATAGGTACTGGTGGCGACGGCAACGGAGGAGCGTTCAATAGCAAGGGTGGTAATGGGGCTGGCATCAGCAACAGTGGCAGTCTGAATACAGGGGACGACGAAGACACAATCACTGGCAATGGTACTGGTGGCATCGGCGGCAACGGCATTGAAGGCTTCTTCAATGGCGGTGAAGGGGGTATTGGGACTGGGATCAGCAACAGTGGCAGTCTAAATGCAGGAAACGGAAAAGACACGATCATCGGTACAGGGAGGGGTGGCAACGGCGGAGCTGGTCCCAAAGAAATCCCCAACCCTGGTGGCAACGGGGGTAGCGGGACTGGGATTAGCAACAGTGGCAAACTGGATACCGGGGAAGAAGAAGACACTATTTCCGCGACTGGAATCGGTGGCGTTGGCGGTATCGGTACTAGTGCCAACGGCAACGGTGGTGCTGGGATTGGCATCCAGAACACCAAAGACGCCACCATCACTACAGGGTGGGGTAACGACACGATTACGGGTTATGGCAACAGTGCTGGAACAAACGCCACCGCCACAGGCATCGTCAACGATGGAATTATTGATACCGGCAAGGGTTCTGACAAGCTTACCGGACAGGCATCTTCAACAATTGGTGGTACTGCTTATGGCATTTATGGACAAGGAACGATCCGGACTGGCGATGGCAATGACTTTCTTACAGCCACCAGTATGATCGATGGAGTTGAACAGAAAGTCTCTATCGGTGGCGGGTTGGCTATTGCTTTCGGCACTGGGGATGATTACTTCAAAGGATTCGGGGGAGCAACTCTTGATGGTGGGGAGGGTTTCGATACCCTGGATCTGGGCACTTTCAATCGCTCCCAACTGCTGGTATCTGGTGTTATTTCTAGCAATACCTTTAATTCTGCTAACTTCAGTTTCAACAGCAATGGAAACACCATTAGCTTGTCTACCACTGGCTTTGAGAAATTTATCTTTGCAGATAGCTCTTTGGACTACAGCACTTTGACAAACGGTGCATAAGATTTTTAACTTGGGCGAGTTTTCACTTTAATGGGGTATAAGTATCATCGGAACAGAAAACCGAGTTAAGCTTAAAAGCCTTATTAGATAAGGATTATTCGGATAACGAAGGTCATTGACTAATGCTGATCATCAAGTCACTACTTAACGATCAAATAAGGGTTTCAGCTTTTCAAAATGCTTGTATTACTCATGTAATATCTCTTAACCCGGTTTTCTGCGTGAATACTACTCATACCCCTGTACTAAGTCATCCGGCAATACGTCTGGCGCTCACCGCACCCCAAACTAGGCAGCAATTAGAAGAAAATCTTGCTGTTCTGCACGCGCCCCAAATTGAAGCCCAAGAAGCAGCCAAATGGCAGGAATACGGGAACTTGATTTATGGAACTGGGCAAGATGGGTTTGATACTCAGTGGATTTGAGGACGGGTTGAAAGCGTATACAAAGACCGATGGTTGCAATCGCCATAAGGCGGCTCCTTTGGAGCATCGCCATTTTCTATTCAGTTTTCATCAATGCTTCCAACTGAGCCAAGAGCTTTTCTAGCTTAACTTTTTTCTTTGGATCATCCCACACTTTCGCTTTTTTGAAGCGTTGAAAAGTATCATCAACACGCTCTTTTATGGATGCTGTCTCTGTTTGAGATGGTGACTCTGATTTAGACTGCTGCTCAATTCCTTGAATCTTACGCTTGATTTCGTTCAGTGAGAGATTATAAGCGATCGCATCTTCTAAGAGTTCTTTTCGGATCTCCTCATCTTGAATTCGGGCGATCGCTTTGGCTTTACTTGTCTCCAGTTTCCCCTGACGTAATACCTCTAAAATGTCACTGGGAAGATTCAGCAAGGGCAGACGATTGCTGATGAATGAGTCTAGTTTAATGTTGCCAAGGGAAGTAAGCACCTCTTGCACCACATCAATTACCTCATTGCCAATAACGTTATTGGCAGCAGTTCTACCCCGTTGTTGATTTTGGATGTGATGCAGCAGTGGTGATACTTCTGACACTGAAATCTTCAGTTTGACAGCCAAAAGTCGCACAACTCCATCTGTTTCTTCCAGGTCAGTAAGTGCCGAACGAGCAAAGTTTTCTATGAGGGCAATTTCTAGAGCATCTTCATCACTAAGAGAACGGATCACTACTGGGACTTCTGCTAGTTCCAGTATTTGTGCTGCTCGGTAGCGTTTTGCCCCTGCTACTACTTCGTGTTTGTCACTACCGGGAATAGGACGGACTAAAAGTGGCTCTAGAATGCCGTTTTTTCTAGCACTAGCAACAATCTTGGCTACTTCTTCTGGGTCGATGTAGTACCGCAGTTCTGCTTTAGGCAGCACAATCAAACTTAGGGGCATAGTCGCCTTAGTTTGGTTAGCATCATCCCTAAAGATAAACTCTTCTACCATTCTTCTATCTCTTGCCATTGGTTACTCCCAAGGCTTCGGTAAACAGTGCCTCAAAGTCCTTGGCTGCGCGTTTGGCTGTTGCTCCTGGTAGTCCCCAAACTGTCGTGCCTTGCCCAGGTGCATCAGCAATTACTTGAAGGTCATACACCATCGTTTTTAGTAAAGGAAAGCCTGTATTTTTCTCTGATAATGCTCTTTGGGCATCTTTGAGTAATACAGTTCCTTTTTTTGCGTGATTTAAAAATAAACCAACATGGGGCATACCACCTCGCAGTTCTCTTGCCTGCCGCAAAATTCTTACCATTTTTGATGTACTGTGCATATCTAGACCTGCTGGTTTACAGGGTACTAGGGCTAGATCACATCTAGATAAGATTGCCTTGGTTGTCTCACTCAGGCTACCTGGCCCATCTACAACTACAGCATCATATTGTTCTGCTAAAGTCGGCAGTTCATCAAATAAATCATCCGGGTCAATCATTGTTTTGCAGGGCAGTTGCAGGTCTTTCATCCAGTTAGTACTACTTTGTTGTGCATCTGCATCCACAATCATCACTGTTCCGCGTTGGCTTAACCAATACGCCAGATGACCAGATACAGTAGTTTTACCAGCGCCTCCCTTCTGGTTTGTTAACCCAATAATCATAATTTTTTTAAAAGTCTTGCTCAATTTACTATTGCGCTTGTATCTGTCGCAATTAATTTTCACTATTTAGCAGTAATAGTATCAGTTTTTTTATGAGATGACTTGATAGTACTGCGATGCCTGCGGTGGGCGGAGGCATCGCATCCTATTAGATAGACCCTTTGCCAATAACGTTATTGGTGGAAATGCTTTTATTTAGAGAAGCTGAAGAACCGTGAAAATCAGTGAAGTTAATTGTGCGAACGCCTTCTCATGCAATGGCATTATTGGCTCATCTGGTAATTTCATGCTTTATGCCGTTAAATTGATGAAATATTGAGCGATGGGATGAATAACCGAATTCATCATCGCGTTCATAATATTGTTGAATCCAATTCTCTAAAAAATCAAAAGTTTGTGCCTGTTCTTCAGGTGATTGGAATTTATGCACTTCCCAAGGGCGATTGCGGTTATTTTCAAGACACTTATCAATGCCAGGATTAAGGAAATAAATTTCAGTTGAGAATTCCAGAGCAATTTTGAGTAGCGTAGTATAGCAACCTTCAATTACCCAAGCAGTATTATTTTCTATGAAGTCTCGTAGATCCCTAACTGAATCTTCGTGATTACGCCGTATGGCAATTTGGTTTGCTTCCCATGCAATAGTATCGAGATCGAGAACTGGAATGCCGAAGTCTTTGCCAAGTTTATTGGCATGAGTACTTTTGCCAGAACCAGAATTGCCAAATATTAAAAATCGATGCATAACAATGATTTAATTAATAGCGATCGCAAGAGTGGTTCCTGTGGAGTATCACACTCTTACTTATCATCTGGTAAATACAATCTGCTGCTGTCAATCGGACTACATCTTTGAGCATATTATGACTCTTTCGTAAAGACATTGGTTACTAAAATTTAAAATAATAGCTTTAATAGAAATATAAGATAATTTCTCACTTAATTAAATGGTGAGAAAAAGGAGTTACTATGTTGACTCACACGATACCTATGCAATGGCTGATAGAGCTAGTGCAAGAATATCGAAACATTACTAAACGCAATCTGTTTTACAAAACAGTAAATCTGGCTTCTTCACCTTCAGACTTTCAATGGATTAGACAACTGTATTATTTATCCTGCGACTTTACAGCAGCAGTGGCGTTACGTTATGGTAGCTGCCACGACCCACGTTTTCGTGATGCTTTTGGTAAACATGCTGCTGAAGAAGTAACGCACCCTGAAGAACTAGCCCATTGGATGCGTGAATTTGGCTTACTAGCTCCTGATGAACAACCAACTTCAATACCACCGACATTTGAAACTTTAGCGTTAGGGTCTTATTTTATCCGCTCTGTGATGCGTGAATCGATAGCACATCAGATTATTACGCTGAATTTGGTGGCAGAAGGGCTTGCTTACGACTTCTATGCCATTGTCAACCCTAAACTAGCCGAAGTAGGATTGACCCCCAAAGGTTATTGGTTGGTTCATCAAGAATCAGATATGGAACATCAAACTTTAGGGCTTGAGTTAATCCCAGAATGTGAGCGCAATTCATTGTGTGGCAGAGGATATACTCATACTATGTGGGAAGTGTTCAGCCTTTTGAACCAGTTATTATACTCTTGGAGTGGAATGCCAGTAGAACACAAACCCCAACTTCCTACACCTATAGAATTGGGTACTTATAAGGGAAAATCCTAGTTGGTATTGAACCAATTGAAAAGCTAATCCACCAAGGAGGTACTGCCCCTCCTATGTCTGTGTTATCAGCACAGCGCCTCACTTTTCGGCATAAGAGTGGAAGGCGGAAGATGGAGGAATTGAACCCCCAGGTGTTACCCTGCTCTAGTTTTCAAGACTAGTTGCCCTCCCTTGAGCAGCATCTTCCATATAAGGGGTGTCTGAGGAGACTTGAACTCCCTAATGACTGGTTCCACAAACCAGCGCCGCGACCACTTTGGCTTCAAACACCAAGAGTGGATTCGGTGAGGCTTGAACTCACAACCTCCTGTGTGCAAAACAGGCGCTCTCCCAATTAGAGCTACGAACCCATGTGGCAGGAGTGAAGGGACTCGAACCCCTACAAATCGATTTAGAAGATCGATGCCCATCCATTAGGCGACACTCCCATAAGTTGGTAGCCCCGGCAGGGATTGAACCCGCGACTTCCTCTTTGTAAGAAAGGCACTCTCCCAACTGAGTTACAGGGCTAAGAAAGCGATCGACGAGATTTGAACTCGTACCTAGAGTTTGGAAGACTCAAATGCTGCCATTACACCACAATCGCATTGAAGCTGGTGACAGGAGTTGAACCTGCAACCTACTGATTACAAGTCAGTTGCTCTGCCACA
>JAIVFU010000160.1 GCA_020829485.1 Nostoc sp. CHAB 5834 | reverse complement strand
TTCCAGACCAGATTCACCTCACAAGCCATCGCACGCAGCGCTGCTGCGTGCTTGTCCTTGACACGCACGCGCAGTACGCGCGTGGCTAAGGTTGACGGCTGTTTATACGTTGGCATCTTAAAAAAGTTTACCGAATTTGTTTAGATAAAGTCTTCGTCTTCAAATGCGCGATTCACTCCCCGACCTGAAGGACGGGGCTTCTCTCGCGATGCATAGGGTGAAAAGCAAGCTTTCTTAGCGCTCCCCGGAAGGAGACGAAATACCCAGTGGCGTGCAGGGCGGGCGCTTCAAAGGTTTAGTGAAAGCACAGTTGTCATCACTTTTCTCGTCGGCTAACCGGAATACGCCGGGGCTTGAGGGGCCGCGGACGCGCTGCCCGTACTTCCCCAGGCATGGCCGCCAGCCTCAAGGCTTCTCGCAACACCGCCTGGACCCGCTTAGCCTCCTCCAGCTCTTCTTTAGCGTCGCGAAGCTGAGCACGAACTTCGGCTTCTAGAGTGTCAGCGCGGAGAACCGACTCATTCAATCGGACTCGCTCTTCGCTGAAGTCATTCCGTAGTTGGCTAAGTTCTCGGCTCAGGTCCTCTCCTCGGGCACTCGCCGTCTTGAAGGACTGGCGGGCTTGGTCCACTTCCAAAGCCATGCGACGGCTCTCTTTGCCGTGACGCTCAACCTCATCAGCACGTTGGGCGTCAGCCTCGGCCTTCTGCGTGATTAGCGCATCCTGAGCCTCACGCAATTTTGTCCGAAGCCCCCGCGCTTCAGTTTCCTCCCGGGACTTGTCCGCGGTGAGCTGCATAACTTCCGAATTGGAGCGCTGGAGCTGCTCTCTCAGATGAGCGATTTGCTCATGCAGTGCTGGCAACGTTCGGGATAAAACGTCCTTCTCATCTTCCAGCTGCCGCTTGCGTTCCAGGAGGGCATTTTCCCGCGCTTCGAGGGCGTCTGCTTTGGCTTGCAGGTGTTCGTCAGCTATGCGGAGTGCCGCCTTCCAGAGCTCCTGCATCGCGTGATGAAGGGGGCTCGGGAAACTGTGCTCAATCACGGAACTCGCTGAAAGTGGACTTGCGCCGGCCAGACCCAACCGCGCCCCCAGGGTTGCAAACCACTGGTCCAGCATGGGACTCACAGTGTTCGGGGAGCCCCTACCGATGTGCTGCCGCACTTTCTCGATGGTGGGCCGTTGGCCAAGCGAAAGCAGCGCATCTGCTGCTGCCCAGACCTCTTCTCGTTGAACTCCTGCTGCCATGAACTTCTCCTTGAGCAAAAAGAACAATCTACGCCACATAACTTGCGATAATGGTTCCTTATCGCTGGTTACTTTAAAGATACGTTATACATCTTACATCACACGTATGAAATCATACATACCAAAGCCGAAAGATGCATCTGACTCAGCTTTGATGGCCGCTGACGCACCCGCGCCGTCGATGCTCGGAGAGGCAGCACGCGTGGCCCTGCGGGAGTTGCTGGCACAAGGCGAATCCAAAAATACGGTACGCAGCTACCAGGCAGCCATGCGGTACTGGGCGAGCTGGTTTCGATTGCGCTTTGGGTCGGAGATGACTCTTCCCGTTAGCGTGGATGTGGCAGCTCAATTCGTTTTGGACCACGCGCAGCGCACCTCCGATGAAGGGCTCATCACACAGATGCCGCCCGAGATTGATGAGGCTCTGGTTTCAACAGGGGTAAAGGCCCGCCTGGGCCCCTTGAAGCTTTCCACGTTAGAGCACAGGCTGAGCGTCCTTGCGGCAGCACACAGAAACAGCACGCTGGTAAGCCCCACGCTGGACGCTCAAATCCGAGAGCTTCTCGTGAGGGTGCGGCGAGGCTATGCTGCTCGGGGGCAGGTCAAGAAGAGGCTCCCAGCCCTCACCCGAGAACCCCTAGAGGAGCTATTGGCCACATGCGATTCGAGCCTTACAGGGATGCGTGACCGTGCACTTCTTCTGTTTGCTTGGGGCTCCGGGGGCCGCCGGCGCTCTGAAATTGCCCAGGCCCGGGTGGAGAACCTCCGCCGACTGTCGCCCACTTCATTTGTCTACGAGTTGCGGGTCTCAAAAACCAACCAAGAAGGTGCTCAGCACGCTGGGAACGAAAAGCCCCTTGTTGGCAAAGTAGCTCAGGCGCTTGACGAATGGTTGCGGGTATCTGGCATCAAGGAAGGTGCGTTGTTTAGGCGCATCCGAAGGGGCTCGCACCTGGGAAGCGATGCGTTGAGCCCCGCTGCAATCCGGGAGATTGTGAAGACTCGCGCCAAGCTGGCCAACCTGGATGAAGCGTTCTCGACTCACTCATTGCGCAGTGGTTTCATCACCGAGGCAGCGGTCCGAGGAGTACCCCTTCCAGAAGCCATGGCGATGTCCGGTCACAAAAGCCTGGCAGTCTTTCAGGGCTACTTTCGCCCGGATGTGAGCAAGCTCCAATCTGCCAGTCTCCTAGACCAACCGGTGGAATAGCCTGAGTTCGGCACTCGATGGTGCTCGGCCTGTTCGGCCGTAAACTCTGACAGCGTTAATTTGTTGAACAGCCTATTCGGCTGGTTTCGCACAGAGTTTATTCAAATTGGGGGACGCCCCCCGAAACGCACAGCCCGTAGGAGCTGAAGGCAACGGGTGCCGCACCCTTTACTTCACGCTTTTTGAGCTTGAGCATGAAATTGCGGTCGGTGGACTTGCTGCGCAGAGGAATGGCCAACTCGCAAAAGTGTCGGTTCGCTTCAAAAGGAGATGCTTGCTCACCTCGGGCAGCGGCGCGCTTCTCGCGTCGGCGCACTGCGGTTGGTCGGCTTGCTTCAGCCGTAGTGTCACGAGAAACACTTGCGGAGATTGCGGTGGCGGGCACTGGACGGATGGACTCGACACCGACCATGAACACAGAGGAGAGTCGGCGGCCGCGCATGTCGCTGAAGAATGCTTGGAGCGCGCTCTCTGCGCCGAAGATGCGAACCGATTTCACCGATTTCGGGGCCTGACCTGCCTTCCAGTGTGGGACATCAAAACCCAACACATTTCCGTTTTCGGAGTTGAACGAATGCACTGCGGCCAAGAGTGCGGAGACCAGCGTCCAGTCACATGCTACACCCTTGGTTTCAGGGATGGCGATGCTGACAAAGTGGCTTGTAGAGGCTTTCATTTGAACTATCCAATCAATCTTTGAGGGGCGCTTTCGCTAAGCATCCCTTTGAGCGTCGGCTCAAAGGGATGGGGGTATCGCTGGATGCGAAAGAGCCCCAAAGGAAAACTGTGGAAGAGCTGCTAACTCAGGGCTCAGTCCTTTACGCCGAACACGCCACCGCGAATGACGCAAGCCACGTAGTAAGGCACCATGTTTTCAGCCAGCTTGCCGTCTGCCCACACCTTCTGGATAGCACCAAAAATGGAACTGTCCTTACCGGAACGCAGAGCAACCGAGGCGTGCGAGTTGCCGCCGTAGGCTTCCACGGCAATGCGTGTGGTGTCGCCGTACCAAGTGTCGATGCGGCGCAGAGCGTTGCCTACCTTGCGGTCGTTGATGAATGCGACCTTTTGTCCATCCATCTCCGCTTTGGCCAACACACGAGTCACGCCTTCGCCGCCTTTCCACTCGTTTTTGCTTTCCTTCTTTTCGCTTTCCGAGGCCCACTCTTGGCTTGGGTACACCCGAGCGCCAGCCCCCATGTTGAAGAAGCCTTCGACTTCGAAGAGGGTTCCGAATTGAGCATTGCTGCTCAGTGCTGCGTCGATGACGTTGGCGAGCGCGGTCAGGTTGTCCTTGAATGCCGAGTACTTGGGGTTGTTGAAGTTGAAGGGGTCGGCAACATCAACAAAGAAGTTTTCAAACTGGACATTCAAGCCCTTGTCCGCGACCTTCACAACCACGATGGCGTTGGTTGTCTCCAGCAGGTTACGCCATGCCCAGTCACCGCAAGCAATTTGAATGGCATAGCGACGAGCCAGTTCAGAAATCACGCCCTGCGCTGCTGCGCCTTCGATTACAGCGTTGTGCTTAGCCTTGAAAGCAGGCACATTGCAGGATTCGATGTTGTTGTGAACCGACGTAACCAGAATGCTGCCGCTCAGCACCAGAGTATCGTGGTGAGGAGGCAGTTGGGCCGTCTCAACCACCTGCAGAACTGCTTGAGCCTTTTCATCGTCCTTGGACTTCATCGTAGCGTTCAGTCCACGCAGGGGCTCTTCGCGGACCGACACTGGCAGGCGGGTACCGTCCAAGTCCTTTGAGGAGGTGCTGAACATGAAGAAATGGCGAGGAGAGACGGTGCGTCGGAAAGCCAGCACTGTCGGGCCGTCGTTCTTCTTGGTCTTCTTTTCTGCGGCAGGAGCGACAACGGCTTCGGCAACAGTGGTTTCGGCGATTTGAGTGTTGTTTTGAGTAGTCATAAAGGTCTCTTTAAAGTTGAAAGTTGAAAGTTGAAAATACGAAATAGAAATTGACTTAACGCTGTCTAAAGTTCAGTAAATCGTGCAGTAGTGAAATGCGCCGGTCGTTTGCATCGACCAAAAAGGAATCGTTGGGGAGCTTTCACGGCCTTGGAAACGGATGGATGCAGCCTTTTGCAAGCGAACCAAACCCAACGTAGGAGTTGCCACAAAGGACTTTCCTTGGTTACCTGAAAAGTCCGCTCGTACTGCGTTCCCCAGGCCTTCGGTGTCTAGAACTTCGTAACCGTCTTGGACGGGAACAAGCTTCCAAGCACTTGCATCCGTCTGGTCGGGCGCTTGACCAGCAGTCTCGAAAAACTCCTGTAGCCGCTTAGGACGGTTCGCATGAGGCATGGTGGCCGCTACAAAACCATCCATCAGTGGGATGCTCCGTGTCCGCATTTCGTACACGATGTTGCTTGCATCCGAAATCACCAGAGAATTCGAGGGCAAAAGAGCAAGCACGCGGTCTCGTGCAGAGCCAAGACCTGCCAAGGTTGGCTTAGACAGGTCTATCGCTTTGTTGACGTGCGTGATGTTCCCCTTGCAGAAACTCAACTGCTGAAGCACCTCTTTGGCTTTTTGGTGCAGTTGGTTTTGGTTCAACACCTCTTGCAACGCTGGCTCCGTGGCTTCCACCTCAAATGCAACATGTGCCGTGAAGTTGGCCCAAACGGCCGGAATCGCTTCGTTCTCGAATTTTTTGTCGGCCTTGCGACCTTTTTTGAAGCCCGGAGCCTTCACGTAGTCTTCGATGGCGAAAAGGACACCACGGCAGACCAGGTCGGTAGGCTTGAAGCCCATGCTTTGGGCGAGCTTAGCGGCGAACATGCCACCCAGACCCACGATTCCAGTCAGGGAGGGCAAGCCAACTGCGAGGTTGTGGCTGACCTTGACCCCTTGCATGCGGGTTTCGCGAAAGAAGAAGATTGATGTATTGCTCATGCTCGCGCCTTAAAAATTACTCCGGCTACCGTTTCAGAAATTTCGTCGTCAAAGTCATTGCGGAAGTCCTTGCCGAAAGCTTTAAGGAAGGACTCCTTGACTGCTTCAGAAACGTTCCGAGAAAGGCCTAGGAGCGCTGCCGTTTTCTCCGCTGAGTTGAGCTTGGGGTCGCCCTTCACAAACAATGCCCAGGCCTCTGTGCTGTTGAATATTGCTTCGACGGCCTCAGAGGTCAAGGTTGTAGCCGTGTCCACTTCATATGAGAGGTACAGCTGCTGAAGCGCAATCAAGGGCTCCAGAACGGAGAGGCACACTTCTTTGAACATCTGGGCACGCTGCACTTTGTGCGCATAGTCCACAGCACGTGGCCAAAAGAATGGCGGCAGCTTGTTTTCACGAATCTTCACGAGCTTCACGAGGGAGCCGCCGTAGAAGGTGTTCGGATTCAGCGAATGCGTTGGTCGAGTCGTATGAATCTTCGAGAACAGATTCGAAGAGTGCAGGTTCTTTTCAAGCGCAGCCCCGACGTTGCGGGGGAACGCTCCACCGATAGGCAAAGTCACGGAGGGTACAAACAGGTAACCCTTCTTGAGGCCCCTTACTTGGTCCTCTTTAGCCGCCAAAGCTTCCGTCAACGTCGCCACTTTTTGGTGAGAGGCGTCCCCTTGCGAAGCCTTGCGAGCAGCGACCTTTGCGTCCTTAAGTTGCTGCTTCAACTCAGCTTCTTCAGCCAACGCCATTTCGGCTTCAACAGCACACTCTTCCTTGTAAGCAATAGCGAGAGTAGATTTCGCATGGCGAATTTCAGCAGGCAGCGCCACCGACGACAAAACGCTCAAGACGATTGGTGCATCTGCGGTGCCCACAAATACTTGCGCTTCGTTAAAAAGCTCTTGTGTTGCCGAAGCTGTCAAAGCTTCCAGCATTGCTGCAAACGCAAGACCTTGGCCTCGAATGTTTGAATTCGCGGACGCTTCCAAGTGCGACAGCACTTCTTGGTGGATGTGAGGGCGTGCCACCAGCTCAGGCAGGTTGACAACTTCCCCTTCAAAACTGACTTGGCAAAGAGTAAGTACACGCCAGGCGGCATACTCGGCAGTGGTGTCAAATGACATACGGTCCCGTGTTCGGTAGTCCGCCTCACTCATCGAGCCTTCGTTATCTGGATGCTCGGGATATGCTTTTCGCAAGAAGCCGCCGCTTCCACTCAGTCCCGACAACTTCACCGAATGGGTGTAGCGGTTGAGACATGTCTGCGCTAGCGCATCAAAGTGCGTAGTCGGCTCTTGGGCAATCAAGGGACCGATACTTTTCAAGGTAGCAGGGCCGTTAATGAAGAGCTCGGATACCTTAGAGCCCTTAAGCTTAAGAATTGGCGCTGCAGGTGAGCCGCTCAGCTTTGGTTCTCCGCTAGCCATCCAGTCGAGTTCTTGATACTCCAGCGTGCTCTCAAAAGCCTTGAGTGCAGCGTTGCGGTCTTTACCCTCGCGGTAAGTGCTCATGATTAAGCTCAAAGCGTCCTTATGCTTTGGTTGCCCCGCAAGAAATGCAAGGATGACGAGCAGCTGCGCGATTTCCGTAGTGTCTTCAAGAGCGAGAACTGGTACGGTGCCGTCTTCCCGAATTGCTGCAGCACGAAGCATGGCTCCTAGCTTTTTGATTTCGGGAGACTCGCTTGAATTCGGTTCGCCAGAGGTCTGCGAATCCTGAGCGCCAACTTCGGGAGAGTCGGTGGTAGTGCCGCCGAGGAGTGCCCCGAAGGCCTTGAGGTTGAGAAGATGTTCCATTAAAGCTGTTAGTTTCGTTTGATGAACAGATTGTAGCACAAGAATTCAGCCTGTGCTTTTTATAGAACAGGTAGTCGTTTTAAATTTCGCAAGCCTGTTGCACCTGCTCAAAAAGAAGCTTCAGTGCATTGTTCTCATCAAAGGCCGCAAGAATGCGGCGCCTACATACGGATGCTGACTCCCCCGCTGCGGCGGAGATAAAAGCAGTGGGCATGACATACGCGTCTTTAATGATGTCCGCAACGTCGAAGACCAGAGCACCTCTTCGTGTCTTGCCATGCATCACTGGGTAGGAATAGGGAATACCAAGCACCCAGAGACAGCAAGCAGCCAGGCCATACGCCAAGTAGTTACCCGAGTCCAAGGCCTCATTTGCAAAGGCTTTTGTTTGTGGCTTCCTGGTGAACTCTTTGCCGAAGTACACAGACAACAGCCTATAGAGCTCCTTGGTGAAGACAGCCTCATATCCTAAAAGTTGTTCGGTAGTCTCTGCGCTATCGATGTTCTTTAAGAAGGTCTGCCCCGCCATCTCAGGGTTTACAGCCATACCACTAGTCCTTACCCAACTACGGATGACAAGATTCGCCCGGCACCGTTGAAATCTTTTGGCCACTTCAAGTCGTTGCCGCTCTGACTCATACATCCTTATCCAGGCCCTTGAGTACTTGGGCTCTCTGTATTCGTTCAGGGACCCTAGATATACGGGAGTACCGCCTCCCCCACAGAAGCCGACCACAATCCCGCCCTCTGCGCAGAGGCGAGCCGCTTGTTGCGTGAGCGAAGTGCCTGGCCCTAGCAAAAGAACCGCGGTGTTTAGATTTGGGATGCTAAAGTGCTGTTCAACCGCATTTGCTGCCCTTACGTAAGTAAGCCGGTCGTCTGCTGCCCTGATGGCACAGTGTTCTAAGTATTCGATTCCGTATTTTTGCGAAGCCAGGATTGTCATGAATATAAAAAGAATGTTTTTGAGGCGATTCTGTAAGCTGTTGATTTATAATGGATTTTCTTTAGACCCTTGAAAACATTCTTTTTTATAAAGATTTCTCCTAAAGTCTTGTTTTGTATAGCCTTTTGCTTTATAATGAACGTGTCACGGCCGCATAGGCCGTTCAGAAGTTGGTGCGCAGATTGAGTCTTTCAACGCTGCATGTCACGGCCGCATAGGCCGTTCAGAAGGCATCCGGCGCAGACCTGAAGCGCGTGCGGGATGTCACGGCCGCATAGGCCGTTCAGAAGAGACCCAGAGTCGTGCTGCTCTGTTAGCAGTGTGTCACGGCCGCATAGGCCGTTCAGAAGATAATTCAGGTGCAGCTCGTGGAAAAGGGGCCTGTCACGGCCGCATAGGCCGTTCAGAAGTTGAACGCGGCATATGCGGATTGGCTCGACAATGTCACGGCCGCATAGGCCGTTCAGAAGGCCCGCGCCCTGTACTGTTGTCCGTCCTCTAATGTCACGGCCGCATAGGCCGTTCAGAAGTGTCGTTCCCGACCGTCGACCCAACGCGCCCACTGTCACGGCCGCATAGGCCGTTCAGAAGAGGCGTAGCCGAGCGTGTCGCCAATCTTCAATTGTCACGGCCGCATAGGCCGTTCAGAAGTTGGTAACGACGTCGAGTACACCTTTTGCGTATGTCACGGCCGCATAGGCCGTTCAGAAGTTAGCGCCGAACTCGGCACCATCAGCGCTTGCTGTCACGGCCGCATAGGCCGTTCAGAAGGCAAGCAACTAAAACTCCAACCTTAATGAACTTGTCACGGCCGCATAGGCCGTTCAGAAGGAAGGTCTTTGACCGCAAAGAGGAGGAGTTCATGTCACGGCCGTATAGGCCGTTCAGAAGAACATCACCAAGCTGGAAGACGCGGTAAAGCATGTCACGGCCGCATAGGCCGTTCAGAAGGCTTTGCAACCAAGCTGGCCTGAACGGCGGCATGTCACGGCCGCATAGGCCGTTCAGAAGATGTTCACCGATGGCCTGTCGATGGCGCGACTTGTCACGGCCGCATAGGCCGTTCAGAAGCACCGACCCGCAACACCCCGGCTATTCGGTGCTTGTCACGGCCGCATAGGCCGTTCAGAAGTTATGCCGCAGCGAGCCGCTCAAGCGCCGGCATGTCACGGCCGCATAGGCCGTTCAGAAGCAGCTCGGCGCTGCGGCTAGCTGCGCCTGGCATTTGTCACGGCCGCATAGGCCGTTCAGAAGAGTGATTGAGGCGTGACGCCTTTGACGACGAGTGTCACGGCCGCATAGGCCGTTCAGAAGAACACCTGCAGCTCTTTTGCAAGCTTGCGAGCTGTCACGGCCGCATAGGCCGTTCAGAAGAATCGAACGTCTCAGCCGTTCCACCCACCAAGTGTCACGGCCGCATAGGCCGTTCAGAAGTTGAGCCGGGACAGCTGTACGCATGGGTCGAGCTGTCACGGCCGCATAGGCCGTTCAGAAGATTCCCGTCTTTTTTGGGGTCGCTATACGCAATGTCACGGCCGCACAGGCCGTTCAGAAGAATTTGGCAGCAGCTTTTGCAGGCATGTACATTGTCACGGCCGCATAGGCCGTTCAGAAGAACCCTTGACGGCGCTGTCTGTGCCGCAGAGATGTCACGGCCGCATAGGCCGTTCAGAAGCTACTAAACCGGGTGAGGGGGTTGTCGCTGGTGTGTCACGGCCGCATAGGCCGTTCAGAAGTGCTTCATAAAACGCTACGGCAGCGCCACTGCCTGTCACGGCCGCATAGGCCGTTCAGAAGAGTACCCGGCAACGCCGGTAACGGTCTCGGCGTGTCACGGCCGCATAGGCCGTTCAGAAGTGTGTTCATGCTCGACCTCTGGCTCATCCGCTTGTCACGGCCGCATAGGCCGTTCAGAAGCCGAAGCCTCGCCCCGCACCCTAACCCTCCGTTGTCACGGCCGCATAGGCCGTTCAGAAGCCGAAGCCTCGCCCCGCACCCTAACCCTCCGTTGTCACGGCCGCATAGGCCGTTCAGAAGACTACGCAACTTCTCAAGCACGTTGTAAGTGATGTCACGGCCGCATAGGCCGTTCAGAAGGTACCAGACTTGCTTTCAGCTTAGCTACGCTGTGTCACGGCCGCATAGGCCGTTCAGAAGTGGGGCTCGAAACCTCCGGGGAAGAGGACTTCTGTCACGGCCGCATAGGCCGTTCAGAAGTTGTTCACAAAGAAGCCTACGGCCTCCCCCTCTGTCACGGCCGCATAGGCCGTTCAGAAGAATCCCAGAGACTAGCGAATCTACGCCCGTAATGTCACGGCCGCATAGGCCGTTCAGAAGGCCTCGCACCGGCAAAACTCTATCTGGTACAGTGTCACGGCCGCATAGGCCGTTCAGAAGACCCGAAAGCGACAGAGCCGTCCAGGAAGTCGTGTCACGGCCGCATAGGCCGTTCAGAAGCATCACCCCAAGGGGGTCCGATTTCACGGGCCGTGTCACGGCCGCATAGGCCGTTCAGAAGCTGCCCGGCATTCTGGAACTCAGGGCGCAGCCATGTCACGGCCGCATAGGCCGTTCAGAAGATAATTGAACGGGCGCCCAGGGAAAAGTGGCCTGTCACAGCCGCATAGGCCGTTCAGAAGTGTCGATAACGTATTTAGCTTTAGCCGGCTATTGTCACGGCCGCATAGGCCGTTCAGAAGGCTATGTGGACGCCGCGCTGCACCCAGTCATCTGTCACGGCCGCATAGGCCGTTCAGAAGTCCTGAACTAATTTTCAAAGACGAAGCAATTTTGTCACGGCCGCATAGGCCGTTCAGAAGTTCAGGCACCTGCAGTTTTCCGGAACATTGTGTGTCACGGCCGCATAGGCCGTTCAGAAGTGAGCCGCTGCTCGCTACACGAGGGGTATCCACTGTCACGGCCGCATAGGCCGTTCAGAAGGTCTGACTACGATGTTGCATTACTCTCGTTCATGTCACGGCCGCATAGGCCGTTCAGAAGTACTGTTTCGTGCTCCGTGAAGCGCGCCCCCCCCCCTGTCACGGCCGCATAGGCCGTTCAGAAGTGCTACCTCCACCAATACGTCGCGTTCGTCTATGTCACGGCCGCATAGGCCGTTCAGAAGATTGGCGCCGACGCTAGGACTGTTGTCAGTGATGTCACGGCCGCATAGGCCGTTCAGAAGTGTCACTCACGGACCGCGGACTTAGTGCGAGTTGTCACGGCCGCATAGGCCGTTTAGACGTTGGTGCCGTATCACTCGCAGGACCGTGCTGGTGTCACTGCCGCATAGGCCGTTCAAAAGATTTCTATAAGGTAATTAAATTTACCTTACGCTGTCACGGCCGCATAGCCCACGAATGCGGATAGCCACCGGACACCCCGCAGGTCG
>JAIVFU010000015.1 GCA_020829485.1 Nostoc sp. CHAB 5834 | reverse complement strand
GTGATTGGTGGTATTCAAGCTAGAGGGGAAAAAGGAAACTACAGTACACAACGTATTAAATTTAGCTCTAACAGTTCTGGTTAACTTTTCGTTACATAGTTATGATTTTTCCTGCCGACTTACTTAGTATAAACAATTTTATGTTGTCTGATTTAGATTTAGTTCGAGAGTTCGTATCCAACTCTATCCAGAAAAAAGATATTTTATTGGCAAATCGTTCTTTAGCAGCACAAACAGTCTATAATACTAACAGTCTGGCAACAAAGGCTGAAGGCGTAATTGCCACTGCCCAACTAAATACCGCACAAACTGAATTCTTGATTTTGTCTAACTCATTCCATTGGGAGTTACTGAATCAGGCTTTACCAGAATCTAATTATCTCCTGAAAGGAAACATAGATAATAGGGGTTTCTATCACTATCAACACTGCGAAATACCTAAAAACTATAGGTTGCAATGTACTAAATCTGTGTTTTTATGGCAAGCTTGGTGGAAATATCGCAAAAATACTTTACAACGAGGAATTCCATTGGATATTTTAATCCAGACAAGAGATTTATGGTATCCAATCAAAGATTTAATCATTAGTAATGGAATTTTGTATGTCAAAACTTTAGTAAGTGAGATAGAAATTTATGCAGATGATTTAGTGATTTGGTTAAGCAAAAGTGAAGTGAATTCTCAAAATTAGTCATTAGTCAAAAACTTCACCCGTCCCTATCCTTAATCAATCAGTTCCGATCGCCTTAGTCTGATTAATTTTGATGAGTTTTTATTAAGCACAAAGCGTGCTTAAAAATACAGGACTAAAGTCCTTACTACGAACTTTTTCAGCACGAGTTTTTCAAGCGTGCTATTCGTCTGTGAGTGAATTAAATCTTTTTCGAGCTTCCAAGGGTTGTAAGTTAGTTTTCACATCGCTACAACTATAAATCAGGTTAGCGATCGCTCGAACTAATTTAGCTGGTTCCACAGGCTTGGTGATATGCAGCCCAAATCCGGCGGCAATTGCTTGTTGGGAATCAGCCTCAGCTGCGTAAGCTGTCAGAGCGATCGCTGGAATTGTCCCTCCCATCTCTTGTGACATGGCTCTGATTTGACGGATCAGCATATAGCCGTCTAATTCCGGCATTCCAATGTCGCTTAACAGCAGATTTGGCTTGAACTCAGGCATAATTCGTAGTGCTTCCATAGCAGATGCAGTCTGAGTTACTACCGCGCCAGACTGCTCCAGAATGAAAGCAATTAACTCTCGCGTATCACGCTCATCATCCACAAGTAGAACTTTCACCCCATTTAGATCGGGCGAATCATCAAGTTGTCTATCAATTTGATAGCTATTTAGATGAGTCTTCATTAAAGGTAGCATGACTGTAAAGGTTGCTCCCTGTTCTTCGCCCAAACTTTCAGCCTTAACTGTGCCGCCATGTAGCTCTACGATGTGACGAACAATAGCTAATCCTAATCCCAGCCCGCCGAATTTCCTGGTAGTTGCGCCATCAGCTTGTCGGAAGTATTCAAATACGAATGGTAAAAAATCTGGGCTAATTCCCTTACCTGTATCACTGACTCGAAGTTGAGCCTGAGAACCAACAGACTGTAAACTGATTTCTACCTGTCCACCTTGGGGCGTAAACTTAATAGCATTGGAAAGTAGATTCCACATAACTTGCTGCAAGCGACCTGAATCACCAGTTACTATGAATTTTTGATCGCACCTTTGGGACGCTGGAAGCGCAACTTGGATTTGG
Organism: Nostoc sp. CHAB 5834; assembly: GCA_020829485.1. Next base: position 110,010 of record JAIVFU010000015.1, on the reverse strand, counting down.
GATTTTAGATTGTCAGTTTGGTTGTTAAAATCAATAGATTCTAAATTTCTGTAAGAATTTTCTAATCCCAAACCGTTTGACTGAGCGTAGCCCTTCGCGTAGCATTCCGCAGGAAAGTCTAAAATAGTAAATCGCAAATTGATAGATTTGGCTTGGGCAGCTAGACGGACTGTTTCTATTGCAGCTGCGATCGCAGTTTCCAGATTCACAGGAGCAATATTCAGACTGAGTTTACCTTGCAAAATGCGAGAGACATCTAACAAATCTTCAATTAGTTGAGTCTGAAGCTTGGCATTGCGCTCAATGGTTTCGAGAGCGCGAGTGGTGGTTGCTTCATCATACTTTTTAGTTTGTAATAACTTCGACCATCCCAAGATCGGGTTTAGCGGTGTGCGAAGTTCGTGGGAAAGAACCGCCAAAAATTCATCTTTGATCCGATTAGCTTGGACTAATTGCTCTTTTTGCTGCTGTAACGAATCCATCAACTGAGCGCGTTCCAGAGCAACCGCCACCTGATCGGAGGTTGCTTGTAATAGAGCAATTTCCCCAGAAGTGAAGCGGGTACGTGTGCAACTGGCAAAGGAGAGGACACCAAGCACCTTTCCCTGAGCAATTAACGGTTGACCTGCATAAGCTGTGATTCCCAAAGCAATAAGGATGTCGGCATTTGGATGAGTAGAGTGCAGCACATCATTGAGGACAATTTGATGACGTTCTTGCGCCACTAGTCCGCACATCCCTTGATTAAATTCCAGGTATTCAATTGTTTGAAATACTTCATCAGTAATGCCGTTCCAAGCTACTAACCGAAGTTTCTGCTTATTTTCGTGCGTCTCAATTAAATAGTGAAAGTAAAAATGCAAATCCATCTGCGCCGAGAGCTTGCTAAATAAGCTATTCATTAGATCCAAAGGGCGCTCGGTTGAAAGCAAATCGCTGGTTGTTTCAGAAAGCAGTTTGAGTAGTTCACTGCGCTCTCGCAAGACAAGTTCTGCAAGCTGGCGTTCACGAAGGATGCGTTCGCGTTCGGTAATGTCAACTGCAACCCCTCCTACCAGACATTGCCCAGATGCATCGGCAATGGGAAACTTATATACTAAAAATTCGCCCAGAGTGCCATCTGTGCGTGGGGCAGACTCGATCGCTTCAACAACCTGATTCGTCTGGGCAACCATTCTAATGTTATCAAGGAAGGGTTGAGCGATTTGGGCTGGGTATAGGTCAAAAATGTTTTTATTAATCGCCTTACTTGTTCGTACATCGAATGTACTTAAATAAGTGGGGCTGAGGTAAAGTACACGTCCGTCTGCATTCGTAATCCATGCTGCGGCTGGAATATTGTCCATAAAAGCTTGAAATTGCTGTTGACTCTGACTCAGCGCTTTTTTAGCTTGGTGGAGATCACTAATATCAAGAATGAATGCAACTGAATTTTGTTGAGATTCGCCTAACACAGAGTAGCCAACTACAACCGGCACAGTGGAACCATCCTTGCGAATGCATTCCTTCTCATAAGGAGTACAGGTTCCCTTCGCTGTTGCCTCGGCAATAGCCAGTTCATCTAAATATTGGTACTCAGGAGGCGTGATATCAGTCCAGCGTAGTCTGCCTGCCTGGATATCTGCTTGGGTATAGCCCATAATTCGCAAGAACTCGTCGTTGGCTTCAGTGATGCTACCGTTCACATCACCAAAGAGAATGCCAACTATATTCGCTTTCACAAAACTTCTGAGGCGTTCTTCACTTGCTTGGACTGCCTTCTCTGCTTGCTTGCGTTCGCTGATATCTGTGGTGCTGCCAACTAAGCGGACTGGTTTTCCATCACCATCCCGTTGCACCACTATTCCCTGATCCAGTACGTAGACGTACTGGTTATCCTGGTTGCGAATGCGATACTCGGCAGCATAGCGATCGCCATTTGCCAAAGCGATCGCCGCCTCCTCTTCTACACGTTGCAAATCCTCTGGATGGACAAGTTCACGCCACCAATTACCAGTTGGTTGGGCAATGTCGAGAGAATAACCCAAAATTCTGGTTAACCCCTCGGTTCTTTCAACAGTATCCTGCTCTATATTCCAGTCATAAATGAGACAGTTGACCGCAGCAGCAGCTAACTCAAAACGCTCGTTAGCTAATCTCAGGCGTTCCTCTTTCTCCCGCAAAGTTTGTTCTACTTGCTTGCGTTCGCGTAGTGCAGCTTGCTGTTCGCTCAAATCAACAACGAAGCCAATGACCTTTTCTTGAGTATCTCCCACGAGGACAGAACCGAGCAGAACGGGAATGCGATCGCCATTTTTGCAGATGTATTCCTTCTCAAAGGGTTTACATACTCCGGTCGTTCTAAGTTCTTCTACTGAACGTTCACTTAAAATAAGATACTCGTGTGGGGTGATCTCACGCCAATTCATTTGATTAGCGGCAAAATCTTCTCGCGTATAGCCGACCATTTTCAGAAAAGCATCATTGGCTTCTATGATGGAGCCGTTGTTCATATCAGTTACGATAACTCCAATGATGTTGGATTCTGCCAGTCGGCTAAACCGCATTTCGCTATTTTGCAACAATTTTAGGCTCGTCTCTGCCTTGCCTCTGGCAGTTCGCAACTCTGAAGAGAGGGCGGTAATTAAGAAAGATACTAGTGAGAACGAGGTTAATCTTACCAAGACGTTCGGGCTGAGGAAATTGAAGGAGTAGACTGGCTCGATCAAAAAATACAGCGCAGTTGTAACAGAAAGAGCGATCGCTAGTACTCCAAGTCTCATGCCACCATACCAGGCACTGATTGCCACGGCAGCATAAAAAAATGTAAATACGCTCGGATCAAAGACTGGCAACAACAGTCGCGTCAGCAGCAACGCCGCTATAACTGCCAGAATCATCACGCTGTATGTTAGTAACCAAGAGCGCATCATCACAATTTTTTCGAGTACTTTCACCATCATTTTAAGAGTCCTCCCGTTGCTCCGCCTTTAGGAGATACTCGTTCAGTAGTCTTTTGCCTGGTTCGCCCATCTTTTGTAACATTTCTTCAATTAGCTTTAGTGCCATCTGTGAAGGCACTGTAGATCCGTTCTCCCAGCGATTAACTGTTCGCAGGGAGACTCCCAACTTGGCCGCAAACTTTTCCTGAGAAAGATCAAGCTGCTGCCGAAGTTCACGGATTAAATTGGAAATTTTTAGTGACTTTCCTAGTTCCATAGTAGGAAGAGTAGGACAGGTGTCTTGCCATTTGTCTCCAGCTTGAGGAAGAATTTCAACTGTCATTAGTTATTATCAATTTCATCTTTTGGCTAAATACCAATATTAGTTATCAGTCTTGATTAATTACTGTTCACTGATTGAAGTCTCCATCATACTTCTGATAACTGTTAGCTGTTTTAAGGTGATGCGACAAAAAATTGTTGAGATAAAATAACTGTATCAGCTAACTATAAAATAAAAATTAAATTTTCTCAGGTGCGTGATGCCAAAATAGTATTATTGTACATGCTCTGAGAATTTTCAAGGTTCATGCACCACCAAAAATCTATGGGTGGTGTATTATATATTTATGGGTCATAACCTACTTAATATCATATTTACAAAACATCTGGTTAATTTTACTTCTAAGGTAAGATCGCAATGTTAAATCTATAAAGCTATAATAAGATTTAAATAAAATTTGTATTGTATTTAATTAATAATATCATTACTTTTGGTTAATCAACACTCTGAAAACCTCCTAAAGACTCAACTAGAAAATGCACCAGTTGAAGACTACATATTTAACTGGTTTGATTGGTTTTGTCTTTGGTATCCTCCAGGCTGGCTAATTATATTTAACCGTCATTGGCAGCACTATCATACCGATTCAGACGGTTGGAATTGGCTCGAATATGGATTATTTTTAATTCCTGGCGGATTTTATCTGGCGATGCTGAGTCGTTGGTTGCGTCTTGGTTTTCGTTCACCTCGAACAGAAGTTAGTGAATTTGCTCCCAAATATCAAGAAGCTTTTCGCAAAGAAGTTCTCGCCCCCATCGTCAAATACTATTTTCGCGGAGAATTACAACAAGTCGAAAACTTACCGCAAACAGGGACATTGATTGTGGCAATGAACCACGCAGGGATGAGTTTTCCTTGGGATTTCTTGGTCTTGGGTTATTTATTAAGTGAAGCTAGAGGATGGGTGGTACAACCCGTAGCAAGTCTAGCATTATTTGAGCATCCTTGGATAATTTGGTGGCTACCACCTAAATGGTCGCAGGTTTTGGGTGGTGTGCGAGCCGAATTAGATGATTATGAAGCAGCTACCGCCCAAGGTAAAACTGTCTTATATGCACCCGAAGGTATCCGCGGCCCTCGGAAAGGTTGGAAGAGACGCTATCAACTAGAAAAGTTTGATGTGAGTTTTATTAATTTGAGCGATCGCTATCAAATTCCTATTCTCCCAGTAATTTGCATCGGTAGTGAATCTTTACATCCTTGGGCTGTTAATATCAAAAAATTGCAACAACTAGTCAAATTACCATTTTTGCCTATCTCGCCTTTAATGCTTGCCTTAATTCTGTTTCCTTCAATGGGAGTTTGGGCAATGAGAACTCGCCTGTATTACTTTATTCAGCCTTTGGAACCAGCAGAATTGCACAACTATTCAAAGAAAGGGCATAAAGCAATTTATCGGCAGGCACAACAATTACGAGAAAAACTGCAAATTAAAATTAATCAGTTATTGAAATAAATTTAATACTCCGAGTGGATTTAAGTAAATCTTTTAAAAAAATTAGGAACTTGCAATTTAATAATGTACCAATCATTTATGATTTTTCTGGTTGATACCATAATCAATTATCTGACTAGTACATTATTTTCATGCTAGTACAGTGCGGCCGAAATCAAACTACGATTTTAAACAAGTAAAAGCCTTGATATACAAAACTTTTGACTTTTGACTTTTGAGCGGTACTATAGCAATCCGATTTGATTTCTGAATCACTCGTAGAGGTAAGGGATTGGGGACTGGGGACTGGTTTTTTTAATTATTAAATTAATTTTTCCATAATAAAATTTATCAGTTTTTGCCCTCTACGTTCTACCTCTTGCTGTTTCACAACAATAAAATTTTGGCTTTCAAAAAAAGGTTTAGCTGTAATACTGGCTTCTGTAAATAACTTTGCAATCCCCAAAGATTTTGCTTTGGATTCAAGCTGTTCTAAGATTTTTTTACCAATCCCTTTTCTTTGAAAATCTTTATGACAGTAAAAACGGTCAATATGTCCATTAGCCTCTAATTCCCCAAAACCAATAATTTTACCCTGCTCCTCTCCTACATAAGTAAACTTACTTCCTAAACCTTTAATCCAAAGGTCAATATCCATATTTGCTGGTGCCCAAGCGTCTACTTGTTCTTGTGTGTAATCGTGAATATTCACTTCATGAACTGTGTCGTAGAACAATTTCATAATTTCTTCGGTATCAGCTATTTTGTATATTCTTAATTTCATAAAGAAGGTAATTAATCGCAAATAACTCTACTAGAAATTTTATCAGTGCTGGCGGGACTACTTCAGCTTGCGAGTGCAGTTCAGTCCTTTTGGCTTATAGCAGTTCTCACACAACCCCACCCCCAACCCCCTTGTGTGATTAAGAAAGCTATATACAGCAGAATTTCTTAGATTAAACTTTATATAGTACAATTATACTAATTAGCTGCTAAAATGCTTTAAAAGTCAGCTAGCCTTGCTTGAGGTGGTATGAAAAAAATCCAAGACACGGATAAAAAGCCCATTTTGCTGTTCCAGCCTACATCTGTAATTACTGCTATAGTGCCACTACAACCCCAAGAGGAAAAAATCATCAGTGAACGGGAGCGTTTTATAACACAAGTCGAACGCATCAATCAGATGGCACAAGAGTTAGAAGCAGCGATATTAGAGTTGAAAGCGATCGCTAACACACTGAATACTCAAAAACCTTACCCATTCTTGATAAAGGAGCTATGCAAAAATATTTGTCAGTATTTCGCAGTTAGGGTGCCTTGGGTAAAAAGAAAGTCTAACGAATCATTTATTTTGACAACGCGAAAAGTTGATTTATTCCGAGCCGAAAGGGAAGCCGCACTGCTAGCACAGCAACTTCGTCAGCAAACCAAAAAAAGATTAGCATCGCAGCGACACAGAAAAAACAAGAATGGGGCTAAGGCTGACACAAAACACTTCTTCAAAAAGGTATTAGTCAACAAATCTTAAAATTATCAATATTCAACGGCAGATCACCCCGTCAGTTGTAACAGTTATGCTGATTGAAGTGGCAGAAGGAAATTCTGACTCAAAATTACTCACCACACTGCCATTGCTAATTGCTACCAACTGTGGTAGTAAGTAGGCAAACCTGCCCTAATATTTGCACTTCCGTAAAACCAGAGTGCAACATCAGGGACAATCAATCAGCGCACAGAAGAGGTAAAAAGAAGGTGTTAAAAACACTTTTAGTGATTGCCGTTGGTTTTTTACCGTCCCTGATTTCCCTGTGGGCGATCCGCAAAACCCATGCGCGATCGCGCTTACGGATGAGGCAAGCAGCCATGAATTTTCCAGCGATGCAGAGGCGACAAAACCTTAGACCTGTAGAAGGCGATCGCTATTATTTAGAAGGCGTGGGTTATCTGATTGGCGATATCAGCTGCAAATTTAATGCCCGCTCTGGCTACATGCGTTGTGCTGTCAATCCCGAAGGCCCCTGTAATGGTTGCCGTCACTACGAACCCAAAGGATTAGCTGATAGTGAAAAAAGGGCTTAAGAGTCCTTACTTAGTACTCAACTGAACTGACAAAGCGACTTCATAGCACATTCCCAAATGTAACCTGGGAATGATAATATCATTACTAATTATAATAATTTGTATTTACAAATACTTTGAATATTTACCTTTGCATGGTCAAATAAGAATGACTTAATATAATTCGTGCAAAAGTGGAAATCTGCGTCATTTTGTTTGCAGATTATGAACTTTAGTATTAGCTTTTGCCGAATATCTAATAACTACATGATTATCTAACGATGAACAACGCGATCGCTCAGACAACAGCATTATTATCAACTTGCGCTTTACTACTAACAGGCTGTGGTGGTGGCGGTGATTCTGTGACAAATTCTCCAAATACTACCACAAATAACACTACAACTAACACCGCTCAGACTACAACTACATCGGGTGCGATTCCCATCGGTATTGCCTTAGCACAAACCAGCAATGTAGCATTACTTGGTCAAGAGGGATTTGTGGGAGCCAGAATTGCCGAGAAGTATTTCAATAGTAAAGGCGGTATTAATGGCACTCCGATTAAATTGGTAACTCAAGATACTAGTGGTGATGAAGCTGGAGCAATTAACGCTTTTCAAACTTTAATTAACAAAGATAAAGTAGTCGGTATTGTTGGGCCTACTTTATCACAGCAAGCTTTTAGTGCTGACCCCATCGCCGAACGTGCTAAAGTCCCAGTTATTGGCGCATCAAATACCGCAAACGGAATTCCAGAAATCGGTGATTATGTAGCTCGTGTATCTGCCCCCGTCTCTATAGTTGCCCCTAATTCGCTGAAAGCTGCACTCAAGCAGAATCCTCAAATTAAAAAAGTGGCAGTTTTTTACGCCCAAAATGATGCATTTAACAAATCAGAAACGGAGATTTTTCAAACAGCAGTAAAACAACAAGGGCTAGAATTAGTAACAGTTCAAAAGTTCCAAACTACTGATACAGATTTTCAAGCCCAAGCTACCAATGCAATTAACTTAAAACCAGATTTAGTAATTATTTCGGGACTAGCGGCTGATGGTGGTAACTTAGTGCGACAACTGCGAGAACTGGGTTATAAAGGCATAATTATTGGTGGTAATGGTCTGAATACACCAAATGTTTTATCAGTGTGTAAAGCACTTTGCGATGGTGTGCTGATTGCTCAAGCTTACAGTCCTGAATATCCTGGTGAGATTAATAAGGTATTTCGCCAAACTTATATTGAGCAATATAAGAAAGAACCAGCCCAATTTACTGGTCAAGCTTTTGCTGCGGTGCAGGTGTATGTCGAAGCTCTTAAAGAGTTGGATAAAAAAACCAAAATCAGCACATTAACTCTTGATAAACTGCGGACAGAATTGAACAAGCAAATACTAGCTGGAAAGTATGATACTCCTTTAGGTGAGATTGCTTTTACACCAGTAGGTGATGTGATTCAAAAAGAATTTTACGTTGCCCAAATTAAGATGGATAAAGATGGAAATACTGGAAAATTCGTATTTATAAAATAGTTGCAATATGGATATAACTCTATTTCTGCAACAATTTTTGAACGGATTATCTATCGGTAGTATCTATGCAATTTTTGCTTTGGGATATACCTTAGTTTATTCCATTTTGGGAATCATTAATTTAGCTCATGGCGCGATTTTTACCTTGGGTGCATATTTCACTTATACACTGATGGGTGGCAATTTTGGATTTAACGGCTTATTAGCGAATGCAGCCTTGCCGATAAAATTACCATTTGCTATAGCCTTGATTTTAGCAAGTACCTTGGCGGGATTGGTAGGGGTAGTGATGGAACGGGTTGCTTTTCAACCTTTGCGCCGTCAGGGATCTGATCCCTTGCTAACTGTTGTTTCCAGCTTGGGGGTAGGAGTCGTAATTGTAAATTTAATTCAGTATTTAGTAGGCGCAGAAAGTTACACATACCCCGCAAATACTTACGGTAATTTGCCACCTGCGATTAATTTTGGTACTCCAGAAAACCCAATTCCGATTCGCAGCGTTCAGGTGGTAATTTTTGCTGTATCAGTTGTAATTGTGGCAATTCTTACCTATTTTATCAATCGGACTAAATATGGTAAGGCAATGCAAGCGATCGCAGAAGATCCAACTACAGCTAGTTTGTTAGGAATTAATAGCGATCGCTTTATCATCCTAACATTCTTCATCAGCAGTTTTTTAGCAGGATTAGCAGGAACTTTAGTTGCTTCTAGTGTTAGTATAGCTGGTCCATATTTCGGTATTACTTTTGGGTTGCGGGGTTTAGCGGTAATTGTCTTAGGTGGTTTAGGTAGTATTCCTGGTGCAGTAGTGGGAGGCTTAGTAATTGGATTAGTCGAGGCGTTTGTTCCTGCTGAATTCTCTGGATATAAAGATGCAGTAGCCTTTGGAATTTTGTTTATCATGCTATTAGTTAGACCCCAAGGTTTGCTAGGGCGGCGGTTTATTCAAAAAGTTTAAAGAGACGTAACACTATGAAAACATACACCAGACAAAAATTAACTTTCGAGCAATTTTTAGAACAGTGTCCAGAAGAAGGTTTATATGAACTTGTAAATGGAGAAATTGTAGAAGTGCGTGCAACTAGAAATCATGATGATGTCACCAATTTTATATTGTTTGGTTTCAATGATGAAATTAGGCGACTAAACTTAAATTATGTAGTTAATAACACAGCAGTCTTTAAAACTATAACTGCTAATAGAATAGAACAAGGGCGCAAGCCTGATGTAAGTGTCATAGATAAAGATACATGGCGTTCAAATCGTTCTGCTTATGCTGCACTTGAAGAACCCATCCAGTTAGCTGTAGAGGTGACATCAACTAATTGGGAAGATGACTACATTGATAAATTGGATGAATATCAACGCTTAGGTATTACAGAATATTGGATTGTAGATTATTTAGCAATTGGACTAAGAGAGTATTTAGGAAATCCAAAAGTTCCGGCTGTATTTGTTTTTCTATTAGATGCTGAGGGAAAATATCAACGCACAGTGTTTAGAGGTTCAGAACGGATTGTATCACGAACCTTTCCTGAACTGGCGCTGACAGCAGACCAAATATTAACAGCTTAATAGTTGATAAAAACGATAGTTTGATTAAGCTTAATCACAATGTTTGAAAATGACTGATTTTTTCGCTACTTACGGTTCTCTAATTGTCTCTATGGTATTAGGGGCGCTAGTAGGGTTATCACTTTACTTACCGCTAATGACGGGGCAATTGTCTTTAGCTAGTCCAGGATTTTATGCTTTAGGTGGGTATATTGCAGCCATTTTATCTACAAAAGTTTTGACATCTAGCAGTAGTTTATTTCCCATTCCATTGTTGTTATTGGAGATGTTAATTGCTGGTGTAATTTGTGGTTTTTTGGGTATAATAGTGGGAATTCCAGCGTTGAGATTGCGAGGAATTTATTTAGCGATCGCTACTATCGCTTTTGTGGAAGTTCTGCGCGTCATCTCCCTCAATCTAGATATTACTGGCGGTGCTGTGGGAATTTTTGGCATTCCTCAACCTTTCCAAACACCAATTGAATATTTATGGATTGCTTTGCCTTTACTATTAATTAGTATGGTGCTGTTTTATCGTTTAGAACGCATCCGTGTAGGAAGGGCTTTTATCGCTATCCGCGAAGATGAATTAGCTGCGGGTGCAATGGGAATTGATCCCACTTATTACAAAGTTTTGGCATTCACACTAGGTGCTATTCTTGCAGGGGTTGTAGGTGCAATTAGCGCCCACTTCCTTAATACCTGGAATGCTCGCCAAGGTACTTTTGATTCTAGTATTATATATTTAACTTTTGTTTTGATTGGTGGTTCGAGAACTTTTTTAGGGCCGGTAGTCGGAGGTATGGTGTTTACAGCCTTACCAGAGATTCTGCGAAGTCTTGCTGATACTGGTGGTTTACCTAATTGGTTAGCACAATTTTTGCGCGATGGGAGATTAATTATTTTTGGTTTTTTAATAGTAATAGGTACAATCTTTTTTCCCCAAGGGCTAATTACTCCAGATATTTTTCAAAGACGGAAAATCATGGAAAAACGAACCGCGAAGGGCGCAAAGGGCGCGAAGTAAGAAAAGTTTTAGAGAGTTCTTGCGTCAGTTTTATATTCATAATAATATGTACAAATGTCACATAGTATTCTAGAAAATAACAGCAGTATTGTTTTAGAAGCAAGAGCATTGACTCGCCGCTTTGGTGGTTTAGTGGCGGTAAATAATGTATCTTTTAGTGTAAAGAAACATGAGATTTTTGGGCTGATTGGGCCTAATGGTGCTGGCAAAACAACACTGTTTAATTTGATTACAGCTTTCATTCCACCTTCTGGCGGGAAATTAATTTATCAAGGTGCAGAAATTTACCAACTGCGTCCTCATCAAATTGCTGCTTTAGGTATCGCCCGTACCTTTCAAAATATTCGCTTGTTTGGGGAATTGTCGGCGTTAGAAAATGTGATTATTGCTCGGCATTTACACACTAAAAGTAATATGATTGCAGGAGTTTTGGGATTACCATCAGCGTCTAGTGAAGAACTTAAAACTAAGCAGAAAGCTTTAGATTTATTAGATTTAGTGGGATTAAGCGATCGCGCCCACGAAAAAGCCAAAAATTTTGCCTATGGCGATCAGCGTCGGCTAGAAATTGCCCGCGCTTTAGCATTACAACCGCAAATCTTGCTTCTCGATGAACCGGCGGCGGGGATGAACCCCAACGAAAAGCAGCAACTCAGTGAATTTATCCGTAGTCTGCGCGATCGCTTCAATTTAACGATTATCCTTATAGAACACCATGTACCCTTGGTTATGGGTTTGTGCGATCGCATTGCGGTATTAGATTTTGGGCAATTAATTGCTTTGGGTGAACCATCTATAGTTAGAAATGATCCGGCTGTAATTGAAGCTTATTTGGGAAATGAATAAGCAATTGAGAATGAGTTACAAAAAAATTAATTTCGGGATTCTAATGGCATTATAGATTTTCGTACACCTCATCATCATTGCGCTTGCCAACTCGAAAAACTTCGATTACATCCTCGGAAATTGTATAGAGAATACGATACTCACTTTGATCAACTCGATAAACACCTGAATATCCCTTAAGTTGCTTACAATCTTGAGGTCTAGAATTTTCCAGTAGCAGCAAAATTTTAGTCATCACCTGCTTAAAAAACTTTGGCTGCAAATCGACTAAATCTTTCCGGGCTGATTTTGTAATACGTAGAAGCAGTCCAGATTCAGCCATTCAAAATATTTTCAACTGTGAAATTAGTACCACGAAGTTCGTTGTAGTCAGTAATCACTTCTTCTACCGAATAAGATTCACCGTCACTTTCAGTTATTGCACGTTGGAAATCTGCGACATCTCTTGCATCTTCCAATGCTTCTAATCGTTTTAAGTCGGCATAGCTGATGACTGCTGCAATAATTTGTCCTTGTGATTCAATCACAATACGTTCCTGTCCTTCTTCCACAAGCGCAAGAAGTTCAGAAAACTTTTCTTGTGCTTGATCTGCTTCCACTTTTGTCATATTTATTTGAGGCAGTGCCATCAGCAGGATTATCCTGGTTTTAGGATAGCACAATGGTTTTGGGGGAGCGCACCTGTGAAATTTAAGCAGACAAATTTCGGATAAATTCTTCTAAAGAATTCACTGCGATCGCGCTATCCATTAAATTTTCTAATTGCTCCACACTTTTGCTCTCAAGCCTTGCTTCTACTTCATGAGGAATTTCGCCAAAGCGTCGTCGCAATACTCGTACTAACTGTCGTTGTACACCCTGCTGAAGACCTAGCTGAATACCTCTTTGCTCAATTTCCTGATACCAAGGCGATTCTCGCAATACTGCCATATCCCACCTCATGATTTGTTGCACTAAAGGCGTGTCTAACACAAAGCTAGCAAAAAATGCCAGCAATGATTCTAACTCGTTCAACTGTGCATCTGCTCGTAGCGCCTGTAGTGCGCGTTGCACAACTGATACTTCTCCCCCTCCTCGCAGGATTGGCACAAAGGGTAACAACGATGGTAGTGATTGCTCAAACACTATTTCAGCATCGATTTCCCACAAATTAATCACGCGATAATCTTGAATAGCACGTAATCCCAAAAATTCCTGCTCGTAACTATTGACAATAGTTAAGGTGGATGGGGGCGGTAAAATATTGATCAGTACTGGGTAAGTTGGCAATTGATAGCGTTCTTGTGCCAAGGCAGCATAAGCTCTCATCCGTAGAGGCATCTGTGCCGTGTAACGCAACTGTAGTTCATTTAGTACCAGAAAATCTCCGTGAGTAGCACTGTATGCTTTCACCAACACATCTGTTTCGCGGCTAATCCAGTGAAACTCAGAGCCGAGAATTTCTTTCGCCACGACTTCAGGACGCTGTGTCACCCATTTTACCCATGCATCGGGAGCTAAATTAATTAGTCGTTTGCTACCAATATCTGCTACTTTTGCCACAGTCCGCTTGATATCTTTATCAGTAATTAATGGTACATCATAAAGATTGCAGTATTCTGGCGTTAATTTTTAAGTTGAAGCAATGTCTACGCACTGTTTTAAGAAATGTATGATTGATGTATGTTAGGTTTTGAATCAACATTTCTGGATGCAAACCGCCGATGAAAGCCGATAGTAAGCCAAACTATACAATTTTAGAAGTTCAAGAACTTGATGTTAATTATGGCGGTATCCAAGCTCTGAAAAAGATTAATTTAATTATTCAAAAAGGCGAGGTAGTTACTCTAATTGGTGCTAATGGTGCTGGTAAAACTACCACACTCCGCGCCATATCTAAAGTAGTTAATTCTAAGAGTGGTGTAATTATTTATAATGGACATAATATTAACCGCCGCCAAACTCACGAAGTTGTCCAACTTGGCATCGCCCATTGTCCTGAAGGACGTAGAGTATTAGCGCGACAAACAGTATTTGATAATTTGCTTTTGGGTGCTTATATTCGCTCTAATCAAGCCGAGATCAAAGCAGATATTCAGCGTCAATTTGAGCTATTTCCCCGCTTGTCACAAAGACGCAATCAACTAGCAGGAACTCTCAGTGGTGGTGAACAACAAATGTTAGCGATCGCTCGTGCTGTCATGAGTAAACCACAGCTATTACTTTTAGACGAGCCTAGCTTAGGTTTAGCACCTGCGATCGTCCGAGAAATCTTCTCTATTATTGAAAATCTCCGGGCTACAGGGGTGACTATTTTGTTAGTTGAACAAAACGCTAATCTGGCACTACAAATTGCCGATCGCGGTTATGTTTTAGAAGCTGGTTCTATTACCTTAACAGGGGCAGCATCAGAATTAATTAGTGATGAGCGAGTTAAAAAAGCTTATTTAGGATGATTAGTTAAATTAAAATTTGGGAGGTACAAGCAGATGGTAAAATCACCAACTAAACCCCTAACTTTGGAAGAGTTTTTAAAACTACCAGAAACAAAGCCTAGCTCAGAATACATCAACGAGGAAATTATTCAAAAGCCAATGCCTCAAGGAAAACATAGCAAATTACAGGGAAAGTTAGTCACAGGTATAAATGAAGTAGTTGAAAGTCGAAAAATTGCCCTTGCTTTCCCAGAATTGCGGTGTACTTTTGGCGGACGTTCAATTGTACCTGATGTAGCTGTGTTTGCTTGGGAACGAATTCCTATAGATGAACATGGGGATGTTGCGAATGTTTTTCAGGCGCATCCAGACTGGACGATTGAGATTCTTTCACCCGATCAAAGCCAGACTAAAGTAACCGGAAATATTCTACATTGTTTAAAACATGGTAGTCGTTTAGGTTGGTTAATTGATCCAGGCGATCGCTCTGTTTTAGTGTATCCACCAAAGCAGCAACCAGAACTTTTACAAGAAGAACAAGAAATATTACCAGTTCCCGATTTAGTTTGCGATCTACAATTAACTGTAGGGCAATTATTTGGATGGTTGAAGTTATAAGCGATTGTAGAAATTCATCATATTTATCTTAATCTTATTTGATTTGTAAGAATTGCAACCCAGAGATCCCCGACTTCTTAAAGAAGTCGGGGATCTTGTTTCTGCGCGTTTGATTCAGGATTGCTATAGGACTAATATTTGATTTCTGAAAAAGCTCCGTACAGATCGAAAAGCCTAATTCCCTACTCCCTACTCCCCGCCCACATAGATAATTTCAAAAATCAAATACGATTCCTATATAGCCAATTGTGATGAATAAAACTACACTAACGCCACTGATAACTTTTCCAAATCATTTATATTATTAAATATTATTACAATTTTGTCATACTATATTAATATTTGTAGCCCTCCTTGCAGATATCTATTATTTGTTTAGCGGCGAATTATATTCACCGGAATAATTAAACCCATGAGTCAAATAGTCTGGATAGCAAGACACGCTAACCGCCTCGACTTCGTAAACCCTGATTGGTTTCTCACCGCCGAACGACGCTACGATCCACCCTTGTCTGATGATGGTATGGTGCAGGCACAACAGTTAGCTAGACGTTTGAAAAAAGAAAATATTACCCGTATTTTCGCTTCTCCTTTCCTGCGAACCGTACAGACGGCAAACGCAGTTGCAGAAATGCTCAACTTACCAATCAAACTCGAAACAGGCTTGAGTGAATGGCTAAACCCAGTTTGGATGACAGAAGAACCTGAAAGACTTTCAACTCCAGCCTTAGCAAAGTTATTCCCCAGAATTGACACCAGCTACACCTCGCGCATCGCCGCCAAATATCCTGAAACTCACGAAAAAGTGCGAGAACGTTCTGGGCAAACTGCCAGATGTTTAGCTACAGAGTTCTTCCCAGAGGATATCCTGCTAGTGGCACATGGTGCATCTGTGTTGGGGGGAGCAATGGGGTTAGTGGGGGAAATTGCCAAAACAGAAGTTAAAGCTTCTTTATGTTCTTTGGTAAAAGTGGTACGCCAGGAACCAGAATGGTTATTGGAACTAAGGGGAGATACTTCCCATTTAACCCACATAGAAGAAGTTATTAGATTTGCTTAAACCTCTAATAGAGATTTGCGTTCATGGCTTCTGCTAGGTTGGGTATATCCTACAAAAAAAGTAATTAATTCACGAATAAGTTTTATGACTTTGTTGCTAGCAGGAGACATCGGCGGTACGAAAACTATTCTGCGATTGGCTGAAACATCAGATTCATCAGCAATACATACTATTTATCAGGAAAGTTATCACAGTGCTGATTTTCCCGATTTAGTACCAATAGTGCAGCAGTTTTTGGTCAAAGCTAATACACCAATACCAGAAAAGGCTTGTTTTGCGATCGCAGGCCCCATTGTCAAAAATACTGCCAAACTAACCAATTTAGTCTGGTTTCTGGATACCGAACGTCTACAACAAGAATTGGGTATCCCGCATATTTCTTTGATTAACGACTTCGCCGCCGTTGGCTATGGCATTTTAGGTTTACAAAAACAAGACTTGCACACGTTACAAGTTGGCAAACCTCAACCCGAAACCCCAATTGGAATTATTGGTGCTGGTACTGGCTTAGGACAAGGATTTTTAATTAAACAGGGAAACCACTATCAAGTCTTTCCATCAGAAGGTGGACACGCTGACTTTGCCCCTCGGAATGAGATCGAGTTTCAACTGTTGAGATATCTGCTGGGTAAACATGATATCCAGCGCGTTTCTGTAGAACGCGTGGTTTCTGGAATGGGAGTTGTGGCAATTTACCAATTTCTGCGCGATCGCAAATTTGCCGCCGAATCACCAGATATTGCCCAAGTCGTCAGAACTTGGGAACAAGAAGCTGGACAAGAAGAGAAAAGTGTTGATCCTGGTGCTGTCATTGGTACAGCTGCACTAGAAAAACGCGATCGCCTCTGTGAACAAACTTTGCAATTATTTATAGAGGCTTACGGTGCAGAAGCTGGCAATCTTGCCCTTAAACTCCTACCTTACGGTGGCTTATATATTGCTGGTGGAATTGCACCCAAAATCCTGCCCTTAATCCAAAACAACGGTTTCTTATTAAATTTCACCCAAAAAGGCAGGATGCGCCGCCTCCTTGAAGAAATCCCCGTGTATGTTATCCTCAACCCACAAGTGGGGCTAATAGGTGCTGCTTTATGTGCTGCTAGGTTATAACAGCTAGCATCATCAGTGAGATCAGCATCTCAAAAGGCAAAAAATATGACAATTAAAAGTCTGTTGCCATTAATCGCCGCCACACTTGTCTGTGGTGGTTCTGTTTTTGTGGAAGCGCGTCAACCTAAACCTCCGGCGGCTGTTGTCAAACCAAAGCTTTCTCAACCCGTGCAGCCACAATGGAAGTTATACACTGCCCCAGATGGACGCTTTAGTATTTTGATGCCGGGAAAGCCCAACAGAAATACTCAATCCCAAAAAACTTACATGGGCGAAATTACCTTAGAAATATTTGTCGCTCAACTACCAAAACAGCAAGTAGCATACATAGTTGCTTACAATGATTTTCCTTATAGTTATGGTCAAATAACTGACCCCCAAGCTTTACTTAATAATGCACGGGATATGGCTTTAAAGACTACAAAAAGTAATTTAATTAGTCAAAGGAATATTCGTAGTTCTAATAATCATCCTGGCAAAGAAATTGAATATATCAATTCTGGAGGTAAAATTACTAGAAGTAGAATGTATGTTGCTGAAGGAAGGTTATATCAAGTAATGGCAATAACTACAAAAAAACAGCAAAAGACTTTAGCTAAAACCATTACGGGATATTTAAATTCTTTCCATGTAGTTTTGAAAAAGCCAAATAACTAAAACCTTTACCATATTAGCCTTGCAATCAATTGCGTGGCTTATATAGTGCTTTTCATTTGTATGCAATATACTTTGACCTCACTTCCATTCCTCTTTCCTAAAAGGCTATGGTGGTGTAAAAAAGTAGAATTTACCCCCCCTAATCCCCCCTTGGAAAGGGGGGAAAAGGAAATCTAGTTCCCTCCCCTTTACAAGGGGAGGGTTAGGGTGGGGTAAAACTGATACTAAAACCTCGTTTTCTTACAGATTCCGCGATACACTAAAAACCGGATAAAAATTTTGGATTGTCGCTAACAATATTTTTCCATTAAGTAGAGCGGCGTGAATAATTCAAGGTTTGTAGTGAACGCGAGTGCGTCTCGTAGAGAGGACTAAAGTCCTCAAATGAGGGCTGGAGCCGCTCACTACGAACTAATCTCAATATTTTTTACATTACTTAATCTAGTTTGATTTATTCTCACCGACTTACTTACATCCAAACTTCTAACTCCTAAATTCTCCTGTATTTTAATTATTTAATTTTTTTAGCTTAGATTATACAACTTATACGCTACTCAACCACTTATTCAAGCATGATTTCTAACACTAGGGTGTCATACTAAAAATCATTCATGACCAAATTAAATAAAAACAAGTGAAATAAACAAGTAATACTACTGAGACTACTGTTACATCTGGTTCCAATACTGCGTAGGTTTTGCATAAAAAATAGAAATGTGTAGGTTGGGTTGAGGAACGAAACCCAACATTTTCCTGGGTTTATTGGGTAAGGCATTGCCTCAACCCAACCTACGAATATTCAAAACCTACGCAGTATTGCATCTGGTTCTTTTAGCACCCTAGATAAAGCCGATTGAAGGTTCAAGTTTGAAAATTGACCCTTTTCATAGTTTCAACCCACTTTGCACATACAGTTTTAATGGCAGGTCTTGTTATGAATTTAATCAATGGCTTTTGCTTGGCAGATGGGATACTCAAAGGTGTAGAAGTACTCGTTGTAGACAACGATCGCGATAGTAGAGATTTGTACGCTCTTTTACTCGAAGACCAGAGCGCAAATGTGATTACCGCAGGTTCGGTAAAAGAAGCTTTAGAAATTCTGAGTTGGTTCACACCCAACATTCTTGTCTGTGAAATTAGGTTTTTAGGTGAAAGTATTTATACATTGTTAAATACATTGAGTGCTATAGAAGCAAACAATGGAAATCATATCCCAATCATTGTGACTTCAACATCTACTACAGGTACTCATGACCAAATTCCAGATGTGGAGTTTGAAGAATATTTACTTAAACCATTCGACCTTGACAAATTTGTTTCCATGATTAGGAATCAAGTACAAGAAGATGTGGCGGAAATTTTTAAATATGTATTATTTTACACTAATAGACTAAGCACTTCTCAAGGCCACAATTGGGTCGAGTTTAGCAGCCCGACGTGCGGGAACAACACCAAAGAATAAACCAATACCACCAGAGACACCAACTGCCATAGTAATCGCTGTTGGAGAAAGCGCCGCTTCTAAGGGAGTCAAGGCTCCCACTAATAGAATGCCACTGACACCAACCGCAGTCCCAACTAAACCGCCAGCTGCGGAAACTATCACAGCCTCAATGATGAACTGTAGCAAAATATCTTGCTCAGTTGCGCCGATCGCTTTTCTCAATCCGATTTCTTGAGTGCGTTCGGTGACGGAGACAAGCATAATATTCATGATCCCAATGCCGCCGACAAACAACGATATCCCCGCGATCGCTGCTAGCATAATTGTCAATGCACCTGTAATTTGACCGACAGTTTGCAAAGCATCCTTTTGAGAACGGATAGTAAAGTCATCTTCACCATTAATTTTGTGCCGTAAACGCAGCAAATTAGTAATTTGAAACTCTGCTGCATCCACACTCTCTGAATCACGAGCGGCAGCAACGAGATAATCTAAAGCAATACCATAAGGAGAATTTTTTCCCACAAGTCGGTTTGCTGAAGTCGTGATTGGTATTAAAGCAGCATCATCATAATCTGCTCCCACGCTGGAACCTTTAGCGATTAACGTCCCAATGACTTGAAAGCTAGTATTTCCAACTCGCAATTGTTGACCGATGGGGTTACTATTACCAAATAGTTTTTCTGCCAAATCTCCACCTAACACAACGACTTGGTTACTTCCCTTGATGTCTACCTCAGAGAAAAACCTGCCTTTATCAGTTTCAAAATCCCGCACTGATAGAAAGCTAGGAGTTGTGCCAATGATGTTGACATCGGTGTTTCTGTTGCGATATACAACTACTTGTCTTCTGTTTAACTCCGGCGCAACTCCTACTACTGTTGGTACTTGAGAAGCGATCGCTTCCGCATCTTGTAACACCAGATTTTTTGGTACTTCAAAGGAGATACGCTGAGTTTCTCGATTACCTGGCAGTACAAATAGCACATTTGGCCCTAATGACTCCAACTGTTTATTAACGTACCTTTGCCCACCTTCGCCAATACCAATCATGGCAATCACTGAGGCGTTACCAATAACTATACCTAACATCGTGAGGGCGCTACGCAGTTTATTTGACAGCAGCGTTTTCCCCGCCATTTGAATGCTTTCTAAAAAATTCATGCCAATTTTGGATTAAAAGTTTTTATTAAAAGGCTGTTCAATGCAATTTCAAACAATCACTACTACAATGTCTAACCGAGTTATGAGGGTTTGTAGTCAGCACTTTAGTGCTGAAAAATAAGGACTAAAGTCCTTACTACGAACTTGCTTATTCCAATTTGGGATTATTTATTTTGTTGTTCTTTCGCCTTCTCAATTTTGTAGTCTTTGGGTGGATTAACAAAAACGCGATCGCCTTCTTTAACTCCACCTAATATCTGAGTTTCGTTTTGGATTTGTGCCCCAACTGTAACTTCGCGGAACTGGGGTTTATTGTTTGCATCTGGTACAAGTACGCCAGTTTGACCCTTTTCGGTGACGATTGACACCGTTGGCAAAACTAAAGCATCATTGACGCGATCGCCTAAAAAAGTCAAATCTACATTTAAGCCAGAACGCAGTTTATCTGTACCACTATTCAGAGCAACCCGCACCTGGAAGGATGTCACACCTTGTTCCACTACAGCTTCGGGAGCAATTAGGCGCACATTACCTTTAAAAACTTGATCGGGATAAGCATCAGCGACAATTTCCACCTGCTGTCCCGGTTTAATTCTGCCAAGATCAGCTTCGGGAACTTGAGCTAATATTTCTAACCCGCGTGCTACAGCGACAATTGAACTGGAAGTTGCCGACGCACTAGTAGAAGCAGAGGTTGTGGGTGTTACAAAAGCACCCACGTTAGCATACTTTTGGGTAACAATTCCCGAAAGAGGAGCGCGAATAATAGTCTCATCTAACTGCACTTGCACACCCTTCAATTGAGCCTCAGCACCTGCAACAGCTGCTTGACGCTGGACAATTTCTTCAGAACGAGTGCCATCTTCTAACAGTACCAATGCTGCCCGTGCTTCATTAACTGCTGCTTGACGTTGGGCGATTTCTTCAGTCCGAGTACCAATTTGGAGTAACGACAATCGTTTTTTAGTTTCTTCTAAACTGGCTCTAGCACTTTTGTCTTCGCTGATGCCTTGATCGAGTAATTGTCTTTTCTCTGCTCCCTGTTCGTATAGGTATTGATAACGCTTTACCTGTCCACTGGTGTAATTCACCTTCGCTTGAGCCGCATCCACTTGGGATTGGGCTTGAGCAATCTCTTGGGGACGATTACCAGCCTTAGCTTGGGTTAGCTGGGCTTGGGCTTGTGCTAATCGCGCTCTTGCTTGAGCAATTTCTTGAGGACGACTACCGGCAACGGCTTCGGCTAATTGTGCTTGACTTTGAGCTAAGTTAGCACGGTACTGGCTTCTTTGAGCCTCAATACCTGCGCTATCCATACGGGCGAGAATTTGCCCTTGTTGAATGCGATCGCCTTGTTCCACATATAATTGCGACAGGACTCCGGGGTTCTTCGGACTAATATTTACGCTCTGAACTGGCACGACTTTGCCACTAGCTGTAATCCGCAAGGTGACGTTTTTCGCTGCTACTGGCACAGTCAATTGAGCAATGTCTTCTTTTGTCCCTTGGTTTATCAGAGTGTAGGTTGTGGTACCAGCAACCAAGACACCCCCTGCTATCAGCCCCATCAGCCAGCGTAATGGATATTTAACTTTGCCAATAACAGGAATTTCTATGTTCGTAGCCATATCTAGAAGCCTATAAATCTTGCTTTATGGGAGTAGCCACTTAGGGACTTTCAAATAAAAAAATACTCAACTACTTCTTGTAGGGCGGGCAAGATGCCCACCCCACAAGATTGGGTAATTTATTTGTTGGAAGTCCCTTATATGATGATGCCCATCGAATTGCCCATAGTAAAACCACCCCTTGAGAGCAAACAGCTGCGCTTTTGTTCCCCTCCGCGCTTGTGGGGAGTGGTTGGGGCTTCCTCTTAACTATGGTTAATTGAGCGGACATAAATATTAAAGGGTAGGTGCAGAAATGCGGAGTTGTTAAACTTTTTGGATTAAATCTTTATTAATAAACTAACAACTAGACGCATAGTTAGCTTCATAGTTGCTTAATCTTACTTCATAATAGGTGTTACATGCCTGTATGCCTTCACCTGAATGGGTGACTTTAGCCACATTGTTAGATGTCTTAACCGTAACTTTTCTATGGAGTCATTTTTAGAACGTAGTTCCAGCACGAAATCAGGGCAAATTGGAGCAAAAATTTCTTGCTGTTCTAGAGTCAGAGCATCCCATCTTTCTTGACGTATCCAAGCAGCATCAGGAGAGCGATCGCTCCCATTAGGTAGATAAAAACCAGTAGATGAGTCAAAAGCTACACCTAATTTTGTTTGACGGTTCCATAACCAAAGTTGTCCGGCAATGTCAAAGTTTCGCTTCCCTGTATCGCTGCCGGTTGGTGGTATAACAATCAACTCTCCCGTAGCAGTTCGTTCTAATTGTAAATCTCGGTTAGCCAGTGCTAACTGAACAAACTGCTCATGGGTAACTGTGAGCGTAAGTGTGGGTGGAATATTGACGGCTAGAGTTTGGGATAAGTTGGCTTGTGTCATTGTTCCGTCTTTAAACTAGAACCCAAATGTTACAGAAGACTAAAATAGTTTCTTCTCTGATTATTTCCAAAGTAGCATCCAAAAGTTGTCAGGTACTTCTTCGCATTCTACGTTAGGAATTTGCAGCTAGTGATTTCCCAAGCAAAAACCTCTGTGGTTGCGATCGCAGATTTAGGCGATATGCTCAGTGCTGACATCACAAAGTTTGTTACCAAAAGCAGGGCGATCGCAACGGCAACCCGACAATTTTTCTTGTGACGGTGGTTACTATAGTAATAATTGGATAATACCAATTTGAGCAATGATTACAACAGACGGAGCGCTCAAAGCAATTACCAGCAATTCTTTCTCTATCAGCCGCACTGGCGTTTACAATCCAAAATCTAAAATCCAGAATAGTATAAATTAGTCTCTTCCCAGTCCCAGATTACCTATCTTTTTATGGCAAACACTATTACAATTACCGATTCTCTGGTTCCAAATGCTGTACCAAAACCAGCAATCATTCGACTAGAAAACATTTTTAAAATTTATGGTAGTGGTGAAACAGAAGTACGAGCGCTGAATGATGTCAACCTAATCGTAGAACAGGGCGAATATTGTGCAATTATGGGGCCTTCTGGTTCTGGTAAATCCACAGCCATGAATATTATCGGTTGTCTTGACCGTCCCACAGACGGACATTATTACTTAGATAACCTCGATGTAGCCCAAATGGACGATCGCTCATTAGCACACATCCGTAATAAAAAGCTGGGGTTTGTGTTTCAACAATTCCATCTATTGCCCCAATTAACAGCCGTAGAAAACGTGATGTTGCCAATGGTGTATGCTAGTGTGAACCCAAAAGAAAGAAGCGATCGCGCCATCGAAGCTTTGACGCGAGTAGGTTTAGCAAATCGCCTCAACAACAAACCAACTCAACTATCTGGTGGACAACAACAACGAGTAGCGATCGCGCGGGCGATCGTTAATCGTCCTGTGGTACTCTTAGCCGATGAACCTACAGGCGCACTTGATTCACGCACAACCCAAGAAGTCTTAGATATTTTTAGCGAACTCAATGCTAGTGGAATTACCGTTGTCATGGTAACTCATGAACCAGAAGTTGCTCGTCAAACCCAGCGCATCGTTTGGTTTCGTGATGGTCAAGTAGTACACTCCAATCTCACACCATCTGACTTGAGTAGCGTTGCTATGTCATAACTTAATTAACGTCAGAAAAGTACTTGTCGTCACGTTAACTGATAACTGTTCAAAACAGCCAGAAAGCCCAAAATTAAAGCATGTATGACTTTTGACTTTTGCCTTGCGGTACTAGTAGTCCACCAGAGCAACTTTGATGGGTGAATAAGTTCGTAGTAAGGACTTTAGTCCTTGATTTGAGCGCTAAAGCGCTCACTACAAACCAAGCATTGTTGACTTGGCGGACTACTAGTCGCCAGTTCCGATTACAAACTAGACGTTTTTCCAGTTTCTGCTTGCGTCTCAATAGGCTTAACATCGGTGTAACCCACTTCACCAGCTATTGTCCGAAACACCGAAATTTGCTTGTCAAAATCTAATTTTTCAATCTGGGAAACCAGATCAGTAATTGCCTTAGTTGGTTCATAGCTAGCTGGTAAGTCAACCACCTTATCCCCCATAGCTACTGCCCAAGCATACCAAACTAACAGTTGATTGTTTTCTTTTATCGCCCCATAAGCGCGGGAATATTCTGTATCTTTGCGGTTAACTATATCCCGCATAATATCTAGTTGTTGCTCATCTGATAACTCAAAATAGTCTCCTAACAGAAGTGGTGCTAACTCAGGTTCGGCCGCAGCAGGAACAGCTGGTGTGATAGAATCACCCATTTTTTTATAAACTAAATAGAACCAGGCTAATTTTGCATCGGTATCTAAATTGTTAAAAGCATCTACCAAATTTTGAGATTCATTGCTCTGGGCTTGAGAAATAGTTTTATCGTAACTTGCAGTCATAATTTTATTGCGAAAGAAATTTTACAGGCTAAACTAAGGGTTACAAAGTTTGAGCATCAGCCTCTACTATCAAGAGAAAGAGTTATATTAATTGCAAATTGCAGCTTTAATCTATCTTTTAATAGAGGTAAAGTCTCTCCTAAGGGAACATAGAAATAACTAATTACTTTGTTATGCTTTTTCAAGTAAGCAATAACAAATTTAACCTAAGGATTTTAATTATGCCTGATGAAGTAAAGCCCAATGTTAATGAAGCTTCCACCCATAATGCCCAATTAGCTGCCGAAAGCATAGCTAGTGGTGAAGAAAAAGCTCCAAAGGTCGATTTTGATGCTGATTATAAAACTGCACAACAATTCAGCGTTAGTGAAGTTGATCGCACAGGTGAAGGCGCAGCAGCAGCCGAAGCAGCCACTGCACCTAAATATCAAACCTCTAAACCAGTAGAGACAAAAGCTCAAGCGCAGTCAACTGGTAATCCTGATGATTATATGGAGTTAGCAAAGGAAGTTGGGAATTCTAAGACTGAGGGTGTAACTAATGTCAGTGATGATCTAATAAAACAAGCTTTGGAAAAAGGTGAACGGAAAAATTAAGTTTTTCTAATATTTTGTTATTTTGTAGGGTGGGCATTGATATACATGGCCACCCTACTGTTTTGGTGAATCGTCAATAGTTAAGATGACTAATGACCAATGACCAATGACCAATGACTAATTACCACCATTCATCACTTCTAATAGTTCGCTAGGCCGCTGAATCAAATAATCTGGATTTTGCTTGGCTAGTACTTCCGGTGAATTAAAGCCCCAAGTTACTGCAATCACTTGGATATTTGCTTTCTTTGATGCTTCGATATCTCTGGTTTCATCTCCAACATAAATAACTTCTTGAGGTTGGAGTTGATTTTGCCTTAATACATTATTGATTATGGTTGTTTTACCAAAAATCGTAATTCCTGAGTAGATAAAATCAAAGAGATGATTTAAATCATTGATTCTCAGGAATTGCGTCACATTTTCTTTAGAATTAGAAGTGATAATTCCTAGTTTATATCCTTCATTCTGAAGTTCCGTTAATGCTTCTTTAATTCCCGGAATTGGCTTTAATTCTGGGATTTTGTTTTTTAATTCTCCTTTAACTTTTTTAACTAAAAAAGGTATCTTAAATAGAGAAACTCCTGAGTACTTAATAATTTCCCTAGATGTTAAGTTTTTAAGGAGGGATAATTGCTCTGGGCTTATGTGTCTATAACCAAAGTCTACAGCTAGACGATTGGCAATACTTACAAGGGCATCTACTGTATCAGCAATAGTGCCATCAAAATCAAAAATAATTACTTTCGGGGTCATTATTTCGCCTGGATGCGTCAAGATTAGCTAGGGCGTTGCGTCGTAACATTTCTGGCTTAATCCGCCGCAAGGCAGATGCTGGAAATCGTTTATCCCACTCCTGATCTGAGATTTGGGCTAATTCTAGCAGGTGGGGAGCAATATTCGCTGGATTTGGCTGAAACTCTTCAATATCAGTTGTTTGGGAAAAACGTTGATTCCAAGGACAAACATCTTGGCAAATATCACAACCAGCAACCCAGCCTTGTAAATAAGGTGTCACTGTCTTAGGTAATTCCTCTGCCCGATTTTCAATAGTATGATAAGCAATGCAGCGATTAGCATCCACGACAAAAGGCTGAGTAATTGCACCCGTAGGACAAGCCTGAAGACAACGAGTACAGCTACCGCAGTGTTCTGTATGCGGGCGATCGCTCTCTAATTCCAAATTAGTCAACACTTCTCCCAAAAATACCCAAGAGCCATATTCTGGTGTAATCACATTACCATTTTTGGCAATCCAACCAATTCCGGCAAGTTGAGCTAACACTTTATCTTGCACCGGGCCAGTGTCTGCATAATAACGAGCTAATACACCTTCACCAAGTGATTTTAACCATGTAGCTAGCTGCTTGAGTTTTTTATGCATCACCTTGTGATAATCCCTTCCCCAGCCATAACGAGAAATTTTGGCGTATTCCTCGCCTTCGGGACGTTGATCTGGTGTGTAATAATTTAGCGCCACACACACAAGCGATCGCGCTTCTGGCATAACTAAGCGAATATCCTGACGTTTTGGGTTAGCCATCCATTCCATATCGGCGTGATAACCCAGTTCAATCCATGCTTGTAACCTCTGCGCTTCTGTAGTATCTACCCTATCTACAGCAGCAATTCCAACTTTGTGAAAGCCCAACTCGCCAGCTTTCTCTTTCACTACATTGCTGCTTGTTACGGAATACTGATTCATTTTTTTATCTAGATTTTGCCTAAATAAAGGCGATTCTATTTTACATTAGGTAGTAAATACCTTTGATTAACATTTGTTGCTTATTCTAACTAGGTCGGCATAAATAATTATGGTTGGGATAAGGCAGTGGGTAGGGGGCAGTTCTTGCTGAGGGAAAAAGGGTTTAAGCCTTGTTTACTTTTCTTAACATAAATTGCTTTTATTGTGCTGACTTACTTATAAATTTTCTTTATAGCAGTTCTCGTTTGGATTCAAAACATGCTTTGGGCACAGCGTTGCTCATAGGTGTCAACAAAAGCCTTGAAATAGCTTCGCTGTGGGCCTCCTCACCCGCCAGAGAATGAATTCTCTGGCTAATAGCTAAAGTCTACTGAAGTAGACTAAATATTCCTAAAAATCTTTAGTCTACTTCAGTAGACTTTAGCTATTAGCCTTGAACTTTAGTTCGAGGCGGGTGAGGCAGCTGAAAGTTTTGCTACTTTTAGCTGAAGTTGACACGCATGAGCAATGCTGTGCCCCTACGAGTGGTCTGTATCCATACAATTGAGAACCGCTATATTGCAACATCTCTACCATCGTGAGGAAGATTTATACAAATGTGGCAATCTATCTCAATAGCAGGTTTCTTTTTAGCTATTTTTGTATTGAAATTAATATTTAGGTAGCATAATACAGATATTTTTACGAAAAACGTAAAAAAGGATACAACTCCATAAATAATTTTATGGAGATTGTTAATTTTAAATTTTGAATTTGGAGCGAAGCGACGTGACCTCTGCTGAACAGTTGAAAGAAGAATTCCAGATTGAGGGAATTACAGAAACAAGTGTACTGCGTTATTTTGAAACCTTAAATGCAGGAGAATTTGAGGCAACAGCTGCCTTATTTGCGGTAGATGGTATAATGCGTCCACCATTTGAATCTGATATTGTGGGGACAGATGCGATCGCAGCCTACTTAAAACAAGAATGCCAAAACATTAAAGCTTATCCCAACAGTGGAATAGCTGAGGCTTTAGAAAACGCTACGATTCAAGTCCAGGTAACAGGCAAAGCACAAACTTCGTGGTGTAGTGTGAATGTCTTGTGGTTATTTATCCTCAACCAACAACGGCAAATTTCATATACTAAAATTAAACTTTTAGCTTCTCCCCAAGAGTTACTTTCTTTACGTCGTGAAAACTAGCAAATAAGTATAATAGCTTAGGCAATCTTTGATCGTACCAAAACAAAATCCAATCAGAGTAAATTCACATAACACATTACTTAAAAAGTAGTAAATTTTGTCTATTTCACTAATTCGGGTAAAGTAGCTTCTAACTTCAGACAGTTGGCACCATCAATCTGCAACTGGTAGTCTACTTTATCCATGAGACGATTCATAATTAGCCAACCATAACCCCCTTCTTGTTTTTCCAGAGGGTTTGGAGCATAGTAGTTAGACATATCAAAGCCTTCGCCGTAATCCCAAATTTCGAGGGCAAGATCCCGGTCTTTTACTTCCAAACGCAGTAAAATCGGTAAATTTGGTTTGTCCTTGTGGGCATGACGGACTGCATTTGAATAGGCTTCTACTAAAGCCAGCCTCAAACGACTTGATTGCCGTGACCAGTCCACAGATTCTCCTAACTGGATTTTCAAACATCCCAGCAGCCAGGTTTCGACAATATTAAGAAAACTCAAGTCACTTGGTACGTGAAGCTCGCTTTTCATTACTTACAAAATCTCCATTGAAAGTATAGTTTGATCATCTTCTTGAACGTGGTTGTCTGCCTGGATGCGAGCTAGTAAATGGTTAAGAGAAAGCGGTTGTTGCTCTTGTTGCAAAAGTTGCCAAGGACCATCTTGATTCAGCATAGAACGGTTAACTGGGTCAACGCCAGACTCGGTTTTTGCTGTTGAATCCAAATTATTTGATACCATAGCTTCTGTAATTCCATCGCTGGTCAGTAACAATGTGTCTCCGGCAGCGAGAACCAAACGACCAGATTGTGCCTGCCACTTAGGCAAGATCCCTAAAGGAACGCTGCGAACTTTCAGGTAATTGGGATTGTTGGCTAAAGCACCTTGACGTGACCATAACAGTGGATAAATATGACCAGCATTAGTGTAGACAAGTTCCTTAGTGCTAGGGGTATAACAGGCTAACACAAGAGTGATGAAATAATTGTTGCTAATTAAGTCTTCACTGAGAGCGTAGTTGAGGTTCTGCATGACCACATTTGGCTCGGCTGGTGCTTCTTGAGATAGTTCTCGGCGCAAAACTGAAATAATACTAGCCATAAATAAAGCAGCTGGAACGCCCTTCCCAGAGACATCACCTACTGCCAACCACAAATCGCCTTTGGGATGGACAAACACTTCAAAAAAATCGCCTCCTACTTCCCGCGCTGGGTAACAGCAGGCTTGCACTTTCACACCTTTGATGTCAGGTAAAGTTTGACGTAGCAAGTTGTATTGAATTTGGCGAGCTACCTCCAACTCATTGTGAATTTGCTGTTGCTTTTCTTGGAGGCGCTGGTAGAGTTTTGCTTGAGATAGGGCTAAGGCTGCTTGTTCGGCAACACCTGCAATCAGTTGGATGTCTTCGTCTTGCCAAGGGCGATCGCCTCCCCATTGATGGAGAACCAGCACAGCTAATAATTGCTGCTGATAGCTAAGTGGCACTACCAGATGGTGAGAAGGATTACCCTCATATACATCTTGAGCAAGTTGATAATGACGGGTTTCCAGCACTTTTTCAATTAAAACACTGGGGTCGAAGAAGCAATCTGATACATCGGATTTCGGATCGCGGTATGAGAACTGGTCTTGTGTGAGGCGATCGCTCTCTACTGGTCTAAGCAAGCAATTGCTAGCTTCAAATGTTTGTCCAATAGTTGCTACAATCTTTTGCAGCATACTGTCGTAGTCTAAAGATTCCCGAATTGCCGTTGTTACTGCATTAAACAAAGATTCTCGCTGTAAGGCCCGACCCAACTCTTGCGTGCGCTTCTTAACTAGACGATATGTATCAGTGGCTTGCTCAACTAAGGCTCTTAGCCGTTCCGGATTCCAGGGTTTGGTAATGTACTTGAATACCTGACCGGAGTTAATCGCATCCACCAAATCTTCGACATCAGTAAAACCAGTTAACAAAATCCGAATCGTGTCTGGAAAGCGCTCTACAGTGCGACTAAAAAATTCGGTGCCATTCATTTCTGGCATTCTTTGGTCAGAAATAATCACCGCCATTTCGCCAAACTGATCCAAGATTTCCATAGCAGCAAAGGCATGATTGGCTTTATATACTTGAAAATCTCGCCTAAAAGTGCGGTAGAGTAAATCTAAGTTATCTGGCTCATCATCTACCACCATGAGCTTAAGTTTCTCCACTCCAATATCAGCCATATTTGACTTTATTTTTTACATATTTGAATGGCGAGATAATATAATTTTTATCCCACCTGAAAATCAACAAAAAATTAATAACTAATCATTTTCAACAGCTATTCAGTTATCAGTGTTTTAAAACTTGATAACTGTTCACTCAATTTAACCTTATCCTACTAACCCAGAACGCAAGGCGCGGACTGCTGCTTGGGTACGGTCATCGGCACATAGCTTATTCAAAATATTGCGAACGTGAGTTTTAACAGTCCCAACAGTGATATAAAGCCTTTCGGCAATTACTGCATTACTACAACCTTCGACAATCAACTGTAGCACTTCCAATTCCCTTTCTGTCAGGGTGTAAGGTTGAATTCCTTCCAGATTCTCGACATAATCAGGGTTAGAGGCAATGGTCTTGGTATCTACAAAAGTTGATTCCAACTTTTGGGGATTTTGTTGCGCTTGTTGTAATACAATCCGAGCGATCGCGGGATCAATCCAAGCGTTGCCATTGTAAGTTACTCTTATTGCTTCGAGTAAATTATCGAATTTGATATCTTTCATACAGTAAGAGTCTGCACCAGCAGCAAAAGCTGCCAATACAACTTCTTTGTTATCCCGCAGCGTCAAAATTAACACCTTTGTTAATAGCTGCTGTCCATTAGCAGTAGATTTTACCTCCCGTGTCAGTTCAATGCCATCCTTATCTGGTAAACCAATATCTACAATGGCAATATCTGGTTGTACCATTTTTAACATCTTTAGCCCCTCAGCAGCATTGGCAGCTTCACCTACAACTTCAATGTCATCTTTTTGCAGTAGTGCTGTCCGAATACCTACACGAGTTAGGTCATGATCTTCAATCAGAGCGATACGAATTTTACTCATAGCCAACTTCAGACCGTTACACTACCTTAACCAGAAAGTCGAGTTTCGTGATATACTCCCACACTAACTGCAAGTAGTATAGTGGGGGTTTCTGTTCCCGGAACCAGAGTTACGAGTTGAGCGTTTTATACTTAGTAGAATATTACACTTAAACAATAAAATTTAGACTGATTCAGCCCAATTACAAGCGCCCAAGACTAATTAGTTATGCTTTCTATTGTTGCAGGGCAATGGGAATCTCTCGTGCCTAACTTCTAATATAAAAAATTTGATAAACTTAACATTCAAGTAAATCTGGTGTGAGGGTAATCCAGAATAGGCTATGTCTAAAGGCAATGAAGCATTTTCAGTGTTAGGAATACCAGTTCATGTGATGGCCAACTATCCAGGCTGGTTGTTAGAATGCCTACGTGCAGGCAAAGGAATTCATGTAGTAACGCTCAATGCAGAAATGACTATGCAGGCAGAGCAGAATCAATCCTTAGCTCAGATTATTAAAAATGCTGAACTAGTTATTCCAGATGGAGCCGGGGTTGTTCTGTATTTGCGATGGCTGTTATGGCAAAAAGTGCAGCGTTTTCCGGGGATTGAATTAGCAGAAAAACTTTTGCAAGAAATCGGGCAACAGAAAACAGGGGCAAAGGTTTTTTTCTATGGAGGAGCGCCTGGAGTGGCCTCAACTGCGGCAGATTTTTGGCAGCAGCAAATTTCAGATTTGAGTGTAGTAGGCACTCACTCAGGCTACCATTCCCCAGAAGAAGAGGCACAATTGCGAGAAACTCTGGTTCAATTGCAGCCACAAGTGATTTTTGTCGGTTTGGGAGTTCCACGTCAAGAGTTATGGATTGCCAAAAACCGCCATTTGTGTCCTCAAGCAATTTGGATTGGTGTTGGTGGTAGTTTTGATATTTGGTCAGGAACTAAAACTCGCGCTCCCGCCTGGTTAGGAAATAATAATTTGGAATGGTTGTATCGGCTTTATCAAGAACCTTGGCGTTGGCGGCGGATGTTGGCTTTGCCAGCGTTTGCTGTGAAAGCTTTTGTTTATCGTTTGACAGCAAGGGGTGCAATTAGTTGAGAGTGGGGAGTGGGGAGTGGGGAGTGGGGAGTTATATATGGGTGCTATTACTTAGTTATAAGAATAATATTTGATTTCTGAAAAAGCTCGGTACAGATCGAAAAGCCTACTCCCTACTCCCTACTCCCCACTCCCCGCCCACGTAGATAATTTCAAAAATCAAATACGATTCCTATAGTATTAAAGTCTTCAAAAAATTTAAATTTTCTTTGTTAAATTTTCAATTCCCAGGCAAAACCTGGGAATCCTTATTTTTGAGGGGAATGTCAAATCTAAACCCGTAAGCTATTTGGTTGTGGGGATAAGGAAAATTTAACAATGCCAGTATTAACAACTCAAGTTAAGAAAGACTTTTCCGTTGATAAAGAGGGTAGCAATACTACTGTCAAGGTGCAATTGCAATCTGTAAGCAAGATTTATACCAATGGCACTCACGCCTTGTTAAATGCGAATCTTGAGGTAAAAAAGGGAGAATTTCTGTTTATCACAGGGCCAAGTGGTTCTGGTAAATCAACGCTTTTGAAACTGCTGTATGGCCAGGAGTTAGCGACGCAGGGAGAAGTAATTGTTGATGGGTGTAATGTAGCAGGTTTACGGGGCGATCGCTTGTCATTATTGCGGCGACGCATTGGCATTGTGTTTCAAGACTACAAACTGATTAGCCAACGAACAGTAGCAGAAAATGTGACTTTTGTGCTGCAAGCTCAAGGGTATACCCGTAAAGAAATTCAACGACGCTTAGAACCAACCTTGAAGCTGGTGGGTTTACTGAGTAAAGCTGACTGCTTTCCAGATCAACTATCTGGGGGAGAGCAACAACGGGTGAGTATTGCTCGTGCGATCGTTGGTACACCACCCCTGCTGTTGGCGGATGAGCCGACTGGAAATCTCGATCCAGATAATTCCTGGCAAGTGATCCAGATTCTCCAGAAGTTAAATTCCTTTGGGGCTACAGTAATTGTTACTACCCACGATGAACAATTGTTACGGCGATGCAATCATCCGGTAGTGCAAGTTCGCAATGGACAGTTGTCTCGAAAATAGTTATTTGTCATTAGTCATTAGTCATTGGTCATTTGCAAAGGACAAAGGACAAATAACTAATAAACGTGGTGCTTAACTTTTGCTGATACGGGTGTGAAAGTTGATGCTGTTTTAGGGGGTAGAACTTGTAAGCGATGGTCTCCGACCGACCGGAGGTCATCGCAGGCTTGTAAACTTTTAAAAGCTGCCTCTCTGATCGCAACTTCTTCCTCTCGACTGAGTAGGAGTTGCAAGCATTCGACAACATCTTGCTGCACTGAAGAATCAACTCGCTTACGGCTGATGATTTTAGTTAGTTGACGTATGGCAATCATCCGCTTTAATGGATCTTTTTCTGTTAAATTTACCAACAACTGATCGAGATGGTCTTCTTCTCGATTTTCATAGAAGTTGACAATTTGCCAGACCAATAAAATTAAAGTTAACAGTGTTCCTACGCCTTGCACAATCGTACCAGCAGCAATCCAGGAACTGTGAGAGTCAACCCAAATTGCAGCGGCCATGTAAGTAGTGACAGTAGCAAGACCACCACTGATGACTGCTAAGGCTAACCGACGATTTGAACTTTTTAAGAAGTTACGTATCTTATACCAATGTAATTGCCAGTCCCACTCCTGCATTGAGTAAACCAATACCATTATCCCAACGCCGATTGAGAGAGCCAATAGCAGCATCCAGTTCCACAACAACATGGCGACGACGATTGTCAAGAACCCAAGAAAGCCTCCAGGGCCAGAGAAGCGCTTAAATGTTTGCTGCTTTGTTGCTCCCTTTGTCTTGAACTTTGTCAGCGACCAGTTCCAGTTGGGAATCTGGTTGATCAATTGCTGCCAAGAAGACGAAGCCTGTGCCACAGTGTTTACCTACTTGATTACGAAATTAACTATTGTATAAGTTTTACTACGGTTGAAGAAAGGGTGAAGACCCAAACCACAAGATACCCGGTTTCAAGGACAACATAAGACCTCTTGCAAAAGTCCCTAACATCCCACCCCTTATCAAGGCTAAGGTGTTCACACAAGTCAAATTACCCCCCTTAATCCCCCCGATATATTGGGGGGAAACAAAAGATTTATGTTCCTTCCCCTTTACAAGGGGAGGGGAGACAAAGCGTAGCTTTGGCGGGGTGGGGTTCTTATTTTAGATTTATGCAAGAGGTCTATAGTAGATTAGTCCAGCACGGCGGAAATCAAGATACCATTTTAAATGGCTCAGAGCAAGGGCATAAAGGGTTTTTAAAGACAAAAACGAAAGTTATCAAGGGTGAATTGACCATCAAAAGCACAGAAGGTAACGCTGTAGATGTTATTCCCAGTTATAGATAATAAGGTATTGGGGGAAATTGCCGAGTCTGAATTGGCAAGATTGGCGCTTGGTAGTACAGTTTGAGCGATGAGTTGGCGATCGCGATCGTAGGCGGAAAGCACTAGCCGTTGCGAACTAGTGACAAAGGCGCTAACCGAATTAACCGGATGCAAGAAAGTAGCTTCTAAAAATCCGCTTTTGGGCGCTCCCATTAAAACTGTTAGCCCTGAATAGGCTGGAAATGCTGGATTTGATGGTTGTATTGCTATAGAATTGTGAAAAATTACTCCCCAGCGTTCATACTGGCGCTCTACTGGTTCAAAACACTTTAAGTCTTCTAAGTCTAAACAAATACAAGTAGGTAGAGTTATTCTGCCAGCGTCAATAGCTGACTCGACCTGCTCCCCCCAAGCTGAAACTTTAATTTCATTTT
The DNA here is from genome assembly GCA_020829485.1 of Nostoc sp. CHAB 5834. Next base: position 74,922 of record JAIVFU010000015.1, on the reverse strand, counting down.
GTATATTAAAGTCAAGCGCAAATTTAGCGTCTTCAATCGTTGGTAGTTTATTTAATTGAAGAGTAGCCTGTACCATGACATCCCGCCTTACCATTACCTAGATAATAAATAAATTTAGTAATACATCAAAAGCTATGTTTCTACATGTCTAACTAGAATTAATAGCTTGTTAAAATGAGCATTTTGAATCTTATTGACGCTCAAAATTATTTATGAGTTTCTTGATAGACTAACATAAAAACTTATGTTTTATTCACGTTTTAGTGATCTTCGCTACCACGATAAACCCTTGTATCACAGTGATTTCAACGCTCAGTCACTTTTTATTAGGAAAAAAATCACCAAATCTTTACAAGTAATCCAGTAATTTTATATCTACTTAATCTGATGGTTGGAAGAAGTCCTAAAGTGATTGGTTCGCTGATAATAACAATGAGTGAGGAGTTTGAACTAAATAGGTAAGTATTCTGGAGTGACCAAAAAAAATGCGGTGACGCGGATAAATTATCAAATGCTCTCTCCGTATCTACGTATCTCCTGAAATACTCCGTTACTCATGTTACTTAAATACTACAGTCAACAAAAAGTACTTATGTTTCAACCACAAGGATTTGAACAACGCTCTATAAATACCTCACTAGGTAGAATGGTATATTATACAGCCACTGGATCGCCTTGGCAGGACAATTTTACAACAAAAGACGAGCGGGAAACTTTAGTGTTTCTGCACGCCTTTGGTGGTGGGTCTTCTGCTTATGAGTGGTCGAAGGTATATCCGGCTTTTGCCGCCGAATATCGGGTTATTGCGCCAGATTTAATCGGTTGGGGTAAGTCTGAGCATCCGGCACGGAGTTATAAGATTGAAGATTATTTAACCACTATTCGGGAGTTTTTTGAGCAGACTTGTACCGGGCCAGTAACAGCGATCGCTTCTTCTTTGACAGCAGCCTTTACAATTCGAGTAGCATCAGATCATCCTGATTTATTCAAGTCTTTAATTCTCACTACCCCCGCCGGACTTTCCGACTTTGGCGAAGACTACTCCCGTAGTTTTTTTGCCCAGTTAGTCAGCGTTCCCGTTGTTGACCGTTTACTTTACAGCACTGGAATAGCAACCAGTGGGGGTATTCGCAGTTTCTTAGAGCAACGGCAATTTGCTCAATCTAATCGAGTGTACCAAGAAATTGTAGATGCTTATTTACAATCTGCCCAACAGCCTAATGCTGAGTATGCAGCACTCTCTTTTGTCCGTGGCGATTTATGCTTTGATTTATCCCTTTACATTCAACAACTGACGACTCCCACCGCCATTATTTGGGGACAAAGGTCAGAATTTACAGGCCCCTCAATTGGTCGTCGCCTTGCCGAAATTAATCCCCAAGCAATCCGATTTTTTCAACAGTTGGAAGATGTGGGGTTAACACCGCAATTGGAGTTGCCAGCAGTGACAATTGGGTTAATTCGCCAATTTTTGCCTTTGCTTAATTAGTGGTTTATTCAGTAGTCAAAATCCCATCTAATTTACTACCTTCTGACTTCTTTTTAGCGATTCTCATTTGAATGAGTTACTGGATAAGGGCGCACGGCTACATCTGTGCGCCCCTATGAGTATCTATGTTGATCTGTGTTAATTATCGTCATTAGACATCTGGTGAAAATGAATTGTTTTGACGTTGCATTGCAAAGTCTCTACAAGGGTTTCAGGTAACGCATAATTAATTTCTGGAGATGTCTATTGATAAAGCTACATAATCTGCTCTAAATGCAACACAAATCCAGGTAGTATATTTTCTCCTGATAAACTAACAGGATTGTCTAATATCTCTACATCTTTACCTGAACTATAAATTTCCACTCGCTTGTTTTTCCGGTCAATTAACCAGCCTAATTGAGTGCCATTTTCGATATACTCCTGCATTTTCTCTTGCAATTCTTTCAAGGAATCAGTACGAGAACGCAACTCTACGACAAAATCAGGACAAATTGGGGCAAATTTTTCTTGCTGTTCTGGGGTTAAAGCATTCCACCGCTCAATTTTTACCCAAGAAGCATCAGGAGAACGTTCTGCACCATTAGGTAAGGTGAAGCCAGTTGAAGAGTCAAAACCTTTGCCTAATTTAGTTTGTTTATTCCAGATTCCTAATTCAACAACTATATCAAAGTTACGGTTGCCAGTATCACTACCTGTAGGTGGCATAATTAATAATTCCCCTGATGCTGTACGCTCAAATCGATAATCGCGGTTTTTCTGACACATTTGGAAAAATTGATCATCAGTTAAATCGATTTTCAGTTTGAGGATTGAAGGTAAGGCAACTGTAGTAGCGTTCATAGACTTATGACGACATCTTACTTTCTAGTTTAGTGTTGTGTGGGGTGCGATCCAATACTGCTCGGGTAAAGCATTTTTAACTCGGCATTGGGTTTGGGGAAAAGGTTAAAGGGTAAAGGTTAAAGGTTTTTTCTTTCCCCTTCCCCTTTTCCCCAAAACCCGACAAGTATTGGGGTGCAATCGCATGATGAGATGATGGAGAGCGATCGCATTTTATTTCAATCTTTATTTTTTCTGAATAGGTGCAGCTTTACCCAAGTAGACCTGTCCGAAAATTAAATTCGCATAAAGATAGGATAAAAAATTTTAACTTTATTAGTCTTGATGTCTGCCCTATTTAGCTTTTGCGGACTATATATAGGACTAATATTTGATTTCTGAAAAAGCTCCGTACAGATCGAAAAGCCTAATTCCCTACTCCCTACTCCCCACTCCCCGCCCACATAGATAATTTCAAAAATCAAATAGGATTCCTATAGCATAATAAATTTTGGTGTCTCATTAAATTTGAAGGGTTATAAAAGTTCGTAGTAAGGACTTTTGTCCTTGATTTGAGCGATAAATCGCTTACTACAAACCCTTCATAACTAATGGGACAGACCACTAGTTTCCAGGCCCCAACCGTTGTAGGGTTGGGGGAGAGGTTCTTGCAGAATAACTGAATTGGGCTATTAGTCTCCAAGCCTGAGTTCAACGCAAACAGCGAATCGCCTCTAATAGACCTCTAGCTTTATTCAGCGTCTCTTCGTATTCTTTTTCTGGCTCAGAATCAGCCACCAAACCTGCACCGGCTTGCACGCTTACCGTATTATCATGTACTACCATTGTGCGAATTGCGATCGCAGTATTTAATTGCCCTTCAAAATCGTAATATCCATATACACCGGAATAAACACCCCGACGGCTAGACTCTAATTCGTGGATAATTTCCATCGCCCGAATCTTGGGTGCGCCGCTTACCGTACCTGCTGGGAAGCAAGCTTTCAATAAATCCCATGCTGTTTTACCAAGTGCTAATTTACCTACAACATTGCTGACTATGTGCATCACATGGGAGTAGCGCTCAACTACCATTAATTCATCAACTTTGACGCTACCATTTTCACAAACACGCCCCAAATCATTCCGCCCTAAATCTACAAGCATCACATGTTCGGCAACTTCTTTGGGATCTTCGAGTAAATCCTTCGCAAAGGCTGCATCTTCCTGGGTAGTTTTCCCCCGTGGACGTGTCCCGGCGATTGGGCGTACTGTTGCTATCACTCCACCATCTGAATCTGTTTCGGCTTTCACCATCACTTCAGGGCTGGAACCGATGATTTGCCAATTTTGGAAGTTAAAGTAAGCCATGTAAGGCGAAGGATTTATCTGACGTAGGGAGCGATAAAGGGCAAAAGAGTCGCCTGTGTATGCTGTTGATAGTCGCTGGGAAATTACTACTTGGAAGATATCGCCTGCTTTGATGTAGTCTTTGGCCTTTTGGACGCTGGCACAAAAATCAGGGCGGGTGAAATTACTATTGTACTCCTCTGCTCCCCTGCTGCCTGGCTCCTCTGCTCCCCTGCTCCCTGGCGGTTTCCATTCCAAGCGAGTTTTTTCTGGCGATAGGGGCAAAGATAGCTTTTCGAGCATTTGGGTAACGCGATCGCACGCTTGTTGATATGCTGCGTGTAAAGACGTTACATGTAACGTCTCTACATTACGTAAATCAGCATAAGCGATCGCCCAAATTTTCCGCTTCACTTGGTCAAAAATCAATAGGTGGTCTACCTGCATCCACAACCCATCAGGGATATTTCGCTCATCTGGTGGGTGAATTGGCACACGCGGCTCAATCCAGCGAATTAATTCATAGCCCCAAAACCCAAATAAACCGCCAATTCCTGGCGGTAGCTGTGGTAACTTGACTGGGTGAAAAGGTGCTAAACATTCAGCTAAAGCTGTAAAAGGGTCGCCTGCAAAAACGACCTGTGAACCATCGCGGTTTTTCTGGGTTGTGCCATCGCCCCTTGCTTCCAAAACCCACAAAGGATCGCAACCTACTAAACTATAGCGTCCCAGTTTTTCCCCACCTTCGATCGATTCCAACAAAAAGCTATAAGGTTGACCTGCACAGACTTTATACCAAGCAGATACGGGCGTATCTAAATCCGCTACCCATTCTTGATATACGGGGACAAAGTTGCCTTGTTGCGCTAGGGTGCAAAACTGGGAGAAATCCGGAAACATCATTATTTTTTAAAAGTAATTGGTAATTGGTAATGGGTAATGGGTTTTTAGTTACCAATTACCCATTACTAATTACCCATTAGCTACTAACAGCTAGTTACGGAGCGTCGTAGGTAGTAACACCGCTAAACTTAAGTTTAGAGGGACTGGGGTTTTGTCCGATACGACGGTCTACATAACGCACTTTGTCACGACCTGGGTTAACCTTTTCAGGGAATACACCATCAGCTGGGTGAAGTAAAGTGGTTTCTCCGTTGGGTAAAATCCGGTAAACTTTGTAATCTGTAATTTTGAGTTTCCGGAGTTGCTGACCGCCCAAAAAGATTCCATATTCTTTACGAGCTATATACAGCAGGTTTTCACCTTGCCGCATAGTAGCAGCACCACCTGTAGGCAATTCAAAAACTTGCTCTTTCGGGCTAGTCCAAGTAATAGCGTACTTTTCTTCTACGTCTGCTTTTGTGAGCAAGCCACCGGTGCTGCCACCGTATAGTGGGGTTTGTCCAGAGAGTGTTTCTGCCATAAGTTTATTCTCTCAACGTTTTTAGGGAATCCTAACACCGCAACCAGGATCATATTGCGATCGCGTCATAGACTGTAACAGTTTTTAGTCATTTGTCCTTTGTTCTTTGTCATTTGTTAAAAACCAGTGCCCCATGCTCAATGTCTAATGACTAATGACTAATGACAAAGGACTAATACCTATTTACTCTTGACTTTTGTCCGCTTTTCCTCTCGGCTACTTTGAACAATCGGGATGGTGAAGTGAAACTGACTACCCTGGTCTTTGCCTGTTGACTCTGCCCAAATTTCCCCACCCCAGCCATTAACAATTTGACGGCAAATTGCTAAACCAAGTCCAGTGCCGCCAGTGGTGCGGCGCAAGGCTCCCTCTTCTTGATAGAAGCGGTCAAAAACTATTTCTAAACGATTTGGTTCAATGCCGCGTCCAGTGTCAGCCACAGTCACCTCGACCACTTGATGGCTGTTGTAAATCGCTTTAATGGTGATTTCTCCTTGGGGTGGCGTAAATTTACAAGCGTTATCTATGAGTTTTGCCAGTACCTCTACTAGCCAATCACCGTCTGCTCTAACCAAAGGTAGGTTTTCGGCAATTTCAGTCTTGATTTTGGGTGGCTTTTCACTTGAGGAACGCGAGCGATTTCGGCTGAGTGATAAATCTATACACTCTTGTAAAGTGAGAGATTCTGGATGCCATTCCACTCGGCCGCTTTCCAAGTTGGAAAGTGTGAGGAAATCTTGCACCAGTTTTCGCATCCGTTCTGAGTCGGAAAGAGCAGTGTTGAGCATGATTTGCTGCAACTCTAAAGGCATATCCGGCTCAGTAGCAAGGCTTTCCAGGCACACTTGAATGGTGGATAGGGGAGTACGCAGTTCATGCCCAGTGATGGCTATGAGGTTACTGCGGGTGCGGTCTAGGGCTTCTAACTGCTGGTTAAGTTCTTCTAAGTTGGCGTAAGCTTCCGCTTGGATGAGAGCTGCTCCCACTTGGGTGGCGATCGCTTCTACCAAATCCAATTCCCCAGGTTGGCACTCGTGGGGTGGCATTCGGCAATAGTGTAACTCCACGATGCCCAATAATCGCCCCTGATAGAATACTGGTTCCATTAGCCAAGAACGAATGGCAAACTTTTTGGCGATCAAAGAGAGGGCTGGCGAATTGTTCACACGAGGGTCATTTAGTGTATCGCTAATACAAACACCTTCGCCTTGTTGCACTATGTCCTGAAATAGAGAATTTTTCTCTAATTCCCAGGTTTGCCCACGAAGCGATAAAATGCCGGGATTCAAAAACTCGTGTTCAATTATGGCTTGGCTATCTGTGGCTTGAGCGCGGTAAATTAGACAGCGACAAGCTTCTAGGTGTTGCCCTAATTCTTGTGCCGCCACCTGGAGAACTTCGTGAGGATCGAGCGATCGCCGAATGGCAGTGCTAATCGAGTTGACTAATCGTTCTTTTCGTGCTTGGGCAGCAATGGAACGGTAGGCTTTGTGCAATTTGTACTGACTAGCTTGCAAGTAAGTTACTAAGCGTTGCACAAAGGGATCTGTATCGATGTCACAAGCATATTCATTGATCTTTTCTGCTCCAGAGTGGCTTCGCGGCTCTCCTATACCAAACCTCCGACGGGCCTCCTCAATTTTACTTGCCAGTTCTGGTCTGTAAACCAAAATCCTGTTTAACAGCAATTCAGCTGCTTTGAGGCTAACTCCCCTTTCCGATGTCCAAACTCCCTCAAATCTTCGCGCTGTGTCTATATCCAAATTAGGGCTTAGTTCCGGTACTTGCTTGTTTTTGGCAATAGAACCAAGGTTTTCTCGGCAAACCAGACAAGTAGCATAATTGTCAGCAATTACTACCAAATGCCACTCTTGACTTAAGCCATCCGTTGGCTCAAAAGCTATCTTTTCGTAGTGTTCCGAACTGTTAATGAACTCCGTTTCTGGAGCAGATAATACGTATATTTGGTTACTCCGCAAGGCAAGTCGTAGGTAGCGATGAGCTTCTTGGCGGTAGAATCGCTCTCGCTGGAAACTAGCAATTACAAGGGGTTGTGCTAAAGTCGCAGCCAAAACTTGATCTTCCATCGCATGGGAGAGCGCCGTTAGTGAAGCCTTAAAATATAGCTGGGGCCGCAAGTATGGTAGGAACTTTAGCAGATCACTCAGCACAGAAGTCGAAATGCTCATGAATTATTGTTAAACGCTCAACCTCGACAAGATCAAAAGTCACAGCTGCATTGTACAAATTCCAAGGGACTCTCAAGTTAAATAGAGAGTTGCAATATGTAAAGAACGCGCTTAAGCACTTTCTGCCAAAGCAGGCGCAACACTTCGTTACCAATTAGGAGGAGTGCATACAACTTGATTTGTTGATTGACAACCTACTACGCCCAATATACATTCTCGACCAACTTTGAAATATGCTTGCACAACTAAAATATTTCACAGCTAAGTACCAAATAACTAGGAGTTGTATCTTTTATTAACTAATAAACACTGATTAGTGATTGATAGTCCATGCGTTGGCGTAGCCCGTTGTAGACACCGCCTACTTTACCTACGTTAATTTATGCCAAATAAATTTTCTTACCCAAAAACCATTACTGCTACATTCACAAAATTTAATCAATTCATTAATTATCATAAATTAGTCTAATCAAATATCATAGCTATTTAAGACAAAATCGTATGGTTAGTAGAGAACAAATGCTCTCTATGTCCAACAAAACCTGTGAATTTCGCCTTTTTGCTGAGTATTCTATGTGCCTTGTGTCTTAATCAAAGTTTAATGACTAATAAATTATTTAAAAATCCTCAGTTTTCAGCATTGACTTTAGAGGTATAAAATATAAGTTTATAAATATCTACTTATACAGGTTTGAGCGCTGCTATTTTGTCAGCAGTAAGTAAGTATTATTTTAGCTCCAATGGCTCAAGCAAGTTTTAGAAAGCGTCTTTTTTTTGAAAGTTGTGAGGGTCAGCAACCTCTACTCAGAAGACCACAAAAATATAGACCTATACACGGAACTTTGGCTAATGACACCGGATACGCTAATGAACCCGGAAAAAATTTTCCTAGATGGAAAAACTTTTATTCCTGCCGAACAATTACCTATCCCGGAGTGGCCTTGTGTTGTGAGTGAAAGACCACAACCTACACTGACGGTTAAAGATGATGATTTATTTTTTGTGACGGATACTATCGGGAATATTTCTGGCTGTTCGCTTAACGATGGCAATCCCAGTATGGGATTGTTTTGTTGTGATACGAGATTTCTCAATCGTTTGGAGTTGCAAATTGAAGGGCGATCGCCTGTACTCCTCAGTAGTACTGCTGAAAAAGGGTTTTCACTCTCAGCTTTGTGTACCAACCCCAGAATCGACGAACGTCTGAAAGCCGACACTGTAGGAATTCGCCGGGAAATGGTACTGAATGGGGCACTATTTGAAGAAATAGAGGTATCTAACTACAGCACAACAACTGTCAATTTTGAACTAAGCATTAGCTTTGATGCAGATTTTGTTGATTTATTTGAAGTCCGGGGTTATGACAGAGAAAAACGAGGTAGGCTTTTACGTCTAGTAGAACCGACGGCTGAAGAAGGAATTTCTCTAGCCGATGGTGTTTCGCCTATACCCAAACAGCCACCAACTTTTAGGGAAGAATCTTTAACACTCGCCTATCAAGGTCTGGATGGCTCGGTGATGGAATCCCGTCTTCTATTCCAGCATCGCCAACCAGACTATTTTAAGGGTTACACTGCGGTTTGGCAGCTAGAGTTGGCTTCTCACGAAACTCAAAAGTTGGGCTACCGGGTGAGTATGTTTAAAAACAACCAGTCTAGTTCAACCGTAAGCGCCGCCTTTACTTTAGGACAGGCGAAAGCTGCTGAGTTGATGGAGGAGCAACATTGGGTACAACAAATTACACGCATTAGCTCAGATAAGAGCATTTTCAATCGAGTGATTGAGCGGGCCGAGCAAGATATGTATTTGTTGCGCCAGTCTTTTGGTAAGTATAAGACTGTTTCGGCTGGAGTGCCTTGGTTTTCGACACTCTTTGGGCGGGATTCGGTGATTACAGCTTCTCAAACCCTGATGTTAAACTCGCAAATCGCCAAAGAAACCCTAATATTACTTGCGACATACCAAGGTAAAATCGACGACGAATGGCGCGAAGAAGAACCGGGTAAGATTTTGCACGAGTTACGTTTGGGAGAAATGGCGCGTTGTCAAGAAATTCCCCATACACCTTACTACGGTACAGTTGATGCTACTCCCCTGTGGCTGATGCTGTATGCCGAACATTATGCTTGGACTCACGATCACGAACTCCTAGAGCAACTTTGGCCAAATGCTCTAGCAGCAATGGAGTGGATCGATCGCAATACGAAAGAAAACAGTTACCTCAGCTACTTCCGTAAATCCAAACGCGGTCTTGCTAACCAAGGTTGGAAAGATTCTGATGACTGTATCGTAAATCACAAGGGAGAATTAGCCAACGGCCCAATTGCCCTCTGTGAGGTACAAGCTTATGTTTATGCTGCAAAAATGCGTCTAGCAGAAATAGCTAGAATGAAGAAGCGGCTTGATTTGGCAGATCGTTGGCAAGAAGAGGCCAGAAGTCTCAAGGTTCGCTTTAATCGAGATTTTTGGGTAGAAGATTTAGATTTTTGCGCTTTGGCTTTGGATGGAGATGGCAAGCCAGTAGACAGTATTACCTCAAATCCTGGTCATTGTCTGCATTTGGGACTCTTCACCCACGAAAGAGCCTATAGTGTCGCAGAACGGTTGCGGGCACCAGATATGTTTAATGGTTGGGGCATTCGGACTCTAAGTAGTTTGTCACCCGCTTACAATCCGATGGGGTATCACATTGGTTCGGTTTGGCCCCATGATAACGCTCTGATTGCAATGGGATTGCGATCGCTCGGTCTTATCGATCAAGCCTTAGAAATATTCCAAGGTTTATTTGACATGACTGAGCAACAACCCTATCAACGTCCTCCAGAACTCTTCTGCGGCTACGAACGGAACGGTGATAATGCCCCTGTGCAGTATCCAGTTGCCTGCACTCCCCAAGCTTGGGCTACGGGTAGTATTTTCCAACTACTGCAAATGATGGTTAACTTGGTTCCTGATGCTCAAAATAATTGCTTGCGAATAATCGACCCCGCTTTGCCAGAATCGATTAATCGCCTGTCATTTCATAATTTGCGAGTCGGCCCTACCATCCTCGATTTGGAATTCGAGCGTTCTGGGACTACGACTGCTTGTCGCGTTGCGAAAAAACGCGGTAATTTGCGCGTAGTTATCGAAGCTTAGGAAGGGAGTAAGTAGAGCAGCGTGAATAATGAAGAGGTTTGTAGTGAACGCGAGTGAGTCTCGTAGAGAGGACTAAAGTCCTCAAATGATGGCTGGAGCCGCTCTCGCGTTCACTACGAACTAATCTCAATATTTTTTACATTAATTAATCTAGTTTGATTTATTCTCACCGACTTACTTAGGGAGTAGGGAATTTACTTGATATCAAACTATTACTACCAATACCTTTGCTAATTTACGAGGGTGAGATGATGATACTTTAACCATTAACTCCCATTTCTTTGAGGGTTGGCAAAAACAATCAGTCCTAAAAATTCCTTTAAGGTTTCCCACAAGGTTTTTTTAACGTATTGACGGCAGGATAAGGGTTTCAAATTCCAAACCACATTTTCATCAAACCGCTTATATATGCTTATTTTTGCCGTTTTTGCCAAAATTTATCTAGGCTCCTATTTTGGCAAAGGTATTGATTAATAGGTAGAATTTACAGTGTTTGGATAGGAGAAAATTAACGTGGCTCAAGAACAACTCGCCAAATGGTTTCTGAGTGCTGCTGCGCTTTCAACCATTATAGTTCCTATCGGTGTGGATGCAGTTTTGCTGGCAAATGGTCACATGAACAACCCAGCATGGCTACCTCATGCAAAGTTGCATTGTGCTATGTCGTTTTTTGCTGCTGTTTCATTAGGCGGTTCTGCTTTAGCAATTTTAAAAGTTCGTCCGGTGAGCGATCATTTTTCGATGGGTCTGGCTGCCTTTCTCGGTTCTGCATTTTGGATTGGATTAATTGCTGCGGGATTTTGGCCGGGAACTTCATACGGATTTCTCAATGATCCAGTTCTGGGCAATATTCGTGAGCCTCAATTGGGTGGAATCATCATTTATCCAAATGTAGTGGCTAGTGTAATTACGATTGTGATTGCTATGACAGGTTACTGGTTAACAACTTATAAAAGGTCGATTGGCCAATCGAGGTAAAAAAGCTCATAGATTACTCAATACCTTTGCTAATTTACGAGGGTGAGATGATGATACTTTAACCATTAACTCCCATTTCTTTGAGGGTTGGCAAAAACAATCAGTCCTAAAAATTCCTTTAAGGTTTCCCACAAGTTTTTTTTAACGTATTGACGGCAGGATAAGGGTTTCAAATTCCAAACCACATTTTCATCAAACCGCTTATATATGCTTAGTTTTGCCGTTTTTGCCAAAATTTATCTAGGCTCTTATTTTGGCAAAGGTATTGACTACTCTATCTATTTTTATAAGCCAATACCGTTCAGTTAAGCCCAAAAACCTTGGTAGAGACGCGAAATTGTACTGGGGCCCCGCTACGCTAACGCGTCTCTACAGGTCTAAAAGACGCGAAATTTCGCGTCTCTACAGGTCTAAAATCAGTACCAAAAATCCTTAACTGAACTGTATTGTTTTATAAGCTATTTTTGCATTTTCATATAAAAACAGCAAAGATGCAATTTTGCATCTTTGCGCGAAAAGATACTAAATTAAGCTATTTACTACACGTTATCAAACATATTTCGATCCTCTAACGTTAAATAATGTAATTTTTATGAAACACTAGGATCATCAGCAGTTTTGAACTCTCGCAAGATTCGTTCGACTTGGTTAACTTTTTCACCTCTATTCTGTTCTTTGAAGATATTTAAAGCTTTTTCTAAAGAAGATAGCGCCTCATCTTTTTTATTTGTTTGCCACAATGCCAGCGCAAAATTAGTCAGTCCCTCACCATAATTAGGATTAATTTCTAGAGCTTTTTTATATTCACTAATGGCTTCTTCCCAGCGACTTTGGCTTGCGTAAACCATACCCATCGCATTGTGAGCGAGAGCGTATTTTGGCTGGAGGCGAATGGCTTCTTGATAAGAGCTAATTGCTTCTTGTGGTTTCTTTTGCCGAAAAAGCACATTTCCTAATTGAAAGTGTCCGAAGGCATCGTCTGGAAATTGTTTAACGAATTTGCGTAAATTTTCCTCTGCACCTGTTAACTCTCCCTGATTAAATAAAGCATTGGCTTGTTGCAGCATCTGCGATCGCTCTGATGGCCCTGTATCTGAAAACTGTGCTAGTTTTTGTGGTTGTCTCTCAACCAACTGTCCAGGGAAATGCAAAGAAACTTTTGCAGGAACTGCTAACGCTAATGGTGATAAACCAATTACAGTGATAATACTCAGCGTCATGCCACTAAAAGATTGAACAAATGCTGATTTCAGTTTGCGCTTCACGTTCATCGCCCTGAATGCCTCAATAATGTTCTATTCTTATAATAATGTGAAGATGCATTAGTAAGTCTGCAATGCACTAAAAAGTTTGTCAATACGCTGACTGCACGGTGTAATTAAAATTTCAAGTACGGGCGATCGCGCCTATTCATTTTACAATAATAAATTGGTATGTTCATCCTCATCTATTATTTTTCTGGTCATACCAACTATTTACTCTTGAAATAATATTAGCTATTTCTTTGTCATTGAGTTTTTTCAGTTCATTATTTTCATTAAAGTTTAACCCCGGATTATTTTGATCATGAATATTAGGTCTACGGGTAATTTTCATAATTCTTCACAGCAAGCAACGTTTAGCTGTAATGCTACGACATCTCGATAGGTTTCGATTTATTTAAAACAAGTCAAATGATAGCCAATTAGTAACTTTGCTTTTAATGTTCCACATGAGTTGGTCGAGGTCGCCACCGAAGCCTGATTTTTGACTGCGGGTATTAACTAGCACTGCCCACGAGAAACCATCGCTGGTATTAACTAGAAATGCTTGTTCTCCTGGTAAACTGCCGTTGTGCCAATGGTTATTGGCTGTATTTATAGACCATCCTTTAGCATATCCAGGGTTGACACTTGAGCCTTGATACATAGTAGTGATCGCACTAGCACTAAGAATATCAGGTTTGGAATTCAAGCCATCTACCTGCACCGCCAACCTCACTAAATCAATCGGTTTAGCAATCCAACCGCCGTGAGCATCCATCCGTGCTACTTTCATATCGTAGGGATTTTCGCCACCTTGACCGTAATAGGTAACTTCATTGGCTTTTTTCTCGGCTAGGGTATCACCGCCAATTTGCATATCGGTGACACCGGATGGTTCAAGGATATTAGTTTTCACATAATTTTCGTAGGTTTGCCCTGTCACCTGTTCAATTACCCGTCCCAAAACACAGAAACCAAAATTAGAGTAGGCAAATTTAGTTTCCGGTGCGTTATCTAAAGGACGGTTATCTAATACCCAACTAATTAGTTGCGTCTGGTTCATTGAGGGATTAAAAAACATCGGGTCATTATTATCGTTAGACCAACCGCCACCCAAATGGGTGAGTAAATGTTCTACGGTAATGTTTTCGACATTGGTTTTATAGGGAGTTGTTCCGTAGGTAGTGCCTAAAATGCCACCTTGACCGAAAATGCGATCACTTAATTGTAGCTTGCCTTGTTCCACCAGTTTCATAATGGCGCTCGCGGTAATTGGTTTCGATACACTGGCAATGCGGAAGCGGTGACGCGGTGCGACTTTTTCACCCGTCGATTTGTCAGCCAAGCCGTAGGTTTTGGCTAAGACTAAACGCTCATCTTTAGCAATAGCCAAGGAAAGACCGGGAACATCATAATTTTGCATAAACTCAGCCACAGTTTGATCAATGGCTTGCAGTTCCGAAGACTTATAACCGTTTTGACTTTCCCAGATAGCAGCATATCTGTCTTGACCGTTGATAGTGTAACCATTTAGCCATACAGGTCTATAGCCTTGATAAAAATAGCGATCAAATTCGTCTTGATATTCTTGGGAACTCATTCCATGACGTGCCACCCAAGCCCCACTACCAGATTTTTCCCAGATAGCGGCATATCTATCTTCACCGTTGAGACTATAGCCACTAACTTTCACTAAGCGGTAGCCTTGTGCTGTGAACTTGTCAAATTCACTTTGATATTGTGCGGAAGTCATCCCGTGACGTGCGACCCATGCTGGTGTATCGGCTGTTTTTTCAAAAATCACCGTATAAAAGTCTTGATTGCCAACAGTGTAACCGCTAACGTCTACAGGGCGAAAACCTTGGGCTGTGTAATTGTTAAATTCGCTTTGATATTGCGCCGAAGTTAACCCATGACGTGCTACCCAAGCCGGTGCATTCACTGCTTTTTCAAATAGCACAGCATAAAAATCTTGATTACCCACTGCATAGCCACTCACCTGCACGGGACGATAACCTTGGGCTGTGTATTTATTAAATTCAGTTTGATATTGCGCTGAAGTCAACCCGTGACGTGCGACCCAAGCCGATGCATTCACTGCTTTTTCAAATAAGACAGCATAAAAGTCTTGATTACCCACTGCGTAACCACTAACCATCACCGGACGATAACCTTGGGCTATGTATTTGTTAAATTCAGTTTGATATTGCGCTGAAGTCAACCCGTGACGCGCCACCCATGCAGATGATGCTGCGACTGCTACAGAGTGTTGATTTGGTAAGAAATCACCAAATACAACTACGGCTGAACCCATCCCCATTAACTGCATAAATCGCCGACGGCTTTGTAAAGACAAATTCATATTTATATCCTCATCTAGTACGCAAACACTTCTTTTTTGTCCAAAATCCAATTGTCTAGCAAAGGGTAGGCTGTTTTGCCCACCCTATATTATTTACGCGCCTTCCCGTAATTTATCCAACACACCCCGATCTTCTAATGTCGAAGTATCCCCAGATACCTCTTGCCCAGCAGCTAGATTCCGCAGCAAGCGCCGCATAATTTTACCCGATCGCGTTTTGGGCAAAGCGTCTGTAAACCGAATTTCTCCCGGACGAGCGATCGCACCAATTTCTTTGACAACGTGCAGTTTGAGTTCTTTAATCAGTTGTTCACTCGCCTGATAAGTGCCTTCTAATGTCACAAAAGCAACTACTTCTTCACCTTTAAGTTCATCTGGCTTACCCACTACCGCCGCTTCTGCAACTGCTGGGTGCGAAACTAAGGCTGATTCTACTTCCATTGTACCGAGTCGGTGTCCTGATACATTCAATACGTCATCCACACGACCCATTACCCAAAAGTAACCGTCTTCATCTTGCCTCGCGCCATCACCAGCAAAGTAAGTATAATTACCATCTTTGGGTGGAATGTGTTCCCAGTAGGTGCGGCGGAAGCGTTCTGGATCGCCGTAGACTGTCCGCATCATTCCTGGCCAAGGATGACGCACTGCTAGATAACCGCCTTCGTTATTGGGTACGGTGTTTCCTTCCAAATCCACGACATCTGCAATAATTCCTGGGAAGGGAAGAGTTGCGGAACCGGGTTTGGTGGGAATCGCCCCTGGTAGCGGTGTAATCATAATACCGCCTGTTTCTGTTTGCCACCAAGTATCTACAATTGGACAGCGATCGCCACCAATTACTTTCTGATACCACATCCAAGCTTCTGGGTTAATCGGTTCGCCGACGGTTCCCAGCAAACGCAATGAAGACAGGTTTCGCGCATTCGGATGTTGTTCGCCCATTTTAATAAATGCCCGAATTGCCGTAGGTGCAGTATAAAAAATATTAACGCCGTATTTTTCAATTACATCCCAGAAACAGCCAGGATTAGAAGCACGGGGCGCACCTTCATACATCACCGTGGTTGCACCATTGGAAAGAGGGCCATAGACAATGTAGCTGTGTCCCGTAATCCAACCTACATCGGCGGTACACCAATATACATCTGTGTCTTGCAGGTCAAAGATCCACTTGGTGGTGATGTGGGTATACAAATTATAACCAGCAGTTGTATGCACAACGCCCTTCGGTTTGCCCGTGCTGCCAGAAGTGTAGAGAACAAACAGCATATCTTCGCTGTCCATTGGTTCGGCGGGACAATCTGCTGATACTCCTTTTTGCAAATCATGCCACCAATGATCGCGTCCCCCCAGTTGCATATAAGTTTCTTGTCCGGTGCGCTTGACAACGAGGACATTTTCTACGCTGGGAACAGCACCATCAGCTAAGGCTTTATCTACCTGTTCTTTGAGAGGAACGATCGCATCTTTGCGCCAACCACCATCAGCCGTAATTACTAGTTTAGCTGTGGCATCAATTAAGCGATCGCGCAAAGCTTCGGCACTAAAACCACCAAATACCACACTGTGGGGTGCGCCAATTCTGGCACAGGCTAACATTGCGATCGCAGCTTCGGGAATCATTGGCATATATATACCAACGCGATCGCCTTTTTGTACACCCAGTTGCTTCAATACATTGGCAAACTGGCAAACTTCCCGATGCAGTTGGGCATAAGTGAGGGTACGCGAATCACCTGGTTCTCCTTCCCAAATCAATGCGGCTTTATTTTTGCGCCAGGTAGTGAGATGTCTGTCAAGGCAGTTGTAAGAAATATTTATTTTACCGCTAACAAACCACTTAGCAAAAGGTGGTTGCCAGTCTAATACTGTATCCCATTTTTGGAACCATTCTAATTCTGTTCCAGCCAAATCTGCCCAAAATTGCTGCGGATCAGCTTTGGCTTTGTTGTAGAGACGCTGATAGTCTTCCAGGCTTTTGATATGGGCATTCTGCGAGAATTCCGAGGCAGGATGAAATAGGCGATTCTCTTGGAGGATTGATTCTATAGTTGGTTGAGACATGGTTAGTTATGAGTGCGATCGCTATTGTGATTAAAAACTATTCTTAGCCCAGTTGTGCTAGACAGTGTTTAGATTTTCATTAAGCTAGGTAGAAATTGCCGAGTTATTTAGTTTACATTCATTTTCATCTAGCAAAAGCAAGCGCTCAAGAAATTTAAAGAGGTTACATTGGAACCCATCTACCAGGAATGTTGCAAAATGTAAGTAGTCTTGACAAATAAAGCCTGAAATTATGACGCTCACTGTTGAAGCTAGCAGCTTATCTCTCAACGATGTTCATCGCTTTCTCAAACTAGAAGAACTTTCAGATGGTTCATTCACAGACTTCTTAAATTTAGAACCGTTGACAGAGTTTGAACAGGAAGATTTATTGCGAATTAGAAACGACTTCCGTCGTTATCTCCGGCTTGGTAAAATTTCTGAAGGTTTGGTTAAATTTATAACGATCGCACCCTTGATGCGATTAGCAGGATTTTACGATGTGCCAATTCGGTTGACAATGGAAGATAGCATTGCGATCGCAGTCGAAGATGAAGACAAAAGAATTACCGGACGGATGGATATTTTAGCAATCAACAATCCTCAAAGTAATATTGCACCGCCTTTTTGGGTTCTAGTGATTGAAACAAAAAATAGTTCGGTCAATGTGATTGAGGGTTTACCTCAATTACTCACTTATGCTTTTAAAAGTTTAGCTCAACAACCATCAGTTTGGGGTTTGGTAACTAATGGACAGCTTTATCAATTTGTTTATTTAAGACATGACAACCAGTCAACTTATCAGTTAATGCCATTATTAAATTTGAGTCAATCTCCAGATGCAATTGAGTTATTGCAAGTTTTCAAAGCCATTTGTAAGTTACTAAATTTTCAGTATTAGATCAATAGCCCAAGATATAGTTCAGCGATAAGGTAGTTTTTGGCAGCGTTATATAGCCGACCTTTCTATGGCAACAGATTTAATTGTTAGTCGTAACAATCAACCACTGTGCATTCAAGTTACCAGTGTTAGTGAAGAACTTAATCATCAAAAGTACGAAGCTTGGCAAAATACACTGCGATCGTGGGAAATCGATAGGGGGCTGTTCTTAAGTTACAATCCCAAGGATGCTAATTTTGTCAACCAGTTAGTCAACGTGGCCCTGTATAACAGTGATTACCTTTCTGGTGGCAA
The DNA here is from genome assembly GCA_020829485.1 of Nostoc sp. CHAB 5834. The sequence goes on along the minus strand of JAIVFU010000015.1, from coordinate 56,686 downwards.
ATATTTAAAATTTTCGTGAATTTTCAGGAATTTCATATTTCAGATTTGTGTCTAGCCTATATACTTACGTGCTAATTAGAGCTTTTATGGCTAACAAAAGAGAAACTCACTGGGACAATCAAGTAGATACATTTGCTGAAGCTTTAGCAACAGCGCGACAAATGCAGCAGAACTGGCTAACTTATGGGGTTGATTTTGTCAATATTTACGTTGAAGATGTGGATGGAGACTGGCTAGAAACGTGGGGACATGACGAAATATTAGGTAATTTTCAGTTAGATAGTATTAAAGAATTTCTGGTAAGTAATGATAGTGTAGCTGTGAGGGTAAGGCAGCATTTAGGAGAGCGATCGCTGTTTGATTTTGCAGTAAACTTAGATGAATCTTGGAGAATTTCTGAAGTAGATGACAGGCTATCTGCTGTAAAAAATCTGCTAGCTGGTGAAGGAAATAGCATTGATACAAATGACATCAGGTTCTTGGATTTGGCAAATACTCTGGTGGTAAAGTTGGCAGAGATTTTGTGAAATTTTTAGTTGCGTAGTGGTAGATAGGACTTACGCATTGACAGAAAAGCCAAAATAACAGGTATAGTTTTCAAGGCTTATAGCTAGGTTTATCAATGAGATTTTGGCGATCGCACCCAATCAACGGTGATTGAGAAAAGCCTGAAACAACGTATTTTCGTTAATGCACAAGATAGTTATTTTGTACAGTGCGTAAGTCCTAGTAGAGTAAATTTTGAAGTTTTATGTTGGTTGCCCTTGGTGGTATGTAGGCGATCGCTTTTGCAGATAAGCTTTAATAATCTTTGAGATGTGCAATCTTTATCACTATTAGTAGCAAGGATTGCTCCTCAATCTGGTAAATAATGCGGTATTCACCTAAAAAAACCTTATAGAACCGTTCAGTATCCTTCAATGGGCATTGCCATGCCCCTACCAGTGTATTTGTATCATTACAGCAGATTTCAGGTAAATGAAGTACATATATAAAACCCAAAACCTTGTAGAGACGTAGCACTGCTACGTCTCTACGTGTATTCGATTAGAGCGCAATCTGCTGTATTAAAGTGAAATGGTATTAGTCATTGGGTATGAGGATTGTTATTCTTCTTCTGCTCCTCAGCATCCCCATTGCCCACTTCCCACCTGCTTAACTCATGAGTTAGGATGACTAAGTAGAGCGACGTTCACTACGAACTAATCTCAATATTTTTTACATTACTTAATCTAGTTTGATTTCTTCTCACCGACTTACTTATATGTTAATCAGGTGATATGGAAAGAATAGAAGTTGAGCAAAGAACTATTTTAATTGGTTTAGCAGGTAGCCACGGCTATGGTTTAAATCGTCCTGATTCAGACTTTGATTATCGGGGAGTATTTATCGCACCCAAAAGGTATTACTTAGGATTTGATCATATAGAACAAAAAGATACTGGTTGGGATGAACCAGGAATATTTCCATTTATTGATGGTAACAAAGACACAGTTATATATGAATTAAGAAAAATCCTCCAGTTATTAGCGGGCGCAAATCCCAATGTTTTAGAATTGCTCTGGTTAAATAACTATCCTTTTTTAAGCGCAGTCGGACAGCATTTAATTAATCATAAACAGTTATTTTTGAGTAAGAAGGTAAAACATACTTACACTGGTTATGCCTTTGCCCAAATCAAAAAGATGGAAACTCATCGGAAATGGTTGTTAAAGCCACCGCAAAAAAAGCCAATACCATCTGATTTCGCCATAGAAGACGAAGCACCCTTAAGCAAAGATGAACTAAATGCTTTTCTGGAATATCTTTATAACTTAATTAGAGGACGGATTGAGTTTTTGGAAGAAGCGGAACAATTATACCAATTGCTGACGGCAGATATTGATTTTAAAGGTGTGTTGAAACAATACACTTTGCCAGATGAAACTTTAGAATATACCCAAAAATTAACCAATAGCCGTAAAGATTTTATCCGCCTGCTTCAGAAAAGCCAAAGTTATCAAATAGCTTTAAGAGAATGGAAGGCTTACTTATCTTGGCAGGAAAATAGGAATCCGGCTAGAGCAGAAATGGAAAGAAATTCGGGTTTTGACCTCAAACATGGAATGCACTGCATTAGATTGCTACGTAGTGGAGTAGAAATATTGCGGCGAGGTGAAGTGATTGTAGATAGGAGAATAGCTGGTGATTTTAAGGATTTAAAAGCTATTTTAAAAGGTGAGTATTCTTATGAGGAGGTGATGAAAAAGGCAGAAGATTTGGTCGCTGAAATGGAAATTGTTTACGAACAATCTACCCTACCTCACAAACCTGATTTAGAGCAAATTAATGAGTTGTGTATGGAATTGGTGGAAATGCAGAATTGGTAATTGGGCATTGGGCATTGTTAATTAAGTTTCTTCCCCATTCCCTATTCCCTATTCCCCACTCCCCATTAAATACTGTACATTAAATCAGCAAAGCTATAGAGGCTGATGATGAGCAATAGCGATGCTGTTAGTTGGGTAATTCGGGTCTGGGGTGAGGGCGCGATCGCTTCCCGCACTAAGATAGAAATAGATGCCCCAACTACTAAGCTCAAGCCTAAAATTAAATAAGGTCTATCGGGTAAAATACTGGCTATTGCCAGCAGTGCGATCGCTAATAAGAGCATCAATAATTCTACAAATCTGGGCGGGTTGTATTGGCTAGATAGGACAAAGCTGTTAAACCAAAAAGACCAAAATCTCATAATCAGTTTTGAGTGCTAAATGTTGAGTTAGACTCTGCCAATTTTAGATTTTGAATTTTCGATTTTGGATTGAAGGAAAAATCCAAAATCCAAAATCTAAAATCCAAAATTAATTAGCTCCTAGCCCCTAACTTTTGACCTGTGCCATTTTTTTGTGCAATATCACCTTCTGGTAGTTCGACACCAAAGACGCGGCTAAAAACTTTGGCAACTTTGTAGCCAGAATCAATCGATTCTAAGGGGTCTTTCCGCAGCCTGTGACGCAAGCATAGCGTAATTACGCGGTGGATATCATCAACTGTAACTTCAGTACGTCCTTCATAAGCTGTTAAGGCTTTGGCAGCGCGGTTACTAACAATGTCACCACGCAAACCATCTACATCCAGTTCTGAGCAGACTTCAGAAATTTTTACCCGCAGTTCATAGTCAATTTTCACTTCTGGCAAAAGCTGTTGAGCATTAACAATTTGCTGTTGCAATGCTTCTTGCTGGGGTTTGTAGTTTTCGAGAAATACTGGAGGATTTTGGTCAAAATCCGCCCGTTGTTCCACGATTTGCACCCGCAAGGCTGGTTCCTTTACGGTGTGAATTTCTGCGTGCATTCCAAAGCGATCGAGCAATTGCGGGCGTAGTTCGCCTTCTTCCGGGTTTCCAGAACCCACAAGAACAAAACGCGCAGGGTGACGGATCGAAATACCTTCTCGTTCTACAGTGTTCCATCCACTCGCGGCGGAATCGAGTAGCACGTCTACGAGGTGGTCATCTAGTAAGTTGACTTCATCCACATAGAGAATGCCTCGATTAGCCTTTGCCAGCAGTCCCGGCTCAAAGGCTTTGACACCTTCAGATAAAGCTTTCTCAATGTCGATTGTGCCACAAACTCGGTCTTCTGTAGCTCCTAGCGGCAGGTCTACCATTTGAACTTTTTTGTGAGCTACAGGAATTTCCGCCCCTTGTTCTAACAGTTGGCGGACTTCATCGCTCATCAAGTCGGGGTCGCTAGGATCGCTACTGAAGGGGTCATTGGCAACCACAGAAATTTCTGGCAGCAGATCAGCTAGCGCCCGGATAGTTGTGGATTTCCCGGTGCCGCGATCGCCCATGATCATTACACCACCAATTTTGGGGTCAATCACGTTCAATAGGAGCGCCAGTTTCATTTCTTCCTGGCCCACAATTGCCGTAAAAGGAAATACCACGCGACGCGCACTTGCCGTGGATTGAGCAGTTGGACTCACTAAATTACCTTAACAATATTTTTCTTATTACAGTTCTCTATTGTGACACAGGTAGGGTGTGGAATAGCTTAGTAAATTTAAAGGATTATTGAATACATCTATTTATGTATATATACGATAAGAGTAATCATTTAATTTATGACAGAATATACATTAATAGTATCGCTGCAAAATTAATTGTGTAAAAGATACTACTTAAATAAGTAAGTGACAGAGAAACTAATGAATCAACAAAATACAGTACAACCTGGTCTTTTTGGATTAGCTAGATCTAATAGGGATTTTTCTCAGGCTAATAGTTGGGGAAAAAATCAATTTAATAATTCTTTTCCTGCTTCATTAGCTTGCTATATGCATACTCAAGGACTACAGTTAGTTTATTTAACTCTTGATAAAAACCTAAAAATTAAACATGAAAAAATTGATGTAACTGATATTTTTGGTATTGTACCACTATCTTCCAACTTATTTTTTGCATTTGAAAGCGATTATCTTCCTTATAGAAAACTAGTAATAGGAAGATTACCAAGAGTAGATTTAGTTACATTAAATACTTTGAATTTTGATACTTGCTTGCGTAGTATAGAAATTAAATTAACAGCCTTGCCAGATAATTCAACTTGTGGCCTACCTGATCATAAATATGGTTGTGAAATTGTTATTCGTCCAGATACCATAGTGTATCTAACATTAAGTATTGCTGAAAAATTTAAAGATTCTAGAGAGCAAATACTCAAATATCTTGATCCAGTTTGTAGTGAAATTAGTGATTGGATTAGTATTCGTAATATGCTTCCTTATATTTCAAGATTGACAGAGAGCCTAGATAATTTGGCTCTTCAGTTCCTTTTATGGAGTCGAATAATAAATAAAATCTAATCAGAGCCTATGTTCTTTTCTATGACTGGATTTGAAGTTTTTGAGCCTTTCTATAAAACGACTATTTTAATGCCGTACCATAAAACCAACGCAAGAGCCGATAATTTACTTTATGATCATATAGAAATGCAATCTCCGTTAGTAATGCAACCAGTATGGAAAACTGTAGGTAAAACATCCAAATTATATCAAAACTGTTTAGATATATTTATTTGGAGTGATTTTGGTTTTACTAGGTTATTTTTTGATGTTACAAAAAGATTACCGATTGGGACAGAAAGTATTCAACGTCATACGCGAACTGTAATATGGTTGGCAAAAATGTTATATGAATTTGCCACAAATGGTAAAATACCACACGTATCAATAATTGACATACTGACATATAATACTAAGAATGATAAAGCTTTTGCGTTAAGTGGAGTAAATACTCACCCTTATATGATTTGTGATGAATTGATTAAACCTAGAATTAGGAAAGAAGAGATTGGGAATATTATCTTAGGTGGAGGACAAAATTACTTAAGTCCTGAGAGAAGATTTGATGGTATTATTCTAAGTAATCCAGAGATATTTGATGAAAAATTAAAAGACATATAAAGGTATGAAAGAAAAATTTATATATGAGACAGAAAGCTTTTCGCCTAGAGTTTTAGACCTTTTCGCCGGTTGTGGAGGGTTATCTTTAGGCTTTCAAAATGCTGGGTTTAATATTGTATCAGCATTTGATAATTGGAAACCAGCTATAGATGTTTATCGAAAAAACTTTAGCCATGAAATTTTTGATTACGATCTTAGTAACTTGAAGAGAAACTATGAAATTTTTACAGGAATGCGTCCTGAAATTATTATTGGTGGCCCCCCCTGCCAAGACTTTTCTAGTGCCGGAAAACGCGATGAAGATTTAGGAAGAGGGGATTTAAGTATTGTATTTTCTGAGATAGTTACAAGTATTCTTCCTCAGTGGTTTGTGATAGAGAACGTAGACCTATTTCGTAAAAGCAATAAATATAAAGAGGCTAGACAAATCTTGAAAGCTGCTGGATATGGTTTAAGTGAAATAATTTTGGATGCTAGTCTGTGCGGTGTACCTCAAAAGCGAAAAAGATTTTTTTGCTTGGGAGAGTTACAAGGAAAAGACGAAAGTCTAGAACCTTACCTAAAAAAAAGGTTAGCAGGTAAGCCAATGACTATTAGAGATTATCTGGAAAACAAATTACAAATTCAATATTACTACAGACATCCAAGAAGTTACAAAAGAAGAGGGATTTTTAGTATTGATGAACCTAGCCCAACAGTAAGAGGAGTTAATCGCCCTATTCCTAAAACCTATAAGAAACACCCTAAAGATCCAGTCTGCGTTACAGAAAACTTGCGCCCATTGACTACAATTGAAAGAAGTTACTTGCAGACTTTTCCTGAAACATTTATTTTTGAAGGGACAAAAACAGATCTTGAACAAATGATAGGAAATGCTGTCCCGGTGAAGCTTGCAGAGTATGTTGCTCAAAGTCTCCTTGAGTATATTAAAGATAAATTAAATAAATCTATAAGGATTACAGAAAAATTTTATGTTTCCTAATTCAGTTAAAAGAAACGAATTTAGCAACTATATTTTTTCTAATTGTCATATTTCGCTTACAACGAGCAAATACATTTATTAATGTTAGCTTATTTTCGCAATCTGACCATGCAATTGCTGAACTTTCTCATCAGCCTAATTTTCAAGAGCTTAGTGATCATACTAAATCACAACTTCGCCGTGCAATAATTTTTTTCAAATTCCGTGCTTATAATACTATTGATAATAATGTAATTAATTAGCTAAAAAAATTAGAAGTCAGTTATTAAAATAAAATGGGAGATTCAATTCAATAGTTAAAATCTCCCAAAGTGTTTTTACTTTATTCATCAGTTTAACTCATATTTCTCAAAGTGTACATCAAGTTCTTACCGTAATTTTTTACAAGAATGATTATCATTACTAGATACTCGTGATTTTATTTTTTGGAAGTCCAAAAGGAAAATGGAGTATAACCAATACCTCGTTTCCCATACCAAATATTATTGGGCACAAATGCCTATTAGCTGCGTCAACTTATCTTAATTTGTCTGCTTTAGTTTTTCTGGTGCAAAAGTTCCATAAGCAGGGAACGAACAACTACCAACTCATCAATTATGTACTAAGCATAAATACTTGTAGACTATATGGTTAGTAGATTCAATCGTAAAAACGAGCAATGGCATGTGTGGGTAGCTAGTGCATCATTCAAATTTATGAAATCATCTTTTATTGTTCAAAGTTGGCGGCAACTACTGAAGTTTCTTTTTCCGATTCTCATTTTAATATCCTTTTTTACTGTATTATTGCTAGACAGTTTCACCCCCGCCATCGCACAGATACCCCGTCAGGAAATTCGTGGGGTTTGGATGACCACTAATGATTTTGACACCCTCAAAAATCGGGACAAAGTGCAGGATGCAGTGAGTCAATTACGGCGGCTGAACTTTAACACTATCTATCCTGTAGTGTGGAATTCTGGCTATGTGATGTATCCTAGTGCGATCGCACAACGTGCAGGTATTCAACCTTTTGTCTACAAAGGTTTAGATGGACATGATATTTTAGCAGACCTCATTACCCAAGCCCATCACAAAGGATTGCTGGTAATTCCCTGGTTTGAGTTTGGTTTTATGGCTCCCCCAACCTCAGAATTGGCAATGAATTATCCTGATTGGTTCACACAAAAGCGGGATGGTAGTCAAACTTCGATTAGTGCGGCGGGTGAGGTTATGTGGCTCAATCCGTTCCATCCAAAAGTGCAACAGTTCATCACCAATCTAGTGCTGGAAACTGTCACCCAATATGATGCCGATGGCATTCAGTTTGACGATCACATGAGTTTGCCTCACGAATTTGGTTACGACCAATATACAGTTGCTTTGTACACCAAAGAAACGAAGAATCCTCCCCCAACTAATTCCCAAGATGCAGCATGGGTAAAGTGGCGGGCAGATAAAATTACGGCTTTCATGGTACAACTTAACCAAGCTGTGAAGCAAAGAAAACCCCAGGCGATTTTCTCTGTTTCTCCTAATTACTATGATTTTGCTTACAAGTTTCACTTGCAAGATTGGCTGGGTTGGATGCGGCAAAATATTGTGGATGAGTTAATTGTGCAAATTTATCGTCCGGATCTGCAAAGTTTTGTGGCTAATATTTCCCGCGTAGAAATTCAAGAAGCACAAAAAATAATTCCAACTGGAATTGGCATTATGACAGGGTTACGAACTAATCCAGTTCCTATGCAGCAAATTAAGTCTCAGGTGCGGGCTGCCCAAGAACGCGGTTTAGGCGTAACTTTCTTTTATTATGAAAGTCTTTGGAACGATGCTCTAGAACCTTTAAATGAGCGGCAAGCTGGATTTGCAACTCTATTTCGCTCTCCTGCACTCCGCGCCAGAATTGAATAACTTTTCTGTTCAAGATTATGTTATGGCTAGTAAGGGCTTGTCTTTGCCCATTGGTGTCAACTTAAGAAGATAAAGCCCAAATTTGTTGAGTGTAAGCGTCAATCTCAAGGGTGACGCTTACGCATTTGCCGAAATCTGTGACAAGTATTGTCTAGCATCAAGCTCATTGAAACTTTCATTCCCTCTCTTGGTTAAGTTTTTATCCAGTATGATTTCCTTTTCTTTTAGGTTTTTTACTCTTCATCTTCAGTCGGAAGAGAGCGAATTAATTCCCGAATTACATCGGTTGCTGGTCTGCCACTGCTTGAGCAATATTTTTCCAACTTCTCAGCCTCACTTGATGTGAGATTGATTGTAAGTCGTTTAACAGCCCATTTCTTATTCATAATATTAGACAAGTTCGATTTTTCAACTACTTCTCTAATATCAATCACTTAATCTGTTACTACATGAGTATTATCAAGGAATTTTAATTCAAGAAATGATGAAGCAAACTAATATCTTTTCCCAAATAATATTCAAGATGTAAAGTCTATTTTAGAATATAAACTTTAACTATCTTAAAAGTAGTAACTATAAAATAAATATAAAAATAGTATAAAATATCTATTTAAAAGCTAAGTATATTGCTCAAATATACGCTAGCCCACATCAGCAGCCCAAGCTACAGCAACACATTGGAGATATTAGGGCAATTGAGGAAGCGATCGCAATCGCTCCAAATTGCAAAAGACTCCCAACAGATATTTTGGTCAATTTTGTGTGACTATTCCTCTCAACATAATCATATAGGAATATGCTTCCCCACTCTAATCTCAGCAATTAGACAGTTTAAAAGAGCGTTTTAAATCTTTTAAGATCATTAATGAATTTGCAATTAAATGCAAATTTATTATCACGAAAGCACTCAGTCGTTTTTCTAAGTTAATTATTTGTAGCTAAGTAGCAATTAAAAATGATGCAAAATACATTGGTTGATAAAACTTTCCGCGACAACGAAGGCAACATTGTTATAGCTCAGATGCCAAATTTACCGCTTATTGTTTGGATAGTAACTAGTTTACTAACTCTAGTTTTTACAAGTGGTACAATCAATACAGTGTTATACGTACTTGCAAATGGCTCCTTATTTACTTGGGCGTGGCTGGAATTATTTCAAGGCGTTAATTATTTTCGGAGAGCGCTAGGTCTTGCCGTATTTATTGGAATTATCGCTTTCAATCTTCAGTAAGGATTAAGCTGATATGCGTCTAAATTATATAAACATTCTTTATAATCGTTGACGGTTGACGGTTGACGGTTGACGGTTATCGGTCATCAGTCAACGGTCAACAGTCATCAGGTAAATGTACAATGTTATTTGCGTAACAGCCTAAGACTAAATAATTAAGCGAAATTATTTAGATATCTTTGGTGAAAATTTCCATAATTGATTCGCATTGAGGGGAAGCGGCAGATAACATGGAACAGATTTGCACCTTGCTGTGCCCCGCCATCAATTCTGTATACAGGTGAGTTACGAGTGGGAGTTGTTACCAAAGAACTCTCAGCACCCAGCGTGTTATCGGGTATCGGCTCGACTTCCTAGGCTAAGGCACATTTTCCAGAAAAAGCGATCGCTCCCCCCACTAACATTTTCCTAACGCTAAACTCCACCACCAACACTGCCAGTATCGAATCATCTCGGACATACTACACCCTTCAAAAGTAGTAATTGTCGCCTATCTTTCCGAACCATAAGGGGCAAATTCTTTTAAATCAACCTTTGATAAGTAAATAAGTTTGTAGTCGGGACTTTAGCCCTCAAATCAAGGACTAAAGTTCCAACTATAAACCCACCAAGCTTAACCTTGACATAATATTAGTTTTATGTTGTTTTGAGGTGGATTATTCCTGGTCATAATTCACAAAATATTTGATGTTATTTATAAAACAAGGACGATAATTACTGGTTTTCAAACGGTAAAAACCTTTATAAAGATTAAATCACCCAAGGTAACTTTAATGCTAAAATACTTTTTTAAGTTCGATACTAAAGTTTATTTGAATACTCTTGGTGCTTCTGGCAGTAGCTTGCATCACAAGAGTACCTAAATTGTCCAACACCATTACTTAAACTTCTTCTGTATGATAGCGATACCGCCGAGTAACTCAGGGATACTTAAGTGTTGGGTTGTAGATTTTATGAGTACTGTGACGCGTACTAAGGGACTTGCAAAAAATAAATTATCCCCAATTATTTGTGGATTATGGGGGCGCAATGTCTTGCGCCCCTACTTTCGCGTAGCGTCCCGCAGGGATGGGATATTTTTTTAACTGGAAGGTTCCTAATGTGGTGCTGAATAAATTTATTGGTAAGCTGAGATTGTAATGATTTCCAACAGCAGACATCAATTGTGTAGGTGTAGCCCGTCGTAGACATCGCTACTTAAGCAGTTCAGCAGGCAGAATATAGCATAGGGCGACAATGCAAAAACTCCTTTTTAATGATAGAGATAGATTTAGAGCGCAGGCCCTATTTATTGGTAAAAATATTAATTTACAAAACTTAGAGAATTACGTTTGCTTGGCGACTATGCCAGTAATAGTTTCAGTCGGTGAACACGGCTGTGCGGTACTGCTGAACTATGGTGCAGTTGTCCTGTTTAACCTTGAGTCTGTGGAAAAGGTAGCCTTTTTGACCAAACTATCCTCTCAAGTTAGTGGCTCTTTTGCTAACCCAGAAACAGAAGAGGTAGAAATTCATCTCAACGTAGCAGAGAGTGAGCGAGTTAAAGAAGGAAAAATTTCGCTGCATGAATTTAGTGTAGAACGCTTGCAAATAGTGGCTGATATTCTTGCCAAGAGTGTTGTGCTGTCTCACTATGAAACTAGCCTAGCGGGTGTATTTGATCAAATTGAACCCTTTGCAGCTAGTCTCCAGCGTGAAAACAGGAGTAGACGCCAGAGCCGGGAATTACTGCGTCAACTTGGGACTACTTTATTAGTTCAACATAAGATTGTCGGTCAAGTAGAGATTATCGATAAGCCGGAGTTACTGTGGGAATCCCCACAGCTAGAAAACTTATATCTGCGCTTGGAGGATGAATATGAAATCCGTGAGCGTCACCATGCCCTAGAACGCAAACTAGATTTAATTTCCCAAACTGCACAAACGGTGCTGGAGTTCATGCAGCATAGCAGTAGCCAGCGAGTAGAGTGGTATGTGGTGATTCTGATTGTGGTGGAGATTCTGCTGTCACTATACGACATCATTTTCAAAAGCTAACGCTAAATTTGGAGAGTGTAAACCTATTGGACTAACCCAAAACCGCTATATTCTACCAGACGATTTATAATCACCTGGGCTGGGTGCAAAATGTTAATTAAAAACATTCTTCCCTACGAACGTGATAGAAAATACTTGTATGATTTATGATTTTTGATTCATAGTGTAAGGATTACAGATAATGCACGTTCTCAAAAGATCCATCAAACCAGCCACTTATATATCGTTCCTCCACATTTACCAAACTACTTGGGGAACTGCTGGTGATATTTGTTTAATCCGTGAATCTGTAGCTAATGAAAGTACAGCGAAGTTTATCGGCCACAAAATCCAACTAGCAATTCCAAAAGGGCTGGAGCGCGATCGCATCGCTAACTGTCCGATAATCAAAGTTGCAGGTAATGTCGGTGACGGACATCCTAAGGAACATCCGTTGGAATGGGAGACTTATGAAGGTGTAAATCCAGAAATAGCTCTAGCGGCTCTCAAACCTTGGGGCTTCAAGTTAATTGAACTTTAATGTGGCAATCTGACAAGCTCAACTCGCTTTCGTTCTTCTGAAACTATTTTTTTCCCTAGCGCCATCAGACATTGGCTCAAATGGAAAAATTCATCTAATAGACATAGGAGTGAAATTAATTATGCGTTGCCCGAAATCCTTGGTAGGCATAATTCATAAATTGTACCTACGTCATTTTCACTCCTACGTCTAATGTACTAAACCAGGTTTCTAAATCCGCTTGAGCCTGAAAATCCAACAATGCTTCACCGAGATTTTCTAATTCTTCTAAGGAGAGAGTTTCAATACGGTCTAGCACCTCTTGGGGTAATTCTCCCACCCGTCGAGTCAGTTGACGGAGAATCAGCAATTGCCCTTCTGCCTTTCGTCCTTCTTCCCGTCCTCGTTGTTCGCCCCGTTGTTCCCCTTCAGCGAGAATTTCTTGATAAATCACTGACTCGCGCATCATACCCTCCCGAAATAATTGTCGAATCAAATCTTGATTGTATTTTAACCCCGCTAAGATTTGGGTGTAAGCAGAAATTTCTGGTCGTTGTCTTGGCTCAAGTTGATTAACTTTGACCACAACTTGTTGCAACAAGGTTTGAGGTTGCGTGGTTGCGGCCAGTGGTGCTAATGGTAGCAAAGCTGGATCATTGAGGAATGGTTCAGGATTTTCTTCCCATAAGCGAATTACGCGATATTCGTGATGAGTAGTTTCGACTGTAAAGGCAGTTTCAATGACTGTTTCTGGTGAAGGGGGAAGCAATAATACGACAACTTGCGTTATCGGTAGACGATACAAACGATACAAGCGTACCCAATAATCTAGCATCCGCAAGGGTAGTGGTGGCGTAGATTCTAGTTTAGTTTGAAATTCCAGATGGAGAATGCGTCCTTGTAGTTGTAAAAATGTTACATAATCTGCGCGAATTGGTTCAATGCTCAATTCGGTTTTGAGAACTGTGACGGAAGTTTGCGGTGTTCCTAATACCCAACTGGCAAAGGTAGCAGGATGTTTTTCGGACAGGAGTTTGCAGAGGTTATCAAAGGACATTGACGATCGCCAACAATTGAACGAGGTATTGTTATTATCTCGTGCAGTGGTTTGAGCAGGCGATGTCTACGACGGGCTATTCGGCGTAGCACCATCGCTCAGGGAAGCTCATTATTATACTCTGGGCGTATCTTTTTAAATTCTTGTAGTATTTACATTAATATTCCATTTCTAGCTAGGTTGAGTTATCAGACGGTAAAAAGATAACTGTAGCGGTTCCTGATTTACTAGTAAAAAACCTAACTCCCTTCTCTTTCCCTACCAAGGAAAGGGTACAAACAGCCTTTATTACTAAAGAAACTACGAATTATACAAATGCATCTACACATAATTAAAAAGCGATCGTCGCCCTTTTTCCTTTTTCCCTTTATCCTGCTGTTGACTCTCCTTCTTGCCCTGCCTGGGGTAAACGCGAAAGAACAGCCTAAGCCGAAGCCACAAGCATGGCAGATTAACGGTATCGTTGCTGCCCTTGATGATGGACATGATGGAGTAAAACAGCAAGCTCTTAACAAATTCAATATATATGATTTAAAAAATTTAAAATTGGTGGTTCAGAAACCAGAGAATATTGCTCAGAAAGTTTTCAAAATCCTCAAGGATAAAACCGTTGACAAAGATGTTCGTTCCGGTGCAGCATCGGCATTGGGAAATCTGGGGAAGGCTGCCAAACCCTACGTCAAAGACATTGCTGACATCTTCAAGGATAAAACCATTGACAAAGATGTTCGTTCCGGTGCAGCATCGGCATTGGGAAATCTGGGGAAGGCTGCCAAACCCTACGTCAAAGACATTGCTGACATCTTCAAGGATAAAACCGTTGACAAAGATGTTCGTTCCGGTGCAGCATCGGCATTGGGAAATCTGGGGGAGGCAGCCAAACCCTACGATAATTTTGATTCACGCTACCTTTTGGCTTGCCCTCATCTTCGCTTATCCCAAATTTCCCCAAGTTCAAGCTATCTTCTTCTGGAACCCTTGGGTAAGGCGCATCTTAGGCGTGGGCTACGTCGGCTTTCTCCTCGCCTGGATTCCCTTTTTCCGCCGCAAGTTATTTGAACCCTTCAAGCCATCCCTACTAGCCGATGCCGGGTTAGATAATTTTAACCCCCAAGCTTACTTCCCAGAATCTAAAGTGAAAGTTCCCAGTGCAGAAGAACCCCAAGCAATTACCCAGGTGCTACCCAGCATCACCGGGCAAATTGTTCTAGAAGGTGATTCTGGTTTGGGTAAGTCGATGTTTCTCCGCCATCTGGTGAAAACCTCACCGCGCATTGTGGTTTATTTACCCGCCCGCAAGTGTGACAAAGGGGTAATTGAAGCAATTAAAGCCAAGCTGCACGGACAAGCACAAGATGCTGATTTTCTCAAGAATTTAATTTACAGTGGTGCATTAGATATCTGCATTGACGGACTCAACGAAGTCACAGCCGACACTAGGGCAAAAATTTGCCAGTTTGTCGAAAGCTATTTCCGGGGTAACATCATCATGACTACCCAGCCCCTAGAGTGGACACCACCCTCAACAGCCAAGATATATAAATTACAGTCCCTTGAGCAAGCCCAAATTCAGCAATTTTTGATTTCCCGTCAGCCACGACTGCCCAAAGATGCCAAAGTTCAGGGTAATAATTACGAGCAAGCCTGCACTAGCTATCTAGCAACAGCCCTCAGCAACCAACAATTACCAGAAGAGTTAACTCCTAACCAAAGGGTTCTCTCTAACCCAATGGATTTAACAGTTGTGGCGTTAATGATCTCCCAAGGTGAATACCCCGATTTGTTTCACCTGCAACAACAGCAATATAATTTGATGGCAGCCGAATACCTGCAAGAGTGGAACCAGGAATTTCCTTTAAAAAAATTCTCGGATGCAGTCTATCAAATGCGGCTAAACGATGAACAGGCGCTACCTGGAGATGAATTTTACCAGGTAGTACAGTCTTTAGAAGATGAGAAATATAAAATGGTCGTCAGCCGTCAGTGGCAAAACGAAGAAGGTGCAGCCAAGAGAGAATGGTATTTCCGCCACGATAAGATTATGGAATTCTTTTTGGTGCAGAACTTTCTCGGCGAGAAGGATGAAGCTAAAAACCGACTGATTGACCACATGGGCGACCCTCGTTTTCGTGGTGTCTACTTTTTGCTAGTAAACTTACTGCCTTTAGATGCTGCTAAAGAACTGAAGGAAAAATTAATTCAATACGCCGCCGATACCAAAGACCATACTGTGAGTGATACCTTTGTGCAATTGTTGCGGCCTAGATCGTGAGATGAATTTGTAATTCGTAATTGAGAAAGAGACTTCTAGACTGACGGCAAATTTTTGATTTCATTAAAATCTGACTTTTCACGTCGTGTAGAAAAACTAACGCTAAACCTAGTCCCTGAGCAAGCTGCCTTACTAGGGAATGGAAGCGAGGTTTTCTAGATAAGAGTGAAAAATCAGATATTGGAATAAGTGGAAAAAGAAATTGTGTCTGTCCTACCGCCAAGTAGAATCAATGCTCAGTTCACCTGGAACCAAGCTTAATAAATGAAGGCGGAGGGATTAACCACGACCCCAGTTGCGATCGCGCTCATAGCGACGGTAATTATCACGTATGTTGCGAAGGTTATTCTCGCGGTCATAGCGATAGTTATTGTCATAAATGCTACGAAAGTTATTATCGCGGTCATAGCGACGGTTATTGTCACGCTCATAGCGGCGATTATTATCGCGGTCATAGCGACGGTTATTATCACGCTCATAGCGACGGTTATTATCACGCTCATAGCGACGGTTATTATCACGCTCATAGCGGCGATTATTATCGCGCTCGTAACGACGGTTATTATCGCGCTCATAGCGACGATTATAGCGGTAGTTGTTGTCACGAATGTTGCGAAGGTTGTTCTGGCGGTCATAATCACCATTTCTGTGGTGACGACTATGACGTTCGTAGTTTCCATCATCGTTGCGTTGATAGCTGTAGCTATCTAACTCAGCAAGATAAGACACTGGTGTATTAGCATCAGCTTTTGGAGAAATAGCCAAAGCTGATGCAGATGCTATCAAGCCAGCGAGCAAAATAGAGGTAAAGCGGTTCATGATGTGAGTTAAAAATTGTTGACAGTAATTTATGCAAGTCCAGTCTGTTTAGGAAGAGCAGATTCCACAAGTCTTTAAATCTATGCTATCAGTTTTGAATAAATCAAAAAGTTTTCTTGGGTGCGGTGATTGAGAAAAGTTTTGTTGTCTGTGATACTTTTTAACCTTTTAAATGCTATGAAAAGTTAAAATTAAATCTCATCTAAGTTGAGAACCGTAGTTTTTGCCCTCACCCTAAATCCCTCTCCCAGATATGGGAGAGGGACTTTGAAATTCTGGCTCCCCGAATCCCAGATTTGGGGGATAGGTTGGGGGATGAGGGCAAATCTTTTTCATCACCGAAGAACTACAGGTTTCAAGATAGACGCGGTTTAAAATGAGTTTTTGATATTAAATAGGTTGCGTAAGCGTACTCTTCGGGAAGCTACGCGTAGCGTCTCGTAGAGAAGCTCGTCGTAGACATCGCACCTTTGCCAAACCCTAACAGCTAGATAATAATCTGATCTACTAAACAAGACGCACACCAATTATAATTAGTGTGCGTCTGCGGTTAGATTTTAGAAATTCTCAAACTTAGCGATCGCATCCTTCATCTTTTCTACCACCTCATCTACAAGGATAACTCCCAATTCTCCAGAAGCGCGGGTACGGATACTTAAGGTGTTGGTTTCCACTTCTTTCGCTCCCACCACAGCCATCACGGGTATTTTTTCTTTCTCTGCATTGCGAATCTGTTTACCTAAGCGATCGCCACTAGTATCAACTTCTGCACGGATGCCCAATGCACGCATCTTCGCCACCACATCTTTAGCAAACTCTAGTTGTGTATCACCCACTGGCAGTAATCTAGCTTGCACTGGCGCTAACCACAAAGGGAAATCGCCGGCATATTCTTCAATTAAGATCCCAATTAGTCGTTCCAGTGAACCAAAAGGCGCACGGTGAATCATCACTGGGCGTTTGCGAACACCATCTTCAGCGACATACTCCAAATCAAAGCGTTCTGGCAAGTTGTAATCTACCTGCACAGTTCCTAATTGCCACTCCCGTTCTAGGGCATCACTAAAAATAAAGTCGAGTTTGGGGCCATAAAATGCCGCTTCTCCAATACCTTCAAAGTGATCCATCCCCAAGGTTTCAACTGCACGGCGAATTGCACCTTCGGCTTTGTCCCAAACTTCATCTGAACCGATGTATTTATCACTAGCTGGATCGCGGAAACTGAGTCTAGCTTTAAAGTTCTTCAGTTGCAGACTATTGAACACAGACAAAATCAAATCCACCACACTGAGGAATTCACTATCTAGCTGTTCTGGGGTGACGAATAGGTGAGAATCATCTACAGTAAAACCGCGCACCCGTGTTAAACCGCCCAATTCCCCTGATTGTTCGTACCGGTAAACAGTACCAAATTCCGCCAAACGCATCGGTAGTTCCCGGTAAGAGCGTAACTCACTCTTATATATTTGGATGTGGAAGGGGCAGTTCATCGGCTTCATGACGAAGCCCTGTTCCTGTGCGGCAGCTTCTTCATTATCTGCCATCAAAGGGAACATATCTTCTTTATATTTCTGCCAATGTCCAGAGGTTTTAAATAAATCTACTCTGGCAATGTGAGGCGTTACTACGGATAAATAACCCCGTTTTAACTGTTCTTGTTTGAGGAAGTCTTCTAAAGTACTCCGTAACAGAGTGCCTTTAGGTGTCCACAAAGGTAAACCCGGCCCCACTAAATCAGAAAATACAAATAATCCCAGTTCCTTACCCAGTTTCCGGTGATCTCGCCGTAGCGCTTCTTCTTTACGTCGCTTATATTCAGCGAGTTGTTCGGGACTTTCCCAAGCGGTAGCGTAGATGCGTTGTAATTGGGCTTTAGTTTCATCCCCACGCCAATAAGCACCAGCAACGCTTTCTAGTTCAATTGCCTTGGGGTTTAATTCGCTGGTATTTTCCAGATGAGGCCCCGCACACAAATCCCACCATTCATCCCCCAGGTGGTAAATCGTGATTGGTTCCTCTTTGATATCTGCCAGGATTTCTAGCTTGTAAGGTTCGTTAATTCCTTGAATCCGGCGTTCTGCTTCTTCGCGGCTGACTTCTTCTCGAATAACCGCCAACTTGCGATTAATAATCTTCGCCATCTCTTTCTTGATGACTTTGAGATCATTTTCGCTAAATGGTTCTGGATTATCGAAGTCGTAGTAAAAACCGTTTTCAATCCAAGGGCCGATTGTAACTTGCGCCTTGGGAAACAGCTTTTGTACTGCCATTGCCATTACATGGGAAGCAGTGTGGCGAATCTTCTTTAAGTTCTCCGATTCGCTGGTACGCGGTAAATAAATTTTTTCAACTTGTTCTGACTGTTCGGACTGATTTGATGAATTTGGCGACATTGGCTGCTGAACCGTTGGCGAAGTGATTACAAAAGGTGATTTATCTGAATCTGTAGACTTATTCAACTATAACGACTTTGATTTTTGCTTTTTTCACCTTTATCTTCTAACTACTGGCTTAATTTGTGATAGGGGATAAAGATAAATTTTTCATCGGTTCGCTGAGTATCAAATTCAGGATTCCACGCGGTCGTAAATTATCTTTAGAAAAGCAACTTGCTGTCAGCTATACCTATAGATGCCTCTCCAAAGGAACTGTACAAACCCATTAGCAAGACTATATAATAATTTATGTATTCTTTGTTACAAATTCTTACATGCTCGAATTATGAGAGAATGGAAAAAAATGTTAAGAAACGTAAATAACGTTAATATTAGTAAGAAAGTTTGAAATATCCTTCTCATTTATGTCAGACTCAAATTTACGAGGGAGTGATTTGCTAGAAACGGTTTTAGAACCCCTGCTGGAAGATTTTCAGCATTGGTTTACGCGATCGCGCCATTTACTCGAAACCGAGCAACTATCATTTATGAGTCACCAAGAGCAATCTGACTTGCTTTTGCGGGTTAAGCAAGCGCAGGATGAACTAAATACGGCGAAAATGCTGTTTAATGCTACTGATAAACAAGTCGGCATTGATATGGCAACGTTAATGCCTTGGCATGAATTAGTAACAGAATGCTGGAATGTTGCAATGCGCTTTCGCCAAACGCGTGAAGCCTAAGCAACACATGGAAGCATCTGCTAAATTTTGGCAGCCTACTTAGCGATATATAACGACAAGCCTCTTTGCGTCTACACAAGACGGTAAATCAGCCGTCAAAGAAATAGTAAATAACTCTTAACACTTTCTTAACATTCTTTGGATTAACAAAATAATGTATCCTATGCTACCGTAAGTGGAATAACGGTTGACAAATAGCTCCATATAAATGTAACCGCACAAAAAATGCGTCAAATATTCGTCTTAACTGTAAGTTACAGTGTCGCCGAAACAAAGCGTTACAAAATCAAAATAAAGTTTTAAAAATTGCTGTCCTGGAGGAAAATCCAATGTTACACCTGCTTTACATTCTTGCTTTTACAATCCTTGCATTTATAGCTGTTGGCAACTTAATTCGTAACCTGATCATGTTCAGTTTTGATCGGGAGCGAACCTACCCGACGAATTCCTCGCCAATGAATAATCAAGGCAACTATGGTTATTATTCATCAAAAAAACAGTTTGTACCGCATCCAGAGTTATTAGATAGCGCTGGCAAGTTAATTAAAGAGCCACTTTTGGTAATGCGTTCGATTAACGTTGAAGATGCGCGTCAACATCTCGATGCACTTTATGAAGCATCCCCAGGACATAAAAGAGATAATTCTGAGGAAGCATAAATCCAATTTGCAATTCGCTTTTTCGCCCATTCGCAATTAAACTCAGCCAGACACTCCGGGGTGGGGTTTTTACCTACCAAGAGAATACAAGGATTTTTTCGCGCCACAAGGGGCAAGGTTTTGAACATGAAGCTTTTTTGATAACGTAGAGACGCGATTAATCGCGTCTGTTCGGAGTTTGGATGTAAATTATTGTTGTTTTTGCATCCTTAACCCTTTTCTTAGCAAAAATTTATCTGTTATCTACTGGCGATTGACAGATCCTCCTCGTTATGAACTTATGAAATCATGTACTTAGTAATGTATAATTAAGCCCAAGAGTTCAGGGTGCTTGTCAAGTATTAAACTACTTGCTGGTACTGCCAAAGCATGTTGTATGTCTAAATCTGCAATCACCGTCACCGTCAAATTGTATGCTGCTTATCAAGAAGCCTTTAGGGTTTCGGAATTGGTGTTGGAATTTCCCAATAGTATGCCAGTTAAAGCAGTATGCGATCGCCTCATAGCTGAACACCCCGAACTCTCCCAATGGCGAGACATCACCCGCTTTGGAATTAATCTAATATTTGTCGAACCAGATACTCTACTACAAGATGGGGATGAAGTCGTGCTGATTCCACCAGTCAGCGGTGGGTAGCAAAATAGTTATGAGTTAGGAGTTAGAGGGTGTCTGGAAAGTAAGAAAACCCACGTAACTGTGTCCTGTCATCAGAAAAAATACTTAAGTATGACAGAGTTACAAGAGCCATGAATCCATCTATCCTGCGTAATCTGCGGTTGAACCCCTATTCGCTCTGTGAGTGAAAAAATACAAAATCTTTTTCCATCAGTGCCGCTCTCTAATAGACATCTCCAGAAATTAATTATGCGTTACCTTAAACCCTTGTAGAGACGTTGCAATGCAACGTCTCTACATTCATTTTCACCAGATGTCTAATGTATAAAGAAAAAATGGCATTGTTGATTGCGGTATGAAAACGATTGTGAATTCCGGTGAAAATCCTTGTAGAGAAGTAAAATTTTACGTCTCTACATCCAAATTCATACCTCGATTCAGCAACGCCGAAAAAATAAGTAAAAAACTTTTGGAATAAAACTGGTCATACCGATTACTTGTAAGGTTCCATAGAAGAATTTGCTCAAGCTCCAAGTCAGACCAAGCCTGATTTTATGCCGTTTCACAAAAAATTGGTATTAGCAGTTAGCTTGACTAAGTGATCTAACTCTTGCTGCATCTGACTAACAACTAATTCATAACATTCATTGACATAGTAGCGATCGCTTGCTGCTTCAGGGCCGTAGCGTTGAAATACAATTGGCGGACAAACCCGCGTGTACATGGACACAGGCAATGGAATGTTAGGTAACGGGCCAATTGCTAATCCCCAAGGCAGTCCAAGATAGATCGGAAAAACTTCTGGATCAATCCCTAACAGCCAAGGCATCCCCCATTCGTGGAGTTGCTCCACAATTTTATAGCAATCAGCCAGTACAATCAGCGTATCGTGAGCGCCCCAAGAAATCACAGGGACAATCGGCACATTTTCGCGCAACGCTAACTTGATAAATCCTTGTCGCCCCGCAAAGTAGATTTTGTTACGTAAATAATGCGGTCGGAAGATATCTTCGGCTCCACCTGGATAAACTACCAGACTCGCTCCAGAGCGCAAGGCAGTGTAAGCCATTTTCGGATGAGCAATGATTGCTCCAGCCTTAGCAACCAGTTGCGCTAGTGGCGGGCTAACCTGCCAAACCTTGGGATGCATCAAACCATAAAGGGGTTGCTCCACACCAAATCGTCGGAACCAGTCATACATCATCATTGTCATATCGGGAGCCGCGAGTCCCCCATTATGCGAACCGACAAATAGGACTTTTTCTTGGGGTGGAATATTATCCCAGCCACTAGTTTTAACTCGGAAATAGTAATGATAGAAAAAGCTCACCAGGGGCATCAGAGATTCTATGAACTTTGGATCTCGCTCATCCAAAGACCAACCGGGTTTTTTGTTTAAGAAATATTGCTTTTTTGACATCGATGCATTCTAACAGGATTGGGAAAGATCAAACGATCCTTTGCTAGGTATGACCAGATTTGCTCCATGCACAAAACCTGATTTGTCTAAATACTTTAAGTCAGTTTCTTCTCTAACAGCAGCTAATTCCAACTTAATTACTTCTGCTTGGTCTTTGACTTTCTGTAATAAGTGTGAGCTTTTAAGATTTAACAAACTTCGGTCTTGCCCAACAGCCAAGAATCTCCTTAAAGGAGCGTCCATATTTTAAGTTACCTTGGTGGATGCATTTTCCCTATTCATTTTTACATATAGCGGTTCTCGAATGAAAGTAATAGACTTTGACCTCACTTCCATTCCTCTCTCCTTTTAGGAGAGAGGCTTTGAATCTTGCTCCCCAACGCTCGCTCTTAAGGGGCTGGGGGTTACGTCTGTATTGGACTCAAGCGAGAAGCGCTATAGTTTGGGTTTTTCCTGCCTAGTTAACCACCAAAAAGCTCATTATAGCGGTATGTGATGATTTGATTGGCGCAATTACATTTTGGAGTATGCACGTAGTTATTCTACGCAAGTAATCACCCTAGTTGCGGGTTATCGGATGTGTCTTTTAGTCACTAGTACCGTAAGGCGGAAGTCAAAAGTCAAAAGTATTATGTAATAAGCTCTTTAGGGATTTTAAATGGTTGCTCTATTTCCGCCGTGGCGTACTAGCCAAATAGAGAGCAGAGCGATCGCCTACGTATTTTCCTCAGTCGCCTCAATGTTAGATAGTTAGCAGTTAGGAGTGAGGACATGAGGAGTTGTAAATTAAAGGTTTTTCATAACTCATAACTCATTAAAGATATTCGCGTAAGAAATCAAAGGGATCATCTTCCCAACAAGGTTCAGGTATCAGCCAAAACAAACTCCTGTCGATGTCGGCTTCAATTTCATCACCATCGTCTCTATCAAATAGTTCTATTAAAGCTGTCCAATCACGTTCTCTCAGAAACGTTAACGATGGGGCATATACCTGGAGATTATTTGAGTAATTCACGCGCAAAGTTGTGCTTGAGTGCCGTAAAAATTTAGGATAGAAATTTGTAAATAATCAAATTTTCGCTTTGACAACCGTAGTTAAATAGTTATTTTCGGCGTTGCTGATTGCGGTATGAAAACGATTGTGTGTTACGGTGAAAATCCTTGTAGAGACGTAAAATTTTACGTCTCTACATCCAAATTCATATCTCCATTCAGCAACGCCTTATTTTCATACTATTAAATATGGGCTACTCTCATAAGTGTCTCACAATTTAAGTAGGACTGCTATAGTATTTATTACATAATTACAAGCTGAATTTACTCAGACCCGAAAAATCATTGAGGTTGCGACTCGACTAATTCCACACCAAAGACTTCAGCAAAGGACTGTGCTACATAAAAACGCACTTCTTCGCAGGTGATATCTGGAATCCATTCGGCTAAACTGCCTACAGGTTTATCAGAAATACCGCAGGGTACAATGCGCTCAAAGCCTGTCATTTCTGGACAAACATTTAATGCAAAGCCGTGCATAGTAATCCAACGGCTGACTTTAATCCCAATAGCTGCAACTTTTCGCCCTTGTAACCAAACGCCAGTAAAAGCAGGAATTCTTTCTCCCTGCAATCCATAAACTGCCAATACGCGAATTATGACTTCTTCGAGTTCGCGTAAGTACCAATGGAGGTCTTTACGATAACGTTGCAGATTTAAAATTGGATACCCCACTAGTTGACCGGGACAATGGTAAGTAACCTCGCCGCCCCGTTCAACTCGATGCACATCATATAGACCTTTGTCAATATCAAATTTGAGAAAATTTGAGTTGCTTCCTTGTCCCAAAGTATAGACGGGTGGATGTTCTAGCAAAATTAACACGTCGTCTAGACTGGGATTATGGATACGCTCAGTCAGGAGCGATCGCTGCCATTCATGAGCTTCTAAATAAGGCATTAATCCTTGGTTATACAACAAACAACGGTTTTTGTGTGGTTCCATACTATGGATTATGCCAAAAATCAACTGCATTCAGGGCGAAATATATTTCAAATTAGAGGATTGGAATCAAAAAACATTAAGATTTGCAAAGGATTTTAAAGGAAAGTCAAGGGAACATGCATTAGAAAATACAAAGTGCTAGCTTGAATATACAACCTCAATAATAGGTTTTTAGGAGGAATTCTCTGCAATAAGCATCATGCCAAGACGATAAAGACGAATGTACTGGCTGATGACTTTCATAACATTAGTTTACATTTCAAACAGAATCAAATTTCCACAAAGACTTGTATTATTGAACAACAGCAAGCAAACTTCAACCGAACACAGAAGGAGCAACTATCTACAGTTCTGTAAGCGTTTTTTAACACAGAAGACAGTTACAGAAGCTACTGCTAAATTTTCCTCACCAAATAATTCTAGGTGGATATCCAATTAGATATTAGCGCAGAGATGAGGAGAGAAATCAAGGGTATAATGAGCAAAAGCCTAGATGCAGTAAGTTTAGAAAAGCTTACCAGCAGTATATAGAAAAAGTTCACAATTTGTTTTGGCGGGAGTAATACACCTTACCGCAATTTCTTTTCATACAAAGCAAATTCACACATTAAATATTCAGTGGGAGAGTTTACATGAAGCTTGTCATCCACAGCAAAAATATTGAAATCACCGATGCGATTCGGGAATATGTACATCAAAAGATTGAAAAAGCAGTTAGTCACTTTCAGAGCCTTACAAATGAAGTGGATGTGCATCTTAGCGTAGCCCGTAATCCTCGAATTAATACAAGACAAGCGGCTGAAGTAACTATTTACGCTAATGGTAGCGTTATCCGTGCAGAGGAAAGCAGCGAAAATCTTTATGCCAGCATTGACTTAGTTGCAGATAAAATTGCCCGTCAACTGCGGAAATACAAAGAACGGCGACAAGACCAAAAAACTCAGACTCAACCAGAAGAAGTTGTTGTAGAATCGGTAGTCACAGATTTAATTGGCGATCGCACCCCCGAATTACCCAACGAAGTCGTTCGCACCAAATATTTTTCCATGCCGCCGATGACTCTTGCAGAAGCCCTAGAACAACTACAACTCGTAGGGCACGACTTTTACATGTTCCGCAATTCTGAAACTGGAGAGATTAATGTAATTTACGAACGCAACCACGGCGGTTATGGTGTGATCCATCCCCGTAATGGTAATGGCCATAGTAACGGCAAGAATGGTAAGGCAACCCACGCAAATATTGTCAAAATAGGGAGTAGGGAGTAGGGAGTAGGGAGTAGGGAGTAGGGAGTGGGGGAGATGAGGGAGATGAGGAAGATGAGGGAGATAGGGGAGAAATAACTCCTAACTCTTTATTCCCACTCCCCACTCCCCATTCCCCACTCCCCTATTTTGCAATCTGTTGCAAAGTTTTCAATGCTTCCTCAACGTGACCTTTAAAGTTAAACATTGAATCAAAGACGTATTGCACAACTCCCTGTTGGTTAATAACGTAAGTAACGCGACCAGGGAATAAGCCAAAGGCTGCTGTTGCGCCATATAGCTTCCGCACTTGGTCGCCTTTGTCAGTTAACAGCGTAAAAGGTAGATTGTATTTTGCAGCAAATCTTTGGTGAGATTCGATGGAGTCAGAACTCACGCCGACAACTTCAGCGCCAGCACTTTTAAACACTTCATACTGATCGCGAAAGGCGCAAGATTCAGCCGTACATCCTGGTGTGTCATCCTTGGGGTAAAAATATAGGACAACATTTTTGCCACGAAAATCTTGAAGGCTAATTGTTGAGCCGTTTTGAGCAGGGAGAGTGAAATTAGGAGCAGTATCTCCAACTTTGATTGGCATAGCGAGTTGTGGTAATTATTTAACAAAATTTTACCTTGTATCTAAGTTTATAAATTTTGCTTGATTACTTGCATCAAGCGGAGTAGCTTAGTACAGCTTTGCGTAAAATCGTAGCGTTTTTAATGCAAGGGGACACATTGGCATTGTGAGTCGATGCATTGGCATTGTCAGTCGATGCGTTGGCATTGGCAAATTTAATTCGCTACAAATTTAGGACTTACGCAATAACTCTCTGAAACTCTCATTCCTTTGTGACAGCAGTCGCTCATGGGGGAAACCCCCAAGACCGCGCTGCCTCTCCTTTGCGCCTTTGCGGTTCGTTTTTTCATTATTTTGCGTAAGTCCTGAAATTAATGAAATGCTGTACTTAGATACTCATCTAATAGAAAATTCCGCTTATGCGCCTGATTTCACTAGATGTTTTTCGCGGCATTACCATCGCTGCGATGATTCTCGTCAATATGGCGGGAGTCGCAGATGATGTATATCCTCCCTTAGCACACGCCGATTGGCACGGTTTCACACCAACTGACTTGGTATTCCCTTTCTTTCTGTTTATTGTCGGTGTAGCGATGACTTTCTCGCTGTCAAAGTACACCGAAGATAAGAAACCAACCTCAGCTATTTACTGGCGCATCTTACGCCGCGCCGCCATTCTCTTTGCCTTGGGATTGCTACTAAATGGCTTTTGGAATCAAGGTGTTTGGACTTTTGATTTGAGTAGTATCCGCATTATGGGAGTGTTGCAGCGCATCAGCATTACCTATCTGCTGGCTTCCTTAATAGTTCTCAACCTTCCGCGTAAAGGTCAATGGATACTGGCAGCAGTGCTACTCATCGGCTACTGGCTCATAATGATGTATGCAGCAGTACCCGATTTTGGCGCAGGAGTTCTGACGCGGGAAGGTAATTTCGGCGCTTATGTTGACCGTTTGATTATTCCCAAAGCACATCTATATAAAGATGATGGTTTCAACTTTATGGGAGATCCAGAGGGACTGTTCAGTACTATTCCTGCGATAGTAAGCGTCCTCACTGGCTACTTCACTGGTCAATGGATACGCAGTCAACCTGTCAAGTCACGCACAAGTATCGGGTTAGCATTATTTGGAGTTGGTTGTTTAATTATCGGTTGGGCGTGGGGGTGGACATTCCCCATCAATAAAAAGCTGTGGACAAGTTCTTATGTAATCTTTACTAGCGGTTGGGCGTTAATTTTGCTAGCAACTTGTTATGAATTAATCGAAGTCCGGCTGAATCGTCGCTGGAGTAAACCTTTTGAAATTATGGGCTTAAATGCGATCGCACTTTTCGTTCTATCCGTTTTGTTGGTTAAAATCTTAGTCAGAACCACTATCGGCACAGGCAAAGACGCTCCCAGTACTTACAATTGGATTTACCAGAATTTTTTCGCATCTTGGGCGGGAGTTTTGAATGGTTCTCTATTGTTTGCCCTAGTTACCGTGTTGTTGTGGTGGGCTGTTGGTGTTCTGATGTATCGCCAACGCTGGTTTCTCAAAGTGTAAATTTGCGTAAGTCCTAATTTTGTCTAAGTAAGTCGGTGTGAATAAGTAAGTCGGTGAGAATAAATCAAACTAGATTAAGTAATGTAAAAAATATTGAGATTAGTTCGTAGTGAGGGCTTCAGCCCTCATAAGAGGACTAAAGTCCTCACTACAAACCTTGAATTATTCACACCGCTCTACTTAATTCAAACTATGTGTTTTTTAATGTAAAATTATTGTAATCCAGTTTGTAGTAAGGACTTCAGTCCTTCTTTTAGGACTAAAGTCCTTACTACAAATCTTTAATTATTTCCGCCGTCCTACTTAATTCACTCAAACTATTAATCCATAGAAAAATTGTGAGGTAATGGATGCGTGGCATGAAATTTTGGGTGTTTTTGCCAATTGGGTTGATATTTGGCTGCTCAGATCAACTGTTTCAATCTAACTCGTCTGTAGCCTACTCTAACCCAGCTGTAGTTTCACAAACTAGTTCGACTTTATCAAAAGTGAGTTACCTTTCATCGTTGGAACAAGAGGTAATTGTTGAAACAAATAAGGTACGAACAAATCCCAAATCATACCTCCCGATTCTAGAAAACTATAGAAAGCGCTTTGAGGGAAACCTAGTAAACGTTTCTAATAATACCTATTGGCAAACTCAAGAAGGAGTCAAAGCAGTTGATGAGGCGATCGCATTTTTGAAATCAGCACCTCCTGTAGGGGCGTTGAGTGCATCTAAAGGTATGTCTTTAGGAGCAAAAGACCATGTTAAAGACCAAGGCCCAAAAGGTGCTACAGGTCATAATGGTAGCGATGGTAGCACCCCATATACTCGCATCAACCGCTATGGTAAATGGCAAACAACCGCAGGCGAAAATATCACTTATGGCTTCAACACTGCTGAAGATATTGTCATGCAATTAATTATTGATGATAGTGTGCGCGATCGCAGTCATAGAAAAAATATTTTTAACGGCGCTTTTAAAGTGTCTGGTGTTGCTTGTGGAATTCACAAATCATATAGGACAATTTGTGTAATTAACTATGCGGATGGGTATAGGGATAAATAATTTGAGTTAGAAAGTGGGGACAAATACCGAAGGTTCTGAATTATTGTACTTAAAAGCAGGCGTAATAAAGTAAAAATATTTTTTTGTCCTTTACGTTGCAGTGTTAACTAGGTTACAACAGGTATTAAGTAATCGTTTTTTAACAATCGAGGAACAAAGACGAGCGCAGCGTTATCTATACTCTTGATCAACTCATTTCCGTTCTTCTTAAGGAACTGATCGAAGTTCTGATCTGTAACAGCCGCTTTTAAAATTCCGAATAAAGAAGCGTCTACAAACTTCTCTGTGTGTTGAAAATTATTATTTTTTCTAATTCACTTAAATTAATTCATAGAAAAAATTGTGAGGTAATGAATGTATCGCATTAAATTTTGGGTACTTTTGCCAGTTGCCCTGATTTTGGGCTGCTCAAATCAACTGTTTCAATCTAGCCCGTCTGTGGCAAACTCTAACCCAGCAGTAGTTAAACCTAGCAGTCCAACTTTATTAGCAAAGGCAAGTTATCTTTCACCACTGGAACAACAGGTAATTGTTGAAACAAATAAGGTACGAAAAAATCCCAAGTCATATCTCCCGATTTTGGAAAACTATAAAAAGCGCTTTCAAGGGAACCGAGTCAAAATTTCTAATAATACCTATTTGCGAACTCAAGAAGGAGTCAAAGCAGTTGATGAGGCGATCGCATTTCTCAAATCAGCACGTCCTATAGGAGCCTTGAGTGCATCAAAGGGTATGTCTTTAGGAGCAAAAGACCACGTTAAAGACCAAGGCCCAAAAGGTGCTACAGGTCATGATGGTAGCGATGGTAGCAACCCCTTTACTCGCATCAACCGCTATGGTAGATGGCAAACAACCGCAGGCGAAAATATTAGTTATGGACCCAACACTGCCCAAGATATCGTCATGCAGTTAATTATTGATGATGGTGTACCTGATCGCGGTCATAGAACAAACATTTTTAACAGCGCTTTTAAAGTGTCTGGTGTTGCTTATGGAACTCACAAATCATATAGAACAATTTGTGTAATTACTTACGCTGGAGGGTATCGGGAAAAATAATTTGAAGTGACGAATAGATATACTGGCGATTAGAAATCGCGTCTACACAAACTCAAAGAATTTGCAACCCGCGAAGGCGGGTTTTGTCTGTGTGGCTGCGAATTCTATTCGCCAAGGCTATTGAGATTATCCTAAGCTGAATAGCTTGGCGATCGCAGGCAATAATTTATTAGCCGCTTCAACCAGCGAAGCGACAGCAGGTAAGCTAGAAAATATCCCTTTCAACATTGTGATTGCGGTTTTTGCAGTCTTTTGCTTTGTCGATTCTTGAGGATTTTGACCCGCTTCGGCTAAAGCTTTCACTTGTTCTAATGCCTCAACTTTCTCTTCATCTGGCAAATATGTGGACTGTGTAATTTCATCTTGCAACTGCGACAATAATTCTTTAATTCCTGGTTTCTCGGCATCGGTTGCATTAGGTAAATGATTGAGGGCAATACTCACGTTACCGCTAATGGTTCCTAGATTAGCAATAGAATTATTGCCAGCGATACCGCTAACATTACTGCTATTTTGAATGAAGTTGCGTCCTTGGAGATTTTGACTGGAGAAGTCTAAAGCCATGTTCCACTTTACAGAACTGAGCAAATTTTACTACAGGCTTACCCCTGTAAATCTAGGAATGGTTAGATATATTTCTGAGTTGAGGTTCAAAGACGCGATGAATCGCGTCTGTTGCCTTAACCGAACAGTATTATCTACCTCACCTATTCCTCCGCAACCCAGGCCCCATGAAACCCATAAGGCACCCGTTGGGGAATTATCACCCGCGCTACAGGTTCAGCAGTCACATCTTGGGCATTCACCACTACTAATTCTGAAGTATCTGAACCCTCATCGTGGACGAAAGTCATAAGCCAACCATCATCTTCAGCCGTTGCACCAGGACGCGGTGCAAACACAGTTTCACCGCCATAGCGCCCTTCTCCGAATTCGTGGGTTTGGGACTTTCCACTGCTGAAGTCGTACTTAATAATACCTTCAAATAAAGGTAGGGGATTGTTTGCCGCTTTGTTAGTGTAGCCATATCGGGTTTTTCGCCCCAATAGGTTTTCGTTGACGCGGGGAAATTCTGAAGCTACATCGTCCAACATCTCCTCACGCACTGTCCCTGTCCTGAGGTTAAATCGCCAGCGATGCAAGCGCGGGATATTTGCGTCTGGGTCGGGTTGCGAATCACTTAAATTCAAGACTGTAGTGGAACTCATGCGACAAGCAATCAGCACTACTTCGTCTCCCTCTTCGTAGGCGTTGAGGGTATGGAAGACGTAGCAAGCGGGACTCTCAAACCAGCGGATATTACTGTTGTCTCCGTGACGTGGTACAATCCCAAAGCGACTAGAGCGATCGCGCTCAAACATTATTACAGGTTCTCCCCGTTGCGCTCTTTCTAGGTTAATAGTCAACGGCAAATCCATAAAAATGGTGTAGTTTTCAGTAATGGCGAAATCGTGCATCATCACCCCCATTGGCAGGTCAATTGGCACTGTCCACAACAATTCGCCTTGTGCTGAAACCACACTATATTGCAGGTACGGTGGCGCAAACACAGAGTAGCCAAAGAACATCATTTCGCCCGTCACTGCATCTACCTTGGGATGGGCTGTGAAGGCAGAAACCAGCTTGCCATTGTAGTTATACTCGCCAATAGTTTCTAATTCAGGAAGCTTGATGGCGTAAGGTTTACCTCCCTCATTCAGTGCTAACATCTGGCCAGCGTGCCACACTAAGGCAGTATTGGCAGTATTTTTGTAGCCACCGTGAGGGTTATCCATTCGTGGTGGTTCTAAAAATCCACTCCAGAGAGCCTTACCCGCAACTCGTTCTTTTTTCCATCCGACTGTCTGGATATAGCGGTTACGATAAGTGGCTACACCGTTGCTAATTTGCACACCATGCAACATCCCATCCCCATCAAACCAATGATATTCACCGATGGGTGTCCATTGAGTGTTAGGGCCATTTCGGACAAACATCCCCGATAGTCCAAGGGGTAATTCACCGATGACTGGCAATTTGTCGGTGGTGATTTCTTCGCGGATTGGAGCAAAATTGCGATCGAGATAAGGATTGACTGCTGTTGTTACCATTGCCTTGATTTATCAGAGTTACACAAAAACAAGCTAGTGGTCTGTCCCATTAGTTATGAAGGGTTTGTAGTGGGCGATTTATCGCTCAAATCAAGGACTAAAGTCCTTACTACGAACTTTTTTACCCATCCTAACTTAATGGAACAGACCACTAGAGCCAACGGTTTACTGTCTTTGAGATGCTGGAGGTTCTAGTGAAAACGTCCTATAGTATAATTTTGAGCCTGTGGACGTATCTAAACAAAAGATAGCCAATCATCCGAAAGAGACGGTTGAAACAGGAATCCCCGTCGCTTTAGTGCTAGGGTGTATCAATGAATCTGATAATTTGATGCATAAGGCTTTTGGTGAGTGATAACATTGAGCGCTATCTTCAACCAATCAATATAAGTCTGTTCTCTTCGGATCAGCAACTCCAGCACCAGCCTTTGCATTACTTGCTCACGATTGGCATACTCATCACCAAGTGATGGCAAATCAATGATTTCACATTCAGCAAGCTTTTTGGCTCTAGCCGCCAATTGTTGCTCCAGTAGGTAAATGATGGTTTCATTCGGCAACTGATCTGCAAAATGCAACTGGACTAGCATTGGTTCTCGGATAGTTGGCAAGGGCTGATGAGTCCCAAGCCATCGAGCGAATTCGCCTTTCCCTGGCTGCGTTACGCTGTAGACTTTGCGGTTGGGGCGATCGCGCCCAATCTCAATTGTACAGGTAATCCAGCCTTGCTCAACTAGCTTATCGAGAGTTCTGTAAATTTGTGCCTGATCTGCTGGCCACAAATGGGCAATGCATTGATCAAAGCAGTTCGTTTTGAGGTCATAGCCCGTCATTTCTTGCTGCTGAAGAAGACCTAGAATTACGTGTGCTAGCGACATTAAGACAGTTTTCCCATAATTGATATTTTCTCGATAGGTTCTACACTATGTACTTCTTATAAGTTTATGCTAATATATGAGTAATCAAATATAAGATACAACAGTTATAAAAAAATATGTTGATTGTCATGCGTCTTAACAAGGAAACCGAATACACGAACTGAAGTTGGGCAAATGGCTAATGATGCTGTTTGCACAAGACAGTGAGGAAGTGGCGATGTATGTTGAGTGCCGCTCCCGTAAACCTGCGGGGATCTTGCTACGCCATCATTAGATATGCTCCTCATCGCTAGCGTATCACTCAACAAACTAGTTGTTTGCTACAGTCTATTCGTGATGAATACTGACGCAGCAATCATTTAAGCCATTCAAGACTATCGTAACGAAAGGATGAGTAACATTGACTTCTAACACACTTTCACAAAGAATACGTCAACATCAATATCTGCGTGATTTACGAAATAAATTACTCCACCTTCATAAGATGTTGCTGGATACAGAACGCATTGCCTACGAACAAGTTAGTGGACGAGTATCAAGCGGAGAACTACTTCAGCTAGTTATCGCTCATGAACAATTTGCTTGGCTACATCGCATTTCCGAGATGGTTGTGCAAGTTGATGAAATGCTCGAAGCAGATGAACCGATAGCAATGGAGGATTTTGAAAAGTTGATTGCTGATGTCCGCACGCTGATTATACCGTTAGAGACGGGCAATACCTTCGAGAAAAAGTATTACAACGCTCTCCAGCGCGAACCTGCTGCTGTGTTGGCACATGCGGAAATATCAAGATTTCTCACGTCTAAGGTTTAAAGGTAGCCCTATCAAAGTGACATGGCAAGACTTGGGGCTTAAGCCCCAAGTTCTTAAGTCTTTTTATATCAGATAAGTAGAGCGGCGTGAATAATTCAAGGTTTGTAGTGAGCGGCTCCAGCCATAATTTGAGGACTAAAGTCCTCTCTTCTCTTCTCTTCTCTTCGAGAGGCTACGCCAACATTAGGTAGAGACGCGATGAATCGCGTCTCTACAAATGGTCTATTTGTCGCATTCTTTTTTCAAATTGGTATTAACTCCTCTAAATAGGACTAAGCCATTTTTTGAGATTAATTACAGTCCACTTGAGTGGACTTAGGCTATTAGCTGAGTACTTTGAGTGCTGGGCGGGATAGGGAGCTAATTGAAATAGATTAATGAGTCTTTTAGTTATCATCTGCGGTTAAACACAAGTTAATTGCGATCGCAACACCTGCTGTTTAGATTTATTTCCCCTGTCTCCGTTGTTTAACTGCATACCCGTAAGGCAAAGCCCAGTTCGGTTCCTCATCCAAATGGGAACGCGCATGAATTGACCAATATGGATCGCGGAGCATTTCTCGACCGATGAGAACTAAATCCGCACATCCACGGGTAATTACTTGGTTGGCATACTCAGCCTCCTTGATCATCCCCACAGCCCCAGTCCTAATCCCAGCCTCTTCTCGGATTTTGGCAGCAAAAGGCACTTGATAACCTGTCTGTACGGGAATCCTGGCATGAGGGACTAAGCCGCCTGTGGAAACATCGATTAAATCAACGCCTAATTCCTTTAGTTCACGGGATAATATCACTGACTGTTTGAGATCCCAACCTCCCTCTACCCAGTCGGTAGCAGAGAGGCGCACAAAAAGCGGCATCCCGGTTGGCAGAATCTCTCGGATTCGTCTTGTTACTTCCAGTAACAAACGCATTCGGTTCTCCAACGAACCTCCGTAACCATCTGTTCGTTGATTACTTAGCGGCGAAAGAAAAGAATGCAGTAGGTATCCATGAGCCGCGTGGATTTCGATAATCTCAAAGCCCGCTTGAACAGCACGCCCAGTTGTGGCAACGAAGGCTTCAATCACCTCTTCAATCCCAGCCTCATCGAGGGCTATGGGAACGGGGCCGCCCTCTTGAAACGGAATTGGGCTTGGCCCGACTACCGGCCAACCGCCTTCTTCAGGTGTTAATGGTGTACCACCCAGCCAGGGAAGATTGCAACTCGCCTTCCGGCCAGCATGGGCTAATTGAATCCCTGCGATCGCACCTTGCTCACGAAGGAAGCGGACAATGCGAGCTAGTGGCTCAATGTGCATATCATCCCAAAGACCAAGATCGCCGGGGGTGATTCGCCCTTGGGCTGTCACGGCTGTAGCTTCCACTATAATCAGGTGAGTGCCTCCAGTAGCCCGACTCCCTAAATGGACAAAATGCCAATCATTTGCCAATCCATTCTCTGCCGAGTATTGACACATTGGTGACATTGCGATGCGATCGGGCAGGGTGATATCTCGAATTTTCAGTGGACTAAACAAGTCCACTTCCGGTACATCTGAATCATGCAGACTTGTTGATTGACAACCGGGGGAATCTATGGATTCTAATTCGGTCTGGGCTGGAGATGATGGCAAGGTACTTAGATTCTCTGTAGTCATGCTGTTACTTTTCCGTACTTTGTAAACTAAAACCCGTGTCCTTTATTAGTTCGGCAAAATCAATTCTAGATAAGGAGTTTCAGATATTGGGTGTCTGATTTTTTGTCACTTCCCAAACGATTTTTAACTAATTCCCATAATTCTCCATCCCTCTATAGTGTAGAGATGTAAGTAACTTCCAAATAAAAAAACATCCCGTTGCAAAGAGAAAACGGGGATAAGGAGAACAAGGTAAAATTTTCTTCCTCATTTCCCCCTGCCTTCGCTGCTCCCCCTACGGTGT
This sequence comes from Nostoc sp. CHAB 5834, assembly GCA_020829485.1. The sequence continues at coordinate 21,451 of JAIVFU010000015.1, read as the reverse complement.
ACACACAAGTCGGAAATAGTAGTCTGTCAAGGAATAATTGATGAATACATTCTCTCTCAGAACGGCGATTTATCGCGTCTCTCTAACGTGTCAGTCTTTTAGACGCGATAAATCGCGTCTCTACATGAGGGCTTTATGGCTTATCCCAAGCGTATTAGGATAACATTGGATCTAACTTGATAGCCTGCTCCCCTTATAATCCTGCAAACCACTCATAGCCCTGATCCTCCCAATAGCCTTTACGAGGTAACAAATTGCTGACGAATGTAATTTGAGTTACCCACTTACTTTGCTTGTAGCCCAGTTTAATTGGGGATGCTAGGCGTATGGGCGCACCATTATCAACTGATAAAGGTTGTCCATTCTTTTGATAAGCCATGAGAGTTTGGGGATGTACAGCAGAGGCAATATCCCAGCTTTCATAGTAGCCATCAGCAGATTTAAAGTAGACATAGCGGACGTTTGACTTCGGCTGTACCAGTGCTACTAAGTCTCGTAATCGCACACCTCCCCATTGAGCGATCGCAGCCCAGCCTTCAACACACACATGGCGAATTACCATTGAAGTCAAGGGAAGTTTTTGAATATCTGCCATACTCAATTGCATCGCGTTACTAACCTCGCCATCAATCTTTAGGCGAAACTGCGCTGGTTCAATTTGCGGCGTAAAGTCAAAGGTATTAATCAGCAATTTGTCTGGTTCTATGGCACTAACAGGAAATTCTGGTACTGGTTTTTGACTTAGCAGGAGTGCTTCAAGACTTTGATTTAGTGGCTCAGATATTTGCCGCAGATTATCTGAGAACAAATTTGTCCCACAGCCACCTAAAAGAAAGCCTACCCCTGAAAGTCCAGATACTTGCAGTAACCGACGACGGGATAAGGTGCGTTTGGGAAGAATCAGACTCATCAGTACCTCTATAGGAACGGGCCAACAAAGGAACAAAGCGACTTTTAAGCAACTACTGGGACATGCGATCGCTAACTAGCAATTAGGGTGAGTACTAGTACCCACCCTAACACTCTAACTTGCTACTGCCTCAGCAGGGGCTGCCTCAGCAGCAGTTATGGGTAAATAAACACTAACTTTTTTACGGGTTTTGCCCTTTCTCTCAAATATTACAACACCGTCGATTAAGGCAAACAGAGTGTCATCGCTACCAATACCGACGTTGTTACCAGGATGAAATTTTGTGCCGCGCTGACGCACGAGAATGTTTCCTGCACGTACAACTTGACCACCATAACGCTTGACACCCAGACGTTGGGCATTAGAATCACGACCGTTGCGTGTACTACCTGTTCCTTTCTTATGAGCCATGATTTCCTCTTGTGTATCTTATTATTATTCAGCAGCAGTTTCAACTTCTTCGACAGGAGTCTCATCTAAAACGGGGGTTTCCTTCTCCGTTTCTCCTTCAAAAGCGAATACTTCACCGTTAAGGGTGATGGAGTCAATCATAAGTCTGGTAATTTCCTGACGATGCCCCCGCTTTTTGCGGGTTTTCTTTTTAGGCTTCATCTTGTATACCAGAACTTTACGACCTCTGTAATGTCGCATTACAGTCCCTTCTACAGTCGCACCTGTCACTAGTGGCTGTCCAATGGTGACTTCGCCATCGTGCTGCACGAGTAATACGGAGTCTATTGTAACTTTTTCATCTGGTTCGATCGCAAGCAGTTCAATATCGTAAAACCGGCCTGGCTCTACTCGTATTTGTTTGCCGCCAGTTTCAATAATCGCGTAGGTCATGGAATTGTCCTTGAGGTTGCCGTACAGGTAGCTGGTTTTTATCTCGTGTAGAGACCATGCAGCCAGCTTTTGTAATATGTCTACCTGATCCGAGCAGGAATTAGACAGACAATCTAATATCATATTTTATGAACAGGTGCTAAGTCAAGCTTTTATTTTCTAAAAGTCGTCATGGCTGAATCACCCACGCAAAGAATGTAAAATGCATTGATGATTTAAAATCAATGTTATTTAGTTAAGTACTGCTTCCATCTTAGGACTGAGTTTTATAAATTAGCAGAAATATTTAGACTAAAACTTATATTTTTTTATCAGAATCTACACATTTTTCTTATTTGTTTTAAAATTAAACTTACACTCTTAAATAGTAAGGTTCTTCAGAAAATTTAGTGATTCCACAGGAGTCAAATTACTAGATTGAAACCTGATATTTAAAACAGGAGATAAACTGTCATGACACAGCAAAATGCTACCCGGCTTTTTGAAGCCGTAAAACAAGATCAAGCACTACAGCAAAGACTCAAAGCAACAGCTAATCCAGAAGCCTTCGTCAAGATTGCTCAAGAGCGTGGCTATGATTTCAGCGTCGAAGAACTGGAGAGTGAAATCAGCAAATTGTCTGAAGAAGATTTAGCCGCCATTGTTAATCCAGGATGGGGAAATAGACGGCACATTAATCCTAGATAATTCCTGTTCTAGGAAAGCGAAAATATAGGAACAACTAAATTGACAAGTTTTGCTCCTTAAGGGGATATCGTTGCATCATCTCCTTTAGGGGCATTTTTGTTAAACTAAGCAACTCTTGGTATTATACTAATTCAGAAAAATCCTGATACATATAGATCAATACCGTTCAGTTAAGCCCAAAAACCTTGGTAGAGACGCGAAATTGTACTGGGCAACTCTTAGAGACGCTAAAAGCGAACGCCCCACTACGCTAACGCGTCTCTACAGGTCTAAAATCAGTACCAAAAATCCTTAACTGAACTGTATTGATACCAATTCAATTAATGATTGCAACACATCCTTGGGTAGAGACGCGATGAATCGTGTCTCTACAAATGGTCTATTTGTCGCATTCTTTTTTCAAATTGGTATTACCCAAAATTAAGAAAAAACGAACCACATAGACGCGGAGCGGCTTCCCGCAGGGTAGGGCGCAAAGGACACAAATAAATAAGAGTTTCAGAGAGTTTTTGCGTAAGTTCTGAAAAGTTTTTAGCGCTAACCCAAGCATATTGTGGTATTAGCTCAGAACATGGAAACTGTTCTCGAAAAGAAGGCTACAGAACAAGTTTGGCAACCCAGATTAAACCTAAGTTTCTTAATTACGAATTCTGCACAGCGCCACTAGCCTTCAACTTAGGATAAGCAATCCGTTTGTGATGAAATTGCTGCCAAACATCCACAAATATCTGGGCAATTTTTGACATTTCTTCTCGTGTTAATCCTGAATCTACTAGTTGATTGTCTTGCCATTTGGCACGCAGAATATTATTTAGCATTGTTAAAGCTTGTTCAGTCGAAACATCTTTAAGCGATCGCTTCTTTCCCACAGGCTTACCTGAACTTGATGCTTCGAGCGATCGCAGCGCCGCTTCGCAAGAATCTGCTAACATGACAATTCCGGTTTCCCGTGATTGGGGAATCGGCCCATCGTAGCGAAAATCTGCGTCGTCTACTGTTAAACTTGGATCTTCTTGAGCCATTTGCTGGGCTTGATGATGGAAATAGGCAATCAGCATTGTTCCCTGATGCTCTGGAATAAAAGCTTGAATTGCTGTCGGTAAAAGGTGTTTACGCGCCATCACCAACCCTTCAGTTACGTGCTTTTTAATAATTTCTGCACTCTTCCAAGGATCTTTAATCTCTGTATCATGTTTATTCGGCCCCCCCATTTGATTTTCAATAAAGCCAAGGGGATCGTGCATTTTGCCAATATCGTGATATAGTGTTCCAGCCCTGACTAGTTCAACATTGCATCCTAGTTGTTTGGCAGCAGCTTCAGCAAGGCTAGCCACAAGTAACGTGTGCTGAAAAGTTCCAGGAGTTTCAGTAGCGAGTCGTTTTAATAAAGGGCGGTTAGGGTTCGCCAACTCCGCTAAACGGATGGGAGTAACTAAATCAAAAACTTTTTCTAGATAAGGACTCAACCCTAAAGCGACAATACTCCAGCCTAAACCGGATAAAGCAAACAATCCGGCTTCTCGGAGGATGATATACCAGGTTGAACCAAATGCTTGACCAATTAAGATTTTAACAACTAGATAAATGCCGCCCTGAGTTAAAGCGATCGCAACACCCAATAATGCTAATTCTTCACGCGATCGCAATCGTTGCGCTACGTAACTACCTAATATTCCTCCCCCTACACCAGCTAAAAGCGCAGCCTTGCTTATATCCAAGCTAATAGCTAATATCGGCAACAGCAGTCCGACAACTGTCAAGCCCAAAATGTGGCCATAGAAGCTTCCCAACAATAAACCAAGGGCGCTCCAGGTGGTATAAGGCAATCCCATCGTTACCAATCCTGGCACACTCAAAGTCAGCAATAACACCAATAAGCGATCGCGTTGTCGCAATTCGTAATCAATATGCCGTTCTACCCAGACAAAAATGCCAATGGCGATCGCAATAACACCTGCTAACTTCACCAACTCCTGCCATTTTACCTCCCGGCGAACTAGGTGATAATGCTCCAGCACCTCAAAGTTCCGTGCAGTAATCTGCGCTCCTTTTCTGACAATCACCTCACCATGCCGTACCTTCACCATCACGGGTGGCACTCCAGCAGCAGCCTTTTGAGCGTTTTCTCTTGTTTGTTCTTCATCTTTTTGCAGATTCGGCTTGAGTACAGCTAACAATAGCTTCTTTGCCAAAGATTCGGCGGATTCTGGTACAAAGGTCTGCAATTGTAAACTCACCGCATCCTGTAAAATATTTTTTGGCAGTCCTTGTGGGATGCCTTGGGTGAGAATCCGCTCTGCACTCTGATGGATTCCCATTTGTGTTTTTTCCCACTCCCCATCTAACAAATGCAAAAGCAGGGATTCCTCGTATACTGCTTCTGGGGTAACAGTCTCTAACTGTAAAAGTTTGGCAGTGGCTTGGGTGTATCTTTGGCGTGCTTGATAAATTTGGGCAATTAGTAAAGACAAGTTTTTCTCAGAAGTTGTGACTAGGTAAGATTCTAGTTCTGCTACTGCTTGAGTAAAATCAGTGTTTTGAGAAAAATCAACAGGCTTTGTCTTTTGTGGCGTTGGTGGCTGATTGGGTGCGGATGAGGCGGTGGTTTGTCCTGTTTTTTTCTTCTGTTGATTTTTAGTATTTTCTACAGCTACTAGCAGTGCTTGCCATTCCGAGTCAGCACAAGAGCGGAGGTAACGCTGGGTAGAGATGGACAAAACTATAGGATCAAAAAAAGGAAAAGCTCCAGCAATGGCTCGAATTTCGTTGCCATTATCCAGAAGTTTTTGCAAATTTTCCTTGATTTGTTGGTTCATTCGCGCATCAACCATCAACACTTGTAAGGATTTTTGACTAACGGCTTTGCGCTCGGCTTCTGTTTTTTTCTGATCTTCGATACTAGCTGTGTAAGGCGCTGTAATTGTTTGGGGCGCGGGATTTCCGATTTGGAGTTGAGTTTGATTGTATAATTTATGCCCCATAACGGCAGTGAGGGACACTAAAGCGATCGCTAAAATTACCAAGGAACGCTGTTCATGCAGCCAATCTAAACAGACTACATAAATACTACTCTTAGTTTTGACCGATTTTATTTTTGACTGGAGCGCTCTTCCTTGTTTTCGGCGATGCCTACGGCGAGCTACGCCTACGCTTTTATCGTTGGTTTTTGAGAAAAATAAGATTATATTCTTAAGCACAGTCCTTAGAAGTTCCCTTCTATGGGTTTTGCTTTTGGGACTTCTCATTAACTTTCCCTTACGGCGTAGTCCTTTGTACTGTCGCCGCCAGTGAGTCAATTGCTGGGTTAAGAACTGCAAAAATTGCTTTATTTTCATTATTTCTACCTGCAATTGCCGACTTTGATACCTCAAAAAAAGACAATCATCAGGGAAATTTGATTTGCGGCTGCTGCAACTACGGTGGCGGGCGCTAATTACAAATTACGAATTACGAATTATTGTTAACGCGAGCGAATAACGCGAGGAGCTGCGTAAACTGAAAGCAAAGCCACCTCACATCCCTCCTCTGTTAACTCCCTTGGATTTAAGGTAATATCATACACTCCTGACCACACCGCCACAAATGCATCGATTAATTTTAACATTTGGGAAAAGCTAGTTAGTCCCCATATTGGAGAATTTCTTTGCAAGAGCAAGACTTGCCAATTTACGGGAATTGAGCCTATACCGTTATATGCTCCTGATAAAGCACCAGTAATTACACCTGTAGGCTGTGAAGTTAGAGGCATAGAATCTTGCACTTTGGAATTGCCATTGTGAGTAGCCCGCAAAACTGCCAGCCGAAAGTCTTCCAAGGTACTCAAAAAGCAGTAAAATGCCATAGCAATAGTGTTACTGAGTTGTTCTTCTTTAGCAAACTCAGCTTGGGCCCTTGATAATCCCGCCCCTTGCTCTAATAAATTCTGAACTGTTAATAATTTTTTTGGTATTGATGTCGGTGTTTGTCCGAGAAAAGAAATTGTTTGTGGTATGAGAGTTAGAGGGTTGAGTTTTTCAGTTAAGGCAAGAGCGATCGCATATCCTACTGCTAGTGTTCCATCCCTTACGATTGGGTCATCCTCCCAGATTTTTAGGACATGCAGCAAGTTTTGCCGGAGCTTAATCGGATTTTCGTGAAAAAAAAGTGCTACTGGTAGTGTCGCAAGAATTATTTTTATCGATATGTCATCAGTTGCCGCTAAATGAAGAGATTCTTGTTGCTGACGCGCTATCCAATCATCTAAATCTAATCTACCCAACGCAATCAAACTCTCAGTACCTAGAACCGCCATTCTGCCCAAATCCAGGTAACTCTGAGACTGTATATCACCAGTGGCTAAACTTTCCCCCAGGAATGCTCCGAGTAAAGTACCTCTAAACCGACTTATAGGAGAGTAACGCATACAATTTTAGATTTTAGATTTTAAATTTTATATTCAAGAAGTTAATCTAAAATCCAAAATCCAAAATTTAAAATCAATTGATTTTCCATGCTTATATACTTCTTAAATGATTCACCAGTGCCTGTAAGCCCAACAAGTAACTTTGTGCGCCAAAACCACTTATTTGCCCGATCGCTACTGGGGCGATGTACGAATGATGGCGAAAATCTTCTCTACGGTAAATATTACTCAGATGTACTTCAACTGTGGGCAAGTTAACAGCCGCGATCGCATCTCGCAATGCCACACTTGTATGTGTATATGCCCCTGCATTAATCAAAATCCCGTGATGTTGTCCTAATGCGGCATGAATAGTATCTACCAAAATTCCTTCATGATTTGACTGCACAGAAAAAACTTTCGCCTGTAACTTGAATCCCTCTTCTTCTAACAGGCGGTTAATTTCAGCTAGTGTCAACGCACCATAAATTCCTGGTTCTCGCTGTCCTAGCAAATTTAAGTTTGGCCCATGCAGTGCCAGAATGCTTAAGGGTTGCAACGTCGAGTTGAGCACTTTGAGATTAGTGGCGACGACGCGAGCGATCGTTTACAGGAATCGGAATCAGTTCCGGTTCCGGTTCTGCCTCTGGCCCAAACAGGCTCTCAATTAGCCTCCGTGCTAATTCCTTAACCTTTTCCAGCACCTTTTCTATATAATCCATGAACTGACGGCTCCTGAGATACTACCTCAATTTTTGATTAACAGGTACGCAGAAATTGGCATCTTTTCGCACCTCTGGCTTCCAACCGGGCTGATAAACAATCCCGTGTTTGGGACATAAGCCACTTCTAAAATTTGGCGTTGTGTTTTCCCTTACTTTTTAGAGTATCACACTTGCACCTACTGAACTGCATCCTATCAAGGATGGATATCAAGGGTCAAGAGTTAGGGATTGCACTTTGGACTCTTGACTACGAATTTTAGATTTACAATTTTAGATTTTAGATTTATTTCGCTTACCAGGCGAGGGGGATGAACCCCAAAATTCTTTTAATCCAAAATCCAAAATCCAAAATCCAAAATTGTTTGACTTGCAATTAACCTTCTGTTGCCTTTTTTTTCGCAGAAGTTGTTGACTTAGCAGTTGACTTAGATTTAGTACTCGTTGATTTAGTCGTTTTGCGAGTCGATTTCGCTGTCGATGCTTTAGCTGACAACAAGTTCAGCGCCTCAGCCAGGGTTATATTTTCTACCGTTTGACCTTCTGGGATACTCACATTAGTTTTGCCATGCTTGATGTAAGGGCCATAAGGGCCATCGTAGATGTTAATTGTTTCTTTATCATCTGGATGTGTACCCAATTCGCGTAAGGCTGCCTTGGACTTGCTGTTGGTGGAACTGCGTCCTTTTTTTGGCTCAGACAATAATTCTAATGCACGTTCTAGGCTAATTGTCAATACATTATCAGCAGCTTTTAGGGAACGGTAGTCTTTCCCCTCCTTACCCTGGTCATGAACCACATAAGGGCCAAAGCGCCCCAAACTTGCTTGAATTTTGCCGCCAGTGACTGGATGAACTCCTAATGTCCGGGGTAGTGCCAACAGACCAACAGCCATTTCCAGGGTAACGGTTTCTGGGGTAACACCTTTGAGTAGGGAGGCTTGTTTAGGTTTGGGGTTTTCGTCGGTTTTATCACCCAATTGGACATAAGGGCCATAAGCACCAATTTTCACATAAATCGGTTCGCCAGTTTCGGGATGCCGACCTACCTGATCGGGGCCTGTGATTTTTTGTCGCAGCAATACTTCTACTTGTTTGGGGTCGAGGTCGGCTGGTGTCAAGTCTTTGGGAATTGAGGCGGTGATAACCCCCTCACCATTTTCAACTTCAATGTAGGGGCCATATTTCCCAATGCGGACTTTGGCATCTAGATTCTCCAGTTCTACAGTCCTAGCTTTGGTGGCATCAATTTGACCTTCTCGTTCTTTTACCAGGGTTTCTAGCCCTTTCTCTCCCAGATAGAATTGCTGCAAGTAGGGTAGCCATTTTGCTTCACCTGTGGCAATGTCATCAAGGGTTTGCTCCATCTTCGAGGTAAAACTGGGATCAACAATGTCCGGGAAATGTTTTTCCAGTAAGTCGGTGACGGCGAAAGCGGTGAAGGTAGGAATAAGAGCGTTACTCACCAAATGGGCATAACCCTTGTCGATGATCGTGCCAATAATGCTGGCATAGGTACTGGGACGACCGATACCTTCGCTTTCTAAAGTTTTCACCAAAGTCGCTTCGGTGTATCTAGCTGGCGGTTGGGTTTCGTGCCCAACTGCTTCTAAATCTGTACAATTCGGATGATCGCCCACTTTCAGATTTGGCAAAATCACCTCTTGGTCTTCCAGTGCTGCTTCCGGGTCGTCTGAACCTTCGACGTAGGCACGTAAGTATCCTGGAAATTCAATCCGTTTGCCAGAAGAACGGAATCCAGCATCCTCAACTTGCAATTGCACGGTAATTTGAGTTTGGCGGGAATCAGCCATTTGACAGGCAACAGTCCGCTTCCAAATCAAATCGTAGACAGCAAGTTCTCGACCGCCCAAAGCAGTTTCTTGGGGCGTGCGGAAGCTGCTACCTGCTGGACGAATTGCTTCGTGCGCCTCTTGTGCGCCTTTGGATTTGGTGGTGTATTGCCGGGGTTGGGGACTGAGGTATTGTTGACCGTAAAGCTTTTCTACACAACTCCGAGCAGCTGCGATCGCTTGATCTGACAAATGTACCGAATCTGTCCGCATATAGGTAATATACCCTTGTTCGTACAAATTCTGGGCAACCCGCATCGTGTCACGGGCTGAGAGGCGCAGTTTCCGGTTAGATTCTTGTTGCAACGTCGAGGTGGTAAACGGTGGCGACGGTTTGCGCGTCACTGGGCGTTCTTCCATGTCGGTAACACTCCAGGTTTTCCCAGTTAGGCGTTCCTTGAGCGCTACAGCTTGGTCTTCGTTTAGCAACAAGACATTGCGACCTGCGGTAATTTGTCCGGTCGTTGCGTCAAAATCACTGCCGTTAGCGATTTTGGTTCCTGCCAATGTTACCAACTGGGCTGCAAAGGACATTTTTTCCTTTGACAAACTGGCTTTCAAATCCCAGTATGTACCCTCATGGAAAGCGCGGCGTTGGCGTTCTCTAGTCACTAAAAGTCGCACGGCTACAGATTGCACTCGCCCAGCAGATAATCCCCAGGCGATTTTTTTCCATAGCAGTGGAGACAGAGTATAGCCTACGAGTCGATCTAAAATCCGCCGTGTTTCTTGGGCGCGAACCAACTGCTCATCAATTTGACGGCAGTCTTTCAGAGCTTTTTTGATCGCTTCTTGGGTAATTTCGTGAAACACCATCCGCTTAGTCGGAACTTTCGGCTTCAGCAATTGGTATAAATGCCAACTAATGCTTTCACCTTCCCGGTCTTCGTCTGTTGCCAGAATCAGTTCATCTACATCTTTAAGGGCTTCTTTAAGCTGGGTGACAATTTTCTTTTTGTCTTTCGGGACAACATATACCGGTTCAAAGTCGGCGTCCACATTTACCCCTAGCTGTGCCCATGTTTCCCCCTTGACGGCAGCAGGAATTTCACTAGCCGACTGGGGTAAGTCACGCACATGACCCATAGACGCTTCCACCCGATAGCCTGCTGGCAGGTAGTTGCGAATGGTACGAGCTTTGGTTGGAGATTCGACGATGACGAGAGTTGACATGGAAATTTCAATAAAAAGAAGAGCTAGTAAGCTAAACAGTCAAATTGAGGTAATTTTTGCAAATTGTCAAGATAAAAGGTCACGCTTAGGGCAGTGATTTAATCCTCACATAAACTGTCTGCTTGGGAGAAAATCTGCTGAACTTATTGCTCAGTCTATCCCAGAGGATAAATGAGGGTAAGCTGGGTCTGAATTTCCAGCTATTTCCATCTTTAACTTATCTAACGCATAATTGGCGACTACAGTTTTCAAAATATCATTGGGGAGTGGGGAGTGGGGAGTGGGGAGTGGGGAGTGGGGAATGGGGAATGGGGAATGAGGAAGTAGGGGAAGGAAGGGAAGAAGAACTATTTAATTGACCAATGCCCAATCCCTAAGAGCTTGTGCCAAAATTAAACCAAACTTGAGAGCAAAAGCGAAGTGGGGTTTGACCCATGTCAGGAAAGCAAAACCATGCAACCGATTCGCCAAGGTGATGTAATCTTACTGCCTGTGCAGCAAATTGAAGGACAAAAAATACCTCACTTAACTTTGGCAGAAGGCGAAGTTACGGGGCATAAGCATCGCATTACTGAGGGAAACGCAGAATTATACGAAAAAGATAGCACACTCTATTTGCGTGTCTTTTCCGAGTCGGCATTGCTTGCCCATGAGGAGCATAAAGCTATTTCTATTCCCCAAGGTGACTGGATGGTGAAAATTCAGCGAGAATATGAGCCTGAAGGTTGGCGTTATGTCGCTGATTGAAAATTTAACGCCTGAAGAAGAGGCTTTGATTCCAGTTTATCGGGAGAAGTGGCTGAAAATTGCGCTTTCAACTGAGCGGATTGATTGTGAGAAAGCGGCGGAAGTTCTTAAAGCTACATATACAGCTATCGATAAACAAGAGCCAGAAATTATTTTTTGTGAAAGTCCTTATGCTGGGTTAAAAATTATTTTTAAAAAGCTACCTAATTTAACTTTTAATAATATAAATGTCCTAAGTTTAAATAATAATTTTTGTGACTATATTTTTGCAGATTTAACTAATAAAGATAGGGAATTTTCATATCAAATAAATACTCAGATTTTTGAAAAGTTAACTGTTGTTGAACCAAGTTTCAGTCCACGAGAATATGTATTAGAAGATAAATTCCCACATCAGCCTAAATTCAATATATATTTAGGAGATCGTCTCTGGTTAAATTTACAAAATTTGGCGAATCGTTGTTGTCATGTGGATTTTTACGTTTCTGTATTAAATTATTATTACAGCAAAAAAAGATGGGATACTTTACAGTCTTTATCAAGGTTTTGTGGTTGGATTTCTCCATTTGAAAAATTTTGTATAGTATGCGATCGCCCCAAAAAATTATCTTTTGACAATCAAAATCGTCTCCACGCTGAAGGCGAACCAGCCATTGAATTTACTGATGGATATAGCCTTTACTCCTACCACGGTGTAACCTTGCCTGAAAAATACGGTAAAATCCACCCGCAGCAATGGCAACCGGAATGGCTTTTATCAGAAGAAAATGCCGAATTACGGCGAGTACTAATTCAGGGTATCGGTTATGCCAGAATTTGCCAAGAACTACAAGCTATTGAATTAGATAATTGGCAAGAATATACACTATTAAAAATAGATAACAATCTGGATATCGAGCCGATTTATTTATTAAAAATGACTTGCGCTAGTACAAGCTTTATTCATGCCTTGCGAGTTCCACCGAATATGAACTCAGCGCGTGAGGCAATTCGCTGGGTAAATTGGGGAATAGAACCAGAAGAATTTGCTGTGCAAACCTGATTTTTGTTAAATTAAGTAATTATACTAATATATTCTTTTTGTAAGTAAATGCACGTAAATACTTTTAGCAATATTATCTTACGAACGTTGTTTTAAAAGGCTTTTGCTATCTTCAGGTTTATTGGTTAAATAAATTGTTTTGGTAAAAATTGTTTTTACCTACTACACAAATGCCAGCCTGACATGCCAAGCTAAGGACATCAAATGCTTAAGGAAATAAATCAATGTCTACTCTGCAAAAACTATCATTAGCCTTGGTTGGAACAGCAGTTGTTTTCATGAGTGCTAACCCAGCTAGCGCTATTACTCTGACTAGAGGAAGCACAACTCCTACTGCAAATGGGATATTCTCTACTGTTCCTGGAACAGTTACAGTTAATTTTGAAAGTGGCGCACCAACTAGTGGATTTGCTACATACTCTTCTCTTTTTGGTACTCCCACGGTAGTTGAAGGAAGCGTAGGTAATCAATATGCTGCACCAGCTGGTGATACAAGCAAATATTTAACAATTTCTCCCGAAAGCTCCAATGTTCCAGGGAACACTGGTTCTGTAACGATTAATTTTGCTCAAGCACTTGATTACTTTGGCTTACACTGGGGTTCAATTGACGCATATAATTCGATCGAATTTTTTGACGGCAGTACTTCGTTGGGAAGCTTTAGTGGTAGCCAAGTTCCTTTGACTACTGCTAGCGGTAATCAGAGTAGTCCTCAGGACAATGGTTTCGTTAATTTCTTGGCAGATCAGGGACAGACTTTTAACAAGGTAGTTTTAAGTTCTAGTGGTATTGCATTTGAAAGCGATAACCATAGCTACAGACTAGCTAGTGTCCCTGAACCTACTGCAACATTGGGCTTGCTAGTGTTCGGTGTTATGAGTGCTGGTTCATTTGTGAAACGTAAATCAAAGCTAGTTTAAAATAATCTATTCACTCCGTTTGAAAAACTAACAATCTCCTTCTCGTTTTAAGATATAAAACCCAGCAAAAAATGCTGGGTTTTATTTTTGAACCAAAAAAGCGAAGACACAAAGAATAAATCTGCGTCTTCAAGTAAGATTTTAAGAATTAGAAACTAAATGTGGTTCTCAGTGCGCCAATAACAACATCATCATTGTCATTATTATGATCTGGCGATGTTAACCAGATGACTCCTGGGGTAATGGTGATATTGTCAGTTAACTTATACTGGTAAAACGCCTCAAGATGATAGGATGTATCAGCATCTCTATCCAATCCTGGGACGTTAGAACTTGTTACTCTCGGCTCTACACCAGCGATGATACCTGCTAAGTTACCTTCTTTACCAAGGTCGGGAAAGCCGAGGGTGACGGCATAGTTCCAAATTTCAACCTCTCCACGATCGCCATTTAATGTGCGGCTGTTGGTGTATCCAGCCCAACCACCCAAGACTATGTTATTAGTGATGCCGATGGATGCTTGGACACCGTAAGAATTACTACTGGAAAATCGGGAATCTAACGTACCATCGGCATCTAAATCCAAGGGTGTGAGATTTGCTGCATTGCTACCAGTTAGTAGTGGCTGATTGTAGGAATTGATGTAAGTTAAACCAATAGTAATGCGATCGCTTGGTTTAACTGTCAACTGTGCCAGCGCACCGTAAGAACCATTAAACAAACCATTGTTGGGTGTAGGGTCATTAGCTGCACCACTCAAATACCCTAAACTCAGTGCCAATTTGTCACCGAACTCGTGCGTTACTCCCAACCCCGCGCCGCCTATCTGATAATAAATTGGGTTGCGTGTACCAAAGGTGGATAAAGCACCAAAAGCGCCATCACCGTCAAAGATATTAATTGTAGTGGTAAGGTCATCTGCTGCACCTGCGTTGGCAATAGCGACAACCTCTGTTTTTTCGCCCAACGGAAATCTGTAGAACAGTGCATCTATAGAAGCATTATTATTAGCTTCTGCACCACTGTCACCACTGGCAAAAAACAAGTTACCCTCTAGGGTGTTAATGTTAGGGCTAACAATATTATTAGTTTGGATTCTGGTAAATAGTGTATCTTTTCCTGTGAAGCTGGTCACAAGTTCTATCCGTGCCCGTACCCCTAAAGTTGTATTCTTGTCTGTAATTTCCTCACTGTTGACTGTATTTCCTGACAAAACATCGCTAACGACTGCGACAACTTGTCCTTGCAGTTTGGTTGTGGTTGAGAACTGATTCGCCTCCAATTCAGCAGTTTTAGCTTCTACTGCATCTACACGACCTCGGAGTGTCGCAAGTTCTGCTGAAAAATCTTCTTGCAGCTTTTGTAATGTGGCTAAATCTTGTTTGTTAACTAAATCGCCAGTGGCTGTAGCAATAAGTTCGTTAACCCGATCAAGACAAGCATTCAAACCAGCCGCAAACTCATACCGCGTCAATGCCCGATTACCGCGATAAGTGCTATTTGGGTATCCTGCAATACAACCATAGCGCTCAACTAAGGACTGCAATGCTTGAAATGCCCAGTCGGTGGGTTGTACATCGGAAAATTGAGACACTGAGGTAACTTGCCCCATTATCTGATCTGGCGCTATGTTCGTAGCTCTTGCGTCTGGATTAGCTAAAACTTGCGGTTGATTTATTTCAGACGTGCTGGATGTTTCACCTGCAAATGTAGCAGTATTAACAAATAGCATGACACCGCAGACTGCTGGACTAACTAACAGATATTTCCAGAATTTTTGCATTTTTCTCCTCACACTGATCTCCAATTCACACCCAAACCACGTTTTTTTAAACGTGTATTTTATGAGAATATTTCTCAGCAATTTTATCAGAAGTAAGCAAACTTTTTAACAAAAAAAGTCAAGAAATCCTAATTATTCAGGGAAAACTAAATTGCAGAGGGTTGTACCGTCTGAAAAGTTTTGTTGTTATTCATTACACAGAAAACCCAGAATGATATTATGTGCTTTGAATGAGAATGAGAATTATTATAGTATAAAATTTAGAATACGTCTTATTGTCAATAGCGATTATGACAGAGGCAGAGCAAGCATCCCTTTTGAGGAGAAAATACCGTGATTGTGAATTGCAGAGAAATTAGAACAGGCAGGCAAAGAAGGGGCATCTTGCCTATAATTGCTTTGCTGATGTTGTCAATGACTGCTGGCTGTAGCCAATTGAATCCGAATCAGGGAACAACTTCCGAACAGTCGCCACAAGCACAGGAAGCTGCTTCTACCCCATCGGTGCAGTCGGGAAAAACTAAAGTAGTGACAACATTTTTGCCGATATATTTGTTTACTAAGGCAGTAGCTGGAAATGTGGCAGATGTAGAAATTCTAGTGCCACCTGGTACGGAGGTGCATGAATACCAAGCGACACCACAAAATGTCAAAGCGATCGCTACTGCAAATATGTTAGTAAAAAATGGTTTAGGTTTGGAGGAATTTCTGGAAAATACTGTTAAAAATGCCCAAAATGACAAATTAACTGAAATTAATGCAAGTATTGGTATTAAACCCTTAAATGAAATTTCACCCGTTGTAAAAACAACCCAAGAGGAAGAAGACCACGACCATGAACATGCCCAAGGTAATCCTCACGTTTGGTTAGATCCAATTTTGGCAAAACAGCAGGTAACTAATATTCGGGATGGATTAATTGCTGCTGACCCAGCGAATAAAGCTACTTATGAAGTCAATGCTGCGGCTTATATTAAAGAATTAGAAAGTTTAAACAGCGAATTTCAGCAGACTTTGCAGAAAACTCCTAGTTGTACCTTTATTACCTTTCATGATGCGTTTCCATATTTAGCTCAACGTTATAAGCTCAAGCAAGTTGCTGTGGTACAAATTCCCGAAGATCAACTCTCACCAACTGATGTGCAAAATGCAGTCAATGCTGTGAAAAAGTACAACGTTAAAGCTTTATTTAGTGAACCAGGAGTAGATAACAAACTTCTATCCAGCCTTTCCAAAGACTTAAAGTTAACTTTGCGTCCTCTGGATTCTCTGGAAACTGGCGAAACAGATCCACAGCATTATTTCAAGGCTATGAAAGCTAACTTGCAAACTCTACAAACGGCATGTAAATAGGTTTGTCGTTTGTCAGTTGTCCTTTGTCCTTTGCAAATGACTAATGACCAATAACCAATGACCAATGACCAATAACCAATGACCAATGACCAATGACATTGCTATTTTAAAAGTAGAAGGATTAACTGTCTATCAAGGCAGCTATCTAGCTGTTAGAGATGTTTCTTTTGAATTATTGCCAGGAACAGATACGGCCATCGTCGGCCCTAATGGTGCTGGTAAAAGTACTCTGGTAAAAGCAGTTTTAGATTTAATACCTCGAAGTTCTGGTACGATTCAAATATTCGGTCGTCCAATTGCAAGGCTGGGGCGTTTACGTCACTTGTTGGGCTATATGCCGCAAAACTTCATTTTTGACCGCAGCTTTCCCATTTCTGTGAGCGAATTAGTAGGACTTGGATGGGACAAGGAAGCGAAAAAAGGGGATTTATTTTTCTCTCGGCTGTGGAGACAAGACCGAGAAAAATCGGCAGCCGTAGGAGAAGCTTTACGGCGAACCGATGCTTATCATTTACAGCATCAAGCTATTGGTACCCTTAGCGGTGGTCAACTCAAGCGGGTTTTATTGGCTTATTGTTTAGTAATGCCTCGCAAACTCTTGGTACTTGATGAAGCCTTTGCTGGTGTTGATGTGCAAGGTACAGCAGATTTTTACGCTTTGCTAAATGAATTAAAGCGGGAGGAGGGTTGGACAGTATTACAAGTTTCTCATGATATTGATATGGTAAATCGCCATTGCGATCGCGTGCTTTGCCTGAATCAAAGCATTGTTTGTACTGGTAAGCCGGAAATTGCCCTTTCACCGCAAAACTTGTTAGCAACCTACGGCCCAGGTTTTAGCCGTTACCAGCACCAACATTAAAATAATTCGTAATTCGTAATTCGTAATTAAAGAATGAAAGATGCCAGTAATTATAGATTTCTTCAATGATTGTGAGATGGCAAGGCTTGCGATCGCCAGTAGTAATGACTTGGTAGAATTGTTAACATTCCCCTTTATGCAGCGTGCGATCGTAGGTGCTGTGTTAATGGGAATACTTGGTGGGATGTTGGGTAGTTTTGTCACCTTGCGCCAGTTGTCCTTTTTCAGCCACGCGGTTGGTCATGCAGCATTAGTAGGTGTGGCGTTAGGTGTGCTACTACAAATAAATCCTACTTGGATGCTGTTACCTTTTACGTTGGTTTTTGGCGTTATTGTCCTCTACTTCATCGACAAAACCGACTTAGCTAGTGATAGCGTCCTTAGCATAGTGCTATCTGGGGCATTAGCGATCGGTGTGATTCTCACGAGCCTAATTAAAGGATATCGCGGCAACTTGATGGCTGTGCTGTTCGGCGATATTCTAGCGATCGATACCACAGATTTAATTTTGACGCTGCTAGTACTTGTAGGAGGTAGCATATTTTTACTATCAACCCTGCGGCAGCAAATTTTATTGACCCTTAACCCTGATGTAGCGCAAGTTCAAGGTATTCCCGTCCAATTGTACCGCTACGTGTTTGTGGTCTTGCTTTCACTCGCCGTTGCTGTAGCGATTAAAGCTGTCGGCGTTTTACTGGTGAACGCCTTTTTGG
Source organism: Nostoc sp. CHAB 5834 (assembly GCA_020829485.1). The sequence continues at coordinate 3,463 of JAIVFU010000015.1, read as the reverse complement.
TCATTCCCGCCTCCACCGCCAAACTGATGAGTCACCACTTTAGCCGCTTTCTAGTCATGTCGGTGATAGTTGGTTCCATCAGCAGCATTGCTGGCATCATTGTGTCAGGTCTTTTCAACCTTGCTTCTGGCCCGAGTATTGTTCTTGTCCAGTTTCTGCTATTTGTAGCCGTTTTTATCTGGTTTAAGTTGAGGTTGAAAGCTGCATAAATATTTATTTTTCTCCAACCCCTTGCTATATTCTTTTATCTTTGCTACATTGATTAATCGTGGCTCACAAAAGCCCCAGCCGGGATAGCTCAGTTGGTAGAGCAGAGGACTGAAAATCCTCGTGTCACCGGTTCAAGTCCGGTTCCTGGCATCGCTTACAGCTAAAAACACCACTTGCATCCTGCATCCACTCGCAGTGAACTTGCATCCAGTCCTAGACTGATGCAGGTATCAATAGCAGCAACAATGCTTGTCAGTCATACAGTTGACAGGATGAACAAAAGATAGATAAGGACAAAACACTATGTCCTTAACTTCAGTGCGTGACGATGGAAGCTGTATAAATCTAGTAACATCGTACTGTTGCCATAACAGTGTGGTATGAAGATTGTTCGATAAATACATGAGAAATCGAATATGTGAACCATCACCACAGTGCAATGGATGCAAGTTCACTGCGTTTCCTACCGTCCACCTCAGTTACTTTTGCCTTGAATTCTGACGTTTTACCGCTTACGGCATAAGTGCCAGTTTTGCGTATGGATGGTAACACTTCATCGACTACCCATTCCTGGAATTCCAAAGCCTTCGCTTTTTTACTAGCAAAGATTAAACGATACATTCCAGACTCATTTACTACTACTAGTTCCTGTATTCCTCCAAGGGTCTGAATTTTCCTATACCCTTTTTGCTTTTCACTTAAACTACCGAAGTGCCCAGATGGATTAGTTAACCCTAATGCCTTACAAATGTCTGTTGCTACAAACCACGGCTCATTCGCAGTACCAACAAACCGTACTTCATGAGACTCAAAAATGAAAACTGATAGATTTGACATAGTACCTATGGGTGTGTTTTGAGAGTGACATAAATAGATGTCACTTTAAGTGCCACTTTGAGTGACATAAAAAGTGACACTTTTATTTGAGGGGGTATAGCCTATCGTGCTGATGCCCTGCCATTTCCGATTTCACAAAGAGTATTACGTTCAGAATCCCAGTAAAAAGGTTCTGCCGCAGAAATACATCTATATATCTCTTCTAGTACAATGCGATTGTTGAATTCCTCTTCCGTTTCGGTGAACATTTCAATGGCAGCGCAAAACTCGTCGTAGTCGGTATCTTTGATAATTGGCTGTATTGTATTGATGCAAAGCGTTTCTCTTCTTTGACCTGATATCACTAATAATGATGTCAGCTTTTCGTCGTCATCTAGTTTTGCAATCGCCATGCTCACGTTATTGAGTTCAAGTATCTTACAGATGTCTTGCGCTACCCACAAAGGATTATCCGCAGTACCAACAAACCGTACTTCGTGAGATTCAAAATTGAAAACTGATAGATTTGACATAGTACCTATATGTTGTTGTGAAAGTGTCATTTGTAGGTGTCACTTTTAGTGTCAGTTTTAGTGACATCTGGAGTGACATCCGTGAGTGACACTTCAGGAGAATGGTATGGTCGGCATTGTCAAAATATCTGCAAACATGAATTCAACCAGTCACAGCATACGTTGTGGCTTATTTTATTATTCTTGTGATAAAAATAATTGACGTTCTTTTATTGATGTGACATAAATAATAGAAGGCAGGAACAGCAAGGGAAGTAGAGTTTGTCACTTCCATAGCGTTGTTATTGCTGATTGTTTGATTGAATTCCCTTTTTATACACAATACTGAATTTCATGCCTAGAGGTATTCCCAGAAGTGGAACAAGGAAAACGGGTTCTGGAAGAAAAAAGAAGTACGCCGGTGAGGTAGTTCAAAAGTGGGTTCCATTATCTATTGCTAACAAGTTGGATGACATCTATCTACTCTTAATCGACCTAGAGAAAGAGGTTGATATATGGGAGAAAACTTGCCAAGAGAAGATTACCTCACCACGTTATGAACAAGCTCGTAAGCTCGTTTCAGTGCTTAGATTCCTTCTAAATAGATTAGGAATTGATACCGCCAACATTTACGCCGATAACAAACAAAACACCGAGGAAAGTTAATCATGACAGATAGAGCTAGACGCACATCAATTCAGATTACTGGCATCGAAGTAGAAGTATTTCAAATGCCGAATGGCGAATGTACTATGAGTCAAGTTCAAGCAGCAAAAGCTGTAGACAAGAGTGAATCTTTGCTTCGTGCGTTTTTGACCACGAAACAGTTAGAACCCACATTCCGCACTTCAATTTGAAGTACAAAGAGATTACATAATGAGAAAAGCAAAAAAATCAGGATGATTAAGAAATAGACTACTGAACGAATATATTTTGAAAAACAAATAATCAAATAGAAAATATTTTGTCTATAAAATAGGTTATATAAGCACTAAAAATTTGAGGAGCAATTACTATTCCTTCAGATGTTAATAAATTTTTATTTACTTTCAAAACTTTGTTTAGATTAAGAAAGTAAATAATATTTTTGACAAGATGATGGCAAACAATTTAAAATAAAATGGCGCTCAGTCGTTAAATTAATAATTTGATTAACTCTATTTAAAGTTAAAAGATGAATTCCTTGGAAGCATTGAAATACCCATCTTAATGTAGGATTAGTTGTTAACTTCCCTAGTTGGTTTTTGATTCCAATTTTAATTCTTTTTAAGCTATTTCTCAGTTCCCTTTGACCCAGATTATAAACTAACAAGCACAAAGACATTAAAAATAACATCGTCTCAATTCTTTCAGGATTTTCAACAAAGAAACTATCGGCAAAAAATAAGGGGTCTTTTAGAAATCTAAATCCCCTCTCACAAGACTGTTGATTTTTATAATTTGTAATAATTTCTTCTGGTTCTAATTTTTCGTCATCATCAACTAGATTAGTTGCTAAAATAAATCTTCCGGCTTCTTTTCTTCGTATTTCTATTTCTGATGATTTCTCATAACTTACTCCTTCCATTTTATAGACAGTCTTATTATCTTTTGATTTAGTTTCACGAAGTTTAACTTCTTGAATTTCAAATAATTTTAATTTTTTGTTGATTCCTTTTAGCTTATATCGTGCTTGCTCTGGAGTTTCAAAATCTTCTCTTTTCAACTCTTTGAGTAGTTTTTCAACTTTCTCTTTTTCTTTTTTTAGCTTTTTATCTAGCTTTTCTAAATCGCTATTTTTTCTTTTTTGACTTTCTACTACTAACCAAATTTGTTTAATTCCACCATAATTTACTATTTCTGACTTCCATGTGTATCCTTCTAAATTTAAGCTAGCTCTTCTCTCTATTTCTTTTTCATCTATCTCTTCTATTTCTAAAGACTGA
>JAIVFU010000159.1 GCA_020829485.1 Nostoc sp. CHAB 5834 | reverse complement strand
GCTTTGCTCTGAGAGGATATTTTTGGATATAATCAAGGACAATACACATTTTTTAACTGGATTGGTAGAGTGCTAATTTAACTTTCTACCATTTTTTTGTGCCTGGATTATATTTTGGACGTGTCTAATATATGGCTACGCCAAATCTAATTGAGAGCGTTGTGCTGAACCACAACGTTGTTTGCACACATAACAAAGGCAATCGCCCACCCTGAGAAAGTTTGCGATCGCCTTTTACCCTTTTATCAAGGAACTCTATTATGCCTTATACAACACATACACAGCAAGCTTCTGGTGATGAACAAACCTTAGCCCAAGCAGAACTTGACAACTACATCGAATCCCAAGCCGAAGCTGTAGCGCCAACCCAAGATCCCCTGACTGCTCGTGACCGTCGCATCATTGGCGAGATTATCGAAGTGGAACCCGAATCAGTGCGTACAATCTGGATAGAAGGCGGGATTACGGTATGGGTACAGTTAGTCGGTGGTGGACGGCTACCCTTCGACCGCAACTGGTTCGCTACAAGAGTTGCAGAGGTGAAAGCAACTCTACCGGAAACACCGAGAGAACGGAATCAGCGCTTGGAGTCCGAGTTGAAAGAAGCTTGCACTGTTTTCGGTTTGTACCACGGTGAGATTGACTATCTAGTATTTAGTACGAAAGTCTATCGCCAGGGCAAGTTAGTTGCCTTCATTGGTTGGGATGAAGAGGGTTGGTACGCAAGACCAAGACAGTACGGAGTCAATCGCGTGGCTCCAAGTGCAGAACAGGTGATTGCGTCGTTAGGAGTCCGAGCGGCAGTAGCGGCGTAAGTTGCTGAAGTGAAAAAGGCGATTGCAGTCCCAGGGAAAAGCAATCGCCTGGATAACAAATTTAAACAATCGAAATCATCATGGCACATCAAATATGATTAGCCCATTTTCTCTTCAAACAATCCAGTTGGATGATTTAACAGAAAAAATTCTCCTACTTCCAACTGACCCTAATGCAGAGGTACAAGAAATTCCTCCCTACAAACTCGTATACGTCAATGGAGCTTGCCCCAGAACTTATCGAGTTTACACAGATGATTCCATGATTGGGGTGATATTTCAACACATTACCCACTGGTCTAATGCTGTAGATAAAATTCGATACGCCGAGCCGGTTGATGCAGCAGTTGGGTTGGATGAATTTATGAAGGTGGCTGGAAAATCCAGAGCATTCTGACTAACAAATTAAAAGCAATTCCTGGCACGATTAGGAGATAGTTCAAGTGTTCACTCTGACTTACGAATTTAAACTTAAACCCACACAAAGCCAAATAGCATTATTTCAAGACTGGCTAGAACAATGCCGCCGTGTCTATAATTATGCTTTGGCAGAGCGTAAAGATTGGATTAAATCTCGTTCTTGTCAGATTAATGCTTGTTCATTACGTTCTGAGTACATAATTCCTGTCGATACACCACGTCCAACCTACTTCAAGCAATCCGAGAGATTAACCCAAGCAAAAAAGAAATATCCTGAACTTAGTGCAGTTGCAGCACAAGTTTTGCAACAAACATTGAAGCGTCTAGAGAGAGCCTTTGTTGCTATGTGGGAACGCAAATACGGATTTCCCAGATTTAAAAAAACAGGGAGAATGCGCTCTTTTGTGTTTCCACAGTTAGGGGTTAATCCAATCCAAAAGGGAAAAATAAAACTGCCGATAATTGGCTGGGTTAAATTTTATCAATCACGAGAAATACCTGATAGTGGTACAGTAAAACAAGCTCATATTGTTAAACGTGCCTCTGGTTGGTATGTAATGCTAATTGTGCAATGGAATGTATCTTTACCACAACTAATCCCGCACGGTGAAGCAATAGGAATTGACGTAGGCTTAACAAGTTTTATCGCAACTTCTAAGGGGCTAACTGTCAAACGTCCGAGGTTTTTTGTAGATGCCGAACGTAAGCTGAAATTGCTACAAAAGCGTGTCTCAAGAAAACGTATTGGCTCGAACAATTGGCATAAAGCACAAAAGAAGGTTGCGTTATTACATGAATACATCGCCAATTGTCGTAAAGACTGGCATAGAAAGCTGTCTCATCAAATCTGTGATGATACAGGGATGGTGTTTGTTGAAGATTTGAATTTAGTTGGTTTATCTCGCTCTATCTTGGGCAAACACTGTTTAGATGCGGGGTTTGGACAATTCTTCAACATACTACAGCAGACTTGTTTTAAACGTGGTGTCTATTTCCAGAAAGTAGACAGCCACAAAACCAGCCAGATTTGTCCTAGTTGCGGAGTTGAGACAGGCAAAAAAGAGCTTTCTGTTCGTACTCATGTTTGTTCAAATTGCAGCTATATAACTGATAGAGATATTGCAGCTGCACAAGTAGTTCTCTTAAGGGGGCTTGCAGCCGTAGGGCATACGGTCAAGATGCTTGCTGAGGGTAAATTCACTGGAATCCCTGTGAAGCAAGAATCCTCGTACCTTTAGGTCGAGAAGTGTCAATTGGGTGAGGTAATGGGCTGTGTCGAAGAAATTGTTGAAGTCAAATTTAATCAGGAGGCAGAGTAATGAAACTCTATACAACAAGTATTCCTAACACTTTGCCAGATTGGGCAACAGTTATATCGAATAATGCAGGTTTGATTGAGGTTGAAATCAATGATGAGTCCCCTGGCTTTCATTCAATCATTGAGGAATTATCTACGGAAATCCAACCAGGAATTGTTGGTGTAAAAGCTGGAGATTTATGTCATATACTCAGCATTGAAATGGTTGATAGTAATGAAGAGAATTGATAACGAAAATTTAGTAAATCCCAAAAAATGAAATTCACAACTGTATCTGTTAGCTACTCCAGAAAATTCAATCTTGGCGATTACGAATCACTCGAACTAGGTTGCTCTCTTTGGGCGCAAGTCGAGGATGGAGAAGACGCGGATGGCATAACACAATTTCTCTATCATCAAGCTAAAGCTTCGGTAAAACTTGCTGCAATGCCTGTGCTAAAAGCCTCAGAGTTTCAGATGAATAAAGCTAAGTCTAACAAAAAAGTGTCTGGTGATGTCAACGAAAGTGATTGGTAGGAATTTGGAGCCAACCATGCAAGAACTAATCAAAGCTTTAATCAAGGCAAAGGCAGAGTTTAACCCCATTCAAAAAGACGGTACTAATCCTCACTACAAGCGCAAATATGCAACACTAGATGCTGTATTGGATGCTGTCACTCCTGCACTTGGTAAACATGGATTAGTAATAATTCAAACCACCGAAATCTTTGAAAGTAAAACCGTACTACGGACTCATGTTTTTCATGAATCTGGAGAGAGTATTACCAGCACTTATCCTTTACCTGAGATTGCTGACTCTCAAAAGTTTGGTGCAGCATTAACTTATGCACGGCGATATGCGGTTTGTGCAATTTTATCGGTGACGGCAGATGAAGATAATGATGCTGAAAGCGCAACTACTCCTCAAAAGCCTGAACAGCCACAGAATAATATTAGACCCCGCAAAGACAATCACCAGTATAGAGTCCAGCCACCAAAACAAGCTGTAACTGCACCATCAATCAGCCCAAAAGATTTGCGAGTCAAAGAAGTTCGCACACTTTTAAATTATCCACTAGATTTAGTCAAAGAGTGGCTGCATTCTCGAAATGTTACGAGTCCGAGTGAGCTTGATTCTCTTCAGATTGACGAACTAGTGAAGACTATGTGTTTGGCTTGGGCTGGTAATAAATTTGTCCATCCTAATCATGCTGCTAACTCTTATCAGAAACACGTAATCGATGCTGTATTGCGAGGTGTTTCTGAGATGGAAGCAGTTCAGGCATGGATGGAAGGAGCGCTTGCACAATTGCCTGAATTGAATTGAAGCAAACAAAAATCATACTTCAAGAAGAATACATTCGGCAGCAATCTTAACCTTCTCTTAGAAACGCTGGTTTTGCATTAAAAGTGATCGTACTTATCAAACAAAGAGGTATTGTTGTCAACAAGCAACCACCGTACTGAGTATCAGACAGAGAAAATCGGGACTTGAAACACAGCCCTCGTTGAGCTGATTCAGTACAGGGACAGTAGCAAAATCACTTTTGATTCTCGGATTCTCCTTGCTGTAATTGTTGCACCACTTCTACTGATAAACCAGTAATCCGAGCCACCGCTTCTACTGTCATCCCTTCAGTTAGTAAGTTTTGGGCAATTTCATGAGCTTTTTGTTGACTTCCTTCTTCTCGCCCTTCTTCCTTGCCTTCGGTTTTAATTTGTTGGTAAATCACAGACTCACGCATTATGTCTCTCCTGAATAAACGCTCAATTACATCTTTTTCTAATACTAACCCAGCCAGAATTGCAGAGGCAGCAGCGATATTACTTTGTGTCCGCCTGTCAGCAATTTTGTCAACAGCCGCAGCCTCAAGTTGTAATGTCGCAACTTTGTTCTCAGTAGCACTCAAGACCGCAAACGGGAGTAATCCTGGTGTGGACAAAAATATCTCACTTGGTTGCTCCCACAAACGAATCACTGAAAACTCATGTTGCAAACTTCCAGCAGTGAAAGTAGTTTGATACACCTTCTCCGATTCGGTTTTATCTAAGTAAATTACTACTTGGTGCATTCGTTTCTTGGGAAAACGACGATACACCCTCAAACGATAATCAGCCATCCGAAAAGGCATATCTTCATCGGGTTTGGTCTGAAATTCAATATGGAGAACAACTTCGTCTGATTGCAACAATATTAAGGCATCAGCACGAATAGGTTCTAAGGATAACTCTGTAGGGCTTAATTTGGTCAAAGTAATAGGCTTTCCTAACAGCCAAGTAGCGAAATCAGGAGAATACATTTCAGCAATAAATTTGCAAGTGTTATCAAACATGAACACCTTTTATCAAACATGAAGAAATTTTACCATCATCTTAGCTAATCACAGTAATTAAATTTTAGTTAGCAACAGAATAAGAAGGTACTAAGCAGATGAATCTTTGGTCAAGAATGGATTTAATTGCATTAACAAATGAACGCTTTTTAAGAGCATATTACGATTTTATTTATGATTATGATGGCGGATGGACGATTAAGTTTTTGTATCTGATTAAGGTGAATTTTGCTCTTTGGTTTGGATGGGAGTCGGAGCCGGAATATGACGACTGGCATTGGGGACTAGGGTATTTTGAAGAGGAATACCGACAAGACTGGAATGCACCAAGAGGAGCTTGTGATTGGCAAGAAATTTGTACTCCAGTCAGCTTTTTAAAATGGCAATATGGTATCGGACGAAACTCGAATTACTAATCAATAATAGGCTGTTTAGCTAAAGATTAAAAATGGCTAATCTTCCACCAATTAATTCAGTTGTAAAAGTCATTAAAGCACTGACAGAAAAAGACCCCAGGTTAGGGCAAACAGGTACAGTAATCCAGTATTCAGCACACGGCATGGTTTGCGTTCATTTCTCAGATATGCCAACTGGTCAAAGAATTTTTTCAATGCACATCATCTAAAAATCATAGAGTCATAGTCAAGATTATGCCGAGAAAATCCACTTACCCCACCTCTACTGACCAGTCCTCATTGTGCCTACAGTATCTCTGTCGTTGTGGAGGTAGCGCTCGATTGTGCCAGATCAAATTTAGCCTGGGAGTGATTCAAAGCTTGGTCAATCAAAAAAAAGTAAAGATTACCAATACTGGTGCAGGTTTTTTTATTGAATTGGAAGATGCCAAATGACTAATCACAAACAAGTTGTTTACCAATCTCAATTAGACCACAAGAGTAAATTGGTTCTTCGCCGCCGTACTAGGAGAAGATTCAACCCCAGGATTTTCATTGATCGCACCATAGAAACAACTGCAATTGTCTCTCTGCTCTTAACTGGGTTTTCAGGAGTTGGAGCAATGGGATGCTGGGGAATGGAGATTGCCACAAGTTCTCAACATTGGCAGCATCAGAAAAAGACCTGCTTGGGGATGATGTTAGTTAGTTTTTCAGGCTTTTTGGGCAGTGCTTTGATTGGAGCGAGTTTCAGTATTCAACGGGACAAATTTTAGGAGGAACAGCAATGGAAATTAAATTAACTACATCAGAGATTCGGACTATTTTGCAAGGCTGTCAACATACATTGCGGCTTGTGGGGAGTAGTAAGGATGGGAGCAGGCTTCAATTGTCAGAGCATTTTTCCACGGGGTTGTCTACAACGGCGTAACACTCAATTGCGCTGTTCACCCCAGAGGCTGGCAAGGTGATAAATGCCCCGATTGGCAAACATTTAAAAAATCTTTAGAGGAGTAAATAAAATGACATTAACTCTAGATAATCGCTCTCAAAGCAAAGAATCGTCTCTGACGAAAGCATTGCGGCAAATACAGGAGTTAAACTCCAAGATTGGTGTGTTAGAGCAGCAGCATCTCTCTTACGTGCAGAAGCAACAGAATTTGATTCCAGCCATCGCTGAGATTTGTATTTCTCCGATGCAGGAAATAGAGGCGTTGCGGATTCTGATTTATCGGGGAGAAGCAGCTTGTCGGCAGTACTTGCGTTCGGTGCTAGTCAAACAAAGTCAGACTTCATAGAGATCATGCACTGAGTGATTCCGGTTCAGTACGTGATATTTCCAAAACTCGCTGTAACCAATATGAAGTTTCAACAGAAGCAGATTGCTTTTGTTCGGCATCCGACCAAATGTTCTCCCAGTGGAATAGCCATCGAGTCAATAAGCGACCTAAGTCAACCAACTCTGCTGCTCTATCAATATCATCTGCTTTCACCATATCTGGTACAGTCCACTCAATAAAGTATCGACTTTCTTTTACCAGAGTCAGCATAAATTCCTGCGATGAGCCTTGAGTCCACAAAGACTGAATTTGCTCAAGGTGTGCAGCTAGATGATGTAAACGGGTAGTCACATCATCTTGTATAAAAATTTGTTGTCTCGGTGTCAATTCGATCATAAATTTCCCAGGAATTCGATAATGATTTGAGCGACCCTTTCTCTAATATTAGAGTCCAATATCTCCATTGATCTATTTTGCGGGGGACGAAGATTGACAATTGATTCAAAAATCATCTTTTGAGTTACAGGCATAAAGCTTGCCGCCCAGATAGTTTCTTGCCGACTACCATCACCCAAAAGAGCTTGTTCGCAGTCATAGTGCAAATCACCACCACCAACTAGTACCCGACGTTTGATATCAACTGCGGTTTTGATGTAAAACCTATGCTCTTGGAGCAAAAGTTCAAGTTGTTCCGGGGTAGCGCGTTCGCGTAACAGCAAAATCATATAACTGAAAACCTCTGTAATATCATCAAAGCTAACTAGAAGGGCGCTCAGTTGAGTGCAACCAACTTAAAATAGTCAGCGCCAACTCCCAGGATTCGCGCCGCTCCCAATTAGGTAAGTGATTCAGTACTCGTGCAAGGAATATTGCTGGGTTTTCTAATTCCCCGCCACGAGCCGCAACACCATCCCTAACGAGCGCCCCCAAAGTGGCAGCTTGATTCCCCTTATAGTCAGGCTGTCTCTTAATTTCATCAACAATCCAGTCCGGTACTGTGATTGTTTTAAATCCTGATTTCGGCATACACAACAGAGAAATAATATAAAGATAGTACGGCAGTTTACGTTATGTTTGCAAATTTTTATGCGGTATGGTACGTTAAACAATGGACTACTTCCACAATAGCTTCACAGATAGTAGGAGCGATCGTAGTATGAAAAATATTGGTATTAAGCCAATACATCCTAAAGAATTTAAAAAAGTCCATAATTTCTCGACTTACCAAATGAGTCGTTTGTCAGGTTACTCAGTTGAGGCATTAAAAAACTGGTTAGCTGATGAAAGTAGCTCCAGATTTGTCGAACCAAAGCCGTATGTACTTAACCATTTTGGAGCGATTCATAGTTACTTATTAAGAAGTTAGTGTTTCCCAAACACTAAGTCATTAGAAAAACCCTCCCCACCAGTCGGTGGTTTTTTTATTATTAGTATTATCAGTACCGGAATTCAATCGGAACTCAGCAGTAACTCAACCGGAACTCAACCGGAACTCAGTCGGAACTCTATCGGAACTCTATCGGAACTCTAGGAGCCGAAACCATTGCTAATTCAGGGAAGCTGTGTAGTTGAACAATTGTTAACACGAGAGGAGGCAGCCAAGAAATTGGAGCCATCAGTTGGAATTAGACAGTTCCAAAAGTATTTAGACTTAGCTTCTTTGTACTTGCCAGAATTTGAAGATTTTCGGGACGAAGATAATGGAGGGCTAAACGGACGAGCGAAGTTGACAAACTGGCACTTACCTGTACTTCAAAGAATTAGAAGTTACGTTTTAGCCAAAGGTTCTTTGAAAAAGGTGGCAATTGAATTAAAAAATCACCCCGAAAAGTTTTTAGGAGCCTAAATCATGATTGTTAAAGAATTTGCACAAGCTCTCAACAAAGTACCAGGAAAGGTAGTTGATGAGCTACGCCGCCAATATCCAGAGCAAAAATGGACGGTCGATTCACAAGTTCCAAACGAGATTTTAGCTAGATTTCGAGACATTACCAATAGTGAGAGATTACAACCTCAACAATCACCTATAGCAGATATACCCGAAGCCACAATCACCAAAGCTGACGAAGCAATTCAACAAGCCTCATACAAGTTGACTGCGGCTGATAAAGAGACTATTTCTGGTGCTATAGCCGTTCAAAATGAGCAATCTAAGATTTTGGGTGCATCGACTGGTGTTACAGGAGCTTTGTTGTTCATGGAATCCTTGATTGGAGCCAAAGGGACGGTGTTAGATGCCTTTGCTGAACAATCCATGTTGGAAGTTGATAACCAGATTACCGAGATAGATCAGAGTTTGATTAATTTGGCAGAAGAAGCCTCAACAAGGCTGGGGAAGTCGATTCAAAAAAAGGAACAACTCAAAGCGCGACTCAATTTGTTGCGGGAGAGAGTTTCTTCGATGGGGACACAGATCCGATTTTAGAAGCTTATAAAACAGTGGCGGCATTGTTACAAATCCAAAATGAAACTGTTGCTACTGTTGCTGAAATCCGATTACTTCAAGAGCTATTAACTCATCAAAGGAAAAATCAGGACATGGATATTCTCAGTACGGGATTGTTTGCTACTTCAGTTATTGGCGCTTTAGGTGGTAGTGCATATATCGTTAGTAGCGTTGTCGCTACTGGGTTAATTGGTAGTGGGATATTCATTCCCTTGGCATTACTTGTTGGTGCAGCATTGACATTTCTGAGACGGGCATCAAAGTAACAGTGATGGGCGATAGTGTTTCATAAAGCTGTTTCACAGAACTGTTTCATGAAACGTTTCAACGGTTTCATCAATGTTTCAGGGCGTGAAACACCATGAAACAGCATTCCGCCAGCGTGAAACATCAAACGTGAAACATGAAACACTAGACAATTCCTTGCTCGAAAGCCTTTATGGGCGGGAGTGTTTCATAAAACTGTTTCACAGCACTGTTTCATGAAACGTTTCAACGGTTTCATCAGTGTTTCAACGTCGTGAAACATGAAACGCCTCATTTTATGTGTGAAACATGGGAAAAATTTGTAGTAAGAATGCGCTATAACACAGTAGTCTCATGTATAAGAAACAACTGTACTTAGCTTTGGCTGGTATTGGCATCTGCATACTGCCTGTAATCATCCCCTTAGTACCCAAGTTGGGGGCTTATGCGGAACTTCAACGGCTAAAAGCCTCAGAAGAATTAGAACGTTCCCGCATAGAAGAACGGGCAAAAACCAGTGATGCCTTGTATGAGGCAGGAGTGATGCCCACAACTCGGGAACTGAGAATTACCAATTACTTTGACAACAGTAAACGCAATCCCAGACCAGACACAACCTTTTATCAAGATGATGAGATTGTTGATGTTTTTGACGCAACAGGTAGGTGTATTGGACGGATTGAAGAAGGAATTTGGAAGTGGAAGCACAAAGATAAAGGTATTTGTAAAAGCGTTCAAAATATCAAACAAAGTAGGAGGAAATAATGGCTAATGGTGCAGAAAGTAACAGTACTAACAACAGCGATAGTAAGCCCAAAGATAAGAAGCGATCGCTTGGTGAAATCATCGATTTTTGTGCCAAGGCTGTAGTGATGATTGTCGGCTTACCCATTAGGGCTGCCGCCGCGATTGTCAATCAGTTTGTTGCTAACGGTGGTGCGGGTCGTGCGTTAGTTGGAGGGATTTTATTTATCGGCGGTTCCATAATTAGTGCTGATTCAACTTGGCAATTAATCTTTACTGGGCCGCCTGTTTTTGCCTGGTTTGAGCCGACTTGGAATTGGCTAAATGTGCCGTTTGCACTGTTCAACCCGTTTTTTTACCTGGCATTCATGATTTCTGTAGGTGTGCAAGTAATCGAAGCCCACGCCCTACGCGGTAAGAACCCAGATTCAGCTAGGCGGGAACTTCAAGACCACATGGTTTATGAGCTTGAAACCAAGCCTAGTGGCAAGATTGACCTTGTTGGTGAACTTTGGAAGGACTACAAGACCGCAGGTACACGCGATCGCTCTAGTGCAGGGTTAGTTGTGATTGCGGTTTGGGCGTTCGATATTGTCACCACCTTTGCAGCTCGTAACCCATTCGACTACACAGCCCCATTCATGATTTTGGGTTGCATCTTATTTAACATCGGCACAATGATGGCAGGTGAAATTGGGTTCGCTATTTGGCGGTTGACCAAAGATTAAAGTGAGCGCCGCTTAATAACTCTTGAGTGGAGCGGCACTCACTACTCAACAGGGCATTTCTTTTATGCAAAGTAACAATATCCCAAAAATTACAACTAAAGAAACTGAATATTTGCGCGAGCAATATCCTAATTTGTCTCACTTGGAAGCCGGGAACATCGCCCAATGGCTGCAAGAGAGAAAAGAGCAATTATTTGAAATGGCACGGGCATCTGAGAACGAAGCAGACATGACCCGTGTACTTGGTTTGTTGGCTTCTGGGATCGGAGCAGTTTGTTATATGGTCAACCCACTGGCACTAATTGGTGGTTTAATTGGTGGTGCTGCATGGCTATGGTTTGTTGTCGAACACTCCAACCGCACTAAAGAAATTGCTCCCTTGCCTTTTGTACGTGGCAACTTTATAGACGCTCTAGCTCGTGCCGGGAATTATGATGCTAGGAGCAATTATCAAGCAGATCATCTTGCTAATACCGTTAAATTCCTAGAACGACAATCAGCACAAGAGTACGCCTTTCTTCATGCTGAATTTGAAAATATTGTCCAGTATTTAACGCAAGTTGAACCAGGAAAACGTTTTTACGCTTATCGCTGGATGTTTGGCTGGTTTAGTAAGCTTAAGGGTCGTCAGCTACCGACTTATGAAAGCATGGCTCTCCATTTACAGGATGTGACGATTGACAGCCGAGTGAATCGGTCGGAGATAAGTGCGATCGCACAGGCAAACGTCCAGTTACCACCAACCGTAGATATCAAACAGTTTCAATCGCCACAAGTAGATGTTGGCAAGATGAACCAAGCTACGGAGCTTTCTAGACCGGCAGAGTTACAGCCATCAGCTGATGGGCTTGTACCAGAGACTCTAATTAATCTCCCTCTAATTAATAGGGCAAACGCACTCATCGCTGCTTTAACGAAAAGTGGTTTTCAAGTAGAAGATATGATGAGTTCTCAAGTCATTGCCATCGCTGGTACTCAGCGAGGTGGCAAGGGAACCTTAGTACACGTCACCATAAAAAAGGTGCGGAAATTAAGCTGCGATCGCAAAGTCTATTTGGCTGGTAAAATTGTCATCTGGAATTTGGCACTTTGCGATAATTTTCAAGGTTGACTTTTCATTCCA
>JAIVFU010000158.1 GCA_020829485.1 Nostoc sp. CHAB 5834 | reverse complement strand
TATGGTTCGTCACATAGATTCGTTTCTTAATGCCTATTTACTGAACACCTTTGTGTATTTTTATTTACTTACGTCCCAGAATTATCTGTAACTTTTTGTAATACAGGTTGAAGTGCGGAATGTGGGCTAGAAGGAAAAGTGTAGAAATTTATTTGTATCCTGCGTGCTATCAGGACAGAGTAGAAAAGATAGATTTGAGGGTTGACCCTAGTACTACTAGACCAATTTACTTGGAACTAAAGACACCTCAGCCAGATAGTTGTCGAACTCAATCAACGTCTCCCACACAGGAACAACGTGTACAGGCAGAAACAGTTATTGAAACCTCATACCTGACTGACCTCGTTGCCTTTGAGAATTTGGACAAAAGTAGACTTCGTGCGTCATACACTGGACAGGCACTTAAGAGTCAAGAGGAGTTGATAGACGCAGTACGTTCTAGGAACTCTTTTGCCGTCATTAATTATGACAACAGTAGTAGGGCTGAATTTGAGGACTACCAAATGCTTGAGGAAAATAAACGGGTAAAAATAAGAGCCAACAGGAAAATAGAAAGGATTGTATATTGGGGTATTTCACCCAAGGTATGTAGAGGATATCAACCTAAATTCCTTCAAATACGAGACTTTTACTTGGAGAAAACATCAGCAGGGTGGTTGATAAGTAGCTTTAAGAACATTCACAAAGCTGTTGAGATAATTGATGGCTGTTCTTTTAATTAGTCAGCAAAAGAGCAAAAAGCCGAAGGATTCTTTCCGTCTGTATTCCTACAGATTGCTCGAAGCGATCTAACATAGGCTCTCATCCAGACGAGAGAGTCTGTAGGCTAAAATGAACGAGGAGCATAACACGCAAGTAAAGTAGTTTTTGAATATCCAGGATTTAAGAACTCGTGGCTCGGAGTCGGCGCAGCGGAGTGGCTCTTGCGGGATGCAGGATCTAGTCGGCCTAATCAGTAATCTTTCTGCCCGTAAGAGCCACCGACTCCGAGAGCGAAGCGGCAACGAGTTCGTCGGCTCAACACTCTTATTATCGACTAAAACCCCTAGAGCGTTGCTTTTGCTCCACTATCTCTTGCTGCCTCTGCCGCTCTCTAACAAAAACCTCATTCCAACTTTGTCCATTGGGTGCAATTCTTTTAGCCTGGGGTAACATTTCCTGAACAACCTGGGCGGCTTCATTTCCCTGATCATCATTATTAAATGCCAAACCAATTCTACTGATATTTCTAAGTACCTCAAAGGGCAAGTCATCCGGGTCATCCACTGCCATGTACATTGTCCTCACTGGTGGTTGCCCCTTGTGTCCATTCCTGTCAATCTCTGCCATTGTCAAAGCATCAATGGGGGAAGAACACAAGTACACTCTCTCGATTTTATCGTCTGCCGAGACACCCAATTTCAGATGAAACCAGCATGAAGAGCGATCGCTGTTTTCGGGGTACTCGGAACAACGATTATCTTGGCGATGAGTATCCCAAACCAGTGCGCCTGACTTTTCACCGTTCAAAGAGCGCTTGATAAAGACAACATTTCGGTGCTGGTCTATGTAACCCAACCCCTGCTGCTGTAATGGGTGTACAAGGAAGTTTGTTATACCACGTTTTTGAGTCAAGAAATGCTGTAATACTGGGCGTAGGCTTTCATCCTCTGGCGGTGGTGTAAACTGGGGTGAACGCTGTTTTTGCTCTCTATCAGATGCCAGTTGATTGGTAGCGATTAGAACTAATGTTTTAGCTTCATCAGTAGTCCATCCGGCTGGACTGGCAAAGATAATTTCTTCAACATCTTGAACTGGCTTATTATCTAATAATGCCCTCTTGACAATTTCTTTGTCTCGGTCACTCACTAATAAGTTATGCAAGTCAGCACTGTAATACTTATATAACTCGGCTTTCTGATTATCTTTTAGCTTTAGTTTATCTGTGGTTAGAGGTTGAGCTTTATTAAGAGGGATTGCATTTATGAGTTGTTCGCTCTCCACTGCTTGCCCAACACGATTGTTCAACAGCTGCTCAATCTGGGCATCATCACGTTGTGATTGGTAGTCAACTCCACGATGTTTTTGCAAACCTGGGAAGGTATAAGCTGCACCTAATTGTGTGCCACTGAAAGCTTGCCCATCTTTCTCGTAAGAAATTCCTTTAGATTTCCCATTTCTGGTAAATCCTGTCCTTACACTGATGCCATCAACCTGCAAGCGCATGATGAATAAAGGCATCTGAGGATTGTCAACAGATGCGTTGTCAATTGTCTGCTGAACTTGCTCCTTAATGGTACGCTCTGGGGGGGAGTCGCGTTGCCCCAACGAATATTCTTCCTGCTCTCGCCTTATGCGCCTGATTTGTCCGGTACTGGGTGTACGATTCAGTTTCTCTCTACTGCCCTGCACTTGCACTAAATCATAGTCTTGCTCGATTTGTCGCAGAACTTTTTCCGAGCGAACGTAATCCCAGGAATCATGGACTAACAGCCCTGTATCCATCCTAATTCTGCTGGCTGCAATGTGGATGTGGTCGTCGTCGGTGTTATGGTGGCGGAAGATGACAAACTGATTGGCATCAAAACCCATTTCCTTCATGTAGCGATCGCCGATTTCACTCCACTTCTCATCATCTAATTTATCACCCTTAGCTGCTGACAGCGAGACATGGTAAACAACTCGGTCTGCATCAGAATTTAGTTGTCTCGACAGCTTAAACTCACGCGCTAACTCACGGGCATTTCTTCCGCTCATGTTGCCGCCAATTAGTTTGGCATCTTCGCGGGATTCTAAATAATCCAACAGCTTGCGAAAACCTCTGCCTTTAGTCTGCTTCCCAATCATCCTCTTCCTCTTCCGAATCTTCATCATCAACATCATCCGAGCCAATGTCTCGTCTGCACTGATGTAGCAGTTCTAATAGTTCTCTTAGCAGTTCTGGATCAGCAGGTAAAGTTCGCCCAATTTTTAGCGCTGTGTTAGTTGCCTTGACAAGCTGGTTTAGATTGTTCCCGATTTGTCCTAATTCCCAATATGTTTGTAGGCTAATTTTACTTAGTCGTTTAGGTAATGGACGCATCAATGCATTACGCCTCATTAGTTCACTTGCTGACATCCCCGCGTCTTGTGATTTAATCCGAATCATATCCAGTTCAATATCACTTAACCTAACTGGAAAAATATGCTTTCTGACTAAAGCTTTTGACTGCTTGCGATTCGCCATAAGTCGAGAGATATCGGGACATTGCGAGGGGGGTTTTTCAAGGGGGGTTTCCCCACTTGAACCAGTCTGCCGTTCGAGCGCAGCGAGACAAAGCGTAAGCTTTGAGGCATGGCTGGCTTCTAGCCCATTTTGGGGGTGAGTGAGGTATCGTGTGTTACGTATGTACGGAGAGCACAGCAGGGGGCTGAAGGCGGGAGTACTTTCGGCGTAGCCGTGATGCTGATTATCCTACAACTTACAGAGGGATATATCAACGGCGTAGCCGGAATTTGATAAAATCAAGCAGTCGGTAAATTCTGGTTCGGCGTAGCCGCTACAGAGTCGGTACAAATGGCGTAGCCGCTATATGAAAATTCTCTGATTCAGCGAAGCTGGCACACAAAATAATAGTTCAGCGTAGCTGTAATATGAAAAGATAATTCAGCGTAGCTGTTTTAAGTAAAGTTCTCTGATTCAGCGTAGCTGTAATAGCCAGATTTTTTAGCATGAGCTTGAATAAGACTACCAGCGAAGCTGCCACACTAAAAAATATAAGGCGTAGCCGTAGTACAAAAAGGTAATTCGGCGTAGCCGCAATAGTCAATTTTTTTGAGGATTTTGAATCAGATTTTTTCAAATAGTCGATAATTATCAGTTAATCAATATTCATGAATAACCATGAGTGAGCATCAGAATTCGGAAGTGATTACGAAGGGCAAGATTGATAAGGCCATCAATCTACTGAAGGAGCAGAAGCCAAAACAACGAGAGGATGTATCGGACAGAGAAGCTGTTCGGAAGATGAGGAGATACATTGAGAAACTGACTTCTGATAAGTACGGCTACACTTACGATGAAGTATCGGAGATGCTGAAGGGTTTGGGGATTAATTTAGCTGGCAGCAGAATCAAATATTTATTGGGCGAGTTGAAGAAAAGCAGCCGTCGCCAGAAAAAAACATCTTCAAGCGACGACAAGAATCAGTCATCAAATCCGGCTACTTCAACTCAGCTAACAGTAGAAAATACTGCGTCAGATCAAGCTAGTAGTGAGCCGGATAAATCAACAGTTAATAGTGCAAAGGGCAAGAGACAAAGTAAAGAGCCAGTAGCACAGCAGCAACAGCCTGAATCAAACCTGTAATTAGAAAAATCCTATGAATATAGAATTATTAATTGGAACATGGCTGTTAACTGGAAGCATTTCTCTAAACAGCGACATAAAATTTATCGGTGATGAACCAGATCCGAATGGTGTCGAAAATTGGTTGAATGGTAACAGCAACAATTTAATTGCTCAGGTAGAAGCAACCGAAGGACTTACTCTAACTATCTCATCAGATGGTAAATTCTTTGAAGAAAGAATAGGCGAACCAAAAGTTTATTGGTTTGACAGAGAAGGGGTATTGGAGTCTGAAGTTATACCGTTTAATGGTCATCTAAGTTTCTATGACTCTAAAGCCTTCTTATTGGTTGATGATCTAGTATCGTGGGCTGTACCTAGCGATGAAGTTAGTAAAAAAAAGCTCAGATACGACGATGGTGACACGAAAATATCTGATAGCATTGAAGTTCAAGGCGAACAGCTTATACGAACCATCTCAGTAGTAACGGATGAACTTTACTTAGATAGAGTGATTATCGTATACAAAAAAGCAAATAAGTGAAGGTATGCGCTAACCACTTTTCATCTTCGTCTAAATCAGCCAAATTTTTATTACTACCGCTATTAAGACTATCTACATAGCAGGAGTAATATTTTTTCAAACGTAGCCCAGGCAGCAACAACATAGAAACAATGGCATCCTAATTTTAGTCTTTGAACGGGTCAAGTTAGCCACATAATAGGAATCAATATGGGAGAAGCTAAAAGGCGCAAGAAGTCAGACCCTAATTGGGGTAAATCCGAAGCATTTAAAAAGTCAGACCCCAATTTGGGTAAATCCGAAGGATTTAATCATCCCAACAAACCTAAAATCACCTACTTGACTGAATCACATTCCGATTATCAAACCGCCTTTGACATTAAAAATGCTCACTACGCTGGCAAATCTCGTGTTTACCTTGTTCGCTTAGATTATGCCGATGGTGAATATTTTGTCGGCGCAGTCAACACATTCTTAGTCGGTACTCAAATTACAGTCAACGCCATCTGGACTCCCTACCCCAACAGCCAACGCACAGGTCTAGAAATTCTAGACAGTATCCGTCGAGATATTGGTTTAAAAGCTAGAGACGAAATGTTTCAGGCCGATGCTGTTCTGATCGACTTTGAATCTGAATAAATTTTTTAGCAGTTTGGTGCTGGTGATGATTCTGATTCAGCAATCAACATCGGGAAGTATGTACGGGCTAACCACTTTTCATCGTCGTCTAAGTCAGCCAAATTTTTATTACTACCGCTATTAAGACTATCTAATAGCAGGAGTAATATTTTTTCAAACGTAGCCCAGCCCTAGAAGCATTACAATTCTCAAAGCTTTAGTTTAATTAGACTGATGACATTCACCTATTCTCTATACCCAGATAATTGGTCAGAAATTGCCACTTCAGTTAAGCAACAAGCCCAGTGGCGTTGTCAAAAATGCGGGTTACAGTGCATTCCCCCTGGTGAAAAAACATCAGAATTTACACGCTCAAAACGCAGAGTGTACACCCTACAGGTTCATCATTGGGACAGAAATCCAGCAAATAACCACACAGGCAACCTTATAGCTCTTTGTAGTGCTTGTCACCTTTTATACCATAGGGGTGGGAAATCAAATGTTTCACCGGGGCAGTTGTCTTTGTGGTAGGTAACTATGGACGATGATACTCAAGAACTAATCGCTATCCAAGAAGAACTTTCAGGAATCAGCGATCGCCTGAGAAAGATTTTTCCGTCAACTCATCCCCAATTTGACAGCGTGTTTGAAGACGTGGGTGCAGCTGGATATTACATCCGGGAAGTTGGTTATCGTCTGGAATCAGTTCTTATGACTGTTCAAGGTGATAGCGCAGGTTCTGCGAGTGATGCAGAGAGTGGAGAAACTGAAATTGAGTAAACTTCAGTAGGCAGACAACTTACAAAAGTCATCAGCAAGTCAGCCCTAACTTGGGGCGTGCAGAAATTCAAAACTCGCCGCATCGCCCTAGTACTAAAAACTTCGGCAACTTCCGCCACCCCCTCTAACAGGTGATCTGGTGATGATTCTGATTCAGCAATCAACATCGGGAAGTATGTACGCGCTAGCCACTTTTCATCATCGGTTAATTCAGCCAAATTTTTATTACTACCGCTATTAAGACTATCTAATAGCAAGAGTAATAATTTTTTAAAGTGCTGCCAGCCCCCCCAGCGTTGGGTAAATCGGCTCACCCATCCTTGGGTAGTGTCTATGATTTTGGCGATCGCCTTTTGTCCAATTTTCTGGTGTGACTGCCAAAGCTGGGTAAACGCTTTGACGATGGCGTGTCCCGTCTGCTGGTCGCGGCTACCCGCTTCAATGCAGAAATCGCAGGCATCAACGCTTTCTAATTTCACCCCTGGTAATTCACGATCGAGGAAACTAAGGTCATAGTCAGCGCAGAAGTAGAATGTTAGCTCCACATTGGGGCGACGATGAGCGCGTAATCGGCCAATCTCTTGGATAATTTCTGCACGGATCAGGTCTGTGAGATACTTTTGGAAAGCGCTGTTTTTATCTTCCAGGTTGACTGGTTCACCAGTCATCACCTGATATTGTGCTGCTAAAACACCGATGTTTTGATAAGGAATGCCAAAAGAAGCGATCGCATCACACTCACTAAAGCGATTAACACCACGCCCATCGACAAAGTGACCGTATTCTGTGCGGCCCTCGGCTTGGGTTGCAATCTGTTTCCAATCGATAATCCCAAGGGTGGGGCAGAGTTTTTTCAAGGTTTCTTTGAGGGCATTAACACGATCGCTTAGTGGAAGAGAGCGATTTTTAGGCAGTTTACCCAGCCCAGTAACGTTGACCACTTTTAAATTTTCGTAGTCTGGGCGTTGTTGCTCAATGACTAACACAGGCTCATCGATGCCCAGTTTCAATTTCAATTGCTGGAATTTGAAAGTGGCATCAAGGTAAATATTAAATTTGGCAGAGTGGGCCAATTCAGTATGTTTGGGATTTCGGCGGTGAATGCTGAGTACACCCCATTGAGATTGAAAACTACCATCACCTTTCCAAGCTTCCAGAAAGTCAGGCAACCAGTAATTAGGCAAGTCAAGAAACTCCCTCCCGGCTGTTCGTGCGCTGTCTTTAACTACCTTTTTGGCAGCATAACGAGCCGCAGAACTTTTTTTGAGTTGTTTATCTTGGGTAATATCAATTGAGTCCAAGTCTTCTAAGAAAGTTAAATCAGGTTCAAAGGAGAGGCGAATCGCTTCGATATCTAACCCTGTGGGGAAAGCCGGCAGCAGCGCACGGATGCTGGCATCATCAAAGCCGTAGCGGTCAGTGGGTTTAATTTGCTGAGTAAGCAGTTGGTGTAAAACTAAGAGTGCAGGTTGCAGCTGTGACATTATGTTTGGTTCTAACAGTAGCAGCTTGCCGACAGTAGTTTCAAAATCGCCTCGGTTCACATCAACATTACGCACGGACTTGATGAGTGTACCAGCTTCTTCCCATAACCGCCCAACGGTGAAAGTTTGGTCAGCAGCGTTAGTTAAGGTAACTGGTGTAGAGTCTGGGTGCGCTCTGAGTTCGGAATAATTTTGAATAACTGTGCGTTTTTGAAAGCGGAATCCAAAACCATCACCACTAGCGAAACGGCACTGATTTTTAAGGGAACAACCGCCACAGATGGGACTAATACCGCTCTCTTCAAAATCAAGGCTGCTAAAATTCTTGTTACGAAATGCGTTAAATAAGTAAGTTCTGTGACAATTGCCATCAGTGTCGGCAGTCTCACCCGCTTTAGTCCACAGTTTAAAATCCTCACCAGTAGGAGTTTTGCGGGTGGGATCTAGTTTAAAGCCGTTGTGCCGCACTGGTAAGTCAACAAAATTCGTCTCAATGGGCAGTGTGGATGGGTTTCTGTGGTTGGCATCCTGGTAAATTAGTTTATCAACGCCAAATAAGGTCGCTGTCAGTTGCCCCGCGTTGTAAGACTTGCCCAGTCCAGGGTGAGAATTATCTAAGATTTGTGTCCAGCCTTTAGAAACAGCCTCTACCCAAGCAGCAATGTGTTCATCCGGCTGGCAGGAGATAGAGATATCGCCTGTAATTTCGGTTTTGAACGGGATATTGCCCATGCGGTAGATAATTACATTGGGCGGAGGCGTGTCAATTTCGGGTAAGGGCTTGGGTGTTGGTGGGGCTTTAAATCCTTTAAATATCGAAGAAAATGGAGCGATCGCTTGCTTTAATAAATTTTGGAAGCTGCTCAAGTCCTCTCTAACTCGCCCAAGCTCCCACTGTTCACGGCTAATTACTCCTTGGTCGCGTTCGTTATATTCATACTGCCGTTTAGGGAACCGAAAGCCATACTGTTTGGCAATGTGAAACAGCGTGCCGATCGTAATTCCCCCACGTCTAAAACTGCGAATCTTGGCGTGGATGTTCCAAGTTGAGCCTTTGATACTGGGCGACCACTGCTCGGCTATAATTTCCGCTTCGGATGCCCCATAATGATTAACCAGCGCCATCAACACCTGACGGCATTCGTCATAGTTACCGCTTCCTGGGGTGCGTGGTGGGATGAATGAAAGTGCGTTCTGGATTAGCTGGTCAATGTCCCAGCCTTCATTGAGGGAAATCTCACGCCACTCTTTACGCCGTGACTCAATTTCCTGAATTCTTAGCTGATACTCAATACGCTCTTGTTGCGCGATCTTTAGAGCTTCCTGAATCCATTCTGCTGGTAAAGTGGCTTCAGGGTTGACTAGCGGGAATTCTGCCTCTGTGCTGCCGTAGAAAACACGACTTGCATCCTTACAAGCTGGGTCATGGGGTAACTGCTGCATGAGGAAGCGCGTACAAGCTTCTACAGTATCAGCGCCTTGGACATATTCGGGAAGAAGGAAAACCAACCGGAATTTATGCCAGTCTGGTTTATGACTGGCAGTGGTGTACATTAAAGCGCAGTGCTTTTGAATGAAGGGATGGGCTAGGGCTTCTTCTATGGTTAATTGGCGATCGTAAACTTTGATAGAATTTCCATTCTCGTCCTTAATTGGCAAGTCATAAGCATCACGGGCGATATCGGAATTATCGATGTCAATTAGTAGCCAGTGAGAACCGATAATATTGGCCTTACTGCGCCATTTACCGCCTAACAATCCGGCACAGATAGCGTGACCTGCTTTAATATGTTGCTGGACATCTTCTAGAGTGCCGAATACATCAACGAAGTTGCCGGCCAGCTTCTTAAAGTCCCAGTCTTTGTTTGTGCCAGTAGCGTTAAACGCAAACTTGATTATGCGACTCTCAATCAACTCAAGTTTTGTCAAAGCAGCAGAATTTGCCCCTTGAGCATCTGCTGATTGCGGCGATACTGAGTTATGAGATTGTTGTAATGGTGACATGAGAGCTATTCCTCCTGAAGTGTGTTGGAGGAATTGGAGCTATCCCGAAAGTAATCTTATATACAAGTGTTCAGAAATCGAATTTGATAAAATTCCTGAGTTGCCGTTTTTTGTGTAGCCAGTGTTACAATCGCTTAACACTCAAAAAGGTTTGATAAGATTACTATTAGGGATATTAATTAGGCTGTCAACCCAATCCCCAATTCCAATTGAAAGCCCGTTTGTCTCATCGAGACTTAGGGTTTTCAGCTTTTAGCCTATTCGTACTTGGCTAACCAAGCCTTGATGAACTCGGTTACTTCCTCCTCTTGAATTACAAACGTAGTACCTTTTCTCCTGAGAGCCAGAATTTTCATACTGCCCATCTCAGAATAAAGATGTGGGTTGTGGTCAGATGCTGCCTGAGTTGGACTCCATAAGACCAAAACTTTTCCTGTCGGTGTTTTTGTTACCTCTTTCGAGGACATTCCGAACAAATCTCTATTTTTAGTCAGCCATCTCTCGTAATCCGATAGCTCAACTAATGGGCAGGGTTTCCAGGTGGTTAAACCATTTTTATCTTTCTTTTTCACCTGTAGAATTTCCCTTTTTTCGTTGTAGACCACCTGACTATCTCCCCGTGAACGAATGGAGATAAACAGATGTGTCCTTCTCGGAAACCTAATAAACAAGTCGATGGGGTTCTTGTCTTCGGGCTTCAGCACTGGAAAGACTTGTATTCCCTCACTTTTAAACTCATCCAAAAGTAAGGCTGTTAATTTTTCCAACCGCGCAAGTTTTTGAGTTACCACCAACGGCTTGTAAGCCAATCCAAAAAGTAACCAGCCAAATGGATGAACTATGCCTCCTGTAGCCAGCGCAGCACCACCAGCCGCTAGAGCTTGAGTGGAAGCATAGTCTTTCGCCTCCCTAATCATCTCTAATGCCGCTTCGTTGTGCGGCGGGAGTTGAAAATCGCTTGGTGGGTCTTTCAGGGTCAACATTATATGCGATCGCCTTTTGTTTGCTCTGAGTCGATAATTTTATTTGTTCTCTTTTTTTTGTTCTTTATATTGAGCTATCCAATCCGCAAGTGCGATGCTAGCAAGATTGGAAACTGATCGTTGTTGCTCATCGGCAATTGCTTGTAGGTCGTCTAATAATTCCTGTGATGCCATATAAATTGTTAATCGTGGTTTTTTTGTAGCCATTACGCATAGAAAGTATGCTTTATGGAGCTATTAAATACCACTTCTAAGCTATTTGCAATTATTGTAAGTGGAGTGTTGACACTCTGCTTAACTTCACTTACTATATTAGTGTCAAGGTTATCGATACGTCAATAACTTAAGGCAGACGCAAGTAAGACCCAAGCGCAAAACGCTAAGGCGACTTCCTTTCGAGGGTTGTAAGGCTTGCAAGCGCTGTTTTGAGAGCATTCAACTATTCACAGCAATATCTGCATTGCGTCCGTTCATTTTCTGCGGTCGCGGTAATTGTGCGTGTCTGCATCACGAGAGAGGATTCATGTATATCAATTTACGCAACTTAGAAGCAATCAACGAACTACCTTTTGAGAAAGTAATGCTTAATCAAAATCAATTACGAAGGTTAGAAGCAATAGATCGC
Source organism: Nostoc sp. CHAB 5834 (assembly GCA_020829485.1). The sequence continues at coordinate 542 of JAIVFU010000158.1, read as the reverse complement.
TGGCTCAGAGAAATCCGAGATTCAGAACAATTCAGGCAACTGGAATACTCTCCAGATGTGACACTAGGGGATGCAATCCAAGCAGTGGGCGAACTATTGGACTTTCACGTTCCCTATGATTACAAGCCCACGAATTTTACTAATGAAGAGTGGCATTCATATCTAGAACAAAAGCCAGTAATGCACATTCGCCGTGTGAAAACTTGGCATGAAAAGATTAACTCATTCATACTTAATGGAGCGTCATCAGTAGCAATTGTGAGCTTGGTAACTACTAGTTTTATGGTAGTTGGTTCTATCTTTTGTCACGGGTTTGACCGGATTGAAGAAAGCAGAGGTGAGGAATATCAACCCACATGGATTTACAACGCCAAAATTTTTGAAGGAAGCGCGATCGCATCAATTGCGGTTTTCTTGGGTGCAAGCTTGACGAGCGCGTGTGTTGCGGGAGACAAGAATGATGATCGATAAACAGCTTGTAGGATGCGTCACGCTGTTGAGCCAGAGCAAGACTTACTGGATTAATGGAACGCGTGTGATTC
>JAIVFU010000157.1 GCA_020829485.1 Nostoc sp. CHAB 5834 | reverse complement strand
GGCATTTGACAAGTCGTTTGAATCGCAAAGTGTTGGCTCATACTGTTTGTGTCTGGCTAAATCGTCTGTTTGGTTTGGAACCATTACAGTTTGATAGTCTTGTGACAGAATAAGTTGCACATCGCGTATCGCAAAAAATACGCTATTGTTGCCAAAGCAAAGCTGAACTAGCATGTGAAATTGCTAACTATGTGATGAAGCTTCTGGCTAAAATAGGGCTATGTCTGAAATCACTTCTGCAACCGCAACACGCCCCACGTTCATCCTCGTAGATGGACACTCGCTGGCTTACCGTTCATACTTTGCTTTCGCCAAAGGGCGAGATGGAGGGCTGCGTACAAAAACGGGGATTCCTACCAGTATATGTTTTGGTTTTGTGAAGTGCCTGCTGGAGGTAATGGCAACACAACAGCCCCAAGCAATGGCGATCGCTTTTGATTTGGGTGAGGCCACTTTTCGCCACGAAGCTGATGATACTTATAAAGCCGATCGCAAAGAAACGCCTGAAGACTTCATTCCCGACTTAGCAAACCTGCATGAGTTGCTCAATGGCTTCAATTTACCAATTTTCACTGCCCCTGGTTTCGAGGCTGATGATGTTTTGGGAACCTTAGCACAACGAGTCACTGCTGCTGGGTATAGGGTGAAGATTCTTACTGGCGATCGCGATTTATTTCAACTAATCGACTCTGACAAAGAAATCACTGTTCTGAATTTTAGTCCAGATGCCCTAAAACGCTCTACAAATAGCATCACGGAATTTGAAGCAGAACAAGTCAAAGAGAAGATGGGGGTTTTACCTTCACAAATTGTTGATTTTAAAGCTCTTTGTGGTGATAAATCAGATAATATTCCTGGTGTCAAGGGAATTGGCGAAAAGACAGCAGTGCAGCTGTTAAATACTTATGGTTCACTTGATCGTGTTTATGCTGCGTTAGATGAAATTAAAGGCGCAACTCAGAAAAAACTAGCAACGGGTAAAGAAGATGCCGATAAGTCTCGCTATTTGGCAACCATAGTTTTAGATGTTCCTATAGAATTTGATTTAGAAAATTGCAAATTAAAAGGCTTTGATACAAACGTTTTAGCACCAATTTTAGAAAAATTAGAATTCAAGTCTTTTTTAGGTAAAATAAACGACCTTCAACAACGTTTTGGTGGCCAAGTTGAGGACAAACAAGAAGCCAAAAAAGATGCAAGTAATCCCAATACTAACTCAGAATTAAGGGATGATGAAGATAATGATTTGTGGTTTTTCAGTGCTAGTGATACAGCAGCAGTTTCACAACAATCTACTTCCCCAATTACACCACGCATCATCAACACTGAAGCAAAATTAACTGAGTTAGTGAAACTTTTGCAAACATTCACCACCCCAGAGACTCCTGTTGCTTGGGACACAGAAACTACAGCTTTAGAACCAAGAGACGCTGAGTTAGTAGGAATTGGTTGCTGTTGGGGAATACAACCAGATGAGGTAGCCTATATTCCTGTGGGGCATAAAACTGGGGAAAATTTGCATAAAGATTTGGTGCTAGAAACATTACGCCCAATTCTCGAAAGTGCTGATTATCCCAAAGCTCTACAGAATGCCAAATTTGACCGCTTAGTTTTGAAGTGTCAAGGAATTAATTTGGCAGGAGTAGTGTTTGATCCCATGCTGGCAAGTTACATTCTAAATCCTGATTCAAGTCATAATTTGATGGATTTGTCGCAGCGATATTTGGGATTAATAGCGAAAAGTTATTTGGATTTAGTTCCTAAAGGTAAAACTATCGCTGATATAGATATTCCTGCCGTAGCAGATTACTGCGGTATGGATGCGTATTCTACCTTTGGTTTAGTGGCGAAATTGCGGGAAGAACTGGATAAAATTCCAACTTTGTCTAAGCTATTAGTGGAAGTGGAACAGCCACTAGAAGCGGTTTTAGCCCAAATGGAATACACGGGTGTTCGCATTAATTCAGCTTATTTACAAGAACTTTCGCAGCATTTAGAAACTGAGTTAGCCAGGTTGAAAGAGGAAGCAACTGAAATAGCTGGGGAAAATTTTAACTTGGGTTCTCCGAAGCAATTGAGCCAAATCTTGTTTGAAAAGTTGGGGTTAAGTACTAGACATTCTCGTAAAATTCAAACAGGATTTTCTACAGACGCAGCAACACTAGAAAGGCTCCAAGAAGATGATAATACTGGATTTGTTGAGGCGATCATTGAGTATCGCACTCTATCTAAATTAAAGTCTACTTATGTTGATGCATTACCTGCATTGGTGCGTCCAGATACACAGCGAGTGCATACTGATTTTAATCAAGCAGCAACATCAACTGGTAGATTATCTTCTTCTAATCCGAATTTACAAAATATCCCCATTCGTACAGCTTTTAGTCGCCAAATTCGGAAGGCGTTTTTGCCAGAATCTGGTTGGTTAATGGTGGCTGCTGATTACTCACAAATTGAATTGCGGATTTTGGCTCATTTGAGTCAAGAGCCGATATTAGTGCAAGCATATCAGCAAAATGAAGATGTTCACACTGTGACAGCGCGGTTAGTGTTTGAAAAAGAAAATATAACCTCAGAAGAACGAGGGATGGCAAAAACTATCAATTTTGGCGTGATTTATGGAATGGGTTCTCTAAGGTTTTCGCGCTCAACTGGGATAGATAAAACCGTTGCCAACGAGTTCATTAAGCGGTTTAATGAACGATATCCCAAAGTTTTTGCATATTTAGAGGGAGTGAAAAAAGAAGCGATCGCTCTTGGTTATGTAGAAACTATTTTCGGTCGCCGTCGTTATTTTGACTTTACTAACAACAGTTTACGCAAATTAAAAGGCACTAACCCAGAAGATATTGATTTGAGTAAATTGAAGAATTTGGGTGCTTATGATGCAGGTTTACTACGCTCTGCTGCTAATGCACCAATTCAAGGTTCTAACGCTGATATTATCAAAATTGCAATGGTGAGATTGCATGAGGTTTTGAAGAACTATCAGGCGCGTTTGTTGTTGCAAGTTCACGATGAATTAGTGTTTGAAATTCCCCCTGATGAATGGGAAGAATTACAACCGCAAATTAAGTCGGTGATGGAAAACGCAGTCCAATTGAGTGTGCCGTTGCTGGTGGATGCGCGTGTCGGTGAAAATTGGATGGAGACGAAGTAAGTTGAACTGTGACAAGGCTTTTAGCTAGAAAAGTCTCAATCAAAATATTGAGATTAGTTCGTAGTGAGGACTTTAGTCCTTATAAGAGGACTAAAGTCCTCACTACAAACCTTTTCATTATTCACGCCGCTCCACTTAGTTAAGAATTAACCGCCACGCTTCAGTGCTGCTTCTACCTGCTGTAACTCCTTCTCTAAACGAGTTTTGAGTTTTTCGGGTACAGCACGATTTGGGTAAGAACTGTAGTGTCCAGCCAGGGAGTTGAGGGCTGTTCGCATGGTTGTAAAAGAGCTAAGAGCAGAAACAGAGTTAACTCGCTGATAGCGAGCCGAAAAGTCATTAATTTTTTGACGCGCTTCTGCTTGAACTGCTGCTTTTTCTGGTGAATCTTGTGATATATCCAGAGCTTGTCTCATAACATTGACCACAGCTAAGGTGTCTTGGCGATAATCCCCAGTCAAACTATCTGGACTGCCAGAACAGCCCATTAAGCCGATAGATACAACCAAAACCAGCGCAAGCAAACGCGACCAATAGCGCTTCATATTCATTAAGTAAAAGGATACGTAAATCAACGTCCATCGTATCTTGGATTGGTAACTTGGGGAATGGGGAGTGGGGAGTGGGGGATGAGGGAGATGAGGGAGTAGGGGGAGTAGGGGAAGAATAACTATTAATTATTGACTAATGACCAATGACTAATGACTAATGACTAATGACTTTTTGATAAAGAGTATTGCGTTGTTGGTAAGGTCTTCCTAAGGAAGCGATCGCATTTTCCAAAGTTTCCACTTCCATACATGTACCACCCAAAGCACCTGCCATTGTGGTAATATGCTCCTCCATCAATGTGCCGCCGATATCGTTACAACCCCAAACTAAGGCGGATGTCGCACCTGCAAGCCCCAGTTTTACCCAACTCTGCTGATGGTTAGGAATCCAATTACCTAAGTAAATCCGCGCCACAGCGCCTAGCAGCAGTGCATCACTCAAAACTGGTTGATCGCGTCCAACACGGCGACGTAAGGGTTTGGGCGCTTCTTGACCAACAAAGGGTAATAAAATAAACTCTGTGATGTTTGCGGGATATCCCTGATTGATGGCAGTTTGTTGGAGCGATCGCAATTTTTCTAAATGCCCGATTTGCTGTTGGTGGGTTTCAATATGCCCAGATAACATCGTGCTGGTGGTATGCAAGCCTAATTTGTGAGCAGTGCTGACAATTTCTAGCCAAGTGTCTGTGTTAATCTTCTCTGGACACAATATCCGCCTAACTTGATCGTCTAACACTTCAGCTGCTGTTCCCGGCATTGAGCCAACACCAGCATCGCGCAAAGCAGTAATTACATCAGCATACCCAAGTCCGTCAAGTCTGGCGATAAATTCCACTTCCTGGGGAGAGAAAGCGTGGAGATGTATGTGGGGAAATTCCTGTTTAATGGTTTCCACTACCTTGAGATAATAGGGCAAAGATTTGCCATTTATCTGCGCTTGTGGATTTAACCCCCCCTGCATACAGATTTCCGTCGCGCCCCGTTGCACTGCATCTGTTGCTTTTTCCAAAATTTGCGCCGAATCTAACCAGTATGCATCGGCATCACCATCATCTCGGCGGAAAGCACAAAAACTACAGTGCTGCTCACAAATATTAGTAAAGTTTATATTACGATTAATTATGTATGTAACCGTATCGCCTGCTTGAGTGTGGCGGAGTGTGTCGGATGTATCACGTATCGCTGCGATCGCCTCCTCGTCTGTTTGTTGTAACAACACTACTCCCTCTTCGAGAGATAAGTCGTATCCCATTAAGGCACGCTCAAGAATTTTTTCAACAGCAATTTTTGTCAGCATTACTTTCTTAACTTCTGAGTAAATCTTAATTTTATGCTCTTGGAAATAATAAAATTCTACTTAATAAATACACCAAGATCAGAAGAATCTCAGTCATATAAAATTTAGGTGCTTTTCTGTTCTAGCCGCCACAGCCTACTATACTGGAAAACTTCGACTAGTTTGTATTTCTTCTCAAGCTCATATCTCAATTCTTTAGAAGGATTATAAAAAAATACTTCACTGAAACTATCAGGAATATTTGGCAGACTTGGTTCAATCACCAATTGCATTTGCACTTGACGATCTAACAGATGAATGAGAGACATTATATCCCCAATATTTAGAGAATAATTACTACTAATTAATAGTGGGTTATTAGCTTTATTGATGATGCGAGCTATTTGAGGATTGGCATGGCTGCTTTTATTCCACCATGTCTCGGCTTGAGAACTGACGGCACAAGATACAACTCCACTAGAAATTACTGCTACCATTACTAATTGCCAAAATTTGCGGGCTATTAACTTAGAAGAAATAATTTGACTCGCCAGTAAGTAAGCAACAGCTAGCTGAACGCCTACATAACAGGGAATGACATATCTAGATCGCAGACTAAGCTTACCTCCAATAATCAAATCAGGCAACATCAGAGCTAAAGCAGGTACTCCACTTAAGATAAAGACAAATAACCAAACTCGTGTTCCTGCTTGACGATAAAGAAATAAGAATGAGTATATTACCAAGATTAGTAGTAAGGGAATTAAAAATCGACCCCAGCGCAAAACTGGCAGATTCAAATCTGGAAAAAATGGTTCGTAGCGCCAAAAATCAGCAAATAAATAGCTAATATTGCTAATCCAACCAGCAACCAAAGCTGACACAGATTGTCTGGCTTGAGTGCTAGTGGTTGTGCGGTCAATTTCAGACAAGCTATTAATAACAGTTAAAATCCAAGGAACGAAAGCTAAAAACCCGACACTACTTGCTATTAGATAAGCTTTAACGGTTTTGGTGAATCGAAAGCTTTCAATGGCAAATACATAAATGCCGTGGGCGATCGCTACCAACGCAGAAAACAAAAAGGTATACAATCCTAGTGCCACTGTTAGTGCATAAATCCCCCAAAGCTGCTTGCTACCCAGTCTTATTGCTCGCAGCAGTACAGCACTCCCTAGCAAAGTAATCACCATCCACAAACTCAACTGCCTTGCCTCTTGGGCGTACAGCACATTGAAGGGCGACACTGTTAAAAAAGCTATGCTTATCCATGCTGTTATGGGTGACTGAAATAATTCTAAGCACAGCCAATAAATGCAAGGAAAAGCTATTAAGCTAATTATGGCTGACAAGCTTCTCGTAGTCGCTACCGAATTGCCAAAAAACTGCGTCCATAATCTAAGCATCACGTAATAAAGTGGAGGATGCTGGGCATCTTCCACCGCCAAAGAGTTGATTGTATTGATTAAACCTTTTTCAGAATTAGGCTGTTGATATTTTTGTATATCTCCAACAGCAAACACACGCCCATTAAAAACTTGGTGAACAAATTCTGTCTTAGTGTAACCAGAAATTCTTAATGAGGTATAAGCTTCATCATGCCAGTATACTTTTCGATCCAGATAGGCGAAGCGAAAAAATATCCCTAATATTAGTAAAATAATGATTAAAAATCTTAGCCAAATCGGAGGTAAATATTTTGCAATTACTGATTGTATGTTCATCATAAATATCAAATTATACCGCTGATTGCAGGTTTATAAAGTACAGTAGCAGCAGTTTGCAAACCAGTTTTTTATATTTTTAGGATTAATAAACTCAAGAGTCGTTGTAATCAGAATATAGCGGTTTTCGTTTACGTGAAGTACACCCGTAGGGGCACGGCAGTGCCGTGCCCTTACACCTCGCGATGTAATGTTGTACCGCATCTGAATGGGAACCGCTATATCAGCTTTTATTAATTAATTTGACATTGCGTAATGTAGTTTAATTTATTCTCACCGAATTACTTAAATTGGTGGTGCGATCGCTTCAATAAATTTACTTGCTACAAGTAACGGAATAAGTTAAATATCCTTTGCCGCAAACGTTCTAAAACTGGTTCTTCTTCGGGTGATCCCTCAGCAAATAGCATCTCATATATCAATGGCACTCCTAGCTGTAAATCTTCGAGAATTTCCCGCTGGTTAAACACATCTTGTGGTTTTCCCTCCATCACAAGTTGTCCCCCATCCATCACAAATATCCAGTCTGCCCAACGATAAACTAAATCAAGGTCATGGGTTGCCATGAGTATAGTTGTACCATCTGCATGAATCTTTTTTAGAGTTGTCATCAAGTTACGAGTATGCAACTTATCTAAATAAGCTGTCGGTTCATCTAGCAATAAAAGTTCTGGTTTTAGCACCATAACATCAGCTATAGAAACTCGCTTTTTTTGTCCTAAGCTAAGATGATGGACTGGTCTTTGAGCTAATTCAGTAAGTCCAAATTCTATTAAGGCTTGCTCGACTCGCTGTTTAATTTCTCCTGTTGGCAATCCTAAATTACACAAGCCGTAAGAAATATCTTCTTCAACAGTAGAAGCTACCAGTTGTTGTTCTGGATCTTGAAAAACTAGCCCTACTTGTTGGCGTAATTTAATCAGTGATTTACGGTCATATTGCAGAGGTTTTCCTTGCCAATACACGTTACCTTTATGAGGTTTATATAGACCGTTAGCTAATAAAAATAACGTTGTTTTACCACAACCATTTTGCCCGATTAACGCACATCTTTTGTTAAAAGGAATCTTTAGATTTAAACCATTCAAAGCTAATTCTTGTGCGCCTGGATAAGTGTAATGTAATTGTTCAAATTCGAGTAAAAATTGTTGCATATTCGTACCAATCCAAGGCGACTAATGACACACATCCTAGAATTGCTTCGATGGCATATCGCTTGGATAGATGGTAGCGATGAGGATGCCAAACTTTAAATTCTCCATTGAAGCCCCGTGATGCCAAAGTCAAGGATACTTGACGATAGTTTTCTAGGGTTCGTTTGAGTAATTGTCCAATTAACAGAGCTAAACTTTTCATCCCAATGCTAAAAGTGCAGTAGCCACCGCGAGATTGTTGAGCAGCCCATAATTCTGCGGCTGTGTTTAATAGGACGAAAATAAAGCGGTACATTAGTAATAATAGGTCGGTTAGCAACACAGGAAAACCCACGCGACGCAGGACTTGTAAAAGCTCGGTAAAGGGGATAGTTAACATGATGAAATATAAGCAGGAAAGAGAGGCGATCGCTCGTGTTAAAATTTTCAATCCCTGCTGAAGACCGTGAACACTAATATACAGATAATATGAACCAATATCCACTCCTATTAATGAGTCATTTTGCACTAAATGTAATTGAGAAATATCTATGCCATTGATGATTAAAGCTGGTAAACTTGTCAACCAAAAAAAACTAGCAACATACACTAGTTTGAAATAAATTTTGCTAGGAATCCTTGCATAGATAATTGTCCAAGTACTCATCCAAACTGCAATCAAAACTTGAACTAAGGAATGAGTAAAGGCAGCGATAATTAGCAGAGCGATCGCAAACAGTAATTTCTGCTCTGGTGCTAACCACCGCAATCGATTCGTATAAGCAAGGGTATCTATTTGCAGACTCATTCCTTATTCCTTTGCTGCTGGGAACGCCCCTTATATAAACCAATGACATAACCAATTACTCCAGCACCCGCCGCCGCTTGCACGGAAAATAATAAGCTTTCGACTTCTCCACTTGGTAACTGAATTAATGGATTAAACCAAGGTTTATATTCGGGCTGAATTTCTTTGATTGCATCTTCAGCCTGACCATCTGCGCCGCTAAACTCTGCTCCTTTAATTAATACTAGTGGTGCTACTGCCAATACCACTACTCCTAATAGCAACAGCCAATTACTCGATCCTTTCTTAGACTGTTTCATTGTGTTGATGTTCCCCTTTGATTAATTTCAAAAATTCTAGTTCTTGAGGTGTATAAGATTGTAGCCAATTCCACACCAATACAGTTAGCAAACCTTCACTAATTGCCAGAGGAACTTGAGTAATCGCAAAAATTCCCGCAAACTTGGTAAATGAGGCTATAAATCCACCGACAGGTGCGGGAAAAGCAAGAGCGAGTTGTACGGAAGTAATGATGTAGGTGAGTAAATCTCCCAAGGCGGCTGCTAAAAATATAGCTATTTTTTGCTTACCAGTTAGCCGCATCGTCAAATGATATATCCAGTAAGCAGCAAATGGGCCTGCTATCGCCATCGAAAAAGCATTTGCCCCCAATGTCGTCAAGCCGCCATGAGCTAACAGCAGCGCTTGAAATAACAAAACTAGACCCCCCAACACTGACATCGCTAACGGGCCAAATAGCACCGCTCCTAACCCTGTACCTGTGGGATGGGAAGAACTACCCGTGACTGAAGGAAGTTTCAACGCCGACAACACAAAGGTAAAAGCTCCCGCCAATGCCAAGAGTAATTTTAGTTCCGGGTTGGCTTGGGTGATGCGAGTCAGCGATCGCAATCCTAAAACAAAAAATGGTAACGCTACTATCCACCAAAAAAGCGCCCAATTTCCTGGTAAGTAGCCTTCCATAATGTGCATAGCATAGGCTGGTGCAGATGCTCCAACAACTAGATAAAAGCTCAGAACCCCCATCAGAATTAGTGATAGGCGTTTTGACTTAATGGTAATTTTAGACATAATTTATACCTTCCAAATAGTACACTTTGCTGCATTCAACATTACAAAAACCTACTTAGCGCCGTGTTAAACCTAACCCCAGCCCCAACCCTTGTAGCGTTGGGGAGCAAGAATCAAAGCCTATCGACCTTTCTGTTAGACGAATGGAAGCGGGGTTCCAAGAATAAGTTGCACATCGCGTTACTTCTAACAAAATATCCTCTCATCCTAATTGTTTGTCCTTCAGGTATTGCTAAGGCAACAAGCATATCAGGAATAGGCATGAAACAGTTGGTTGACTTTGAACATTATTTATACAGAAGTCACTGTATAAATGCTAGGGCTATTTCATTCTCATCTAGCCCGCCTCAGAATGAATTCTGAGGCTAATAGCAAAAGTCCACGCTTAGTGAACTAAGAAAAGCTTTTAGTCCACTAAGCGTGGACTTAAGCTATTAGCCCGGAACTTCAGTTCTGGGCGGTTTATGTTTAGAACGAAATAGCCCTGATATAAATGCTGTAATTTTTAAGTAAATTAGACTAAAGTTTTCAGAAAAAATTCTTCCTTTCTCTAAATTTAATAACTTCAGTAGCAGTTTGGAAGCACTGGAAAATTATTGACAATAATTACTAATTCCTCTAATATTTAAAAGCAATTGCAAATCTTTTGCAATTATTTTTTGGCGCTAACCATAACAAAATGTCATGCCCAACAACTTCGCTCTAGGTAACGGAAAACCCTGGAGCCGCCGTCAATTATTGCAGATGGGACTAGCAGGTGCTGGAGTGACTGGTGCAGCTGGACTTTGGCAGATGCTAAATCTACAAAGTAAGTCAATCGTCAAAGTGCCACCATTCGAGAGGTCAGCACCAGACGACGTTACTAACCCGATGAGGATGTTAAGGGATTTTGATTATGGGACGGTAAAGCAAGAAAATGGGCGAACTATCCGGGAATTTCAGTTAACAGCGGGTACTTCCATCATAAAACTCAATAGTGCTGTATCTTACAACATCTGGGATTTAAACGGTCGCATACCAGGGCCAACGCTACGGGCAAAACAGGGCGATCGCATCCGGGTATTATTTCTCAACAATGCGGGACATTCTCACTCTTTGCATTTTCATGGCGTTCATCCGGCAGAAATGGATGGTGTTCGCCCAATAAGTAATGGCAAAGCCACAATTTATGAATTTGATGCTGAACCTTATGGCGTTCACTTATACCACTGCCATATTGAACCAGTCACCCGCCACATCGCCAAGGGATTGTATGGGATGTTCATCATCGATCCACCTACTCCCCGTCCCCCGGCTGATGAGATGGTATTAGTGATGGGTGGGTATGACGTGAATGATGATAGCCATAATGATTATTACGCCTTCAACGGTCTGCCCCACTATTACATGCATCATCCCATTCAAATTTATAAAGATCAGTTGATTCGGCTGTATGTTCTCAACATCATTGAATACGATCCGGCAGTGACGTTTCACCTCCACGCCAACTTTTTTGATGTCTATCGCTATGGCATGAGTATGACTCCTAGCGAGAAAACCGATGTGATTACGATGGGTGTAGCAGAAAGGCACATCTTAGAATTTGCTTTTCGTTACCCAGGTAAGTATATGTTCCATCCCCATCAGGATGCGATCGCAGAAAACGGTTGCATGGGTCAATTTGAAGTAGTTGCCCAGAGTAACTCTCAAAATACTGTTAAAAAGTCCTGACAATATTATTAGTAATTAATTTATTAAACTTTTAGATAAATAGTTGATAAAAAATCTGATTATATGCGACAGTAAAATCTATGACAATGTGTCAAACAAACTACTTTCTAGTAATAGTTTGAAATCTTTCAATTGATACCTTTTTGAGTTGTGCGAGAAGCAAAGATGATAAAACTTCGTTATATCTGTTTAACAGCAGCAGCAGCCTTAATAGTTACCTTAAGTTCCTGTAGTGGTACACCAACCGCAGAAAATCCATCAGCACCAGTTGCTAGCACTCCAACTACAGAGGCAGTAAGTAGTAACAATCATAGTGGCCACGGTGGCAAAGAAAAAATTAACATTAACAGCGCTATATTAAGTAAGTCGGCAGGAAAAATCATAACTATGTAACGAAAAGTTAACCAGAACTGTTAGAGCTAAATTTAATACGTTGTGTACTGTAGTTTCCTTTTTCCCCTCTAGCTTGAATACCACCAATCA
>JAIVFU010000156.1 GCA_020829485.1 Nostoc sp. CHAB 5834 | reverse complement strand
TCGCCAACGCAAACATCGCCTTCACCATGATCCAATTACCGCAATACAAGGTTTGGTCAATCAACATACAGAAATTCTCTCTGTGCTTGAGTCTCAAGCCCTAAAATACCAATTAGATAGCTAGGGAATGAGTAGCGATCGCTTCAGTGCGATCGCCCGTTTTTAGGTTTCCCAATTTATCCGAAAATCTACCATCTGGATTCACATTTACCTAATTTAAATGTCATTTTTCGGTTTGTAGAGACGCGAAATTTCGCGTCTCTACAAATAACCGTTTTATATTTCACGCTTTTGCATCGCCGTTGTTGCGGCCTTGAGTTTATTCACCAAAGCTTTCATTGCAGATTCCTGTAGCTGGCGTGGCGGAATCTTTTGTTGTCCAAAGCCTTCAAACAATTCGTTGAGCTTGACTGTTATACCCAAATACGCGCCTCCCGCAGAACGTGTGCCAGAAAAATCCCGATCGTCAACTTTACCAAACACATATCCAGCCGAAAGGCGCAGGTTAGGCGTGAGGTAGTAGCCTGTTTCGACAACAAACCCTGTTTCGCTGTAGTTAGGCTGACTAATTACACGAGCCTCACCCACCAAATCCCAGCTATATCCCAAACGATAGGTAGCGCGTAATTGCGCCAGATTTACTGTGCTAGTACCAGCTAAATCACTGGCTATGTAAGAAGTACTGTTACGCAAGGCATACTTACCGTAGAATTCCCATTGCCAGTTAGGAGCGTAAATAGCTTCTAAAGCAAAAGTATGATCTTGGGAACCTGTACCACTTCCTAACAGGATGGTGTCAGGGATGGTTGCTGGATTTTGGCGATATTCATAACGCAATAAGGCATTAAATTTATCGCTATTGGGGTCGCGGTAAGCTAAACCTAGCTTCAAGTTAGCAGTATCTCCCAATCCTGAAAGCTTTTGATTGGAAGAACCAGCTTGTTGATAACGTACCAAAGCTGTGAGAGCCGGAGAAATTTTACCCGTAACACCTGCGGTAATTACTGTATTGCTACCATTAGAAGAAGAACGATGTTCATAACGGGCACTGGCTTGAAACTGCGGATTATCAGAGTATTCCAGCCCAACGCTGTAGCTATCGCCACCATCAAAGCCGATCGCAGATGCTGATTGACCAACAGCAAAGGGTTGGGCATATTGTTGGCCTGCTCCAGTCCGTCCGAAGAAGTTGCCAAATACGTGTTCGTAAGCTAAGTTCAGCCGCAATCCCGAAGCAATAGTCCAGCGATTATTTAGACCGATCGCTCCTTGAGTAGTCATTTCATTCGCACCACCCAAAATTGAGTAACGACCAGTCAAAGTAGTATCTGATCCGAGTTTGTGTTCACCGTTGACACTCAAACTGGTGATGGAATTACCCGAATATTGACCGCTAGTGTAAAACTGTTGGGCCAGACTGATATTTACACCAGGAATTGCTGCCCAATTTAACCCGAAAATAGTACGGTCTGGGTAAACAGTATCTTTTTGAGAAGATAAACTTAGTTCATTTTGCGCCTGAAAAGTCAGGTTCTTCGCAATGGGAACCGAAAAACGCGATCGCAGTTGATCGGAAGTACTACTTAGGGCGCTGTCGGGGATGCGGTCTTCTCGATGACGATGAATCCAATCCACATCAAAGGTAGCATTACCCAGGCGTTGTTGAATACCGGCGGAAATCGTCGTCAGCGAATTATCAACTTTGCTCCCAGGTATCGCTTCAGAACGGGGTGTAAACAGTTCTTCAAAAGTATCTAGGGGTTGGGGAGCAATCCCAAAATTGTCTTCGTGGTCATATTGCACTCTAACGTTAGTGGTTGAGGCCAGTTTAGCTGTAACCTGCGCTCCATAACGAGTTTGTCCTGGGACAAAGCTGATAGTGGTATTATTGGCAAAACCTGTATCGGCAAAGCGATAATAGGCACGACCTTGAATCCCATTAGTAATCTGTCCCTCAGCTTCCAGGCGGTAAGCGTCACCGCTAACCTTTCCCACAACATCAGAATCATTAGTGGAATGGGCATATTCTGCGATTAAGTTACCCTGATTACCCAAAGAAATCAGTGCATCTGCACCGTAGAGTTGAAAGTCACGCACTCCCTGATTTTCTTGAACGTAAGTTGCTCCGATCCAGCTTTCGGAGTTAAGTTTGCGGGAAAGATTATATTGCAAACGACCAGCATAGATATTGCTATCAGAATCTTCGCTGTCGTATTGATAGGTAACAACAATCCGGCGTACCAATACTTGTCCGACTTGATCGATATCGGTGCGGAGGATGGGTTCGCGGAATAATAATGTACCGCGATCGTAGTCGATTTCGTAGTCTGGGCCTCGGTTAAGCTGTTTGCGTTCTAATACAGTCCCAGGACGATTGAGTTCTTCTAACTCGATAAAGACATTTTCGCTACCTGGTTGTAGTATTCTGCGAGATAGGAAGTAATAACCACTAGTGCCATCGGGAGCAATTGTATCCCGTTGAAACCCTTCTAAATGGTTGCCATACAAACCTGTAATTTGTAAGTTTCCTAAGTTGTAGTTAGCCTTAAAACCGTGGAGTTGACGGGTGATAGAAGTAAATTGCTGCGATCGCCGCGCAAATTCTTCTGTGTTGTAGTCACCCCACATGGCATAATCAGGGGAAGATCCAGGGATACCAGTTGAGCGCTCAAAACGCAGATATACGCTGTCAATGGAAGGAGCGAGGACATCAACTTTCGAGCTATCACCGTAGACAGGATAATTTTGCTCACTGGATTGGTAAGTTCTAAACAGACGATTATCGCAGTTGCAATCTTCATTGAGGCTACGAGAACTGTTATATGCGCCTGTAAACAACCACTCCCCGATCGCACCAGTTGCAAATACTGCTGAACGAAAATCTAATTGTGTCCCGTTGTCTTTGTCAGGAGGGAGGAAATCACGGAAACTGCCGTAATAATTTGTACCTCTAGCACCGAAACGTAAATCTACTACCCCTGTCACCAAACTCGGACGCAGTGCCGTTTCAAATTGTACTTGGGTAAAGGCTTCTAAATTATTAGCGATCGCTCGAATTCGGACAGTTTCTGCTTTGAGTTGCGATCGCAAAATTCCTGTAAATTGCCCCGCTTTCGCCTCCACTTGAAATCCGGGTTCATCGGGTTTGAAGTCTTTCCCGACAAACTCCCCAGCAGTAGGTATCAAAGTGATAACAGCATCACGATTAGAGCGATTACCACCTGCATCAATGAGTTGACCCCGAATTGTCGCAGTAGAACGTCCATCTGCTGGGATACGAGACTCAACAGTTTTTAAGGTTAGTTGCTGTGGCGCTCCCCGGACTGCGACTTGCACCGTTACGGGGGGTTCTTTCCCTCCTACTACTTGTGCAGAGATGGTATTTGTACCTTCTTTTAACGAGACACCATACCATGTCTGCGTTACTAAGTTGGTGGTAGCATCACTTTCCGTCCGTCCCACCAAAGAAGAATCTACCAAAACGCCATTCACCCGCAATTCCACTTGACTACCAACGGGAAATTGCACAGTGACTGTGGTAGCTGGCATATCTACAACGCTATCAACCGTCGGAGTCAGGATTTTGATTGCTGGGGAAATGGCGGGAGTGGGGGACACGGGAAGATTTTCATTCACCTTTTGCCCGTTCTCTACTCCTGCTATTTTGCTTAAGCCTCTAGGTAAACCTACGGAACTTGCTGGTTGAAATGGTTGTATTTTCTTTGGAGAAGCTTGCAACTGTGTTTCGGTGTCTTTACCTCGATCATTCTTGTCCTCGATTCCGGCTATTTTGCGTAAGCCTCTGGGTAAACCTACGGAACTTGCTGGTTGAAATGGTTGTATTTCCGTTTCACTTGGCTGAACATCTGGAATTGAAGTATCAGTAGTTGGTGCTGGAAAAGTGGAAGGAAATTTGTGAGATGGAAGCTGCTGCTCGGAATTTTTCACGTCATCTGAAAAAACCAAAGCGGAACCTAACCCCCCAGCCCCCTTCCCTACTAGGGAAGGGGGAGAATTCAAAGCCTCTCCCCTTGTAGGGGAGAGGAATGGAAGTGAGGTTTCCAGATCCGGTGAAAAGTCAGGATCTTCAACACCCTTATCTACTTGCGAAGGGGAATCAGAGAAAAAGAGATTTTCATTGACGGGTTCTGCTTTGACTATTGCAGGGTACAAAATAAGGCTGAGAGCTACTATCGGCATCGCCGCCATCAACCTCAGATTAAATGTAGTTACATAGTGCAGTCTAGGTTTCATTTCTTGACTGGCTCCTCAAAGGCGGGGGTAACTGCGAAATTCATGCGTACCAAACCACCAGGCTCTAAACGCACTAGACGAGATTGGCTATTACGTTCGCGGAATTTGTTATTGGGAGCCAGAGTATAACCAGGAAGACTGCTGAGGTCTAGTACACCCGTATGATTTCCTGGTAAGGCATTGGCTAATGAAAACAAACCATTCGGATCTGTGGTGATGCGGTTTCCATCCTCCAGAAAAATCACCGCATTTGGTACTCCAGGCTCACCACGCTGTTGTTCACCGTCAAAGTTTTTATCAACAAACACGCGACCGATGATTGTGCCACAATCAGAAACGATTCCTGGACGAATTTTTAACTGGTGGGTTGCTGGGCCATCCTTGGTGCTAAAACCGTTATCAGCTCGTTGGGCATTAACGATCGCACTGTTGCGGCCTGTTCCCCGCAAAGCATCGGCTGTTAGTTGAGCCGCGTAGGCAATATTCAAGACTTTCTCTGTAGGAATTGTTACATCTGTGCGGAATGTCACCGTGTTTCCATTGCGTTCTGAGGTGATAGCGATCGCTTGGCCATCCAACTCTCCCCGCACAGATTTAGGCAAGAACTGGAATCCTAAAGGTAAGTTGTCGGTGACAAATATATTATTCAAACCAGCATCAGCGAGATTTTTTACTGAGAGGCGGTAGATCGCTGTATCTCCAGGTTCAGCAGTAGCGCGATCGCCGGTTTTGATGATCTGCACCTGATTGGGTTGACACAAATTTGTGGTGAAATCAAAGGCAAATAACTTCAGTGCTTCGGTTTCAGCATTGTTAACTAAAACAACCGTATCCTCGAGCCTTGTCTCACCTAAAAGACTAATTGGCTGACCATCTAAAGAAGTAGCGACATACCGCACGAGATTATTACCTTCACTGCTACCAATGATTTCAATCTTGATGCGTCGTTGTTTAAAGATGGAATTTGCTGGTGGATTGACTACAAAAATGTAGCTTCTACCTGGATCAGTTTGACCCTTGTTGGGATCAAGGAGGAAATTGTAGACACCCGCAGGGTTATTCGTAATAAAATAGGGATTACTATTCTCGATATTTGGCGATTTACCACCAGAAACGTTGTTATTAGGAATATCAGGCAACTCTGTTCGAGTTAGAGGAACTAAGTTTCCCAATTCTGTCCCTGTTGGATCGCTGGGATTAGGTTCGTATACCCCAACTGAAAAACCTGTATAGTCAGGTAAAAGTTCGCCAGCGCAACCTAAAATCCGCCCTAATGGGTCAACTAATGGGTTAAAACTAACATTAAGCTGACTAGAAGTTCCTTCATATTTATAATTACTAGCAGAATCTGTATAAGTATAAGCAGCTTGATTTATTAATGGCACAGACGCACTCCGATTGTTAGTCGGTTGCGCGATCGCTGGTATAGGTATAGTAGTATGCAAAACACTTGCCAGAAGAACAGTAGCCGTTAACCTTTGATACCAGCTACTGCTAGAAGTAATTTGGTTTTGGCTTTGAGGACGGCTCACTGAACAAATCTCCTCTGGAATGCCACTTTTTTTGTTAATAAAAGCATTTGTTTCTCTATCGAAGATCCCTCCGATTCTCTTTATAAAGCAGGGCTGTTTCATTCCCTTTACCCCCTTAGAAAGGGGGTCGGGGGATCTTATAGGCAGAACGAATCAGCGCACTTGGGTTTGATAAGTCGCCTTGACTGTTGTTTTTGCTGCAACTAACGGAACTTGCAAACGGATGTGGGTGTAAACATTCGCTGGTGCTGGTTTTGTTTCCACTTTGCCGTCAGGAAGAGTAACTTTTACAGTAGGATTTTCGACAAAGCTGCGCCCGCCATCAATGCTGTAAATAACTTTAGTATTATTAGCGGTAGAAACGGATTTCAGCACGTACACCATTCCTTTGGGAATAGGTTGATTCAGAACCAAATTCTTCACTGGGCGATCGCTCTTGTTTTCGCCAATCAACGTATAACGCAACACATCTCCTGGTTGCACCACAGCTTGACCTTTCAAAGGTTGCCATGTCTTGCTTTGCTTACCTTGTTGATCCTGTGCCACTACTTGCTTTTCTGCCTCTAAGCGCAATTGTATTTGCCCTTGAGGTTTGACATTTTGAGCGATGGCGCTTGTAGAATGCCATAGAGAAGCCACTCCCGGCACTTGACTGACAAATGGAACGGTAGCAATGAGTGCGATGGCTCCTAAACCTGCAAAAGAAAGACGCTTCATATAAATAACCTCAAAAAACTTTCACAATGTCGATTGTTGATTTATGTTTCCCTGTTTTCGCTGGGGAATAATCAGTTTGTAGTTAGCACTTTAGTCCTAAATCGCCAACAACAAACACAGATGTGCTATGACACCCCTCTTTGTTTACAAAGAGGGGTGAAATCAAGCTATCTAGTTAACCTTGCGTTGGAAGGTAAATGTTCTTAGAACACCAGGTGCAACCTGTCCGGTGGGAGTATTTACATACTTTGTGACATCACTGTTTACCGTGGTTCCAGTTTGATCGATGCCAGCGTTAGTAGCTGGAGCACCAGTGAAGAACTGGATAGTTGAAGCCCCAGAATCTTTAGCTGAACCAACAATGTTGCTAGTATCAATTTGAGTGTTGTTGTCGTTGTCTTTCGCCCAGTTGTTCTTACCATCATTCGGGGCTGTACTCAGGGTACCATCTTCAGTAATCACAACTTTGTTAGCATTCAAAATCACGTTACCGGTTCCAGCTTGGGCATCAGAAATATTTGTGTACCGAATTTGGTACTCAACAATGTTGCCTGGAGCAGGGTTTCTGAGTACATCAGCAACTGCTGGATTTGGATCAATGCCGTTAAAAGCTGGTGTAGACTCAAAATTATCTTGACCTGCACCAACTGCTGGCCCAGTTCCTGGTAAAACTCGTGACACTTTCACCAGTTTTAAGAAGCCAGTGTAGACGCGATCAATGGAGATGTTGTTGACTTCACCAGGATCAACTACACCATCATTATCAGTGTCAATCAAAGCAGTAATGGCTACTGGGAAGCCCTTACCGGTATCAGTCGATAGTTGCGTAAGAGCTGGTAGGTCAACTTCTAGACCATAATTAACACTGGCACCAGCGAGAACACCAGAGACTTTAATTGGTGTATTTCCTGCTGCTATGGTAAAAGCACCAGTAGTACTATCGTAGGTATAAACAGCAGATTGACTGTTATAGCTAACAGTCACCTTTGTCAGATTTGGCAAATCTGTGAAAGTTGTTGGTGCGGTTGGCACTATTGTGATATCGTTAGTGGTAGTACCGTTGTTCTTAATTGTGTTAGTGAAGCCAACTGATTGTGGGTCAAGTGTACTACCAGGTGCTGTGTTAGGAGGAACAAAGGCAGATTTGTTGCTGAAGTCGTCGTTGTTCCCCAATGGGCCAGTAGCATCCGGTGCATTATTCGGCCCATTTAAAACTGAGTTTGCTGCGGCGACTGAAACAGTATAAAGGTTGACATTTCCTGTAACAGAATTAGGACCTTGGTTGTTATTGCCCGTATCAACATTGGCGGGAGTAGTGGCATAATAGCCAGCGTTAGGTGTAGTAGGGAAGGCTCCAGTAGTGGGGTCAATATTATCTGGGTTTTGGTCACCTGAATCGTCGAAGAGTAGGGCGCTATTTGGATCACCAGCAGTTTTACCGAACACTTGAGCGATGTTATTAACATCTGTCGGTGTCGTTGCTGTGATTCCAGTGGTCTTTACTTGCACTGTAAAGCCTGTAACGGTTGTTCCAGTAGCAACTGTAGAGATAGAGTTAGGATCGTTAATAAAACCAACCCGTGTAACTACACCACCTGTTACTTGAGTTGGGTCAGTTTTCCACAGAGCCTGATCAGCAGTTGTAGTTATAGGTTCGCCAGCGTAAACCACTATCCACCCTGGAGGAGCAGTTGGGGTACCATTAAGAGTTGTGGATGCTGGAAGTGCATCAGAAACTAAGATGCGAGGAACTGTATTACCATCTACATTGATACTTGTACCAGCTAAAGCTGCGGGTGTTAGCCCAGTATTGGTTACGTCGTTGCTCTCAACTCGCAAGCTTAAACCATAAGTTAGCACATCATCATTGAGTAGGGAAGGAACACCAGCGTTGTAGCCTGTCCGAGTTTTGAGTATTGTGGCTAGAGCAACGGTTTTAACAGTGTCGCCCACTTCAATTTGCTGGGTAATACTAGATTCTCGTGTATTATTAATTGGTGCGCCAGCAACTTCCCCAAGACTTCCATCAGCGTTATCTACAGTATAAACGTCACCACCATCGGGACTCCGCAGTTGGTTTTGAGCATCACCAGGAGTGTTACCAAGAGTAACTTTAATTATGTCACCCGATTGAGCGCCAGTCTGTACAGTGACTGGAACACGCACCAACACAGTACCATTAACCGGAATTGAGGGTGTATCTACACCACCAGCTGTTACGTTTGTCCAAGTTGCACCACCATCAGTACTGTATTGCAGTGTGCCACTAGCTGGTGTTGCATTATTTTTATCAGGAGGAAGTACACCAGAAACTGTACCAGGCCCAGTTGTTGTTGCTTGGTTGGGAATATGGAATTTGGTGGCGTCGTTACCTACGTTCGTTAGGGTGTAAGTGTAGGTTAGTAAATCGTTAACTCCAGCAGTGCCACCATTATTATCTGTAACACCCGACGCTGTGACAGTAATACCAGCAACCTCTGCTACAGTCACGGTAACAGTGTTAGAGGTGGAATTTATAGTTGTCCCTGGCGCGTTGGGATCTTCGTAGGTTGCTGTCGCCGTGTTACTGATAGGTTGACCACCAGCTGTACCTTCAGCTAGTACAGGTGCAATAAATTGGAAAAGGCTACTAGTTAACAATGCTGTTGCTACTAGAGACTGATAGCGCTGGCGCTGCTTGTTGACAGATTTGTTTCGGTTTACCATAGAAGTAGTTTGTTTATTTGCTGAACTTGTATCTTGGGTTTTGAGACAGGATAAAGTTCGGCAATTCCTTAAAGAATTACCGATTAGACGAGCCAAAACGTTGATGTTTCGGAGATGTCTATTTGAGGAGTTAACTTATTGGCTACTCCTGAAAAACTAGATTGAGGCAATAGGCAGAAAAGTTATTGCCTACTTGTTTGACGCTTAACGTTGATTATCAAGGTAAGCGATCGCAAATACGGGTAACTTATTGTTGTGTCTTGCTTAATTGTGTCTGTAAACAAAATGTAACTTTTGCTGCAAAAGAAATCTCCAGTATAAATACTTAAGTTTTTTGGTAGAAACTTAAGTACATCAATGCTGAAAAATCAACTTTATTTTTGAAACCAAGATAAGGATATTTGGCGTTGCTGAGTCATGGGATGATTTCGCTCAATTTGGAACGAGTTTTCAATGCTTTCAATCGCCTATTCATCCCGCATTTATGCAACGCCGGATATTTATGTCTATTGCTATTGAACAAGAGAGATTTTAAATAA
The DNA here is from genome assembly GCA_020829485.1 of Nostoc sp. CHAB 5834. Next base: position 2,451 of record JAIVFU010000156.1, on the reverse strand, counting down.
AAGGGAAAAGGGATGGACAGATCGCCCACAAGGGCCGAGGTTTTTACCTTCCCCATAAATAAGGATTATTTCGCCCACTAGGGGCGAGGCTTTTACCTTTCGCCCTTCCCCTTCTTTGTAAAAAATCTGAATATAGGAATCCGGTTTGATTCCTGAATTTACTTGCGTGGTGCGCGAAGCGCGATAGGCAGGGAACAGGAAATAAAGGGATAGATACGTACTGAGCCTTGTTCAAAAATCAAATAGTAGTCCTATATATGTTTACTGATATCCAAATTCTACATAAATAAACCCCTTCAATACTAAACATACCCGACAAAAATTATCGGGTATGTTTGACTGGTATTTTTGCTCGTGTTAGTATCAGGCGACAGACAAACAGGGAAAAGCTAGTTTATGACTCAGGCAATCAAAACCCAAACCCCAACCCAAACCAGCACTGCCTACTTTAAAGCCTTGAAGTGTAAGGAATGTGGTGCGGAATATGAACTCAAAGCCAGTAACGTTTGTGAGTTATGTTTTGGCCCTTTAGAAGTCAAGTATGACTACAGCGCCCTCCGTCTGACTGTCACTCGTGAAACAATTCAAGCCGGGCCTAATTCAATTTGGCGCTATCGTTCCTTTTTGCCTGTTGCAACTGACAATGTAATAGATGTGGGAACGGGTATGACTCCCTTGGTTCGTTCTCAGCGCCTTGCCCGTCGCCTTGGTCTAAATAAGCTTTTTATAAAGAATGATGCCGTTAATATGCCCACCCTTAGTTTTAAGGATCGGGTAGTTTCAGTTGCTCTATCAAGGGCGCGAGAGTTAGGTTTCACTACCGTTTCTTGCGCTAGCACTGGTAACTTGGCAAATTCTACAGCTGCTCTGGCAGCTCATGCCGGTTTAGACTGTTGTGTGTTCATCCCCGCAGATTTAGAAGCCGGTAAAATTATCGGTAGCCTGATCTACAGTCCCACTCTGATGGCCGTCAAGGGCAACTACGATCAAGTAAATCGTCTTTGTTCAGAAGTTGCCAATACACATGGCTGGGGTTTTGTCAACATTAATCTGCGTCCTTATTACTCCGAAGGTTCCAAGACGCTAGGTTTTGAAGTTGCGGAACAACTAGGCTGGGAACTACCGGATCATGTTGTTGCTCCCTTGGCTTCTGGTTCACTCTTTACAAAAATTTATAAAGGTTTCCAAGAATTTATCGAAGTTGGTTTAGTAGAAAACAAGAGCGTCCGTTTCAGTGGCGCTCAAGCTGAAGGTTGTTCACCCATCGCCCAAGCCTTTAAAGAAGGACGCGACTTTATTAAGCCAGTAAAACCGAATACAATTGCTAAATCGTTAGCGATCGGTAATCCAGCAGATGGCATTTATGCTGTGGAGTTAGCTAAGAAAACTGGTGGTAACATTGAATCAGTCAATGATGCAGAAATTATTGATGGCATCAAGCTGCTGGCAGAAACCGAAGGCATCTTCACAGAAACAGCTGGTGGTACAACTGTGGCGGTGCTGAAAAAACTCGTAGAAGCTGGCAAAATTGATCCAGATGAAACCACCGTGATTTACATTACCGGCAATGGTCTGAAAACTCAAGAAGCAATCCAAGGCTATGTTGGCGAACCCTTGACTATTGATGCTAAACTCGATAGTTTTGAACGTGCGCTAGAGCGATCGCGTACTCTGGATCGCTTGGAATGGCAACAAGTCCTCGTTTAGTTAGGACTTATGAGTTATGAGTTTTTTATTCATAACTCTTAACTTTATTCCTCGCTCCTCACTTTTCACTTTGTACTTCTATGGCTGTAACAGTTTTAGTTCCTACGACTCTTCAGAATTTGACTAATAATCAAGCTACTCTCGAATCTAGCGGTAGCACCATTGCTGAATTATTAGACTCTTTAGAACAAAGCTTTCCTGGGATTAAATCGCGGTTGTGCGATGAAGAAGGAAAGCTACGTCGGTTTGTAAATTTTTACGTCGATAGCGAAGATATTCGCTATTTAGATGGTATAAACACAACACTGAAAGATGGTGATGAAGTAAGTATTGTCCCTGCTGTCGCCGGTGGTTAATACTATTTATCCCGTCTTTTATTTTGCTTGCTAGTTGGAAAAATCGCTTTAATGCAAGTTCTGAACGTAAAAATCCTTCTAGTTATTTTATTGAATTTAATATCTAATCAATCTGCCATAGGCTAAAAGCTATGGCAGATTGATTAGATATTATTAGCATTCGGCTATCTAAGAGACATCTCCGAAAAAGAATTGTTTTGACGTAGCACTGCTACGTCTCTACAAGGGTTTTGGGTAACGCATATTTAATTTCTGGAGATATCGGCGTTGCTGAGTGCGGTATGAATTAATCAAACACCAGGATAAAACGATACTTCAAGTAATGAAGTAATAATCGAATAGAGTATTTCAGCATTTCTACGGACTTAGAATAACACAGTGTTTTTCG
>JAIVFU010000155.1 GCA_020829485.1 Nostoc sp. CHAB 5834 | reverse complement strand
TCTACCTTCATCACGGTGGTGCCGGCCAACCCCAGCGATGCTACTTGGGTGGGCTCGATGACCTCGTAGTACTCAGGCAGGGCGCCCGGAATGCTGCGCATCTTGTCCAAAAAGGAGTAGATGTCGTACACCCCGAAGCGGTTCATGGTCGTACTGGTCAGCACAAAGGTGCCATCAGTTCCGTGGACAGCTTCCGCAAGGCTCTTGTCTTCTGGGATGCATACGAACCGTTTGAATCGGCCAAGCTCACGCGGACTAAGGTGTTTTCCAGTGGCGTCGGTTAGCACCTTCACATCGAGGGGGTTAAAGCCCCGTTCTTGCAGGGTTGACATACGCTTCGCCAGGTAATTGCGCTCGGAATCACTGAGTTTTTTGAGCCCACGCAAGTTTCCGAGGACGACAGACTCCATGTTGGCAGAAATTTTCTTCCAGACAGGGCAGTCATTTGCCATCACAGCATTTCGGGCAAAGTTCACTGCGAGCCGGCGCTTGCTGACAACGATTCCCCCGAAACCAGTTTTCCAGGAGCTCATTCGTTCCACAAATACTCCTTGGTTGTAAACCACGAGCTCTTGCGATTCAGGCTGGATGAAGTAGTACGCATACTCGTCTTCGCTTGTCCAATCCTTCTTGTCTTGAGGGACAGTAGAAATCAACGCGTCATTGAGAAACACGGGTACTGAAACCCAGGACACCGCTTCCCGAAGCTCAGCGATGACTTCTTCGAGGGTATACGAGTGGAGCGGCCGATAAAGCTCTGCTGACAAAATACAACCAGGAACGGGCTCTTGAAGTTCAGCCAAGGCATATTTCATCCCATGCTTTTCAATATCCACGCTCATTTGGAATATATTGCTCGACCACTTGCAAATACCGTAAGACATGCACTGCCCTCGGCCCATTCTATAAAAGCCATACTTGGCATCGTCTTTTTGATGGGGTGTTCCGAAACGTCCGAACCATTCCCGAACTTCTTTTTCCGATTGAAATCCCCGTCCATTATCCGTAACCGAGAATGTTTCACGGTCCAAGGTTACGTCGACTTTTGTTGCTCCGGCATCTATGGAGTTCATGATGGCTTCCACAAGCGCTTTAGTGAGTGTCCCAGCTTGAGACTTAATCACGTGGACAAGTAGGTTCTTATCCATGGTGAACTCATCCAATACTGCTTCCATGTGCAATCCTTAAATATTAGTTGTACCTTATTAATATAGGAATTGAAAGAGAAAGCCCCAGCAGTGATGCCGGGGCTTGAAATTAAATAGTCTGAATTGGCTCAATTCGTCCTGTGATACGGAGAGTGGGCCAGCTGAACGATTCTTGAAAAACTGAGTCGTCGAGCAGCACAACGTCTACAGGAGGGTTGCTGCCGCTTGAACTGCCTTTAAATCGGTTTTGAACATAAAGCCGAAAAGCCTGCTGCTTACCAATCAGCTGCGATATATCAAGAAAATCGATTCGGTCAGTGCTGAGGCGAAGCGCGTTACCAATTGCTGACTTCATATCTTGGTTGACAATAGGAGTCTGCTGCAGAGTTACCCCCAAGCTCTTCTCAAGTTTTTTGCGTACGCTGAAATTGAAACCGCTAAGCTCCAACTCAGTGCGTAACGCAAATGAAAAAATGTGTACCGCGTCCGGGTTGTATTCCCCGATGAAGTCTCTTACCTTCTTCTGATTGATGAGCTCTGCATCTGCCCAGCTTTGAAATACGCTGGTGATAACGGTCTCTTCAAGGTCGAGAAAGAGGTGCTTTCGCGACCTCATGCGTCCCCTCGGTAAAAGCACGTACCGCACACTTGTCGATACCGGCTATTACCTCCGATGAGCACCTGGTCACCTTCGCGTTGACGTAGCCCGTCGGCCGAAAGGCGGATGTTCATCGTTGCTTTTTTTCCGCAGCTGCAGATGGTCTTGATTTCTTCAAGGTCGTCACCAACAGCCAGAAGCATTGCCGCTCCCGGGAAGGGAAACCCTCTGAAGTCCGTCCGGATACCAAAGCAAATTACGGGAATGCTGTGGGTGTGAACCCATCGATGGAGCTCGATGACTTGCTCGGGCTCAAGGAACTGAGCTTCGTCTACGAGGATGCAGTTTACGTCGCGAGGCAGCGTCTTATCGAAGACCGTACTCTTATCGAACAGCTCCGCTTCACGCTGGAGGCCGATTCGAGAGGTGATAAGGCCCTTGCCGTAACGGTCATCGACAGCAGCTGTAAAGAGGGCACACTTCTGTCCGTTTTCTGCGTAGTTGTGAGCCACTTGCAGCAGCCCTGCGGACTTCCCGCCGTTCATGGACGAATAACGAAAGTAAAGTTTGGCCATAAGTTTCCTAAAAGATTTTGTTCTTTCAGGTATAGGCAATTCATTTTTAAGGCGCAAGCACGTAAGTAGAAGGGCAACAGATTGCTAAACAAAAGGTTGTAATTGTTGGCTAAAATATGTCTTTTGACGTTGCATCCCAGTATTTCCTGTAGTAGCAGCATCTAATTGGCAGTGGAGTAGTGCTGGCAGCATCGGTTTGATTGGCTTGTGGTACAATGTGTCTTTCGCGTCTTTTACAGCGCAAATTCTTGGCCTAGCCGGTATGTGACCCTTTCGAATGTTCGACCTTCGAACATTTTTTGCTATCAATCGCAACGGAGAATCTTTGTGAAGCCCCTTGACGTCGCAGCTGCAATCGCGAGTAGCGCCCCTGCTCGTGCATCGCAATTGCACAAGGAGCCCTTGGTTCAGGCTGCCGACCGGAACATGGAAACCGCCGGACTTCTACTCAATGCGTCCGGAGGACTTGCTCTGGGCATTGATTGTGAAGGCAAAATCTTGCACGCAAGTGAGGCATCGGCGGAGTTGCTGGCATACCCGCGAGAACACCTGCTGCGAGCGTCTCTTGCCGACATCGTATGCCCCGGCCACTTGGACGTCCTGAATGGAATGCTTAGAAACGCAGCATCCGGGGCGACCGAAGAGCAGGCCTGCCTGCGATTTATAGGAGGACTTCCTGAGAGTCGATGGCTGGAGGTGACCGTCAAGCCCGCTCAGGTTTACTCGGACTATCCTTACTTCGCGTTGTTTGGTTACGACGTCACGAAGTGGGTCCATGCCGAGAATGCCCTTAAAGAAAAGTACCTTCTGGACCCCCTTACAGGGCTGGGCAACCGGGTTCTGATGCGTAAAACCATCTCGGAAAACATTCTCGCAGCCATTCGCTCGAACACCCAGTTTGCAGTCGCTTTGTTGGACTTGGACGGTTTTAAGAAAATCAATGACACGAGCGGCCATGACGTGGGTGACGCTCTTCTGAAAGAAGTTGCCGCCCGGCTTAAATCCAGTGTTCGTGCGGAAGACACTGTTGCCCGCATGGGGGGAGACGAGTTTGTGCTCCTGTTGCCGCGCATTACCCATCAGAGCCAAGCTGTTGCCATGGCCGAGAGGGTTATCCGGGCGTTTCTTCAGCCCTTCCGCATTGGCGGGCAGCAGCTGAGAGTGACCACCAGTTTGGGCCTCGCCTTTTTCGACAGCCAGTCTCTCACGGAGTCCGCCTTGCTCAAGCGCGCTGACTTGGCCATGTATCAGGCTAAGGACGCGGGTAAAAACCAGCTGTGCGTTTACACAGCGGCTATCGAGAGCCGGATTCAAGCGCAGTTCGATACCGAACAAAGCATGTTCACCGGTGTGCAGAACGGCGAGTTCTGCATGCACTACCAGCCTATCTTCGAACCTCAGACCAAAGCAGTGGTGAGCGTTGAGGCCCTAATGCGATGGAACCGTCCCGGCGGGGCGGTGCCTCCCGGAGACTTCATCCCCGTGGCAGAACAGAACGGAATGATTCATCTGCTGGGGCAATGGGCGCTCAGAAGCGCATGCGCTCAGCTTGTGCAATGGGACCAAGAAGGATTGGTTCTCAAGACGCTTTCTGTCAATGTTTCCCCCGTGCAGCTCAAGCACCCTGAGTTCGTAGACAGTGTAAAAGCGGCTATCAATGACTCCGGTATCGACGCAAATCGCCTCGTGCTGGAGATTACCGAAGGGGCGCTGATGGCGGACCCCGAGCACACCGAGGAGGTGCTCAAAGAGCTGTGCCACTTCGGAGTGATGTTTGCGGTCGACGATTTTGGGACGGGCTACTCCAGCCTGGCATACCTGCGACGGTTCCCTTTGAAGGCACTGAAGATTGACCGCAGTTTTATTGCAGACATGCTGGTGGACCGGCCTGGAAAGGCCATCGTGTTCGCTGTCCTCTCCCTGGCAAGGGAGTTGGGGCTGAAAGTTGTAGCGGAGGGGGTGGAAACCGAAGAGCAGCGCATCATCTTGGCAGAGCAAGGTTGCTCCTATGCACAAGGATGGTTGGTTGCCCCCGCGTTGTCACCAGAGGAGTTTAAGGAAGAGGTGAAAGCAAGGAGTTTCACCCTCTTGGTATAGGCAAGCTTAAGGTAGTTAATGCTAAAACGAGAACAATTTTTCGAGACGCTATGGACTCGCTTGTCCCAGCAAGGTGACTTTCCAACATTGCAGTGCTCCATAGACCGCTTGGTCAGCACTCTGAATTCCGAGTCGAATACATCTACCCTTGCGGCCAGCGTGATGGCAGACTTCTCCTTGGCTCAGCGGGTCATTCGACTCGCAAACTCTGCGATGTACTCGTCCTTCGGAGGAGAGGTGACCACTGTGTCACGGGCTATATTGGTCTTGGGTGTGGATACTGTGGCCCACCTGGCCATGGGGGTTCAGCTCTTAGAAAACTTCTCCGGCGCGGCTGCTAAGCATCCCCGAGCGACAGAAGAGCTTAAGCGTGCAATGCTTTCGGGGGAGGTCGCCCGAGCTCTGAGTTCCACTCAAGGAATTCAGCACGGCGAAGAGGCTGTTGTCTGTGCATTGCTCCAACAACTCGCGCGATTGCTGCTAGTGTTTTACTTCCCCAACGAATGGGACGCCATCCAGGCGATTTCTCGTGGTGTGCTCGATGAAGAGAGTGAGGCCTGCAAGAAAGTGGTGGGCGTGAGCCTTGAGGAAATCGCCAAGGAAGCAGCGCTCAAGTGGCGGCTGCCTCACACCATCTCGGCTACGATGATGCGCCAGGCATTGCCTCTAGAGACTCCCATTGGAACGCACCTAGACTGGTTGCGCGCCATGGCGAATGTTGCTTCCAAAACCGCTGACCTGATAACCGACGGGGCCGAGGTCGCCGAAATTAAGACGCTACTGTCTGAGAACGCGCAGATGCTGGGGCTCAGCGCCGAGGTGGTGGAGCAGGCTTCCACGCAAATTGTCGAGTTCCAGAAAGACCTCAATGCGAAGGAACCGACCTGCAAGCTTGCGCCGTGGCTTCCAGCTCCCGGGAAGAACCCTAACGGGCGAGTGCTCCTGCGCGAACAACTGGCTGAGGTACAGCAAGTCAGCAAGACTCTGTCGGTGGCTGAGCTTGCCCCCTTGGTCCTTGAGTCGATGATGCGTTCTCTCAATTTTGAGAACTGCTTTCTGATGCTGTTAAACCCCGTGTCCAAAAGGTTCACGGCCCGAGTTGCCTTTGGAACTTCCGCACGAGATAAGCTGGAGCGGCTAACCTTCGAAGAAGGGTTCGTTCCCGACTTCTTCCACTTCGCTATCACAACCCGTAAAGCTCTGGTCCTTGAGGACATCAAAAGGCCTGACATTAAGAACCGGGTCCCCGCTTGGTACGTCTCTGCGTTCCCGAGTTCTCGTTCAGTGATGCTCACCCAGGTGTTCCTTCGCAACAAATGCATTGCGCTTGTGTGCGGCGAATGGGGCTCAACGGTGTGCAAAGGGGGGCTGGACTCCGAGGAAATTGACCTCGTTGAAACGATGACCAGGGAGTTGGAGCGCTGTTTCGAGCGAACTGCCGCGGTTGCGGCATAGAAGTTCGTCACTTGGGTTAGGCCGGGGTGGTCCTCTAAGAGCCTATTCAAAGAAAACAGCCCGGGCAGTGCCTGGGCTGTTGTTTTAATGAAATGCAGCAGTTAGCTGGACTTCTTCACACTAAAGAAGTCCTCCTCTTTTGACGGAAAGCAGCTGGGCAAAGAGTCTATGAAAGGCTCGGCCTTCTCCCGGAGCCAGATATTGCTTTGCTCAAAGGTCATTCGAGGAATGGCCAGGGCTTCTTCCTCACTTACGCCAAATGCATCTTCGAAGCTACCCGGCAGAGCGAGGTTAATGCGCAGACCCGTGAAGGCTGTCAACATGTTGCGGTACTCATATGGGGTTAGCAGCTTGTTGCCAATGGCTTTCAGCAAGTTGAATCGGTCAACTTCTGCTTCGAACAGAGGTTCCCATCGAGCTTCGTGGGAGTCATGCTCGCAGAACAGAACAGGCCCCAGCATGCTTAGTCCCCACAAGGCGGACTTCATGATGAGGGGGCTGTCACCATTCGCTCCCAAGCTCAAAGACAGGCTCTGAGGTGCAATGTCTTTGTTGTCTCCGTCGCAGTGCATGAATATCGACATCATTCGTGGGTGCCCCCGAAGGTGGACGAACGATTGCAGCATCGCGGAATCAGGCAGCAGGCGCCAATCCAGATGGTTTGTTGTCACGGGGGGGGAGGCAGTGTCGAGCTTCCGAGCAGCTGTGCAGACAGCGCGCAGTCCAATTTCGGCCAATCGAGAAACCAACAGTACGTCTTTGATAGAGGTTGCGACGACGCCTTTAGTATCAACTGTCATATATTTCCTTTTTTAATATGGTCTGCCTCGTATAGCGTCCAGGGGCACCGGCTGGTGCACAGAAAAAAGCCACCTGCGGGTGGCTTTGAAAAAGGTCATTTGCTTGTAAAGGGCCTATTGGTAATGCCCGTGTGCATTTTGACGCGGTAACGGTTGGGCGAAAGCACAATCGGGTTCAGGTCTTGACGGGTTGCAACGCTGCCCACTTTTTCTTGCTCAGCTTTGCGGCTGTCAAGAACGTCTTGATGGAACTTTGCAATCACAGCTTCGTGTTCAGCCCGTGAAAGCCTTTTCGAAGTGGAAATACATTTTTGCTTGGTTCCTTGTCCGAAGCATTCGGAAAGGGTGAAAACCCCATCAGGGCTTAGCACTTCTCGGTTGTAGTGATTTCCGTTCGCGGTGGCCATCATTTGAGTCCGTTGATACTCGGGGAAAGTATCGGTCGCATGGGCAGCGAAGACTGTAAAGGCAAAAGCCAGCATAATGGCGAGGGATGCGAAAAGCTTCTTCAAAGAGTTCTCCTAAAAGTTGACCTGGTGGTAGAAATGTCCAACTCTTTATAGGTAATGAACGAAAACTAGAGCCACTAATTGCATCCAGCTACTGTCACATTGTTCGCATCAATTTCGATAGAAAGCCGGTCATGTCGGATATCCCGGGTTGACGGGAACCACGTAGAGTCCACCCGCAGAGTTCTTAGAACCACGCCTTTTTCTTTAGCGGTTTCGTTCAACTCACGGAGGGGCCTTCCCTTGGCCCACAGCGCGAGCTCACGGCAGTCCTCGACATAGACGTCAGCCTGGCTCAGAGGGGCTCCAGGGATTGGCTGAGCCCTGACGACCGCCCCAGCTGCGGCTGCGTTAAAGGTGAGAAATGCTAAGTTTAAAACGGCTAGGCTCAGGAGTGGAGTAATTTTAGATTTCATTGTGCTGCTCTTAAATTGGCATCAAGTATGGATAGTCAAGCTATCAGTTAGCTTATTGGCATCGTGTGGTACACTCAGCTTCGATAAGAAAGCCGTGAGAGTTTCATCATGCTGTTTGAAGTAGTCGCGCGTCTGCCGAGGGCGGGTGCGGCCCCCGTTCGGGTTTTCCTCTCGACCAGAGAGGCCGCAGAGGCCGCAGTTGAAGAGCTGCAGACGTATTTCCCGCCTGGCCGGGTTTCTATGACAGAGCTTGAGCTGCACGATACGTGCCCAACCCTCTACACATACCGTGCCGACATCTATTTCAATCAACCCGATTTGGAGGTCGTTACCAAGCTGCCATATCCGCACGTTAGCCAGGTTTCTCCGCTACGGCCGGAGCTCCAGAAAGGCCTTCCTAATGTATGGGCTCGGGGTAAAAGTCCAGAGGATGCAAAGGCGGCAGTTAGGCTTCGTTTCGAGGAGGCAAAACGTTTGGGTTTTGTAGACAAAGCCAATAAAGTGGCCATGACTCTGGTTGTTTTCGACAAGCTGAACGGACCTGTTGCAAGAAAACCGTTCAGAGCCCCCTCCGTGTACGGCTCCCAAACGGTCTCTACCAACCTGCGAATGTAGAGGCAGAGTTGTTCGAAATGAAATAGCCTAGGGCTGTTTTGGTAGACTCGACGAACCGCGTAACCGCGTATTTCAAGGAGAGTATCTTGTCCGCCAAACTCAACATCCCCGGGCTTCCTGAATTTGTGGGCCCAGAGGCTCTCCCTGAGCAGCGTATGCATTGGACCCTGGTGGGCTATGACGTAATTGAAAAGCTCCTTTCATCCGGGGTACTGCGGGTCCAACGAAACCACGCACGTCGGGTGATGAGCGCCCACCACGTCACCAAAAAGACATCGCCGCTTCATGCAAATTTCTTGGCAGTTCGAAAGCCGGATGGCCGGATGCAACTGGTAGACGGCTACACCCGAGCAACGGCTATCGAAGCCTCAATGCGGGAGAAATTCAAGCAAGTTTGGCTTGGCGTCGTAGACGTCAATTCAGACGCTGAGATTGATGAAGTCTATTTGTCCATCGACTCCCGCAAGGCTGTAAAAACAGGCCGGGATGCATTCGAAGAAGGGCTCCGCCGAGCAGGCTTGCTCCCAACACTCAAGTCCCCACTCTTTTTAAACGGGTACGTAGTATCGGCCTTGAAAGCAGCATCCGGCAAAGGGAATCCACACCAAAGCGTTCCTCTATTCGCCCGGGCATTTGAGGTGCTAGACCCCCTTTATTTCGAAGGAGGCCGTAACACACTACCTGCAGGAGCTTTGGCTGCAAGTTTGTTAATCGCCCAATTTGAGTCCGATACGCAAACCGTTCTGCAATTTGTTGCTGCGCTGCTGCGCCCTCGACTTTTGGAAGAGTCGCACAAAGCGTTGGTTCCAGGGGCGGTTAAGTTCGAAAAGTGGCTTTCTGAGAGACGTCAGGCTGGCGCCCTGTCCGGTAAAAACGTTCCTGCAATCATGGCCTATGGGCTTGGTTGCTTCGCTTGGCAGCAAGCGGGGAAAGGGGGCCGGGTAGAGCCGCTCAGCAGGGAGGACTATCTGAAGTCAAAAAGCGTCACGATTGACTAGCGGGGCATTGGCGCGGTCCTCTCTAAAATATAAGAGTCGCGCTGGTTTTTGGAGTATTGGAAATAATTCTGTCTGTGGTACAATAGAGGTGTCTAAAATATAACATAAAACACCTTGTTTACAATCGACTGCCCCCCGCTTGAAGCTCTTGAAATAGAGCAGCCTGCCTTGTGCCATGAACTGGAAACGGCCGGTTACAGCCCGGCTGCTGAGGATACCCTCGGCCGCTGCCAGAAGGACTGCACCCTTTATCTTTCGTTTGACGAAGGCTTGGCCACGACCAGGGCTTGGATATTCGACGTGTCAAAAAACAAGTTTGTTGGCACCACCTTTGTTGTGATGGGCTCCGCGCCGGAGGCTATCCGGAAGGCTCGTCAGCTCGTAGAGGATGCCTATGCTCAAGAGTTCTTGAGCGGGGGTCTTGAGTATCGGGATACTGAAGTAGAACAAGTCATTTTAGTTTGAAAGTCAGGGCCCTATACAAGGCATGACCAAATTAAGAGCCTTGGGGTTCGCATTCATTCTGCTAATTGCTGCCAATGCATCGCAGGCGAGCACTGTCCTGGTGAAAATCAGGGGAACGGGTTGTGCCCTGTGCGTTCAGCTGGCGAAAAAGCATCTGTCCGAGCTTTCCAGTGTTCGCAACGTTGAAATCGACTCCCTTGGTACACAGGTTCGACTCAACTGGGTCGAGCAAGGGCCTGTAGACAAGGAGGTCCTGACCCTAGTCCTCACTCGGGCCGGATTTCTCGTCCAGAAAATCGAAACTGGTATCTAAAAATTTAGAGGGGCAAGTAAACGCTTGTCGCTCAGGCTGAATCATATGAGCGAACTCAGGTTGGATGCTGTAGTCGTTGACACTGCTGAGACGGCTACTACGCAAGGTTCGGATGGGCTTGAGCGAGGCCCTCACCGCAAGACGCACCTTGCGGTCATTCGGGAACATCGAAATGCTGTCAAAGAGGCTAAGGCGGACTCCTCGCCCGCTGCTCGAACCCGAGAAGCCCGCCTCCTCACCAATCTCGAAGAGCTTCAGAAGGCCTACGAGGCAACGTTTTTGCCGGTTCACTCAGGCCGGCAGCTGATAAGCCCCCAACAGCTGTTGATGTCTCAGCTGTTCAACGTTCGAGCCAAGACTTCGCCACGTGACGAACTGGTGTCCTTTGACCTGCTTCGCAATGGTGCCCAGTACCTCACGTACAAAGGCCCTGAGCTGAGGCAGCAGGATTCCCTAGTGTTCATGTCCCTCATCAACATGACTCGCGACCTTCAGGTAGGCACGCCCATTTCGTTTGAGCCAGGACCCACCTGCACCGCGCTGTTTGGCTACTACGACGGAGAATCCAGAAATCGCCTGCGAGAGGCTATTTACCGACTGCAACATGCGGTGCTTCGGTTTCCCGCATTCAGCGTCCAGCTTGCACAACGGTTTGACTATCCCCAGAAGGGTCCTTGGACCGTGATGCTAGACCCGCAAATTGTGGAGCTCTTCAAGCAGTCCCGCCTGGTATGGATGGACTTCGAGCTCCGTAAAAAGCTTCCTGAAGGACTCCCCACTTGGCTCTACGCATACGTCGAGGGGCAGACCAAGCTTATCCCCACGCCCACTGAGAAGCTCTGGCGTCTGTGCGGCTCTGACGCGAAGAACAATAAGACCTTTCAGGTCGTGCTTCGCCGCGCGCTCAATTCACTGGAGCAGCATGGCGTCATTGACAGTAAGTGGGGCATCAAAAAAGATGTTCTCCATTGGATGAAGCCCACAGAGAAAGAGGAAGCCGAGCAATCGCGCACCTTTGAATAGCTGTGCTTTTAAGCACGAGGTGGCCATTTGGCAATGGTTATGCCTTAACTTCCTGCTTCCCCATGGGCAGTTTCACCGAACGCTTGCGCGCCCGGACAGCGATTCCCTCTCCACAGGCTAAGACCCCCACACCAGGGGCTATCGTTTCTTCTTTCACTGGCCCAGCGTCCCTCCGACTCTGCGCCAGTCTGTTTTTGGCGGCGTCGTGGTCTCGGGCATGAGGTGCACCGCAAGCAGCTCACCAAAGAAGGCATCGGCAAGGGAACTGCTAGCGCTTGATGGCATTGAGCTGCCTGCGCAGGGCGCCCTCGGAGGGCTTGGGGGGACGGTCCGCCAGGTGCGCTTCGTGTTGCCTTTGCCGCTCTTGGAGCGCCCAGTTTCACGCGAACCGCGCGGTACCGCAAGCCCGGGCGAAGTGGTTTGCCTGAGCATGATTGGGGTACAGGTGGATTTTATGGGCGCGCAGTAACCAACAAGTCAGGGGGTACCGGGAGAGGCTTGGGTCCTCCAGGCCCATGAGTTATGAGTTTTTTTACGGGCAAAGGGTGCACTTCTCTAATGCCTCTTATGCGCAACACTCCCCATGAGCTATGAGTTTTTTTATTCAAGCCCGCTCATGAGTTATGAGTTTTTTTACCCCCGATTTCCATGAGTTATGAGTTTTTTTCCATGAGTTTTGAGTTTGCGCACCTGCCTGCAAAGCCACGCCCAGCAAGGGTTTCGAGCCTTCCGTCTACTTAATACTATTGCCGCTGTTTTTGAGCAGATTGACGTTCTTCTTCTGAAGCGCGATTTCGGATTTTTCGCCTTTTAACGGATTCCTCGGTCAGAGCCGTGTTTGCTACTGCTTTGCCGATGACTTTTTAAATGTTTTGCTATACAGGGTTCAAGGCCATTTATTGCCCCAATCAACCCTGGGGCACGTCGCCCCATTTTTTCAAGGAGAATCTCATGTTTAAGTCTGGCGACGTGGTACTCGGTAGTTTTGCAACAAAGTCTGGCCGTGTGTTGAATCACTATTCGGTTGTTCTGCAAAGCACCCGGGAAGGCTCTGTCTTGGCATACACGACAAGCCTCAAGGAACGAAACAGCGAATGCCTTCAGAAGTTTACTAATGAAGACATGCGTCTGGCCAACTGGACGAACCCAAGCCGTTGGGATGCCTCGCAAATTTCAGTAGTCCCCAACTCTGAAATTCGCAAAGTAGGAACCATCTCGCGGAGCACTTTGGAACGCATTCACACAGCTTATGCTCGTGCAATTGCGTCTCGTACCGTTAGCTGCGCAATGCTGAGTCCTGAAGGTTCTGTTGTGACTGCTTGAACGTTCCCGGCGTTCTTGCACCACTCAGTACCTTAAAGGCTACTCGGTATTTATTTTGAGCCGTTCTGCATTGCAGGACGGCTTTTTCTATTCTGGGTTTGTCCTATACAGAGCAGGACAACTACATCTTTCAAAATGAAAACTTTTAAAGCCCGAGTTATTGAGCCTACGCAAACTGAATTCGTTACCGTTAAAGCGGAGGACCTCGTATCCGCAGCATGTGAGGGTGTGTTCGCTCATAGGCAGAAAGCCTTGTTCATCCGAGCCGCAGATTCCGGCCTTGCGACTGGCGAGACTACGTACTATGCGGTCGTCGAAGTGGAAGGAGAGGAGCCTGTCGTCGCCCGATATCTCTACAGGGGTATCGGACGAAAAGGCGGGCTCAAACCTCCCCGGTCCCCTTTCCAGTGTGCC
>JAIVFU010000154.1 GCA_020829485.1 Nostoc sp. CHAB 5834 | reverse complement strand
GAACCCTCCCTCCCCCTCACTCTCCGAAACGCACCGCTGGATGCGAAGAGGGAGTTCATCGACTCAGAGACCGGATTTCGGGTGCTCGTGCGCAGGTCGGACTTTTGTTGGTGTGCGTACCTGGGCGTGCGCAAGGACAACCCCCTGGCGGACCTAGATGAGTTGAATTTCGACTGCCACTGGGGTATCAATTTTCGTAAGTGGGGCTTGCCGGGCTCTCCCTGGGAGGAGGGGTGGTTCTGGTATGGCTGGGATTACGGGCACGCCTTCGATGTCACGAACTTTCCCGGTTTTTCGGAAGAAGAGATGCAGGAGGCCTTCCCGGAGCTCCATGCCAGAATGAAGGCGATTTTTGAGGGCATGCCCCGGGTTCCCCGGAAGGACTGGACCCTTGATGAGATTTTTGAAGACGCGATGGACCAGCTTCTAGTGCTTAGAACGGCGGTGGCCGACGCCCAAAAAGTCGCCTCTGAAATTGGAAAGCAATCAAGTTAACCGCCACCGGACGTAGCAGCCAAGCCCGGCCAGCGCGGGCCACTCCCCCTGAGCCGTCGCTCTTTCTGAGCTGATGGATGCCTATACGAAGAAGTAATTCTTCTAAAGGACATCCTCATGTTTCGTGTGCTTATGCTCCAAGACTCCGGTGTAAAGGCGGTTACCGCTCATCACAAGTGTATTAAAGGTCGGCCCCTCCTGGCGCGTGGAACCTTCAGCGCAGTTTTTGCGAATGACACCCCCTCTGCTGATAGCAAAGAAGACTCAGTCTTCAAGTTGACGGTCGACAAGCAGCACTACTGTTACCTGACCGAGCTTTACCTTGAGCGTCACGCTCACAAGCCTAAAGTCATCAACGACTTCGGGATTGTAGGGGCCACCAGCTGCGGCAAGGACCTCTACTTGGTCGAGGTGGAACGGCTGGCCCCTATGCCTTTTTGTTCCGCTCGCCGTGCGTTGAACACGATGATGCGGAGGATTAACAAGCAGTGCCGAATCAACACCCCATCGCTGTTTCCTGAGTCCCTTGAGGGGCTACCGGGGCTCCCTTTGTCATACGAGGCGTTTCTCCGAGACTTGAACACGTTCCTCAACGACTACGGAGCCGTGCCTGACCTCTGCGTAGGCCAAAACTACATGCTGCGGCCAAAGGACATGACACTGGTAGCCAGCGACCCTGTCTATGACAAGGCGTTGATGAACAGTGCGAGGCGCGAGGTGTGGGGCATCTGAGCATCTTCATTCCACTCCGATTCGGTACCGTTAGGTGCTGAGTCGGTTTTTTCTATGTGAGTCGGTTGGCCAGCACTTTGCGCAGGTTGTGAAGTTGCTTGTGTCGAGCCTCAGGCGTGTTGGGCGCCCGTCGCTCCTCCAGGTTCCGCCTGGCTGCTGACAGGAACCGCGCTTTCTGCCCCTCTGTGTCAGATTCAGGCGGAGAGGGCGGCTCCTGAAGACTCATGGCCGCAGCCTCCGCGCTCCACCACTCGCGCATGAGCGCCTCCAAAGCACCGACGCTTTTCTCTGAAAATTGGCCGAACTCCGCGCCAGGCACCGCAGCGGCGCGCGCTTCTCGGAATGCTTTGAGCACGAGCTCCTCTTGCTGGTCGAGTTCTGGCCGGACGCTCAGCTCCTTCAAGTGAGGCTGAAGCCACTGGGCCACATGGAGACCATCGGTTCGCTCGTGGGCAAGCTGGGCCTCCTGCAGTCTCGTTGCCATCAGCGCATCCACCTCGTGCTGAGCGCACTCCAGAAGGGCTGCCACGTCAAATATGCGACACAGAGGGACCCTCCAGTTGTGTTGGCCTTTTTGGTGTGCGTCATGGTTTGTCCACCGGGCGAAGGCGTGAGAATCAGCCGGCAGCCAGGATGAAACCGCCTTCTTGGTCAAGGCTGGGGCTTCCGGATACCGGGTGGCGTATGTCTGCTTAAACCGAGCCCAATACGTCTCCAAGAGCTGAGCTGTGCTGAGGCTGGAGTTAGCTGGCATGCGGGACTTTCGTGGCGGACTCATTGCAAGAGAGCATCCATTCAAGAACGGCGCTGTCCAGCTGTACGCCTTTCTTTGCGCGAGAGTTGACGAGCGCTTTAACCAGTTGCAAGGACTCGTGGCAAGTCAATCCACAGACTCGGCTGAGCGCTGGAAGCCTTCCAATCGGGAGCAGCTGCTCCGGGTAGGCGTCGCTCAGCACCATGCTGATGAAGTTGCGGGACTGCTCGTTCAGCCCTAGTTTGACGGCCAGGTCCCGCTGGGTGACGCCCTTTTCCAGGACATTCTGGATGTGGCTGCGGACAAGTTCTTTGTAGGTAATTGGCATAGACGCTTGATGCTGTTGAGCCTCCATTGTAGGAATGCGCCCGCCGAAAAGCATGGTCAATTGTAGAAAGTGAAGTAGTTTCAAAACTACCTGCAGTGTATAGGCTTGGTCGCTACACAGAAAAGGACCACAACTATGGAAAAAGCAATGAATACTCAAGTTCACTCTCTACAGCGCGCCCTCATCCTCAACCCGATTTTTGACACTGCGATGAGCAGCCCTCAAAACGCCCTGGACCGCCGAATCCTGAAATTCTCCGAGGAATACGGCGAAATCAATGAGGCCTACCTTGACCTCACCAGCAGCAACCACAAAGGCAAGTCTTCGAATGACGTGCTGGAAGAAATCGTTGACGCTTACATCGTCAGCGTGGACCTTGTCGTTCAGAACGCAATGGCGAATCAACTCCCCCTGGAGGACATCCGTGATGAGCTCAATGCGCTGCTGGACTTCCACCTGTCGGGGGACTTTCTCCGTTCCGACATCATGTTCAGCTTCGGACATTGCGCCAGCGCACTGGGCAACGTATGGGGCGACTACCTCACAAACAACAAGAAAAGGTTGCCAGACTCGCTTTTGCAGTTGCACTCGGCCATTTGCGCAATGCTTTTTAGGGCCGAAATTCCTGGGTTGCCTCTCGGCGACGACCGCAATGTGATGGTCCCAAAAATCGTCGAAACCAAGCTGAACAAATGGCGTCGGAATCGGTTGCTGCCTAACGCTGCCTGAACCATGTCCATCAAGGTGTACCAGGGCCTTGCTTTTGCAGGCGGGGGGCTGAAGCAAACCTTCAGGCTCCTAGCCGCAGAGAAACAGCATCTTCAGGGCTTGGCCAACTCTGCATTAGCGAACGTGTTGGCAACTCGGGTCTGCCAAGTTGCTGATGACTTCGCTATCGCGAGGGCCATAGGCGGCCCTCTGGGTGAGGAAACTGCAAGCCTAGCGGGGCAAGCGCCTTACCGCGTTGCAGTCCACGGTCTGTACAAAGATTTGGACGAACTGCGACAGTCGGTGTACCGGGACCCGGAAATCGACTGCAGTATTGCCATCCAACTTTACGTTAGGCCCTCAGGGCATCGCGTTGTTGCTCGTGTGGTTGAAGAACGTACCAAGGCTTGGGAGTACCTCTGCTCTCAGCCTGGCGTTGTTGACTTTTCCTACTACGACAACACTGATGCCCCTGAAGATGTTTCCAGACAAGCGTGGCTATCGCGAAAGCGTGCATGGACCGCAGTGGACGACCAGGCGGCCGTATTTGAGCTCAAAATTGAGCCCCAAATGCCGAGCCCTGAGGAAGTCGCCACATTCCTGACGCCCAAAGCTGAAAGAGCGCGAGCTACAGCTCGCCGGCTCACGTTGGATGAACGAGTCTATGAACT
Source organism: Nostoc sp. CHAB 5834 (assembly GCA_020829485.1). Next base: position 9,100 of record JAIVFU010000154.1, on the reverse strand, counting down.
TTGGACTCCTCCTTCTGGCGGTGGATTTCGAGGGGTGTCGGCCGCTTGCCTTGCTGCAAAATCCGAACTGGAAGATGCAAACAGTGGCGCGTTCAACCGATGCCGAGAATTGGAGAAGGAGTTGCTGCGTATCTTTCCGGATGAAATGCCGAAACAGATGCTACTGCCGCTCACATTTTGATTTCAAAAAGTGCGGGTTTTCTACCCGCACTTTTTTGTGCATATTGCTGTCTCGGCTAAAAAATGTAGGCCCAGTGTCTGATGCCACTGAGCCTTTAAAAGAAAAACCCCCAACATCACTGTCGGGGGCTATGAATTACTTGGGAGAGAGGCTGTAGGCGGCTACCCTCGCTTCAAGTTTTGAGTAGTCGGCGTTGGATGCTACCTGAGCCCGTTCATACGCCAAGTGTCCCAGGCTGAGCACCTCGGCGAGTTTCCGATTCCCGGTGGGAATGTCCTGAAATTTGGGTTCTGGTGAACACAGCCGTCCGGTCGGAGAACCTTGGTTTTTGGATGAGTTCATTGTGTACATGTCGCTTTCGGAGAGATTGAAGTTAAGCTGCTGCGGCAGGGAGGTCTATCCAGTCCCAAACTAATTTGGGAGCAGTGCGATATGTCACCATTTCGCCCTCTTGGTCGGGGTCTTGGGTTGCAATCAACAGCATTGCCATTTCTTTCGGCAACAGTGCGTGTGGCTTCGTTGCGTCGATGGTGACCACTTCCGTGGTGCGAGGGACAAGGTAGAAATCGTCATTTGCATTCGTGGCCACCAGGTATGCGTCAGGGTCCCAGTATTTCGCTCTGAAAGAGAAGTAGGGGGACTCTTTCGTTACACCGAAGCCGAGGTCCTCATGAAGGTCCATCCAGCCACAGCAAACATGTGGAGCGCAGGTGTCGTAGTCCGCGAAATTTGCGGAGGTAGTCATCTGCGGGCTTGCAAGAAGCATTTCCAGTCCTGAGCCGAGTTCGTCCGTGGTCATAGCTGTCTTTCTTGTTGTCCTTGAAAGTGTAGTAACAGACGGGAGAGGCGGCTACTCGGCTAAACAACCTGCCTATGCTTTGGCGGAAAGCTGAGACGCAGCTATCGCAATAGTATTGAGCCGGTCACATTCGGCCAGGTGCTGAGAAATCAGGCTTTCCGTTGACTTCAGTTGTGCTGGAAGCATGGACGCGAGTTGAAGTGCGGCCAAAAGAGTTCGTAGTCGTTGGTTAATGGCCCTCTCAAGCCCCAGGTCCTGCGGGGTGCCTGAGACTTCAGAGGTACTACGCAAAGCGAGTAGCAACGCGGAAATTCGCTCTCGGTCCGAGTCCACTTCAGGCGCCACGGTCCGTATGCGGCGCAGGATGTCTTGCAATTGTGGCCGAAGCACTGTTAACGTAACTTCCGGCCGCGGTGCAGGCACCCCGAGCAGTGAAAGCACCCGCCCCTTGACGGAGGGCTTAGGCTGCACCGCTTTCAGTACGGATTCAAGCGCTTCTGCAGACTTCAGGTCATTGAAGTCCTTCACGACACGGTTGGCGTGCTCGCTATTCAGGCGAAGCTGCTCCAGCATGTGCTGGCCATAGTTTTCGATAACCTCGGTCTTCAGCGGGAGCAACTCGCTGACAAGTCGGTCAATCCGCGCTTCATTCGGAGCGAACGAGCTGTCACCTATTTCTCGGGCCTTGGCAAGAACTGTGCTGTGCAACGGATGGTTCGATGTCGAAAAAGCGGGGCGACCGGGAGAGAGTCCGGAAGAGGCGGCGGAAGGCTGTGGTGCGGCCGGAAACACCAATGGACTCGGCTGCTTTACCGGTTCGGGGGAGGGGTTTTCGGACACCGCGGGCGTTGAGGTCGGGTGCTCTTGAAAGCTGATAGCTTTCGGCTCCGCCGTTGGCGCAGCGCTCGAATTCGCGCGTTTTTCTGGAAACACGAGGGCTCCAGGCTCGGGTCGGGTCGAAGCACTCGGCATGGAAACAGGAGCAGGGCTCGGGGCCCTGCTGGTAGAAGGTGTCTTGGGGAAGACGAGGGGCTGGGGCTCCCCCCGATGAAGAGGGGGCTTGGCGTCGAACATAAGAGGACTCCCAGGTTCGTGCATGATGCGTTTACTCCGCCAAACCCCCGGTAATTACTTCGTGTACAGGTCCACGAAGTCCTGCAGCCCCTTCTTGAAGCCGGCGCCCACTGCCTTGAACGCCCACTGGCCGTCCTTCAGGTACAGCGAGCCGAACTGCACGGCTGTTTCCGTAGAGAAGTCATCTTCAAGGTTGTAGTGGGCCAGTTCCTTGCCGGTCACATCGTCATACAGCTTGATGTAGCTTTTCTTCACCTGGCCGAAGTTCTGCTTGCGCGCAGCTGCTTCGTGGATTGTCACAATGACCGACAGCTCAGTCAGTCCTGCAGCCAGCAGCGCCAGGTCCACCTTCACGGTTTCGTCATCGCCAGCCACGTCACCGCTGCGGTTGTCGCCCATGTGTTGAATGGACTTGTTGGCAGTCGCAGGGTGGTTGTAGAAGATGAAGTGGTCGGGGTCGAACAGCTTGTTCTGGGGGTTCACGCCGAACACAGAGACGTCCAGGTCAAACTGGCCACCCGTGTCAAAGCCGTTGGCATCCCAACCCAGACCCAGACGGACCTTGGTCAGACCGGGGGCTTCCTTGGACAGATTGAAACGACCGCCTTTTTCGAGATTGAAACTCATGGTTTTTTCCTTGTTTAGTGGAGTAGTTGGTGAAAAGTTGAAGTTCAAGCAGCTGCTTGGGAGTCTTTCCGGTTACTGCGCAGGGATGCCCAGAAGGACAGTCCAATCAGGACGGCGCCTACAACACCGGTGATGACTTCAGGAATGTGGACGTGGACACCTACCAGCATGACTGCGGCCAATGCTCCAATAGCCCAGAATGCGCCGTGCTCCAAGTAGCGGTATTGCGCAAGGGTGCCTTTTTCGACCATCACGATGGTGAAGGAGCGAACAAACATTGCACCGATACCCAGTCCGATGGCAATGATGGGCAAGCTCTTGGTCAAGGCGAAGGCGCCAATCACGCCATCGAAACTGAACGAGGCATCCAGCATTTCCAGGTACAAGAAGCCCGCCAGTCCCGTTTTCGCGACCACCTCGCCGCCTTTGCCTTCGTCGCCACCCAGCAGTTCACCGATTCCGTCTGACACGACGTACGCAATAAGGCCCCACACGCCAGCAGTTACGAATTCAATGCGATGCGACAGGTCACTGAAATAAGCAGCACTGGTAACAAGTGCAAGCAGGACCAACACAATCTCCATGGCGTCCATTCGGCCCAGGCGGGTTAGTGGAGCTTCTATGACACGCAGCCAGTGTTCCTCTTTATGTTGGTCGACAAAGAACTTCAAAAACACCATGCCCAAGAATGCGCCGCCAAATGCTGCGATTTGGTGGTGGGCGCCAGTCATCAGCTCGGCGTACCGGTTCTCGTCGTTCAGCGCCAGTTGGATTGCTTCAATGGGTCCAATCTGGGCTGCAATTGCGACAATGAGAACGGGGAAGACGATGCGCATTCCAAAGACCGCGATGAGCATGCCCCAGGTAAGGAATCGCTTGCGCCACACCTCGTCCATGTCTTTGAGAACGGTGGCGTTGACCACCGCATTGTCGAAAGACAAAGAAATTTCCAGAACACAGAGGATGGCTACGATGAGCGCGCCCGAGGGCCCCCCAAGCCAGAAACCGGCAAGAATCCCCAAAAAGGTCAGGATGAGGGAGGTGCGAAAGTAGTGAAGATTTCCCATGCTGCTTGCTCCTTACTTCCAGCGCTTCATCCAGTCGCAAAGCTCTTGGGTGAGCAGAGCGTCATACAGCTTTTCATCGGTCAGGTTCAGGTCTGCCAGGTGTACGAAGCCCACGTTGGGCAGGGCATCACCCATCTTTTCGAGGAAGTCAAATTCGGAAGGGTTGCCGACACCGACCAGCTGCCAGTACACGGGCTTGTCTTTGGCAGCGCGCAGGATTTTTTCCGAGTAAGCCTCGTCATAGGTCGCACCGTCAGTGATGAAGAGGACCATGGCTGGCTTGTCGTCGGAAGCCGACGTAGCGGGAGCGGGCGCAGCAGCAGCTTTCTTGCCAAAAAGCCCACCAAAGAATCCAGCAGCGGCAGCGGCAGGAGTCGCGTTGCCCGCGGACGGGAAATAGAACTGCGAAATGTCTTCGAATGTTGGGCCGTACTTGGTGCCATTGCCTTTCAGCAGTCCACGCTTGATGATGGCCTTGTCCACGTAGTCTTCGTAGTCCTGCTTGGTAACAGGCGGGCATTTCGTGTTGTCGGTATCGAACACCCACATGTCCAGTTCACCGTTGTCGTCAAACCGCATAGCGATTGGCACGAGACGGTCGACCACCTGCTGCATGACGCCACTGCGATACATGTTGTTGGTGGAGCCCGATGTGTCCAGAGCGGCACCAACACGCAGTGAGGGGGCCGTGGTTAAGTTGCGCTTTTCCAGCACGAACGCTACAGTTTGCTGACGTTTTTGGAGGTCGAAAACGGACATGAAATTCCTTTGAATTGAGAGAGTGTTGAATGAGGGGGTTAGCGCTTGCCTGGGGCAAACGCCTTAATGAGTTCTTGCTCCATGGCCAGAAGCTTGGGGGCGTCGGCTTTCCGCTGAGCTCGGCCTTCTTCGTCGATGCGCTGTACATCGGTAATGGCGCCCAGCATCTGGGCTTGGACATGCTCCAAGGCCTCCATCGAAATGACGGAGCGGTTTCGGGAGGTGGCAATTGCGACGGCGTTTTCACGCTGCAGGTCGGCCCCGCGCTTGAGAGCTTCGTCGGTGGCGTCATCCACAGCATTGGCAAGTTCAACTCCGCGCTTTTGCTCCAACTGCAGCACGTACAGCGAGAAGATGTTCTTCCATGCGGGGAGGGTGACGTCCTTAATTTCCCCGAACTTCTGCACCAGAGAGCGAGAGTTGTCCTGCATTTCGCGGATGCGGGGGGCCATCTGCTTTGACAGCATCATTGCGCGGTTGAGGCTGTCAATACGCTTGGCGATGTGGTCCATCTTGCGTTGGTAGTCGCCCAACGTCTGTGCCTGGAAACTGTTTTCCACGTGCTTGGTCTTCTCGACCTCGTACTCAGCTTCGACTTGCCGCAGCAAGCCTTCACACTTCTGCACCGCCTGCTCCAGCTGCTGGTGGTATTGCATGTTGCTGACATAGAGGCCGTCCAGGTCGAGCACTCGCGCCTTGAACAATGCCACGGACCCGTCCAGCTGCCCGGTAAGGTTGTCCATTTGGTTTTCGACTGTAGAGTACTGGGCGACAAGCTTCTCTTTGGTGAGGGAGACTGCACCGAAAATCCGACCGATGAGCCCCTTTGACTTCATGTCCTTGGGGTCCAGGCCCTTGGCGAGCACCACGAGCTCATTCAGCTTTGCACCGAACTCACCCGCATCCGTCGACTTCACGTGGCTCAACAGCTTGGTGGACACGTTTGTCAGAGCGCCCGCTGCGCCCGCACCAATCTCAGAAATGTCGTCTTCGGAGATTTTGGATGCGACTACAGCAGTGGAGGGGGTGGCCACAGCCGGGAGGTTGGCGTTACCCGCCATAGGCATCGAGGGGGTTACGTCGATGACCGTTTTTTCGAGCGTGCCGAAATCGAGTGGTTGCATTTTAGATGGTTCAAAAGCTAAAAACTGATTGATATCAGGTACAAAACGAATCATAACGATACTGCCAGAACTTGTCTAGTGTTTTGTCGTATTTGTAACCTTGTTCAATCTGAGTTCACCCTAAAAAACAACGCCCTAACAAGGTGGGCGCAATCGGGGCTTGTTCTCTTAGGTGCTGTGGACCAAAACGAGGGGAGACTTTTTGGCTTCCTTCCCGTACACCCCGAAGCAGAGAGACCGCTCCTTGATGTTCTTTGCCCATTCAGAGTGGGTGGCTACCTCGCACATGGTGCCGCACATGTTGAAGACAGCGGGTGCGTCGGGCGCCAGGATGGCGTGGGCCATCCTTAGGTCTTGTTCCGTGGGTTGGTAGAACTTCTCGATGACGGACACTTGGTCGGGGTGGATGGCCGTTTTGCCTATAAGCCCGTATTCCAGGTCCTGGACCAGCTCTCGCTCTAGAACCTCGTGGTCGTACAGGTGCTCGCACACCGGCGAAGTCAAGTGAAAGCCGCTGGGCTTGAAGCGTCCCACGAGCTGGGAGATGACCAGCCCAATAGGGGAGTCATAGATGGTGCGGTGGCGGCTGCGACGAAGCCCCAATGCGTTCAACAGGTCGTTGCCCCCAATGCGCAGGGCCAGAATTTGGGGAAAAATCTCGGGTTCCGACAGAAGGTCGTGGAGCTGCCGCATTTCCTCTGCATCGAACACTTCCTTGGTCTCAAGGGTGGGCATCAACTTGAAGTGGGTCTTTTTAGCCTGGGCGAGTTCCTTAAGATACGCGGGGAACGACTTTACGGTCGACTTGGGAATCACGAAGCCTGTCAGCTTGTCCACCCCGTCCATGGCCAGCACGCGCTTGAGCACATCAGCGTTGCGGGGGCGAACGAAGTTCATGCGCGCATGTAGGGAAGCGTTTTCCTTGAGAACATGCTGCAGGTTTGCAAGGGCTCCTTCCAGGTCTTTTTCGCTGACAGAGTCTTCAAGGCAGAAGATGACTGAACGAACATCTTTTAATTTCGTTCCGGTCGCGATGAGGGGAAGGTCTGTGTGGGTGCAGGGGACGTAAAGCGAGGCGCCAAGGCGGATTGCGGTCATGAATACTCCGGCTCAATCAATCTGTTCAATGAGGGCTACTGCCCGGCAGGGCAGGTACTTATCGGTTTCAACGGGTACTGCCTTTTCAGCAGCCAGGTGCAGCAGGTGCGCGACGTCACGGTCCTGGAGGTCCTGGACAATCAGCAGTTGGGGAACCCGGCGCAGCAATACCCGGGTCGCTTCGCCAACCCCGGGCTTGATGAAGTTGCGGTTGGCGAGCTTGTGCTTCTCGCACAGCTCTGCCACCAGTGCTCGAATGGCTCCGCCGGCGCCAACAGTCATAGTTTTCACGCACGGGCGAACGGAAATGGCGACCATCGCTCGGGGGTCGATTGAGCGCAAGACGTTCCATACGTAGTCCACAAAGAGCCGGCTGACGTCATGTTCGGCGAGTTCCTTGAAGAACACGCACCCGTGAAAGTCTTCAGGTCCGATGAGGTCGTTGAGCACAGTGCGGCTTACCAGCCCGCTGACCGTGGAGTTCAGGATTGCCGAGGGCAGCAGGTAGTCGTCACGGGTGGCCCGGTACTGTGCGGTGCCCGCAATGTCCGAGACAACGAACAAAGAGGGGTCTACTTGGGCGCTGTACATGTCGTTGAACAAGTTCACCGATTTGCGCAGCTCGTCGCCTATGACGCCTTTACCTGTCCAGCCGTCCACAAAAACGATGTTCTTGTCTGTATGACGGCTTCGAACATGCCTCAATGCATTCAAGTCGAGCCCACGGTCGCGGATGATGGACACGCTGTAGTGGTCTACGTCGCGAGCAAACACCGACGAAAGCGTACGGCGCAGCAGCACACCCATCGGGGTACCTGCTCGGGCAAGTGACACCAGACCAATCGGGCCTGAGGGAACCTTGTCCACAATCTGAATTGCGAGGCGCATCAGGTCCTGGGCAAGCCGTGGGACTTGCTTGGTCATCTGCTCTCGAAACAACCGCATGTATTCGCTCTTGGGGGCGGACTCAGGGCTGAGAACTTCGCTGTAGTGCCCACCCTTCTGGATGTGGGATTCTTTTGACCTGACATCGAGCATGTCGACGGCGGTCAAGGGTGTCAGCAGGAACTGAACGTCCTTCTGGGCATAGCTCCCCGAAAAATGAGTGGTCATTGTGCTTCTCCATACATTTGAGCTCCTTGGAGCAGGTAGGTGAAGGCGCGGCTGTTCGTGGGCAGCAAGGCAAAGGACATGTGCTGCATGAAGCAGGTATCCACAAGGCTGTCGCCAGCTCCCACCAAGGTGTCTCCGCTCCAGCCGTTCTTGTCGAGGAGGTACTTCACAGCCTTCCCTTTGCGCACATAAACAGGGAGCACCGTGATGTCCCGGTCGGTGCGGTGTACGTAGAAGCGGTTTTCGAGTGCGTTTTCTTTCAAAAAGTCATACACCGTCTGTTCAAGCCTGGTCCAGGCGAGGCCCATGGCACGGATGTTCAGAAACGTGTCCAAGTCTCTCGTAACCCGGTGCTCTAGCGCCATTACGTCATCAGGGAAATTAGCAGTGACCACGTCTTTGAGTTCTCGCAGCATCTCGCTATCCGTGGTGCTAATAGCTGCGTCCACCATCTGGGCATGCCAATCCTCATCCAGGCTGTTGTCGGGCTTCAAGATGGTTTGGCCAAAATTGAGGACCGCTCCACTGGTTAACTTGAGCGTGAGCCGCTTGTAGGCGTCTTCCGAACGTGCCGATACAGGAACGATATCCGTCGCTGTTTTCAATAGCATCTGCAGGATTTCGTCCTGGTGGCTTGATATGTAGGAGCTAGGTTGCCCCCCATTTTTCGAAACAGCCCCCACCTTCGAAATTTCACTCGGATTGGTTTTCCGTCCGGTGGACATCAAGGTGTCGTCTATGTCAGTAAAGATTCGAAGGGTCATGGTTGGAACTCGAAGACGCTGTCGCCGAGAAGCTCGCTGATGTGAACGGGGATGGCTGTGAGGCTCGACAACAGGTGCAATTGACCTGTCGATTCATGAACGAAGAGGACTTGAGCGCCCTTTGGCGGGGCGTTGTAGAGGTAGTTTGGAATCCGGTCCCCGTAGTGGTCCTCAAAAGTCAGCAGGGACTCAATTGCCCCCCCTTTCAGGATGGGGGAGCGGGTGGTGGACTGTACAAACGCCTCGAAGCCCATTTGCTCCAGAGCAGCACCCAGCAGAAAAGCAGGATGCATGTGTTCTCCGTCTCCGATGACGTACACAGGAGCTTCCTTGCTCAGGGAAACACGCTGCAAAAGACTGCGAGGGTTGATGGCTAAAGGCATGGTGGCCCCCAGTCGGTGCAGGTCCAGTGGAATTAGTTGTCCCTTGTCTTCATCGTTGCCTATGGCGCTCCCCACCGAAGGGCACTCAAATCCTGGCGAGGGGTCGTACTC
>JAIVFU010000153.1 GCA_020829485.1 Nostoc sp. CHAB 5834 | reverse complement strand
TTTGTTTTCCTCTTTAGTCAGAAATACCCTCAAACGAGCGCCCATATTTTTTGTTACCTCGGTAGATATATTCTCCGTATTTATTTATTGTTACATAGTTTCGTTTTTTCCTGCCGACCTACTTAGAACCAAACCAGTTTTGTAAATTTAATTCAAATTTCTATATATTTTTTTACTATTAAACCCGATTTTAGTAAGATTTTTATTACTATGAATAGTTGACAAAATATGTTACTTATGCAAAATTATTCAAGATTCCTTATTTATTTTTATTTTTACAAAAATAAATTTTACTACAACTTTCTTTATCTATTTTTATGAGACCTCATTAAATGAGGATAAATATTGTTTTTTTGAGTGTTGAATATCTATTTATGGCATCAAAACCAGTTATTTTGATGCCATCATGCCCATTTTTGGGGCATAATTATCTTTTTTGGGACTAAAATGCGATAAAAGCTGGAATTAGTCACAACAGCGCACCTATGGTTGCATTGTTAGACATCTTTAACCGCTTTTATGCTCTTGTTTATTCAGAATGGGACAATTTCTTTTTGTTAATTTTTTATAAAAATGGTTCATAGATACAAAAATTTAAAGGCCTTATCTTAATGCCGATTGAGTAACATTTTCCATAATACTACGTTTAGAAAAAAAACACCGCAAAAAACTTGCTTTGTATCTCCGTATATAGTACATTTGTTCTAAATATCCAGGTTCTAATTTCCCCACTTACTTGTGGGGTTTTTATTGAGCATTTGCAGCTAAGTCAATCATTTTTAATCAAAAGCCTGCACGATCGCAAATTCTATAGCCTGTAGTCATGTCTGCTTTGTTTAAAACGCTCTGCCATCTCTAGGGCAGAGGCAGAGGGGTTACTTGCCAGCCATTCCTGCGCTTCCTGTTGTAAAATCAGCGACGGCGATTCTAGCATTAGCAGGCGTATGGCCAGCTGTTCTAGTTTGATTCGCTCCTGGGGCAGGAAGGATAAGTTTTCTATAGTGCAGTATAATTTTACCCAATGACGTGCTTGAGCAGTTGTCTCAAATCTCAGTCTGATTGCCTGACGATAATCATCTGGGCTAAAGGTTTGCTGTTCAAGTGGATCATCTGCTTCTACAGGAATGGGTACTGAATCTACACATCCTACATTTGGGTGTGTAGTAGTTGGTATAGAAACTGGTACAGAGGGTTCGGCTTCTGAGGTATATTCACCCTGTAAAGTGTTCTCACAAATGCTATCAACATCACTATGAGCAGTGGTTGCTACGTCTGAAATACCTAAGCCAGCAATTGTTGACTCATTTGATAAGTTTTGCTTATTGTTATCGAACGATTCGCTTCGGAAAGTATGATATAGGTTTTGCTTATGATTGGTAAAATTTGAAATTTCTGAAGAATTAGAAATAGGATCTGAAGAATTAAAACTGGGAGAAAATTCTTGAATTTGAATTTGAGAAGATTCTTGAATTTGATTAAGTTCAGCTTCTTGCGTTGCTGGCGGCAACGCTTTAGCTGAACTCAAGTACAACACCTTCATATATGGGGGGGGTGTGTAAATTTTTGCTGTTTGCTCCTGTATCCCTTGTTTAATCTGAGTTTCAGACTGCGATTCTTCTAACCACGGGTCTGGTATTTGGGGATATTTTTCAGGAGATAAAATCGCTGGGTTGCTGTCTAGAAGGTCATTTACAGGCTGTTTTGATCCGTTTTTTTCTTGGTGGTCGGGATGCCATAGGGGTAGGTATATTGCTTTGTACAGGGTTGTCTGACTTACTCCTTTGCCATACTGGGCAATGGAAGCTGCGATAATTGCTAGAGCGCGATCGCTTGTCCGTTCTGGAAATGTTAGAGTTTGTTGTAACTGTGCGACAATCGAACGAATCCGCTCTATTGTCTCTTGCTGACGTTGAGAGTTAGGGTGCAGGTTGATGATTTTATTTTCATCTACTCTGCCAAATTGTTCTTTATAACTGTTTACCCGTTGCGGTGTACCTGGGTACGGGGTGTAAAATCCTTCACAGCACCTTGCCCATTCTTTGGCTCGTTGTTCGATTTCGTGTTGATGGCGACACCAGTTTACGTACCCAGGAGACTGGCAGGCTGTGATCACTATATAATCTACTAGTGTCTGTCCGCTTAATTGGCGAAAGACTATGCCGTAACACGCTATGTCTTTAAGCAGTTCGTTAGTCTGTCCGTTTCCTGTCCATCCTTCAGAGATGCGTTGTTCTAGGTCTTGCTTCCATTGCTCGGCTGCACTGCGCTGACGGTAGGGGAATTTTATAATTTTTTTGCTGTTGGCTCGGACTAGTGCTTGGGCTAATGCTTCGTAGTCTTGCCCTTTTGCTGACCAGTCGGCGGCGTTGAGGAAGTCTTCGATGTCGTCTGACCACGGTTCTAGACAATCGTCGAGTACATAAGAGCCTGTCTGTAAGGGTAAGCGATGGGCGTTGAAGTTACTGGGGCTGCCTTTGCTGTACACTTTACAGTTGGGGAATATTTCTAGTTCTCCTCCTTTGATTTTGAAGCCTGCTGCTTCTAGGGTCTGCTGGATGGCACAGGCTAGGGTGTAGGAATGTTGTTTTTCTTCTAGGAAATAATATATATGCAGCCCGCCACTATCGCTTGATTGTATGGGTATTGGTCTGCATAAGCCGATTTCTTCTAAGCTGGCTAGTAGCTGCCGGTATTTTATTTGGCTGTTTGATGGGTGTAGCTGGCTTTTTCTGTCTAGGTCTATTAGTAGGTAGTTGGTTTGTTTGGTAAACCGCAGTCCTATTAAGACATCGGGGTTTAAGTATTGTTGCCACAGGTTACGCGGCTGTAAGGGGTAGCGGGTTTCTGTTTGCCACTGTGGGCGTTCACCACTTTTTGGGGTGGGGGCGTAGATGAAGCCCCAGCCGTGATGGAAGTATTCTAGAAACCTTTGTCCTAGTGGATCTAATGGCTCTAGGGTAGATTGTAATGCTGTGTTTGCTTTGGCTTTTGCCATTTTTCTCTCTCCGATGATGATTGGTTCATCGGAGCTACCCACATTTTTTAGGTTCGGGGTGTATCTTTCTTGGTGTGGGGTGTTGGCGTAGGGTATAATCGATAATCTTTTCCTACACCCAACATCCAATACCCTAAGCCCTTCTTGGTTCTTAAACCCTACCCCCTACCCTCTCATTTGAAGGTTCATTAGCGGTGCTTGTATCAAATGTCACCAACGGCTACAAACAAAAATTTTCCAATTTGCTCAAAAATTAATTTTCTTGTGAAAATGGCTGTAATTCTTAGTCTGAAGCTCTCATAGTTAGTTTTAGAGGGTTGATGCCACCTGATTCAAGTTGCACTAATTTTGCCTTTATGACCCAGACATTGCTACATTGAAATTGTTTATTAAAAATATTGACGGTTAGTCGTTAACCGCTAAACGTATGTCTGGCGTGTGGGCAGCTAGCCGATTTCTTTTTTTTACCTACTTGACACAAATTGACCAGCGACTGGTATAATACCTGGCGCTAGCTTGTGGGTAGTAAAGAAAGCAGAAATCAGCCCTCTGCATTATTTTTTTAAGAAAGAAAAGTGCAGTTTTTGATTGAAAAAATCCATTATTCACGACGTTATCCTCTTCTACGAGGCATCTAGCCGTCAAATCATCCCTCAATTATTTCTGGCTCAATAGCTTTTGCCAATACTCCGCTTGAATTCAGAGTGGGGATAAATTGTAGCGGTAGATGCTTTTTTTACTATTTGTCCAAAAAAAAGCATAAAGTGTCCCGCCTGTGTGCTAATATTGGCAACAGACAGGTACAGGTATGAACAGGTACAGGTCACATCACATAACAGCTAGGTTACGAGTGGTGAGTCCTCGTTAGTCTTGAACAATTTGGTGTTTTGACCTCCTACAGTCTTTATGGCACCGAAACCGTTCTACAACGACTCACATCTATTTTGACTATTTGAATATTCTGTTTTGGTCGTTACTACCTCCCTTGTAAAGACTAACTGTAGTTTTACGTGCAGACTTACTCTCGCTAGAGTAGCATGAAAAGCGGCTCGACCGTATAAAAACAGATTTGTCTGTCTGGTCTTGTAGGCTTAAAACATTCAAGCGAACATTTAAACAATTACATACAAACAGCGATCGCTCCTTGGTTGGAGTGGTCGCTTTTTTCAATCGCCCTCCTGAAATGTTAAGTAATTTTAAGGATATCTCACTCATGCTGCAATCAACCCATTTCTTGTATATCCGCTTAATAGTCAGCGATCGCTTCTCACTCAGCCACATCTTTAACCCAGTTAATTCCTTCTCCACACCAATGAATTAGCAACCAACGATTAGAATCCTTGTCTAACACAGGTAAGACACGGAAATTAAACACTTCTCTACTTGGTGGTTGCCCATCATCATGGTTTGGTGTTTCGGTTACACTTTGTAATCTTCTTGTTCCCATTGAATTTCAAAAATATCAGCGATACTTTTTAGCTCAAAGTATCGACACAATTGTGTCAAGGTTTTTTCATCAATTCTACTAACCTGGTTACGATAAAGTTTTCCGATTGTGCCTGGAGCTAACCCTGTAGCTTCTGCTAGTGCTAATTGGCTAATCTGCTTGTCTTCCATTAAATTTTTAAGTTTACAAATCAACTTCATACACCTAATTCTCTTAAGTACCAATATATCAACTAGTTGATTAGTTGCATAGACTATAAGCTGACAATTATTTTACAGCTCTAATTGATAAGTAAGTTAAATAACAACTTAACTTGTCTACTAGTCAACTAGCTGCTATCGTTTAGTTAATAGACGTTTGACGAACAATTTATAACCGAACGACAATAACTAGGACTTAATAAGTATTCATGTGGTAATACACCTCTGTAGAGGTGAATAGCACTTTAACAGATTCAAAGCCACGAAAGTAAGATTTAGTATCGCAACCACATAGTAGCAAAGGTTAGCAACAGCCAAAAACGGCTGCTACTAGCTTTATTAGGAGATTGCAAGTGATCAATATTTACTGTGCAGATATCGGAAACTACAGCAGTATTACCGCCCTCAAAGGTGAAAAACCTCGCGTCATCCGTTCAGTCTTCCAAGATGTAACTTATACCAGTGCTAGAGATTTGGACACTGATAATTCACCCTCTGTCAAACTTGATGATAAGGTTTTAGTCCTTGGAGACCGCGCTACTAAGCAGAAAAATTCACAAACCGCAGCAGAAAGGGGTAAAGACCTGCCAGAATTCTTTAAACCGTTCACCTTGGCTGGATTGCGGCAGGATTTTGATGGTGTTGTCCGGTTTCTCGTCCCAGAACATTCTCAATGGCACGAAGACACAATCAGACGGACTCTAGTTGCAGAGCATCAAATTAACGTCAACGGTACAAACTACAGACACCGAATCAAAAACGTTGAATTTTTCCTTGAGACAGATGTTGCTGTAATTAATGCCTACAGAAACGGCAAGCTTGACATGGACGGCGACACACTCGCTATTGATATCGGTGGCGGCACAACTAATTATGTCGTCATCACCCCATCCTCTGAAGTTCTCACCCGTCGCTCAATTCCCAAAGTGGGCGGTGTCTCTCTGGCTAACGACATCATCAATAGTGATTTGATGCAGAGTTACGCCAAGCGCGATAACGTTGCTTTTAAAGTGGCGAAGATGATGGACGCGATCGCAGACGGTTCTTTCACTTACGGACGTAAATATGACTTTAGCTCAGTCTTTCCAGGGTTGTTAGAAAACTGGTTTAACAATCTGATGGACAGCATCTCTACAGCTGCTAATGACTATCTTGCAGACGTTACCAACGTGATGCTGATTGGTGGATGTGCTAATTTAGTTCGTCAAAAGCTGAGTGCCAAGCAAGGCTTTTACATTCCAGCTAATCCACAATTATCAAATATTCAAGCACTGTTGGCTATGTGAAATGCAAGTACGTTTAGCGGCTCAAGTCGCCAGCAAAGTTGAAGGAGTCCGTCTTTCATTTAACTATTCCAAACTGAGTGACACTGTAAATCTGCTATTGGACGCAATCAAACATCAATGGCATCTGAATCTGTCATCCTTGCCCCAAACTCTTACTATTAACCCCAAAGTCAGACTAGATGAACGTCATCAAGCCTGGGTGTCTCAATATGCAACCGAGAGGGGAATTAGCGTCACATCTGCCACAAATCTCTTGATTAGTGAATATCTAGCAGGCAATACGATGAATGTTTTGCCTCAGATTCAAAAAATTGAAACAGAAAATCTTGCATTAACTCCACAAATATCTCCACAAGAACAAACGACCGAAAAACTGAAAGGTCAGCTATTAGTTAGGAGTCTTAAGTTATGAATCAGACCCGTGTAGTCTTGGACGAGAAGCACATACCTAAAGCCAAGGAAATCATTGAGCAAACAGGAATTAATACATATTCACAATTATTTACCATCCTGTTGGTGAACTACGGTGACATTCTTGTTCGTTCTTTAAAAGGTGGGAGTGAAAACTAATGCAAAATCTCACTCGCATCCATGATTCAACATTACTGACTCAATCGGGCGTTTATCAAATAGATAGAACTTTGTACCGATATCTAGAAAAAACAGGCACAGTCAAAGCACCACAGTATATCTTCCGTCCTCTTTCTGGAGAGAAGAAGAAGGCAGATATCAAGCTGAATCATAAAGCTTTAACTACTCGTTGTTATGCCGTAGAAGGCTTATCTACAAACAGTTCTGTAGTCAATCAACAATCACAGCAATTGTCCTTATTTTGAGGTGAATATGAGTCGGCAATTATTACCCAAATTGATTGTACAAGCCCAACAATTGCTCACACAAATTCCTCAACATCCACAATACCAAGCTTTGCAATTTGATTGTGATATCACTTTGGGTGATGTAAATCAGTTTTTCAATACTTTGCAATCGGAATGTCAAATTAAAGGCGATTCGCACCCACTAACGCCAATCAGTAATGCGAATCGCCTGCCAACAGCATCAGGTATCAATATATAAGGATTTTACAAGATGAGCGACAACATCTTCTTTGCAGCCCTAAACGCGCTAACTAGCAATGGATGCGCCCCGGAACTGGCACACTCAGCCGCATCCACTGGCTCACGGGCAGTTTTTAGCTAATTTAGGCGGGTTAGTCCCTGACAATCTGATTTTTGCACTGGCAGAAGGTGAGGATTACCCGTTTCAGATAATGCAGGAATTAGGCATTGATGAGGATGTAATTGAACGTGCTGAATCAATCCAATCCAGACTGGGTGAAATGAATTATTGGGGTGAAGAGGCATGAAAGCTTTGATTACATTGTTGATGCGAATCTTACCAGATGAGTTGGTAGAAGAAATCAATACTGTCAGTCTGAATGAGTTGGATAAACGAGGTTTAATTATTTGGGCAGAGGAGCAAACATGAGCAAAACAGTAAAACTCAAGCTGGATGCACCCGTCACATACTCTGCTTTACAGTCCTTAACGAACATCAGCCAAGAAACCATATTCCAAGCACTCGACGGCAACCAGACAGCCGCCGCAGAGGTGGCAGATTTCCGAATTAAGCAAACCCAACGCGCCCAAAATGCCAAGGCGGTATTCGGTAACTTAAACCAAGGGTTGCAGGCAACTGAAGCTGTTATGGCAGAAGAAACCCAGTTTCTCACCGCCGCAGGTACAAGCATCAACAAAATGGCTGATGGTTGGTCAAAGGTCAGAGTCAGCGATGTGCGTTTAGGCTATGGCCTACAGGAAAAAGTTATTGCATCTGACAACCAGCTAGCCCAAGAACAGTTTCGGCACGGACGGACGCTCAACCTGCTTGGTGAATCGCACCGTGCCGCCCTTAGAGTCATTGAGATTGACGCTACCAAAGCACAATCTCAGGTTTGGCAGCAGGTAAAGGACAAACAGCAAGGACTTTCACCCGCAGACAGAGCTAAAGAAACACTAAAAGACATCCACAGACATGGTTCTAACGCTATGCGAGGAGTGAAAGGTTTCTTTAGACGGTTGATTGACTAACAACTAAATTCCCAGGGGTGAACCCTGGGAATAACTCTTTACAAGGTTTGGCCAATGCTAACCAAAAATCAGAAAACACCTATTTATTTTGATGCTGAGATTGTTGACGATTCGCCTACCTCCGTAACTGGCGATGAATACGATAGTGAACAGGTACAACAGGCGATCGCAGAAATTGACAGTTCTATCACTATATTTCGTGGTATTGCCCAAGGTGCAGTTTTAGCAGGTTTTCAACTCACGTCAACGCAATCTCTGTATCTGGCTGGCAGTGTGGGACTGTTCCCCGCCGTTATTGCTGGCTTACCAGTGGGTGCTTCTTTCGCTGCTACCCTCTGCTACTTGCGCTTTGAAAATGGTTTGATTCCCAAAATTACCAATCGTCAAAAGTTGGCTATTGGTGTGACTCGCACCGCGATGCTGGCTGCTAGTTCTTGGAAGCTAACCGGGGATGCCCAACAGATGGACTTCGTAGCTCGTGGCAGTTTTCAAGTATTTACTCAGCAGGTGAGAGAGTTTGAAGGTATTCAGCAACCTAGTCAAAATCATTTTGGCTTCTTGCTGGGCTTTTCCGTATGTGCAGCTATTACATTGTACTTATTTTTACGGAAAAAGAGATAATGAAAGATGTTAAACCAACAGAACTTAATCAACGCTCCTACAGTCTGCCACCGCGTTTAGGTTTGGCTATCAAACTATCTGTGGCAAGTGCTGTAGTTTGTGGCATAGCTGCCCATAGCGGCGACGGCATAGCCAAGAAAGATATCTGTTTCTACCCAAAATCAGCCAGAATCCACGATGCGCCCATTCAAGCTGGTGAGGGCAATCCAGAAGAACTATTGCTGGGTAAAAAGTATTGTCGCTATGAACAGCGATCGCAAATCCCAGAACCATATTTGAAGGCTAATCAGTACCGCACCAGCAACCCAAACTTTAACCCTTGGGCATTCCTCCAGCATGAAAGCTTGTATGTGTTCCGCGAACTGCCAGCCGATAACCCGTTTAAGATTCATTTGGGTATTGCAGCGATCGCGTTCGGGGGGATAGGGTTATGGGCAACCAGTAAGGGACAGGATTATTTAGCAGATATCAGACCTCATTACCGAGCTACCAAACAGTTTGAAGGTATTAGAGCATCTTACAGTGTAAAACTTGGTGAGCAGCTGTTAAACCTGTCTGGTAACGAACTACTGAAATACTTGCGTGGCATCAAAATTGCAGAAGCCAGACAGCAGTTTATGGCCAGCATTACCCCACAACAGCAGACAGCCCTACTCATGGCTATGTCGGCTGATGATTATTACGAGTTTGGTCACTTGTTAGATGGGGGGCAGAGCTTTGAGAAATTTGAGCCACAGCAACAGCCAGCCGCACAATTACCATACAGCACACCCGGAACTGTGCAAGAACAAGTACAACAGTCAACATTGGCACCTCAACCAGTGTCAACAGGCGATTATCTTCACCCATCAGAGACTGAAGCCCTAACAACATTGCAAACCATAGCCCGTTCTGATGGTTCTACTGCCTTAGTTGCTGCTCCAGGCTCAGGGAAATCCGTTACCCTTGATTACCTGATTCAAAGGATTCTGGATGATGATGACAGTGCTGATATTTGGGTAATCAGTGCGAAAAATGATAGCTTTTGCGGTTTACGGGACAAAGGTAGAGTAATTGTCTTTGATCAGGAGCAACCAGAATCAGCTAAACGCACAATTGAGCGCTTTTACGACTCCTACAAACAACGTAAGCAGTTACCTGAACATAAGCGGGAATCATTACCGCCGCTAATACTGATTTTGGATGATTGGTTAGTTATCGCTGACCAACTCAGTAAAGCTTACTCCGACTGGAACTATGGAGGTAAATTACTAGATGTCTTACTAATTGGCAGAGAATTTAACACCAAGTTTTTTGCCTCCCTCCAGTCTTTTAATTTGGCTGCATTGGGTATTGAAAAAATGGATTCTCAAACTCGTATTTGCCTCAACTTACTGTTGTTAGGTAACAGGTACATCAAAAATGGTAGAGAACAAGAATCTTATGGGGTGCTGGAGTTGATTTTAAATAGGGGTGACATTATCCCTGGCAAGCAAGAAAGGGAAGAGATTAAATCTAGATACCTTCAGATCAAACCCATATCCTATAAAAACTTGCGGCCAATATTGATTGCTTCTCTGGGTGGTTTTGTTGTAGCATTGATGCCTAAATTATCAAAAAAATCTAATCCTGTTGCTGATGAAAAAACTTATCTGGATAGAGTTTTCGACTTGGAATTTAAATTGAATGATAGCACTCAAGAATCAAAACATCAACAGCAATTAAGTGAAGTAGCCAACAAGGTTTTAGAATACTTCCAAAATGTGAAAAATAAAGTCCCAAAGACATTACGTGATTTGAAAAAAGCTGACAGACTCACCAGCTACTCCGAACAAGAATTAATTGCTGGTTTAAAGGAATTAATTCAATTCGAGAAGCTCAACACTGGTGAAAACAATACTTATTTATTACCTGATTGGTAAAGTATCTGCCGTAGTGCCGTAAATTTTAGAGACTGCACCCAAGTAGTTTATTGTTTTTGTACGGCATACGCTCAAATCACGGCAATCCTCATGCTGAAAGCATCTTAACCTACGGCATAGTTACGGGACATTCGACACTTACGGCAGATATCCAGCATTAATTAGTTTTAGATACAAACTCATATTCATACATATTTTTTCTATGCTTATTACTATATTTAATCACTAAAAATACTCAATTAAATTCATTCAACGAGGCATGAAATATGACAGTTTTTATCCAATTTCGACAAAATAACTTTTCTGCAATTGAAAGCCTAGCTCAAAATTTAAAATCCACACTTCAGGAAGTAGCAAGACTGGAGAAAGATAACAAATATTTATTTTTAAAAGCTGAAGCGACAAGGGTTTACAGTCTTGTAAAAAATGCTGCTAGCTCAATCAATCATTTAGTACGTATAAATTTAGATAATGAAAAAGCTATTGCATTAATAAAAATTGTAGCTAATTATCTACATACTGCCTATATTCGAGTCTGCAAATATACTGGTTATATTGCACAGAAACTAGAACAGCTATTGCATGAAGCATTTAATCTGTTACCTTCAGGTATGACATTACAGCCTGAACTTTTTGCACCCAATGAAATCAATTCTCTTAGAGACAACAAAACTCCCATTCTTGATGTTATTGCCAAATGGTTCAAAGATAATGCTCAACGCTGGGCTTTTCAACAGCAACAAAAGTTAGATAAACAGTATTTCGATTACATCAACAACGGTAAACAAAAATCCCCGATTGCAGTGCAGCTATGTCTTGATTTAGAAAGTGTTACTCCTGCCCAGTCTGTTGATTCACTTCAAGTCATTGCTCAAAAATTCGCAGCTTTAGGCGATGTGGAATTGGAAGTAGAGAGTGAAACTACGCCTGAGAGTTCTTGGAGTAGAGGAGATCGCCTAAAAAGCGGTGGGTGTTCTGGGGCGATCGCTGATATTAAAGGCAATAAAGCCAAAATAGAGTGGGATAACGGATATTCAGACATTTATACCTTTGAGCAAATAAATCTTTACGGCTATCAAAAAGTAGAAGTGCTGAAAAATCGTACTTTAACCATTGACAATATCAAAAATTTAACGCTACGGGCTGCGCGAAAATTTGCCAGTGAGTTAGGGCTGCCTCAAAAAATGAATGGGCAGGATTTGAAAAAGGAGGTGCTGATTGCTTCTCTAGTAGACTGGTGGCAGCAGCAAGCGTGACGTTGTTACTATTGTCCGAAATTCTATCCTTAGTAATAGGTTTCTATGCAGACAATCTGGTGTTATAAATGCTGTGACTATAAAGCCCATCAAGAAAATGTTTGTTCTTGCTGTGGCAGAGTTAGGGAGTCTGCCTTAACTCGCAAGATGTCTACAATGAATGCTAAAATCCCATCTAGAAATTATCGCTGGGTAGTAAGTGGCATTTACGAAAATAATGTAAGTTACTACCTTGATGTCAGAAATCATTGGATTTTAGATAAGCAACAAGCGCACCAGTTCACTGATAAACGTCAAGCTTTAGAAGCCTTTGAAACTGTAGAAAGACCCTTTGATGATTTTTACCCCAATGTGCTTCAGATTGAAGAAGGTGAAGCGTTTTAATCAATGGGGTTAGGACAGTCATGCTTAATCCAATTGTATTACTGCATTAAATTCAGCTAAACTTTCCAGCGTTCGCCTTCTTTGTACTGAGCTTGTCGTCACTTCGATATAGGCTATAAAATCCAGTCAGCTTGGAATTATATTTTCCAGACGCAACAACCATTGGTGAAAATGCTGACATTCCTGGCGTATTGTATCCAGTCCGATATCGATCGCCAGCAGGGAACCATGTAGTGCTTTGTCGTAGCCATTGCAACAATTACGAATTCGTTTTGATGGTGCTGTTAGTGGGCGATCGTTAATATGCTCAGGAGAAGGAAAGGCGTTACGTTCGGCTTGCAAAATACTGATCACACTTTCATCGAACCACAAAGCAAACACTTGTGGCTGACTGTACAGCAGCCCTTCAAATTCATGCACCACCAAATTCGGGATAAAATTCTTGTAACCAATATCCTTGCCCATCTCCCGTTCTAGATATTCAGCCTTATAAAATGGGTCGCTAGTTTTAGGTATGGAATTACTTCCTGGGAAATCATTAGGCAAGGCGTACATATCAAACATTGTAGTGACGAAAGCCGTTTTATCCTCCAGACACTTACGATTTAACTGCGGCTTGATTTTGGCATAACTCACCACCCCACCCTTCCCAGTGGAACTGGTTTTTACGAGAATCGGATTGAGGTCCCTAGCTATCTAATTGGTATTTCGAGGCTTGGAACTCAAGCACAGTAAGAAGTTCCGTATGTTGATCGACCAAAGCTTGTATTGTAGTAACTGGATTATGATGAAGGCGATGTTTTTGTTGGCGAG
>JAIVFU010000152.1 GCA_020829485.1 Nostoc sp. CHAB 5834 | reverse complement strand
TTGGGGTGGCGGCGTTTTGCCCAAGCTCTTAGCTTTTGGTACGTGAGGTGGTCAATATCTGAGTAAGTTTCCTTGCTTACCACAGTCGCGTAGTAGTTAGCCCACCCTCTTATTATTGGGTTTAAATGGCTGATTAGCCCCGATTGCGGTGCTGCCTTATGGGCTTCAATAATACTGGCGATTTGTTCGTAATGTACCTTGCGGCTAATCCTCCAAACCCTTGTGGGCTTTAGTTTCTAACCAACGATTCGCACTATAAGGGAAATGCTGAAAACCCTTGAGGAACAGCAACGTAGTTGCGTATTCCGTACTTTAGGCTGCGTGATGAAAGCTATTTAAGTCCTTTAGGACAATGCATAAGTTTTGCCTATCTTTGCGATTAACTTATGCCGAACATGTTAGCATAAGCATGTAGTTGGTTAGGTCGAACCAATGATAATTTACGAGTTCAAAGTCAAAGGAAAAGATAAGCAATACAGGGCGATAGACGATGCTATTCGTACTGGTCAGTTCATCCAAAACAAGTGTTTACGTCACTGGATGGACAACAAAGACAAAAAAATTGACAAGTATGCATTAAATAAATACTGCGCTGTACTTGCTGCTGAGTTTCCCTTTGCTGATGAACTTAATTCAATGGCTAGACAGTCTGCTGCTGAACGCGCCTGGTCTGCCATATCACGGTTTTACGACAACTGTAAAAAGAAAGTTAAAGGTAAAAAAGGGTTCCCAAAATTCAAAAAACACTGTCGCTCAGTTGAATATAAGACTACTGGGTACAAACTCTCGACTAATCGTAAAGCGATTACTTTCTCTGACAAGAAAGGTATCGGAACTTTGAAGCTAAAGGGAACCTATGACCTCAATTACTACGACATCAAGCAAATTAAGCGTGTCCGTTTAGTACGTCGTGCTGATGGGTATTATGCTCAATTTGCGATTGATGTTCAGATTAAAGTTGAGACACAGCCAACTCAACAAGTAGTTGGGATTGACTTGGGATTAAAGTATTTCATTGCTGATAGTAAAGGCAATGTTGAACCTTCACCCCAGTTTTACCGGAAGTCTGAAAAACAGTTAAACCGTGCCAATCGTAAAAAATCCAAGAAGTTCAATACAGCAAGGAAGAAGTCCAAGGTTCGACAATCTAACAACTACCATAAAGCTAGAAATAGGTATGCCCGTAAACATTTAAAAGTAAGTAGGCAACGAAAAGAGTATTGCAAGAGATTAGCATACTCCGTTATCCAATCTAATGACTTGGTAGCCTATGAAGATTTAAATGTGAAAGGTTTGGTACGTAACCGACATCTAGCTAAATCGATTAGTGACTCTGGTTGGTACACTTTCAGATTGTGGTTGGAATATTTTGGGCATAAATACGGGAAAGTGACTGTTGCTGTTCCTCCCTATAATACTTCGCAAAATTGTTCTAACTGTGGCGAGAAAGTGAAAAAATCTCTATCTACGAGAACCCATGTTTGCCCTCATTGTGGCTACGTGGCAGATAGGGATTTGAACGCCAGCATTAACATTTTGAAACTAGGACTGAGTACGGTAGGGCATACCGGAATTTACGCTACAGGAGATTTGCCCTCTTGGGCGGTTGGCGCAAGCCTGCCGTCTAACGGCGAGTCATTGAATGTAGAATCCCCTCACCTTTAGGTAGGGGAGTGTCAACTAAATAGTTCGGAAGCGATTAATCTCACCCCTGGTCAAGTTTGCGTAGTACAAATTACCATCTTTTCCAGTGGTGATTTGTACAGGCACTCCTAAATTTGGTCTGTCTTCCTGGGAAGTAAACCGCTTAACTGAGACAAGTTGGCCCTGACTATCGAATGTCAAAGCATCGATAGTTCCTAAACTGAAATCACCAACGAATAGGGCACCTTGATAGATTGAGGGGAAAGTACTGCCTGTGTAAAAGTCACCCATAGTAATCGAATTAGAACCACTATGCTTGTAAGTGTAAGCTGGTGCTGTAACAGTTGTGCCACTACTATAGAAGTCTTTTGCTACATCTAGTTTAGAATAGCTTGGCTGTTTCAGGCTGACGATATTTTTATTTGCATCAAGGCCACCTTCATAGAACGGCCAGCCAAAGTTAGCTCCTGGTTTTCCGATATTTACCTCTTCGTAAAGATAGTAGCCAACATCACCAATTACGGGAGTATTGGTGTTTTTATCAATTGTGAAACGGAAAGGGTTACGCAAACCTAAGTTATAAACCTTGGAACTATTGCTATTAGGATCACCGTTGTAAAAAGGATTACTTGATAAGCCTTGACCAGTAATCGCATCAATCCGCAGCATCTTGCCGGACAGACTATTGACATCCTGGACACGAATTGCTCGCGGATCTATTCCGTTGTAGGAAGTGCCATCTCCTAAGCTCACAAACAGAGAACCATCGGTGCCAAAGCGCACAGAACCAACTGAGTGAGATTCACTATCGTTAGCTATAAAATTTTCGAGATTTTGGACTTTATCAAGATTATTGAGATAATCCTGTAAGCTGGTAAACCGTTTACCAGTATCTTTGTTGAGAACTCCTGATGGTGCATAGCCAAGTGAAACATTTGTGCTATTTCCATCTGGGTGGCTAATATTCTCCCAAGTGCCATTAGTACCCAACAGCACAACTTTACTGCCTGCAATAGCAGTAGTGTAATTAGTGTTGGGATCAGCTTCTACCCTAATTAGCCGTGCAGTCCGATTCCCATTCTGATCGGGATTGTCTAATATGCTATCGGGATTGTTTTTAGGGTTGTTTAGATTGGTTTCTGGTGGATCGTAGGTATACAAAAGGTAAACGTAGTTTTTGGGATTTGTGGCATTGCCAAAATCTGGATGTACCGCAATGCCTAAAAGACCGCGATCGCGCGTATTATTAACTTCGCTAGAAATATCGATAAATGGTGTTGATAGTAGAGTGCCGTTGTTCAATACTCGCACTACCCCATTTTTCTGGGCAATGAACATGCTTTTACTGTCAGATGTCCAGTCAAAAGCTGTGGGTTGATTCAAACCAGAAGCTACCCTCTCTAAAGCAAAGTTACCATTGTCATCATCAATAATAGTGATAGTTGTCTGTTGAGTATTTAGCTGCACTCCAACTGCGTTACTAAACATCAAAGTAAATGTTTCATTTACCTCCTCAACGGTGTCATTCTTAAGGGCGATAGAAATGGTCTTGCTGGCTTCTCCTGCTGCAAAGCCTAAGGTTCCAGATACAGCCTGGTAGTCAGATCCAGCTTTAGCAGTCCCATCCACGGTTATATAGTCCAGGCTAGCAGCACCCGAAATGTTTCCCCGTGTAACTGTCACTGTAGCAGTACCGTCACCCTCATTAACTACTGGCTCAGTAAAATCGAGGCTTGAGCGATCGTTATCTTGAATCGTAATTCCGATAGTTCTTTGGAGTCCTAGTGTTGCCCCCGCGGCCTGATCAATAACGAAACTAAAGGTTTCATCTGCTTCTGCTAAAGAATCGTCATTGATCGGAATCGATATCTCTCTGCTGCTTTGTCCTGGCGCAAAAATAAGTGTTCCAGCGCTTTCGGTGCCTTCACTTCCGTAGTCAACTCCTGCTGTGGCAGTACCAGCTATGGTTGCATACTTGATTGAAGATGTGCTGCTTAAATCACCAGTTTTCAACAACCTTATGGTTACACTACCAGCACCTTCGTTCACAGCAGTGGAAGATGATCCTAAGGTGATAGCAGTCTGAATATCTGGTGAATACAGTTGGGACTGGGGAATGATTTCTTTGGTTTGGGAGGAACTTGACCAAGCCAGTTGAGAAACCGCATCCAATTTATTGTCGTAATACTCAAGTTTAATATCGTATTTTTGACCTGCAACCAGTGCGATCGCCCCACTGTATTCTCTGGCAGGTTGATTGACAAACTTATCGATGAGTAGTTGCTCGTTGACCCACAACCGCACACCATCATCAGTAGTGGTATAGAAGTTGTAATTCTCGCTGTACTTGGCTTCTACCTTACCTGTCCAACGCACTGAGAAAGTCTCTGGATCAATGGATGGATCTGGAGTACTACGACCCCAGTTAAAGTTGACTGTCGGATCTGTGCGAGTTTGCTTTAAGTTGGTGAAGTCGATGTTGTCGTAGTACTCGCCTTTGAGTCCGTTGCCATTACTAGCTACACTATAAAGTTGGGACTGGGGAATGATTTCTTTGGTTTGGGAGGAACTTGACCAAGCCAGTTGAGAAACGGCATTGTATTTATTGTCGTAGTACTCAAGTTTAATATCGTATTTTTGACCTGCAACCAGTGCGATCGCCCCACTGTATTCTCTGGCAGGTTGATTGACAAACTTATCGATGAGTAGTTGATCGTTGACCCACAACCGCACACCATCATCAGTAGTAGTATAGAAGTTGTAATTCTCGCTGTACTTGGCTTCTACCTTACCTGTCCAACGCACTGAGAAAGTCTCTGGATCAATGGATGGATCTGGAGTACTACGACCCCAGTTAAAGTTGACTGTCGAATCTATGCGAGTTTGCTTTAAGTTAGTGAAGTCAATGTTGTCGTAGTATTCGCCTTTGAGTCCGTTGCCATTACTAGCTACACTATAAAGTTGGGACTGGGGAATGATTTCTTTGGTTTGGGAGGAACTTGACCAAGCCAGTTGAGAAACCGCATCCAATTTATTGTCGTAATACTCAAGTTTAATATCGTATTTTTGACCTGCAACCAGTGCGATCGCCCCACTGTATTCTCTGGCAGGTTGATTGACAAACTTATCGATGAGTAGTTGCTCGTTGACCCACAACCGCACACCATCATCAGTAGTGGTATAGAAGTTGTAATTCTCGCTGTACTTGGCTTCTACCTTACCTGTCCAACGCACTGAGAAAGTCTCTGGATCAATGGATGGATCTGGAGTACTACGACCCCAGTTAAAGTTGACTGTCGGATCTGTGCGAGTTTGCTTTAAGTTGGTGAAGTCCATGTTGTCGTAGTATTCACCTTTGAGTCCACCTCCTTGAGATAGCAAGCTGGCGCTAGCAGAAATACTGGGTTGTGCCAGATCAATGCTTTGTAGAGATGATTGAGCATTAATTATTGGACTTGGAGATGTTGACAACTGTTGATTTGTTAAATTAGTCATTGAGATATATGCCTCACAATAGTGCTAAAAGTAATTCCACAATCAATGTTCCAGAATTCGGTTTTATATTGAATATTTTCAAAAAAAAACTCGTAATAATTTTGGTTGTAAATAGACCCCTCTTCTGCCACTATCCGGGAGGGAAATTTCTATAAGCTTTATCAGTCATCAATACAAGCTATCCTGTTACAAAAACTGGGCTGTTGTATTTGTTATTAGAAAAAAATCTTGCAATGCCTGCGGCGGGCGGAGCCATCGCTTCGTATACAAAATCTCTATAATTCAGAAATGGCAAAATTTTTCGGAGAGTGGCCGAAGAGGGGTATTAAAATAAAACAGTATGAAGTAATATGCCTTGCTTTATCTTCCCTAAAAGCAGGTATATAAAAAAATGTGTATAACAAGAAATACTAGAGATTACTTTAAGGGCATATTAGTCCTTAAAAATCTTTGTTTTCTTTCGACAAACTTTTGAGTTTTGATGAATGTAAATTAAGTTTGGTGAATTTAATCAAAAATTATAAATCACCTCTCTTGAAAGCTTCTAATCTCACTAATGTGCAGGTGCATGAATTTGAGGTGAAGCAACCCCAATCCGGGCAATTACATACTTAAGTAGCTAAAGTTACATTTATATATATTACCTTTATGTACGCTTATAGTATCAATCGATTTCCCATTTCACAATAGATCAGGGTGTTATGTCTAGCTTCTTTATGGAACTTTGTTTAAAGATTCACATTGATATATGGATTTTTAAAGGAATAAAAAAGTTTTGATGATTTTTAAATAAAAATTACTTATATAGCAGATGTCCTTTATGTTTTGTCTTTACATAGTTATTAATTACATGAAAATTGGATAAAGA
This sequence comes from Nostoc sp. CHAB 5834, assembly GCA_020829485.1. Next base: position 7,003 of record JAIVFU010000152.1, on the reverse strand, counting down.
AATTTTTTAATATTTAAAGATTTGAAAAAGTATTATTTATCTATGCTTTATGTTGAGTGTCAATTCATATCTTTGTTACAAGACCCAGCAGAGATACAGCAGTTTGGAAGTAACTAAGATATAAAATGCAGGAATTAAAATCAGACATAAATAGTTTCTAACTTCTGCCTCCTGCCTCAAAACCCATAGCTTTGTACTTCATGCAAAAGAAAACTGCTGTATAGTAGACATCTCCGAAAATGAATTGTTTTGACGTTGCATTGCAACGTCAAAACAAGGGTTTCAGGTAACGCATAATTAATTTCTGGAGATGTCTACAGGACTTACGCACTCAGATCCCCCAACCCCCTTAAAAAGGGGGGCTAGCAGGGTGGTTTCATACGGAAAAAGAAAAATACATAAGTCTTGATTTCTCGTTTTGTGGCATGGCTTTTTCCCTCTCTCCAAACCTCTCCCCCACCGGGGGAGAGGCTTTGAAACCCAGTTTTAGCTTTTTTCTCTCGTTGTATGAAACCACCCTGCCTTAAAAAGGGGGGCTAGGGGGGATCTAGCTTTCAGGCTTCAGTGCGTAAGTCCTAGTCTAGTACTAACAAGCAAGTCCGTGAAGCGAAAAGTTTTGCAAAAGTCTCACCAGTCATGTATTTAAGCTAGAGAACACAATCTGCTGGAATTAAGAGATTATTGTACTTTTCGAGTAAACCTGTTGTCGGTGGACTGTCGAGCGAATCGCTTTGCCACAGCAACTCTTAGAGAGGCTTTGCGTAGCGAGATCCCCTACGGGGTGCGCTGAACACAAGGAATTATCAGCGTCCGAAACCCTGATTATTTATTTACAAAAGTTTTCAATTTATAAAATCACAAGTTTAATGCTGCACATTCCCACTTTCCCCTAGACTAAGGGCAGCAACCTTGTTCAAACTGGCTGAGGAAAGTGGACTTTGACTGAGACAAACAATTTAAACTCTACCATCCAGAATGTCTCACGCAGGGAATTGCGGGATTTAGTGCGGACTCAGCTGCAAATGCTCCTAGAAACAGGAGACTTACAGGGAGCAAAAGCTATTCTCGTACCTGTGCAGCCTGCGGATATTGCCGAGGCGATTGAGGGTTTGCCAGAAGCGATGCACGCTTTGGCTTTTCGCTTGCTTTCTAAGGATGAGGCTATCGAGGTTTATGAATATCTCGATTACAGTGTTCAAGAGCGGTTAATCGAGGAACTTAAAAGTCAGGAAGTCCGTGATATTGTCGATCAAATGTCGCCGGATGACCGAGCTAGGTTATTTGATGAATTACCTGCAAAAGTTGTCAATCGTCTGCTAGAACAACTAAGTCCAGCAGAACGCCAAGCTACAGCCCAACTATTGGGTTATGAAGCTGATACTGCTGGGCGAATCATGACGCTAGAGTTAATCTCACTGAAAGAAAACTTTACAGTATCTCAAGCTCTAGAGCGAATTCGCAACTTAGCTAATGCCAGTGAGATGATTTATTATCTTTATGTCATGGATACGGCAAGGCGCTTAAGGGGGATTGTATCGTTACGAGAGTTGGTGACTTCTCAGCCTGAGCAAATTATTGGCGAAATTATGACGCGTGATGTGATATTTGTCCACACTGATACAGATCAGGAAGAAGTAGCGAGATTAATCCAAAGATATGACTTTCTGGCTGTGCCTGTGGTAGATCGGGAACAGCGTTTAGTAGGTATTGTCACCGTCGATGATGTGATTGATATTTTGCAACAGGAAACCACCGAAGATATCTATGCCTTGGGTGGTGGTGTGCAGTCGGGAGGCGACAACTATTTTCAGATGAATTTACTGGAAATTGCTCGGAAGCGGGTTGTGTGGTTGTTGGTTTTACTTGTAACCAATACCATTACGGGAACGATTATTAAGTCGCAAGAAGACCTTTTAGCAAAAGTGGTGGCATTGACAGCGTTTATCCCTTTGCTGACTGGTACTGGTGGTAACGTGGGTGCCCAGTCTTCTACAGTGGTGATTCGCGGGATGAATACCGATGAAATCCGATCGCTTGGGGCATTGCAAGTAATTGGCCGGGAGGCGATCGCAGGCGCATTATTAGGAGGAATGTTAGGTACGATCGCTACTGTCTGGGCTTATTTTCTGCAAGGACAATTAGAAGTAGCGATCGCTGTTGGCAGTAGTCTGGTAGCTATTTCTCTTTTAGCTTCTATCTCCGGTTCAGCATTGCCATTTCTATTCCGCTACCTCCGTTTAGATCCGGCATTAATGTCAGCACCATTTATTACCACAGCAGTTGATGTCGTGGGCGTTTTGATTTACTTCAATTTGGCACGGGTAATTTTAAAGTTATGAAAAGAGTCATTAGTCATTGGTCATTAGTCATTAGTGAAGAATAAAGTATAAATGACTAAGTTTTACAATTCTGATTCCGTATCTGGAGCAACTATTTCGCCAGTACCTAATTGCAGGAGCAAATCCTGCTCAGTAATCAATCCACTAAGTTCTTTTACTTGTAAATTCATTTCTTCACAAGCTTGTCTTAGTTCTTGTGCAAATTTGTTGAGGTCTTGACCATAGCCACATTGATAAGCAGCAGTTTCAATTCCTTGCTTGGCATTTGCTCTAGCACAATCTACTAGTTCCGTGCCATGCAGTGGTGTAGGAGATGCCATAGAGGTACTTATTATTTCTTAAATGTTTGCTGCTAGATAGACTATCAATATTACCACATTTACTCATCCCTCCAATGGAAGACCATCAGGGTAGATTCATTTATCATTTGTCATTTGTCATTTGTCTAAGAGATACTATGCCCACAAGGGGCGAGGCAAGTACCAAAAACTCTGTATCAATGACTAATGACTAATGACTAATGACTAAATTTTTCACTTAACCATTGATAACATCTCCACCATTGACATGTAACACTTGTCCAGAGACATAAGAAGCATCATCAGAGGCTAAATATACATAGCTAGGAGCAACTTCTTCTGGTTGTCCGGCTCGTTGCATTGGTACTTGTTTACCAAAATTTTCAACTTTCTCTTCGGGAAAAGTTGAGGGAATTAAAGGTGTCCAAATTGGCCCTGGCGCGACAGCATTAACGCGAATTCCTTTGGATACTAAATTTTTTGATAAGGAACGAGTAAAAGCAACGATCGCACCTTTTGTAGAGGAATAATCTAGTAACTGTGGGCTACCTTTATAAGCTGTTACCGATGTGGTATTGACGATAGAACTGCCTGCTTGCAAATGCTTGAGTGCAGCTTTAGTCATGAAAAACATCGAGAATATATTAGTGCGGAAAGTTCGCTCTAGTTGTTCTTCGGTGATTTCTTCGATACTTTCTTTTGGATGTTGTTCGGCGGCGTTGTTGATGAGAATATCGAGTTTGCCAAACTCACCAACTGTTTGTTGGATAGCTTGCTGACAAAAAGTTTCATTGCCAATATCACCTGCAATGGTTACTGCACGACGGCCTTGTTTTTCTACCAATTGTTTTGTTTCTTTGGCATCATCGTGTTCATTGAGATAAAGAATGGCCACATCTGCACCTTCTTTAGCAAATGCGATCGCTACAGCACGACCAATACCACTATCTGCACCCGTAATCAATGCTACTTTATCTTGTAACTTGCCACTACCCCGATATTGGGCATCATCTGATTTGGGTTTTGGCGTCATTTCTGATTCAACACCTGGTGCTTCTTGCTGCTGTGGCGGTTGTAGTTTTTGCTCTTTTTTCTCTTTTTGCTCTTTTGATTTAGCCATAGATTTTGTCTCGGTAATTTAATATTGAATGTAACTGAATGTTGGGAAAAGCCATTTCCAGTCTCTAGTCACCATTTCAAAAGTAAACCTTGGATCGAAACTTCAACCCAAGGTTTACTTTTTGCTTTGGCTCCCACTAGCCATTTGCAACTTTAGGCGTTTATACCCCAGATACTTACCAGACGGACTTATTGCTGGCAATTGTACGCAGCTTACATTATTTATCCTCACACCTGATACACGCTATTCACCTAACCACCAAAAACAAGGATACAATTTTCATGCGATGAAGCATTTCTCCTTTTCATCTGCTTTTAAGTTAACTATTATGTTGCTGTACTTTATCGCTCTATAGAGGTAAAATAAGCTGAAATTTTCTCAACCTTAAGACGTAAAATAAATTAAATAAATTAGAGTTACCAGATTAGTTTATAATCATTTGCTGTACCTCGATAGTTGAGCCATTTGGGCTACATGAAAATCAAGATTTTTACTTTCTCACTTCCTGGTTGCAAAAATACTTACTTCAATACCATCAACTTTTGTTAATGTTAATATTTATTTAGGCTGATATCTGCATAGTTGCCTTGTCGCAGACTAAGTAGAGCGGTGTGAATAATTCAAGGTTTGTAGTGAGGACTTTAGTCCTCTTATGAGGGCTGAAGCCCTCACTACGAACTAATCTCAATATTTTTTACATTACTTAATCTAGTTTGATTTATTCTCACCGACTTACTTAAAAAGTATCTGACAACTAGCTTGCATAATAGCCCAAAAGCCTGCATGGTGCGCTACATTGAGATTATTAGAGGGTAGGGGTTATGGCAATACTAAATATTTCTGAGTCAGAGCAGGTTGAAAAGTTTCACCACTTACAATTAACCCTGAGCGATCGCTGGAAAACGAGCGAGTCATTTGACAATAATGAAGCGGATATTTTAATTATTCCCTCCCTGAGTCTCGACCAGCGCGAACTCCGAAAGATCGAAGGCTGCGAACATTATGAAGAAAGATTACTATTTACCTTAATTCGGTTGCAAAATCCCCGGACTCGGCTGGTTTATGTAACATCAGTACCGTTACATCCTAGTATCATTGATTATTATCTGCAACTGTTGCCAGGAATTCCCTTTTCTCATGCTCGCAACCGTTTGCTACTACTTTCTACTTACGATTCCTCCCTTAAACCCCTGAGTCAAAAGATTTTAGAACGCCCCCGGCTGCTAAAGCGGATTCATCAAGCTTTGAGGCTAGATAAATCATTTATGATTTGCTACAACTCTTCGCACTGGGAAGGCGAATTGTCTGTAAAATTGGGTGTACCACTTTATGCTGCTGCACCAGATTTACAGATTTGGGGGACAAAAAGTGGCAGTCGGAAAATCTTCGCAGAAAGTGGAGTACCGCATCCAGATGGCAGCGATAAAATTTGGAACCACACAGATTTAGCAGAAGCTACGAGTGATTTGTGGGAACGACAACCGACATTAAAACGGGTAGTAGTAAAACTCAACGAAGGCATTTCAGGAGAGGGAAATGCATTGCTGGATCTTAGACCAATTGAGAATCTAGCACCGGGTAAAGGGACTCATGTCGAAAGAGTAGCAGCAATTAGCGATCGCTTTTCAACAATGCGCTTTCAAGCAAAACTTGAGACTTGGGATAATTTTTCGGGAAGAATCCCTGAGTTGGGGGCAATTACCGAAGCATTTGTGGAAGGGGAAATTAAGCGATCGCCCAGTGTCCAAGGACGGATCACACCCACTGGTGAAGTGGAAATCCTTTCAACCCACGACCAAATTCTCGGAGGCCCAGACGGTCAGATTTATCTTGGTTGTAGCTTTCCGGCTGATGAAAGATATCGATTGCAATTACAGCAATTGGGGTTACAAGTCGGCAGAAAGTTAGCAGAAAAAGGGACTTTAGAGCGATTTGGTGTAGATTTTATCGCCGTTGACAACGGTAATGGAGAGTGGGATATTCAGGCGATCGAAATTAACCTGCGTAAAGGCGGTACAACTCATCCATTCATGACCTTGAAATTATTAACAAATGGTCGCTATGACCTTTCCACGGGTTTATTTTATAGTCAGCAAGGTCGTCCAAAATATTACATTGCCACTGATAATCTCCAAAAAGAGCGCTATCAAGGATTATTACCTAATGATTTGATGGATATCATTGCTCATCACAGACTGCACTTTGACAGTGGTACAGAAACGGGTACAGTGTTTCATCTGATGGGTTGCCTTTCGCAGTTTGGCAAGTTGGGATTAACCAGCATTGGTGATTCTCCACAACAAGCACAAGATATTTATAACAAAGTTGTCAAAGTTCTGGATGAAGAAACCCGCAGCGAAAATCGTGATTTATCGGAGTTTTCAAATTATTCTTTTCCCGTGGCTTGGGATGAATATAGTTAAAGAATAGACCTGAAGGGGGGAGCAGGGTAGGGCGATCGCGTTTCAAGATGTATTCTTTTGCTGTTAACCTGACTTGCTACCCGGATTTCTCAGTAAGAAATTGAGCAAGTCAAGTCGCTTCGCTCCAATTAAAAATTAAAAATGTAAAATTAAAAATTGCAATCAGTGGGGGCTTGAACCCACTACTGATAGCGACGCGGAAAGCGAGTCCGCGATAGCGCAGCGTTAGCGAGTATTCGAGCGTCGCGTCTTGTAGACCACTAAATATGCAGATTTAGTGGGGGCTTGTACCCAAAATTAATTAAAAATTATTCTTCTTCACTAATTTTTAACTTTTAATTTTTAATTAAAAAAAGTCAAAATGTAAAGTCTTGTAAAAATAATTCACTTTTGCATAAAACTCGCCTGATTAAACCAGAGATAAAAATAGAGGGAAAGTAAACTTCTGGAGTGTTAAACATCCTCTCAAGCATTCAAGCTTGATTTCAAACAGCACTAACAGCAACTTGAGAATTGAATTGACTGCAAAAGTAGTAAAAAAATTGATTGAGTTAGGTAAAATCTATGGCAAATATCATTGGAACCAACGGTAATGATCGCTTGAGTGTTGCGGGTTCATCTGGCAATAACCTGCTTAATGGTGACGCTGGTGACGATACTCTTGATGTCACTTACGAATTCGTTGCAGGGGGGGGCATTGGTGACAAGTTAAGGCTGTAAATCCTTTGTCAAGAGGCTTTCAGAGAATTGTGGAAAAAAAACTGGTCAGACCCTCGTTGAAGATCGGGAAAAGGAGCGATAATCAACTTAACATTTGGCTTT
>JAIVFU010000151.1 GCA_020829485.1 Nostoc sp. CHAB 5834 | reverse complement strand
GTTTTTTGGTAAGATACAGGGAACATATTTTTACCGGGGAGCCACAAAAGTGCTCCCTATTTTTTTCCTCACTATTTTCTCAAACTTTTGTCCCATATAGCTTAGAGTTGCCTTGTCACCCGGTAAGAGAGACCTGAATTGTTATACCAATTTTCAGAGCTATATGACTTACGCAAAAAAACAGTGAAAGCCTTGAGTTACTGTAGGGGCAATTCATGAATTGTCCCTACAGCGTATAGCTTTGCGTAAGTCCTAAGCTAGTTAAGAACTGGCTCAGGTTCAGGCAATACGCTCGAATCGGAAAATAAGCCTACTTGGGTCAAAAATTTTGCAGTGCTTGCGATTAATTTTTTATTGAATTGCTGACGGAATGGATGTGCGAGCAACTCTTTTCGCATCTTACCTGGCTCATTAAGTCCGGCATCAACAAATATCTCGCGTCGATAAAGCTTTTGCACAGAAAGTTGCATAAAACCTTTAATCGCAGACTCAATTTCTAAAATTCGTTGTTTGGGATATTTATTTAGCAATTCCTGATAGGCTAAATTAACATACTGGCGACCATATTTAATGTGTCTGCCTTCGTCTAGGTGGTGAAGCCAGTTTATCTCTTGGATAAACTTCGGTAACGTTTTGTCCTGACCCATTTTTCGATTATAAAAATCGACAATTTCTTCAAATATCAGAACTCGAACGAAGACCATAAAGCTGGCAATATCTGCTTCGGGAAAACTAGCCACTGCCAAAGCTCTATCGGGGTAGATTTTACCAGCATATTGCAGACAGAATTTAGAGAAATACCACATATGTTCATTCTCTTCTGCAATTAAATAATGCAGGTATTCTGATAATACTTCAAATCCTGGTGTATGCAAGCGACTCGTCATCTCTATTAATAATTCACGAATGCCGGTTACATTTAAACTGCAAAAGTTGATAAATTCCCACTTGCTGACTTCAATTAATTGTTCCTCAGAAAGCTCTTGTTCAAAGCGAGTTCCATTAATTGACATCAGGCTCGATGACATCCATAGTTTGTGACTCTCTATGCTATCAGGCCAAACAATTTCCTTGAATGGGTTATAAGTATCAGAGTTCGTGAGATTAATCAGAGTCAATAGAGTATTTTCTAACTCGGATGTCTCTTTGAGAAAAGTTGATGTATTCACAATTTTTGTTCCTTAATAAAAGCAGGATTTTTGCTCTGAAATTCTAAGATTGAAGAGTTGAAACTTGTGTTAAGTAAATCGGCGAAATTAAAGCTAACTGGCTAAGGCTGTCATTTGTCCTTTGTCATTAGTCAGGATTTTAAGCCTATTTACGTTTCGTAACATACTTGATTTTTTTCGCGCCAACTTACTTAGTAGAATTTGTGTTGGGAAATGCTACACCGGCTGGAAATGTCATAATGTTGCGGTTATTTGTTTGCAACTTGCCATCGGGTTGTAGAACATCGGTGATATGAGCAAATGCCCATCCATGACCCCATTCTGGATGATATACATCGAAGGGGGCTATTAATGTTCCATTGCCATTTCTTTCTAAAGGAAACCCACTATTTTGGAGGACAGGTTGCCGCGATTCATAATGAATGATAATTTCCTTGGGTTGCTTATAAGTTTGAGGGGCAACCTGAATATTGAATTCGCCAAAGGCGGCGATCGCACCTTTGGGTGCATGCCAAGCAGTAAATTCTCCACCCAGATCAACACCATCAGGAGCGATCGCAATCAATTGAAATCCCCCATCGCGTGCAACCCATCCTTGCGGTGGCACATAAGCGTTTGATTTATTGTATACGCGGTACTCCCATCGAGGGTCTAGCATGAAAGGAACCATGATGACGCGCCCAGTATATTCGGCACTATCAGGATTAATGCCAAAGCGTTTTGCAAAGAAACTTACGGCTTTTTGCCGATATTGCGCTATCTGTGCATCGTTCCAACCCATAACTTTATGCGAAAAAAAGTTGAAGTCAGGAGGTGTGAAATATGGGTCTTTCGGATCGTAAACACCGTTAGCCATCAGTACTAAGTAATTTGTGTGAGCGATCGGAGGACTATATAAGCTGTAATTCGGTTGCTTGTTTCCCATATATGGATACGCGAATCCAGCTATGGATGTAGTCAATATAATGCTGAATACAAAGAATGCTACTAGCAGATTAGTTTTTATTTTTTTTGGCTTCATAACGTACCACTTATTAGATATCTGGTGAGAACAATCAAAGTCTGGATTTAACAGGTAAATGCAATCCTCATAAATTAGCTAATATGTCCAATCGAATCAGGCTTTTAGATATTTCTCGTTGCTAATCAGGCAAAAGTCAGGGCTGATTCATCTATCAGAAAACTGTAAATTTAAGTAATTAGCCTACTTTTACCTTTGTTTTCAAATGTTCTAAAATTAGGTGTGTCACTTCACTTACTAAGGGATATTTTAGAAGTGAATAATGATTTCCCTCAATTTCACGAAATGAAGTTGTTTTTGGTAGTAGGGAACGCCATATTTGCATAGACTCACTAGCTACACGCTCTTGCACATTTTGGGTTGCCATTACAACCAAGCAGGAAACATCTTCTTTTGTTGGTGATGCTTGATAGTTATACAGAGCGTGGATATTAGAATGGAAGACGTTAAAAATAGGGCGTAAATCTTCCATCTTCCCAAATGAGATCAAACCCATCTCTTGCGCCTCTTGTAATGCTGCAAATAGTACATCTTGATCGGGTTCTTTTTGTTGGATGCAACTAAGTTTTAACGTTTGTTCTACTTCAGCGAGATCGGATATAAACCAAGAGACAATTTCTGCGAATTCAGGAATCTTGCGGCGTAAAGGCGCAGGACTATCAATTAAAACTAGACTTTCTACCTGAATACCCTGCTTAATTAAGTGTTGAGCGGCAACGTAAGCAATAACTCCACCCATTGACCACCCACCTAAATGATATGGCCCTGAAGGTTGGATAGCACGTATTTCATTTAGATAGAGTTCCAGCATTTCAGGTATTGAATTAACCACATTTTGTTGACTTACAGGCTGTGCCTGAACGCCAAAGAGATGTAGATGTGGTGACAATAGTTGCCCCATTTCTCTGTAACACAATACTCCTCCCCCAGATGGGTGAAACCAAAATGTTTTTGGACTAGGTTCTCGACCAGCAATTGAAATTAGAGACGACCACCGATTCGACGAATTATTGTAATATTGTTCATCAATTAGTTTTGAAATTTTTTCTAATGTTGGATGTTGCAGAAGCGCGGTTACTGGAATCTCGACCCCAAAGGTATTATTAATAGCAATGGTTAGGCGTGCTGCTGCAAAAGAGTTTCCACCTATGTTGAAAAAATCATTTTCGGCAACAGGTGTGTCTATCTCCAGAATCTCTGACCATAATCTGGCCATTGTAGATTCTGTTTGAGTTAGAAATCGACTACTAACTTGAGCTTTTTTAATATCAATTGGTATTGGCAATGCTTTGCGATCAATCTTTCCTGTTGCACCAAGGGGAAGTTGTTCGAGAAAGATAAATTTTGCCGGAACCATATACTCAGGTAAAAATGCAGCAACGTGTTGATGTAGCTCTTGCAAGCTGGGTGTTGCTTCATCTTTGGAGACGATATATGCGGCTAAGTAAGCGTCTTGTGTCTGATATCCGATAACTTTTGCGATCGCATTTGCCACACTAGGATGCTGCTGTAATATGCTCTCTATCTCGCCAAGCTCAATTCGGTGCCCTCGCACCTTTACTTGTCCATCTTCCCGTCCCAGAAAGTCAATATAACCGATTTTGCGCCGTATTCCCCAGTCCCCAGTTCGATAAATTCGCTTTTTCAAAACTGGATGAAATACGTATGATTGTGCTGTTTTTTGGGAATCCAACCAGTATCCTTGTGCTACGCCAACACCACCTATGTACAATTCACCTGGAACGTTATTAGGGCGCGGTTGCATTCTTTGATCAAGTACATAAAACTCTTGATTAGTTAGGGGATATCCATAAGGTATGCTTTTCCAATTTGCGTCTACTTCATTGATGTCATAATATATTGACCAAATAGAGCCTTCGGTTGCACCACCAAGACTGACTATTTTTGCGGAAAACAACCGCTTAATTTTTTCCGGTAATTTAATAGGAATCCAATCGCCGCTCATCATAAACAGCCGAAACGACAGTTTGTGCGATCGCGGATTGATTTCAAAATCCTCTACTAGTAGCTGAACTAATGCCGGAACTGAATTCCAAACAGTTACATTATGTTCTGCACACAATCTTGCACATAAGGCAGGTTCCAGATTTGCCCCTGGTGGAGGAATAATAAGCGTCGCACCAGCAGCTATACTTCCAAATATATCATATACTGATAAATCAAAACTCAATTCAGAAATACCAAATATTACATCATTGGAGCCAATATTAAAACGATGATTTATATCATCTATAGTATTAACTACTCCCAGATGGTTAAGCATGACTCCTTTTGATTCACCAGTTGAACCAGAGGTGAAAATTACATAGGCCAGATCGTTTGAAGACTGAAACCGGGGTAAATTTTCAGATTCCGTAACTAGGTTATCAGTAAGATCGACTGCGATTTTTTCGAGGCTACTGATACATTTATCATTCAAGTGAGCCTCAGACGTTAATACTATTTTGCACCCACAACGTTCTAATATATTTAACTTTCGATTTTCGGGAAAGGCAGGGTCGATAGGTACATAAGCAGCACCGGCGGCGATAATAGACTGCACCGCAATAACCTGTTCCCAACCTTTTGAGGCATATACTGCAATTAATTCGTTGGGCTTGACATTGCATCGCTGACGTAATGTCCAGGCGATTCGGTTAGAAATATAAGTTGCCTCACCATAACTTATTGTTCTGCGAGAGTCGATGAGCAAAGGTTTATTTGGTAATAGCTTCGCTTGGCTGTAAAGATATTCATGCAAACATCGATCTGACAAAGAAGTCTTTGGTTCGTTATATTCTGAATGCTGTGTTTTTTCTTCTTTCGACCTAAAATCAAAATAAGATGTGTTCCAGACGCTTTCATCTTCGGTAAATTTGGATACTAATGATATATATGCGTTGAACATATCGTCAACGACTCCCTCTGCAAACGCTAAATCCATAGCGTCCCAAATCAAGGAAACACCACCATCAGGTCTACTAATAGCTTGATGGTCTAAAAGAACTTGAGGTGTTTCAAGACCACTGAAAACCATATTATCGTTTTCAAGCTGAAATAATGTCGGTATAATTTTATTGTCGTGTTCGTTCAGCATACTGACAAATGCCACTGGGCTTGCAGCATGAAATGCTGAACCCTCATGACGATTCCGCTCTTGAAGAATATCTAAACCACAGACCATTGAGTGAGCAAGATCGCGGAATATTTGACGGTGTATCTCGACTGCTTGTTGTGCAAAGGGCAGAGATTCACCAAAATTCACTTCAATTAAGATAGTACTTGCAAAGTTGCCAACAACTCCGCAGAGATTATCAAAATCGCGATCGCGATTCTGAATCATCATGGTTAACAAGAAATGTTGGTTTTTTGACCAATAAGCTACTATCAAACTAAAAGCAGTTAATAACAGCGTAGTTGGGTTGATTTGTTGGGACTGGGCTTGTTTTGTTAAAACTTTCCATTGACTTGCAGAAAGTATATGTTTCCGACGAACAAGGTGTGATCGACGAACAACGGGTGAGTAAGATGCTAAAGGTAAAGTAGGACTACTGGGTAAAGTTTTAAGACGTTCACTCCAATATTTTTTAGCCCGTTGATAGCGTTCTGATAAATATTTTTGGTGTATGTGTGCTTCATAACTAGAGAGATCAAAAGGCTTCTCAGATAAAATACATTCTGGATGTAAATACATCTGTGAGAGTTCTTGCAGCACAGTACGAACACTAGTACCATCTAAAAATAATAAATCGAGGTTGATATGAACTCGTGTGAAATTATTCATCCGAGTTATTTGTACTTCAATATTGGGTGGGGAGTCTACATTAATATTTAAACGATAAAGATTTTCTCTAATCTGTACAAGTTGCTCGAAAGCTTTTCTTTCATCCAGTTGGCGTAAATCGCGCTCTATAATATCATAGTTAATTCTTTCTTGCACCACAGAAACTTCAGCCGTCGGCAAAACAATTGCACGCAACATGCAATGTCTATTGATGAGTTTATTTAACGCTACTGTAAGTGATTGAACGTCACAATCTTTAAGATCAAATTCTAAATAAATATGCGGATGAACATGAAGATCAAAATCAGGTCTTTGTCCAACGAAATAACCACGTTGCAACGGCGAAAGCTGCATACAACTCGATAGCTTCTTTTTTTTCAAATCTCGTGTTAATTGGGTTTCAATCATTGTAATGCCCGCAGAATAAGAGGATGCTTGAATTGTTATAAATATAAATTGTCTCAGTAATTACGCAATATGTAGCTTAAAACCTTATTCTTGGATAGCGGTAATTCATGTAGACGCAAAGCATATTACCGCAGGGTATTAGCGCTACTCTTTTTATCTTTTGCATAAGTCCTGTGTCTGTTTATAAGCTGCATTTGATTAAGACCTTTCTACAAAATAATTGATTTTTAAAATATTATTTTGTAGAAAAATGCTGCAAGATAGAGTTATATAATAACTAACTATTTTTTAAACGCCTCCAACGATTTCTTGAATGGCAGAACTCAATGTCATAGGTGTTCGGAAGGTTTCAGGAGTTAGTAAAGCATCTGGAAAGGTAATACCAAACTCATCTTCAATATCTATCATCAAATTGATTGCAGCCATTGAATCTAGCCCTAAACGGGTTAGTTCAGCGTCATCATTAATATTCTCGACAGATTGAACAAACTTTAAATGTTCAACCATACATACTTTCAGCCTTTCAAGTGTAGTATTCATACTCTAGTACTCCGATTTTATTTTTGAAACCATTTTGATACAGGACTTACACAAAATATCTCTTAAATTCTTATTTCTCCTGTTCTCTGTGCCTTTGTGGTTCAATTTTCCATAACCTGTGCGTAATTAAGTCCTATGAGATATAAAAGCCCGTTTTATCTGAAATATTGTTCAGAAATCAGACAGGAGTCTTATATGTCAATACGCTTGTATTAAGGATACAACTCTTTATCTAAAATCATTTTTTTATGAACCGTAGAGGCATAGAATAAACAGAGAAGATAAAAATGCTTACCAAGCGTATTATCTTATATACAACTCCTATTATTTTCTTCGCTCTTTTTTGGTATTTTTATGCGTTCATGACCAGTCCTGAGCGTATAAAGTTCGACGACATTTCCGCCACGCAAGGCAATTTCAATTGGTGCAGGACGGCTTAAAAAAGCGACTAAACTTGCTGTGAGTCCATAAGCACCAACATTAGGGATGGCAACAATGTCACCGATATTAACTGAAAACGAGATATCTGTATTTGGGGTTAAACAATCTAGAGGACTGCATAATGGCCCAACAACCGAAAGCCGTTCATGCTTAAATGTGTCGGTTTCGATAGAATCTTTTTCAGCCGAAATGTTGTGGATGAAAACATAACCGCGCGGGATTCGTCTAAGTCCCGACATTCCTCCTAAGTGATTAATTCCAGTATCTAGAACTACGAAGCGAGAATTATTTTTTGCATCTTTAATATCAAGAACAGTAGCAATCAAGGTACCACTCGAAGCAGTAATATAGCGTCCTGATTCAAACCATATTTCAGCGGCTACACTATGCTGACGTTGAGATAAAATTTTATCCAAACGGTTTCGCATATTGCATAGTGATACACTTTGATTTTGATTAGCAAACGGCCAAGGGAAGCCTCCACCAAGGTCAATAATTTGAGGTGTGAATCCCAGTTTGCTTGTCAGTCTCTCAACACAATCAATAGCTATAGATACTGCTTCTACGATTGTATCTTCACTATCAAGTTGTGTTCCATAATAAATATGATAGCCAACAAGCTCAACCCAAGAACTTAGTTGATTGAGTTTTTCAGAACCTTCAAGGAGAACACTTTCTTCAAAACCAAACTGTGTAGGCGCACCACTCATAGCTAGTCCACCTTGTAAGGGAGTAACAGGATTCACTCTTAACAATAAACGGATTTTTTGCTCATATCTTTGGGCATTGTTTTCGATACAAGCAAGGTCTGCCCATGACTCCACTGAAAAAGTATTTACGCCTGCTTCAATTGCTGTCTGAATTTCAGCATTGGTTTTTCCAGGCCCAGTGTAAAGTATTTTCTGCATTGGAAAATTTAAATTACACGCAACTTTTAGTTCATTGACTGACGATACCTCCAGATTAGCCCCGGCGGTTGCAGCCGCTTTAGCGATCGCTGGTAAAGGATTAGCTTTAAGTGAGTAAAATAGTTTTGAGTTACTCGGTAAAACCTGCTTTAGCTCTTGAATACGTTGATCAACAATGTCTAGATCGTATACATAAAGAGGTGAACCAAATTCTTCAACAAGCGAACGCCAATTCTTGAAAATGTCTTGCATTGGTGCGATTATGATTAAATTACAGAAAAAAATCAAAAAAGATGGAAATGCCGTTATTGCTACTCAAAGGCACATTAACTTATTACTAGCTCGGTGTTCTAAGGCTCGGCGATCAACTTTGCCGTTGGATGTATTCGGTAGTTTCTCTAATATCTCCACAGAATCAGGAATTTTGTATGATTCAAGTATGTTACTGAGTTTTGACAGGATTGTATTTTCAGTAATGTTGGCTTCTTCAGTAACAACAAATAATATTAGATGATCGCTTAGTTGTACTACTGCGGCACTCTTAACTCCGTCAATAGCCATAGACGCTGTTTCTATTTCTAGAGGGTGCATACGAAATCCACGTCTTTTTATTTGTTCGTCACGTCTACCGACAAAATATAGATATCCCTCTTGATCCATTTGAAAATCATCCCCCGTATAAAGCGCTCGCCCTATACCTAACGGATGAGTTCTAAAACGAGCCTCGGTTTCTATAGGTGCTTTCCAGTATCCAAGTGAAACATGACGGCCACACACTACCAGTTCACCGATTTCCCCTGGTGGTAGAATGCCCCCAGAATCGCTGACAATAAAAGCATCAGTATTATCTAACGCTCGTCCTACAGAACCTTGATGTTTTTCGGCTTCTTTGGGAGTAAGAATTGAAACGCGCTTACATTCTGTTAGCCCATACATTGAATAGATCAACGCATTTGGTAGAGTGTTTTGTAATCGTAAAATCTGCTGCTGAGTCAGATGAGCACCTGTGTTGGTTACAATACGAATATCAGGTAAAATTTCTTTCCGTCGCTCTAACAATCTCAGCAAAGATTCAAAAAGATTGGGTACGCCTGGAAGTACACTTGTACTCTTTTGACGTAATGTACTAACCAACATAGCCCCAGCAAAATCAGATTTACTTACAACAAGACGGGCACCAACCTGTGCAGCCAGAAAAGCTTGGTAAAGTCCATAATCAAAGGATAAAGGCAGAAATAAACTAATAGAATCGTTTAGAGAATAGGACAATCGCGCCTGGATTTTCTCAACCACAAAAAGTATATTATCTTGTGTGAGTACTACTCCACGCGGAGAGCCAGTTGACCCAGATGTGTAAATTATCAGTGCTGGATCACTATCAATAGTTCCCGCTCTAAGGGCAATATTATCAAGATATTTTAAAATATTATCTGTAGTACCGTTATCCGAGTCACCAATATCTGCAATATGCAATTGGTAGTTGCTTGTTAAAGATGCAGACCGTGACATAGTTGTATTATCTAAAAACACCACTTTCGGTTCCAAATCGCTGCAAATTTTTTTTAGTGTGGTGTCACTACTGCCTTCATGGACAATAGTTACGATTGCGCCAACTATATTGGCAGCAAATAAGGTCAATAAGTTTTCAACTCTGTTTTGTGCAAAAATCAGGACTCGATCCCAGCGCTTGATACCAAGGGATTCTAATTTTTTCGCTAATTTATATACAAAAATTATCGCTTCTGTATATGTATAGGAGCGTTCCCCATCTAAATAAACTCGGTTTGGCCAATTTTCTGCTGCTTGCAATAATAGAGAAGAGATTATTCGTTGTGTCATAATATTTTCTACTTTGAAGAAGATATATTATTCAAAGAAATAAGTTGGTGCAATGAAAGTATCCTTGAATATGCAGTAGGTAACTCTTAATTGGGAACTGTTAACTGGGTTGAAGCTTTCTTGATATATGGCTTTGTGCTTAAAATTTATACCTCACTTATCTGCAATCTGCTGTAATTTATTTACTGTCTTGGATCAGTTTTGATCATGATTGACTTAGTAATTTTGTCTTGAAACCAAGCTTTTGTCTTCGGATGCTGCTCTTTCCAGTCATTTTCTCGGATGCGAAAAGCAAGATAATCCAACGCACAAGCGATTGCAATGCTGCCAATATGCCATTGTTGTGCATGATCAATATATTTTTGTTCAAATTCTGTGATACTACGCGATATAGCACCTTCCCAACGCTGTTGCCAAGAAGGAGAACGCTGTTCCTCTGGGCGACGCTGTTCCATTACTAAAGAAAATGCTGCATCCATTATTCCATCTGCCAATGCATGTAAACGCTGTTGAGAAACAAAATCTGCCAATGATAATATTGGTTTGTTTACAAGACGTTGAAGATATTCTGCAATCACTGAACTGTCATATAAAGGCTCACCATTATCTAAGACAAATGTAGGTACTTTCGATAAAGGATTAACTTCGCGCAAAGATGAAGAGTCTTCAAATGGGTTAACTTGGACAACTTCAACCATATCTGCTATTTCCAATTCATGGCATAATATCAGAACCTTGCGCGAATACGGTGAAGTCGTTGAATAATACAATTTCATAATTTACCTCTTGAAGATTGCAAGGTAAGGTAACAGGCAGGAAACAACAACAATGCTCCTCCTAAAAATATCGGTTGATAGGTTTTAATTAATTGAAAACAGAGTGCCATAGCCATAGCACCTAGAGCTTGTGCAGATGCAAAAACTAAGGTTGCTAATGACCAAGCGGATGAAAAATACTTATCTTCAAGAGTTCGACGAATTTCTGCGGCGGTTAAGAGAACTATTGCCGGAACGCAAACACCGGTAATCATTGAACCTATGGCTAATAACTCAACTTGTTGGCTCCACGCAAGTATTAATAACGCAAAAGTCTTGAAGACATAGATGAGATTTAATGCAGCCGATGAACCTATTTGTTTTGATAATGTAGTTGCAAACCAAGGGCCGATTATTGCACCTAAACCAAATAGTTGCCACAAGATGTTTCCTATATGCAAACCAAGTTCATTACTGACATAATCGCTTAAGTAAACTGTTGCAGGAATATAGGCAATTGCATCTAATGCGTAAGCGATAATTAGGGCTTTAGGAGGCAGTACACTAAATATTCTATAAGTTGTCTCTGCATTTAATGGCGATTTTAACCATAGCACACTTAATATAAAAAATAATAGGCAGAATAACATGATTGGCACAAGCATAACTATTAATCCTGCGCGGAACTCTAGCAAGCTGGCAGAAACGCAAGCGCCTAAACCTATACCCATGAATGTCCACAATTGAGTTTGATTGCGTTCGCTAGGAGTGCCAAATTTTAAGGCTAAACTAGGCCCACAAACCATTAAACATGCGCCACAAAAACCAAGAATACTTCTAGTTGCAAGCCATGATTCAACATTTTTGTACGCAATTTCAAAAATTAAGCCTGTGCTGATGAAAAATAAACTTACTTTTAATAATAAAGTCGTTCCTAGCTTTTTGAGTAACCAAGGTGTCATAACGGCACCAAACGCATAAGCCATTAATAGAAATGCACCAATTTTACTCGGCGCGTTAGCTGGCCATAATCCTTGACTGACCGCCATAGCTGCTAATGGTGTAAAAGCCATACGAGTAACACCAACACCGACAAATGTAGTGCCGCAACCTAACACCCTAGCTTGCCACAGCATCATGATGTTATTTCCCATTTTTGGCTTAGAAATACATGATCTAGCTCCGGAGCATTAATGTTATTACTGTAGTTGGCTATGGTTTTAAAAGAAATTATCAGCACAATGGCTAATAACTGTGACCGACTATATCCAGCATTGAGGAATTCCGATAGTTGCTGTTCAGATAAGTGTCCTTGCTGACGTATTATTTGCTCAGTAGCTTCTCTTAATCTCTGTAATTTAAAGTCACCTAATACCTGATGACTCCTTAAAGAATCGACTTGTTCTGAACTGAGAATTTTGGATGTTAAGCTATGAGCAGCAACGCAATATTCACATTGATTTACAACAGAAACAGTTAACATGACTAGTTCCTGCTCTATAAGAGTTAGACTGCAAAGTGGTAATAGTGCCTCAATGTCTACATAAGCTTTTAACAGTGCTGGTTCCGCAGACATAGACTGAAGTGCGTTTGGAACGAAACCAAAAGACTTTTGAATTTCTTCCAACATGGATTGAGTTTCTAAATTCATTAGCATTATAATTTTTTCCTATGATTAATATACTAGGCACTATTTAGTGCATTTTTAATAAAATAATAACGTTTGTTGCTAACACGCTAGTATCTTTATTGTACCTTGATCATAACATACCAGAAAATTCTTTGTTGTAAATATAAAAATCAGCTTAAATAATATTATACATCTAATTGTTTTAGTATAAACAGGAGAATACAGTAATTGTAAATTCAAAAGCTGAAGTTTTCCCATTCCAAACTCCTGTTTTAACCACGGCATAAACTTACCATATTCTGTAATGTTTTGAGCTTGTAACAAGTTAATACCAATGCAATAAATGTGCATAGCACTTCGTTTCAACCTCAGGGTAAGGAACCTATATTAATTTATCAGTATCAAATAGATAGCTTTACGCGAATTCCTATGAAATATTTACAAAAGTATATAACCTGCATTCAGCAGGTTAAATTGCAATACCTATAGCGGTTCCTGCTTGAGTAAAATACAGTATAAGATGATGGAGTATATTAACGTCTAAGTACTTAGTACACGTCACCGCAAAAAAGGGTCGGAAATAGAGGAGGATATTTTTTGTAGGGTAGTATAAAAATCAGACATGCAAGGACGTATCTCAAGTATCCGGGTTGAAATGACTAGTGAGCAACA
>JAIVFU010000150.1 GCA_020829485.1 Nostoc sp. CHAB 5834 | reverse complement strand
GCGAAATCCTTGAGAATTACTTGAAATATGCACGAAATCTTCGTACAGTTATTTTCGCCTGTAGCTTAGAACATTCTCGTGCCCTGGCTGCGGAATTTTCTCGTAATTATATTAGTGCCGAACATTTGGATGGGAAAACTCCCCCACAAGAGAGATTAGAAATATTGCAGCGTTTTCGCAATGGCACTACCCAAGTAATTACTAATTACGAAATCTTAACCGAGGGCTTTGATTGCCCTAATATTGAGTGCGTCTACTGCGTCCGTCCGACTGAAAGCTCTACTCTTTGGCTGCAAATGCTGGGGCGGGTTCTAAGAACTTACACTTTCAAACCAACTGCGGTAATTATTGATATTACCGATAATTGGAAAAAACATGGGCTTCCTGATGAAGCCCGCAAATGGAGTTTATTGCCTGAAACTATATCACAAATACAAAACAAAGGCTTAATCCAATGTGAGCATTGCACCCATATTTTTAAACCGCTAATTGATGAATTAGCTAAAATTGAAGCCGAAGTTGACGAGGATGGAGTGGTGATTCAACATCACCAAGCTATTTGTCCAAGCTGTGGTGAAACGATTGATTTTACTACTATTGAGAATGCTACAAAGCCAACTTTTAACAGAATCAGACTTAGGCAAGGTTTTAGCCTTGAGCTTACAGAAATTGACCTTTCTGTTTCTACTTACAGATTAGACTTAGTTACTGATGAGATGAGAAGGCAAGGTTTACGGGGTGCGAGTCCCACTAAAATTTATAGCGCCATTTTCATCGCTTTTATCGAAAATATTACTAGATTTACTCTTGGAGATTGGCGCGAAATCGTTAAAATGGTTGAGCCATCCCAATCAGCAATTACCAAAAAAGCATGGGAACTGTATAAAGAAGCTTTTGAGCGGCATAAGAACCGCATCCTGGCTATGTCTTTTGTTGAACAGAAAAAGCTTAAAACTAAAGGCAGTAGCACTGTGGCGACTAATGTAACGACAATAGAAGCCCTTGGGCAGTTGGAGAATAGTATATTCTGGGAACCAAAACCACAGGAAAAGTCATCTAAGTTCAAAAAGAATTTAGGCGATAATTATTTTAGAATGAAGTACAAATCACAATGGCTTGAATCTTTAACTTACTGTTCAATGCTAACAGGCGATTTTTTAAACATAAATGCTGGACTATTCCATGTGGAAACTAAAGATGTATATGTAAATATCTGTATTGAGGTTAGAGAACTTCCTGGGCTGAAATCCAAACTAACAGAGATTTGTGATCCCGCAGAGATTGAATATGCCTTTACTCAAGGGTTTGGGAAACTTGCCAAGATCATGTTCCGGTTAAGTTAATTCCCAATGTTGGGTCATAATTGAATGGCAGGCTTGAAAATCGCTAACCCTTGATATTACTGGTTTTTGGGTGTGGGGTTGCAGGTTCGGATGTAAGAAATTAAGAAGAATTTGTGGGCGTTTCACACTCGTCCGTTAAAAACTATTTTGATTCATGCTGTACTGTGTGAAAAGCCATCTGCCAGAAATTATGTTCAAATTTTGCCACCATTAAAAAAGATTCTTCAGCTTGTTTTTGAATATCTTCCTCTGCCGTTTCTAAAACCTCATCAGCTTGCTGTGACAAAAGTTTTACATATTTTGTAAAATCAGTATTTCCCCATCTTTGTGCAAATTCATTGTAAGGAGCAGGCATCTTACCTGGTAGTTGCCAACCTTGATTATAGGCTAATTCAATAGCCCAAAATGCAGTTGCTTGTACAGGATAAGGCTTGTTTGTAAGACTCTGCATATATTCACAGTATTCTCTACAGGTTGGTTGTTTTTTTATATTAAGATTCAGTTGTCGTTGGGTAGCTTTTTCTTGAAACCAATTGAGTTCGTCTTTAAGAGCTGCCAGTCCTCCAAGTATCACATCAAAATGTTCTGGAGGTGCGCTGGCTAATACTCGCCCTACCATCCGCGTAAATTCCACAACAAACAGATAATCTTGCATCAACCATGTATTGAATTGCTGGGGTTTAATTATACCTAATTGACACTGTTCTAGAAAGGGATGCACAGTTGCTTCTTGCCAATCTTGAGCGTGATTTTCTAAAAGAAGTTTGCAGGTAATAGTCATTTTGGCTCAGTAGGTATTTCGGAGAAATGGAATGGAGAAGAGTAGACTGGTAAGATCCTAACGATTCTATCTCCTACTGAGGTGACATCTAGCACGATTCATCCAGCCTACTCGGAGGATTTCGGTTTTGATTTCGAGTTTGACGAACAAGTTTTTAGACCAGCAACCTGCATCGGTTGCTCTTAAAATATCATCAATAAGTATTTCTCACGAAACTAAATACTGTTGAATTTCAGTTTTTTGACGACGTAAAACAGTGATTGCTTGCTGCTGAATTTGGCGAACTCGTTCTCTACTGACATTCAATTTCTCTCCAATTTGAGCTAAAGTTAGTTCTTGATCGTTCTCTAACCCAAAACGCAAAATTAATACTTCACGTTGCGTCGGTTTGAGTGATTCTAATAAACTATTTATGTCTTGGCGTAAAAGTTCTTTGGTGATATGTTCGTCTGGAGATATGCCCTCATCTGGTAAAAGTTGACTAAGTTCTGTGTCTTGGTTATCTCCAATCTTTACATCTAGAGAAATTGGCTGCTTTGAACTGCTGAGAAAATCCCTAATCTGGCTTGGTTGTAAGTCTAAAATTTCAGCAATTTCTACAACATTGGCTGGACGACCCAGTGTCTGAAATAATTCTCGCTGTACCTTCTTAATTTTGTTCAGTTGTTCGGTGATATGAATTGGCAAGCGTACAGTACGAGATTTCTCTGCGATCGCCCGTGTGATTGATTGCGTAATCCACCAGTATACGTAGGTGGAAAGCTTATAGCCGCGATTGGGGTCAAATTTTTCTACACCCCTTTGTAAACCTATTGCCCCTTCTTGCAGCAAATCTAAGAATTCCAGATTGCGCTTAGTATATTTTTTGGCAATCGAAACCACCAGACGCAAGTTTGCTGTCACCATTTTTTGTTTGGCTCGTTGCCCAAGATTTTGTATTTGAGCTATTTCCAATTCACTTTTGTCAATATCAACAGCTAATTCGACCATTGTTGGCTCACGATCTAGTTGTTGGGTGAGTTCATTTTTTCTTTGCTCAATTGCCATGATTTGCTGTACCTGCCTGCCATAAGCAATTTCTTGGTCTGCGGTTAGCATTGGATAACGACCAATCTCTTGCAAATAGATACGAACCATGTCTGGACTCAGGCTGGACATACGACAAAACTTTTTTGATATTTAGACGAACCTAAAAGTATAAATCAAATCGCTGAATTAATTTTCCTGATTTAACAGCTAAAAATATTAACCCGATATTGCAATAGTTGAATTCAATTTATAACGCAATCATTTATAACCGTATCCAGTGAGCGCTTACTATACCTCCATTCCAAAGTTCTACCTCTGGTAAGTTTTGTCATTAAACTTAACTTGTTGAGAATTAATTAGCTGGTATTACCCAAGCTCTAAATGAGAGTTCCTGACTTAACTGGATAACTGGAAAAGTCAGGTAGGGCATGGGGGGCTAAGAGTCTTTCCCCTATACCGAATGGCACGAAGATTTAGGGAACTCCAAAAAATAAATTATTCCACATTAAAGTCGTTGACTGTTGACTGTTGACTGTTGACTGAAAACTCGTGAACCGTCAACGGTCAACAGTGAACAATAGCAATGGAATATTTTTTTACTTGGAAGTCCCTTATGTGAAACCTCTTTGCTACCAGGGTTGCAGCTTCGTGTGTTCTAGACAATTAAATGCGAGTGCGTCAAGGAGTTCAACATCTTCTTAATTCCCCACACCCTTTCATCCACGAATACCAGTGATTTACGCTTTTCTTCGTGCCATTCGTCTATAGGGAACGAGTCTACATGGGCTGTGGCGATGATGCAGTTTGGGTTGGCTTGAAAATAGTTATCTATTTTTAGATTCCAAGTCTTGGGCATAGTTGATTTTTTAGGAACTAGAATTTCTATGTTAACCAAAACCCGTACCTGATATTATCGCATTTCTCAAAATACCGAGTACCGTTAGAGATTGCACTACAACATATTTCAGCATCTGCTCCCGTCAAATTATTTGAACCTGCGGTAGAGCTGACCAAGCCCCGTTGGGGCGGGTATAGGTTGTAGGGTGTGGGGAATATATAGCCCCAACAACCCTCTTCGTCACAAGCCCCATCTTTCACTCTGGTTTGCATTGAAAGGGGTTTCAGAGCTACGGTCAATGCCGTATCCGCTACCCCCCACACCCAACTTCCTGACATGCCTGAAAAGCCGAAATGAAAAGCAACATTATGGCTAATTTGTACAATGGCTAAATCCTAGTTTAGATAAAGAGTACTTAAAACCTTTGATTTTTAGGTACTCCTTTTATGGAAAGCTCTTTGTAACTATCAAGTAACAATCTAATTGCTGTACGTCATTTACAAAAACTTACTTAAGATAGACTATTATTCATACTTAAGTTAGTTGCAAAAAGTGCTAATCTAAAAAAGTTTTCTAGAACATCTATAACTAGGTTTGATCTGTTAGTTTCACTTGAAACGCATTTATACCTATTTTCGTTATGAGAATGGCTGTTTTTCTAATATTCAGCAAGCGCACAGTACTATGACTACCACCAAGATTCATTCAGTTGTCTGTATTCACTCTCGTGTTTTAGTCGTATTTTACACCTCATGTAAATGCTGGCAGTTTCGGATTGTTAGCCCCGATGGCACGGTATTCGGTGACTATCCGATTTACGATAGTGCTGAAGCAGCAGCAAAAGCTGGGCGTGATTCGATTTATCAAAACCGTTGAAGTGTCTAATTCATTTGGTGGCAATCCCAGTCGGAAAAACACTTTCATCGTACCAGCAGGAGAGCCATCACCCGTAGCTTTGGATACACTTAGAAAGATTCCTTCACCCAGGATTAATGACAAGTAATATTTTTGGATGAAAATCGACTTTTCAAGTTAAAAGCCCTGAATTTTACCAGGGCTTTATTTTATATGCGGTTTACTAAATGCCAGCTAAAAAAAGTTGCCAGCCCTTTCTATACACATAATCAGTGTTGAATCACTTTGAGCTACTACTGCTGTTGAAATTTTGTCGATTCAAGAGCTTTTTTAATAATGTGCTGGTAAGTGTACTATCAATACTTGTCGGATTTTGGAAGAAAAGGGAAAGGAAAACCCCTTAAACTTACCTTAGATGAATTGCTAATTGGCATTTTGTACTTCTTGAATCGGCAGAGAACGAATTAATTCTCGGATGACATCGGTTGCTGGTCTGCCAGTCTTTGAGCAGTATTTTTCCAGCTTCTCTGCTTCACTTGAGGTGAGATTGATTGTAAGTCGTTTAGCAGCCCATTTTTTATTCATAATATTAGACAAGTTAAATTTGGCAACTACTTCTCTAATATCAATCACTTAATCTGTTAATACATGGGTATGAATAATGACTTTTAATTTAAGAGATGATGAAGCAAAGTTATATGTTTTTGCAAATAATAGTGAGTCCGTAAAGTCTATTTTAGAATATGAAGTTTCAGTCTTTTAAAAAGAATATTTATTAAGACAATATCAAGAAAGTACAAGACACTTTAAGACAAAATAGGTACTCTGGTCAAGTAAGTTTTTACCGTTTCTTAAAAAAGCATCGCATTGGCAGCATTTTGATATACATCAGCAACCATTGCCACAGCACTCTTGTTAGAGGTATAAGCCTATTGAGGAAGCGATCAGAGCAGAGGCGCTGGTGATGAGTGCTGATGCCCTGCTGAAGTGGAAAACGCAAATATTTGAGTATCAGCAGAAGGTGAGAGAGAACAAACCACCACAGCAGACGGCATTATTTGACCTTACCCCTAAGCACTGCGACCCAGACCAATTTGATCCACTTTTGTTGCGGCTTGTGCCAATGTCATTTTATCGAATGCCAGCAAACAGCCCAGGTGATGCGTGTCTCTATTTCATCATTGACTCGGCGGCTGGTTTGATTTTGTATGTGGGGGAAACTTGCCGTAGTAACAAGCGATGGCAGGGTATACACGCCTGCAAAGATTACATCGCCAGCTACCAGGATTTACATTATCGCTATGGGTTACTCTCCAGCAGTCAACGCCGCATTTTGGTGGGATGCTCCGGTTGATCGACGCGCACGGCAGGAGTTGGAATTGAACTTAATTTTGAAGTGGCGCAGTCCATTTAATAAGGAAAACTGGGAGCGCTATATGCGCCCGTTTGGGTAGGGTGAAGAGAATTTAAATATTGCTGTATTCTTATAGTCAGTGTTTTTACTGCTAAATACCTAAATTTTTATGCATCGCTCATACACTACATGGCTTGTGACAGTCGCCTTGGCGAGTATTGGTTCACTCTCGCAAAACGGGCATTTGACCACAAAACCAGTCAGGCTCTAGGTTCGGCAAGCTTATCCTTTAATTTTCGGCAATCTTTTACTTTAAGTCACAATTTATGAAGCATAAAGCGGCAATAACTGCCATTTTATGTTTCAAGTCACATTTACCCCCTGAATTTGGTAGGTTGGGCGATCGCGCTTTCTGTGTGGATTTGGTTGGTTTGGCATACCAAATCTTTACCTATAGTTCAGTGTATTTTCCGCTACACAATCATGCACTGAAGTCATAGAAAAGAAACAGAAACGTTACAATATTTTTGGTATGCGTTGTAAGCTGCTAGTTTTTGGTGCTGCCTCTACGTTTTGATTGTTACGCTTGCGGGCAGTTGAACTATGTAATTTATTACACTTGCAACTCACGTAGCAGTGCCTCATTTATCCTTTGTGCTTCTTCTCCACTAGTTTCTACCACATCAAAAGCTTCTTTGACTGCTGCTTGCACTCTAGGCGGCAGTGCTTCAAATTTATCGTTGTTGAGTATAACAATGCGACAACCGGGGTAAGGGGCAAAATCACCGAAAGGTTCCATCCCTGATGTCATGAGCAATTTGCTAAGTTCTGCAATAGAATGGCGAGGCTTCTGGTTGTCCTCAGTGCTGTTAATTTCGGATGCAAAATAACCACACAGCCAACTGAGGCTATCAATGTCTTTTTTTAAAGCTGCAACCGTACCATTTAACACTTGCTGGTTGAGCTTAACAGGCAGATTGTCAAAAATTTGGTCTAATGCTTCTGGCTGTCGCTGTTGGCAATAACGCACCGCAGATTCAACAAGTTTATCGGTTTTTGTAGGTTGGGGTTGCCCAAATCCTTTGCCAGACATGGTAGTTGATGTATTGAATACACGGATTTTAGCAGGATTTGGGGTTGTGAGGTGGCGATGTCTACTTTAAGGGGTGCGCCTATGCTCTTTGGGCTTTCCTCTAAGAAAAAATTGAAGTTACACCGCTATGTTCAAAGGTTCTGGCAATTTGGTATAACTTATTGGTGTTTTCCAGTTTAAATGAGATATCAACAGAACAGCCACAAATCGCCAGTTGTTGACCCAACGCTGTAGAAGAACGACAGCAGCCAACCCACAGCGCTCGGTCATCGCTTCCCTACATACAACTGGCTAGTAATGTACTAGAAAATAAATAGTAAATGTGTGTAGGCGCAGCCCGTCGTAGACATTGCCCACTTTCCCCCAAAACTATTTGTATTTTTTGTATTATAATTGTAATTTAATCGTTTTATGATGACGCATGTAATAGTATTTTTTATTTCATGGATACACAATCTATCAAATTAAAGATACAAAAGTGTCTGATAGTTGTCATCAAGCAAGTTGATTTATCACTCTTGTAATACCAAGGACGCGGGTCATCAATATGACTTACATCGCCAATCATATCTTGAAGTTTTAACTCGGCTTGACTAAATCGAATAGTATAATTTATATTATTAAATAACTATGAAAAAAAATAAATTAACAGGTAAATAAGTTATAATTTAGCTATACATAGATATACAGTTTTTTTAAGTATTTAAGCAGCTAATAAAAGTTAAATTATTAAAACTCTCTAAAGCGTAATTTCCTTCTTGATATCAGGATTCTACTTTATTAATACTTACTGCATAAGCTAAACCTAGTCTACCATTGAACTTTTTGTAGCTACTTACCCAATTGTGAGAGCATTATGTTGTAAATATTTCAGCTAAAAATCATTGGATGACTACTAATACTACTGAAGCAAAGGCAATTGCGCGCTATATAAATATGTCACCCTTGAAAGTGCGTCGCGTACTTGATCAAATTCGAGGGCAGTCATACCAAGAAGCACTCATCATGCTAGAGTTCATGCCTTATAAAGCCTGTACGCCAATACTAAAAGTTTTGAGAAGTGCAGTAGCCAATGCGGAGCATAATTCTGGGCTAGACAGAGCTAGTTTGGTAATTACTAAAGCTTACGCAGATCAAGGTCCTGTACAAAAACGGTTCCAACCTAGAGCGCAAGGTCGAGCTTACCCGATTCGCAAGCCAACCTGTCATATTACGGTAGCTGTTGCCCCTGCACTTATAAATTCGCCTCATTCCTCTTCAAAACGAAAACATCGCCAGAAACCAACTCCTGCCTTTGAGAAAAGTAGAATCCACTCCTCTACACCAGCTTTAAGCAAACTACCACAACAAAAAGCAAAAGCCAACCAAGAGGATTTTATGAATAAAATTGATGCTTATTTAGTATTTGAGTTTGGATTATTAGAAGAAAAACTCAAAGGGGAGGGTGAGATAACGGGAGTCAGTTTCACCGATACTGTTCGCCTTGATATGCTAGTTCGTGTGAAAAATCCTTCATGGAACCCTCTCCAGGTTCCAGACTATGAAGAAACCTTTCGTTTAGGAAAAAGTATAGGGTGTGTTGGCAGCCGACGTACAATTGAGGCTTTACAAGAAGATCCAGAAGTCATATATGTTGAGGCTAGCCGACAAGGTTCAGGTTGGGAAGGCAGTTCTCCAGACTCTCAATTAAGTGAAGAGGTAAGCCCGCCAAACCCACTTTCCGTAACTATTAATGCAAATAAAGTCCATCAATTTGAAAAGGGTAACAAAGCATTAGTCGGCATTATTGATAGTGGAATTGATGTGCTTCATGATGCTTTTCTTGATTCTTCTGGTGAAACGAGAATTTTAGCTATTTGGGATCAAACTGAAAGCACTGACTCAGGGTCTGAGATAAGTCGTTGGTGTCCATTTGGTAAAGAGTATACAAAGGAAGAAATTGATGAATATATTAGAAATAAATTAGCTCCTCTTAACCTTAGAGATTTATCCAATGTTGATGCTAGAGGACAACGTAAAAATGGGCATGGAACCCATGTAGCAAGTATTGCAGCAGGAAGAGAGGGACAACGTTTTCTGGGAGGAATTGCACCTGAAGCTAAGATTGTTGTTGTTAAAATCGACCCGCAGAATACTCGAGGTTTAACATTTACTCATGGTTGTGCTCTTAAATATATTAATTATGTTGCAGATGAAGTCGCAAAGTTACCTGTTGTCGTTAACGTTAGTCAAGGGATAAATGCAGGCTCTCATGATGGTAAATCCAATCTTGAGCAATTGTATAACAGTGATTTTTTAGAAGACGGAGAAAAAATTGGTTATGTTGTTGTAAAGTCAGCCGGAAATGAGCGAAGGACTCGGCGACATGCTAAATTTAGTGTCACACCTAAAGTACCGTTTGAACTGTTATTGAATTGCTGGGGAACTACACGAGAACAGGAATTGATTGAACTTTGGTTCGATCCAGGGTATAAACTTGAGTTTTGTGTTGAGAATCCAAGTCGTGAAAGAACTGCTTGGGTTAGTTTAATGAATAAAAAAGAAGAGAAAGTATTTTTGACTAAGAATAAGTGTTATGTAATCTATACACAGCATTCTAATCATAATGGAGATAGCGTACTGAGTATAGCTCTTAAAAAAGAGAGTGCAGATTCTATCGAAGAGGGTTGTTGGAAACTTATTGTAAAAAAAGCTGGTGGCATGGCAGAAGAAAATGACATTCATGCCTGGATTGAAATAGGTAAAACAAGAACAGTCTTTTTTGAAAGTAGTGATGAATGTGTAACATTAACTGTTCCTGGAACTGCGGATAATGTTATTGTCGTTGGTTCTGTACGAAATATGTCCAATGACTTCCATCCCGATGGAGACTCATCCCACGGTCCAACACGTAAAGGAGGGAAAAAGCCCGATCTTGTAGCTCCTGGAGTTGGAATTTATGCTGCCTGTTCTGGTACTGACAATGAAATTTGTCAGATGAGTGGAACCAGTATGGCAGCTCCACATGTAACAGGAGCTATAGCTCTCCTGCTTTCAGCAATGGAAAATCAGCGTCCGGAGTCACAACTTAATGCCTTACAGATATGCGCCGCAATTAGGCGAACAACTCAAGATTTTCAAGGAATGTGGGATAGGGGTATAGGATGTGGAATTTTAGACATTTATAAGCTCTTTGAAGAGTTTGGGCTGATAAATGATACACTCCTACACTAATCTAAATTTAATCAGCGTTGCTGAATTTAAATATGAAACTTAAAAATCAGGTCTTTTAAACTCTTACTCTCTGCCAATTTGCGTAAGACAAATTCATATCTTGATTCAGCAACGCTATTTAATCAGTATTATAAATTTTCTGATTCTAGGATTTTTCTCACAGTTATCTGGGTGATTAGCTTAATTTGTTTTCGTTTTTCTGGAGATGCAGAATTTAGCACATCCGTTCCTATTTTCTGTTGTACCTCTATTACATATTCTTCTTGTTGTGGTAATGGTTTTGATTCTTGCTTATATACATCATAAATTTGAACTGCAAAAGATGCAATTTGAACCAACAAAGCAGCGATTGCTACCTTAAGCGCTGTACCTTCCAGTGATTCATCATAAGATATAGAAGGCGCTTGTTGTTTGAATATTGCTAATTCTTCTTCGACAGCTTCTGGCAAGCTTGGGTCAAATTCGTTAGCTAGTTGAGCCGCTACATGACGAGCAATATCCTCACGCCGTAAAGTTGCCATAATTATTTCAGAGCAATATATTATGCTGTTAATATACAGGAAATAGCATTAGAAACATTTGAAATTTTCATTTTCTCAAGGGAAGTTAACGGAAAAACATTACACTATGCATTTTAGGGTCTAGGCTAGGCAGCATCAGAGTAGTTACTGCATGACGCATGGGTGGATTCCTCTGACCCAAAAGTGTTATTCGAGAGGGGCGGTTCTTGCAGTCGTTGGCATCGCTCGTCAGTTTTCCTCGCTTGATTAGAGTGATCGCTCTAATCAAGCGGGGCGTAGCCCATCGCCCTTTTTCCCTCAGAACTAGAGACAAGCGCTTGCATGGTGTGGATATAGCGTAGGGTTTAAGTAAAGATGTATGCCTCAAAGTCTGCCGTACCAATTGCACAGGTGCGCCCCGGTCTAAACTATAGCTAGCGACACCGAATAGCCCGCCTTTGGCATCGCCGTCTTCAGTTTCTTAGAGGAAACCTCTATAGTTGGCACAAGTAATTCTAAAACTGTCTTGTAAGAATTCTTATGGTTATTACACAAAGACGTTTTCTTGGACGTTCAGGATTAGAAGTATCACCACTATCTTTTGGTGGTAACGTGTTTGGTTGGACTATTGATGAAAATAGTTCATTTGAGATTTTAGATCACTTTATAGCAGTTGGAGGTAATTTTATTGACACAGCCGATGTCTATTCCAAGTGGGTTGCAGGAAATATTGGTGGAGAGTCTGAGACAATTTTAGGAAAATGGCTCATTTCTCGTGGCAACCGTGACCAAGTGGTGATTGCAACTAAGGTTGGCAATGACATGGGTGTTAGAGGCAAAGGGCTTTCTCGTAAATACATTCAACAAGCTGTTGAAGACTCATTGCAAAGGCTACAAACTGATTATATCGATCTATATCAATCGCATATCGACGATGAAAGCACTCCACTTGAAGAAACCCTTGAAACCTACGCAGAATTGATTCGTCAAGGAAAAGTACGTGCGATTGGTGCTTCAAATTATAGTGCAGAGCGTCTATTACAGGCATTAGAAATTAGCCGTCAATATGACTATCCTCGCTACTATTGCCTTCAGCCCCGTTATAACTTGTATGACCGAGATGGTTATGAGCAGGATTTACAACAAATTTGCCAAGAACACTCAATTGGTGTAATTAGCTATTCCTCTCTGTGCAGTGGCTTTCTCTCTGGTAAATATCGCTCAGAAAAAGATTTGTCTATTAGTCTGCGTGGTAGTTCTGTAAAAAGATATTTAAATCCTCGTGGTTTACGAATTTTAGACGCAATTGATCAGGTGGCAAAGACTTATAATTCTACTCCCACCCAAGTTTCTCTGGCGTGGCTCATTGCTAACCCTACCATTACCGCACCTATTGTTAGTGCAACAAAGGTTGAGCAACTCAACGATATCATGAAAGCTGTCAATATAAATCTCGACCAAGATGCTATTGACCTTCTCAATCAAGCCAGTTCCTCAAACAGCTAGTACGGCTACCTTGTCAGTCAACAGTTAACAAACAAATCGCACCCGATGCAAGGCTTGGCCTATGGGCTGGGGGGTGAGGGCGATCGCTAATTAAACTGCTTTACCTAATGCTGTCTCCAAACGGCTGGTAAATTCTGATGTGCGATCGCTTGGGTTTCCTCGCTTGAATGAGGGGCGATCGCTAATTAAACTGCTTTACCTAATACTGTCTCCAAACGGCTGGTAAATTCGGATGAGCGATGGCATAAACAGATAACTCATAAAGGTTAGCTTTTTGCTGGTGGATCTACTTATAATGATTCCAGCATTCACCAATTACCCCCCATCACTTATGGCAATACTTCAACTTATTGAACCTGAAGTTAAAGATTTGGGTGGGTTTGTTGCCCGTCGCAGCTTGCCATATTCTAATCGCCAAATGGTTGGCCCGTTTATCTTCTTTGATCATGTTGGCCCGTCTGTTTTGCCACCCAACAAAGGTATTGATGTCCGACCACATCCTCATATCAATCTCGCCACCGTAACTTACTTGTTTGATGGTGCTTTGATGCACCGCGATAGTTTAGGCACTGTGCAGGAAATTCAACTTTCTTGCTGTGAATTGGATGACGGCAGGAAAGGGGATTGTACATTCAGAACGATCGCCCGACATTGATCGTCAAAATCAAGCTAAGTAAGTCGGCAGGAAAAATCATAACTATGTAACGAAAAGTTAACCAGAACTGTTAGAGCTAAATTTAATACGTTGTGTACTGTAGTTTCCTTTTTCCCCTCTAGCTTGAATACCACCAATCAC
>JAIVFU010000014.1 GCA_020829485.1 Nostoc sp. CHAB 5834 | reverse complement strand
CAGAAAAGTAGCTGCGATATTTAAGTTTGACTTAAGTGGAGTAGGTAGAGGCATTTTAAGTATGCCTAAGAAAGTTCTTTTGTGGACTCTTCAGAAATCCCCGCGTCTTCAGACCGGGGAAGCTTAAAAATTAGTTGCTACAGCAGAATTCAGCAGTCAAACAGGCTTGATATCTGGATTTGAAACCTAAGTAGTGTACTTCAACAAATTTAAAAGATGCTGATTGGTGGCTTGATGCAAGCAACTCTTTCTCGTTTGAAATCTTATGCAAAGCGATAAATTGTTCACTACAAACAAAAGTTATATCTTGACATGATTCTATACTCAAAATCGGTATAGCTGTCTTTACAAGATTATAAATCTTAATTTAAACCAAAAGATAGGATAAATCTTTAGCAATAAACCTGATATAGATTCTCGTTCTTAAATTATCAACTTGTAAAAAGTTATTTTTTTCATTACATTTGAGAAAAGGCTCATATATCAAGTAATTTACTAGCCTCAACAGAAAAGATGAAGCGAAAACTACATTCAGAATCTTCAGGTTCTTGCAACTGTGAACATGACCATAATGAGAAACATAACCATAATCATGATGAGAATCATAACCATGACCACAATCATGACCACGGTGGAGAATTCAATCTGAAAGATGAGGTATTGCCTTTGGTAGTAATTTTAAGTTTATATGCACCTGGTGTAATTTTTGAAAATCAATTACACAATACATTCTACTCAATAGGTGAATATCTGCTTTTCATCCCTGCCTATTTATTAAGTGGATGGAGTGTTTTAAAAACTGCTGGACGCAATATACTTAGAGGTAGAATATTCGATGAAACCTTTTTGATGGCAGTAGCGACATTAGGGGCGATCGCAATTCATAAGTTACCCGAAGCTGTCGGAGTCATGTTATTTTATAAAATTGGGGAATTGTTTCAGGATATTGCCGTTAGTCGTTCCCGTAATTCCATCAAAGCTTTATTAGAAGTACGTCCAGACTACGCCAATATTCAAATAGAGGGAGAATTAAAAAAAGTATCCCCAAATACAGTAAATATTGGAGATATTATCGTCGTCAAACCTGGGGAAAAGATTCCCTTAGATGGTGAGATTATAGATGGGAATTCCCAAGTCGATACATCTGCATTAACTGGAGAATCTGTACCGCGAACAGTAAGGCTGGGAGAGACAGTTTTGGCTGGGATGCTCAACAAAATGGGTGTTCTCAGCATTAGAGTCACGAAACTATTTGATGAATCTTCTATTGCTAAGATTTTGGACTTGGTGCAAAATGCCAAAAGTAAAAAAGCAGAAACAGAAAAATTTATTACTAAATTTGCCCGATATTATACGCCGATAGTCGTTTTTACATCTCTAGGAGTTGCATTATTACCTCCTTTATTCATTGCTGGCGCAACTTCTTCAGAATGGGTTTATCGCGCCCTAATTTTACTAGTTATTTCCTGCCCCTGTGGACTGGTTATCAGTATTCCCTTAGGTTACTTTGGAGGTGTGGGAGGTGCAGCTAGACGCGGTATTTTAGTTAAAGGCTCTACTTTTTTAGATGCTTTAAATGCAGTAAATACAGTTGTTTTTGATAAAACTGGAACGTTGACTCACGGCGTATTTAAAGTAGCGAAAATAGTACCATCAAATGGCTACGTTGAACAAGAATTGCTGCAATTAGCTGCCAAAGTAGAATTGCACTCAAATCATCCCATCGCTCAATCTATCCGCAAAGCTTATGGTGGAAAAATTGATGAATTTGAGGTGAGAGATTATGAAGAGATAGCAGGTTATGGAATTAAAGCCAAGGTTGAAAATAAGGTAGTGATAGCGGGAAGCGATCGCCTATTACATAAAGAGAATATTGCTCATGATAATTGCCAGTTAGAGGGAACAGTTATTCATCTAGCAGTGGATAATATTTACGCTGGGTATATTATCATTGCTGATGAACTGAAAGAAGATGCCAGACAGGCTATTCAAGCACTCAAAGGAATGGGTGTAGAGAAAACAGTAATGTTGACAGGAGATAATCAAGCGATCGCATCCCGGATTGCTCAACAGTTAGGTATAGATGCTTACGAAGCAGAGTTATTACCAGAAGAAAAAGTCAATGCCATTGAGAAGTTACTCAGCACCGTTGGCAAGCATAGTAAAGTTGCTTTTGTTGGGGATGGCATTAATGATGCGCCAGTGATTGCTAGAGCAGATGTTGGTATAGCAATGGGTGGGTTAGGCTCAGATGCAGCGATCGAAACTGCCGATATTGTGATTATGACAGATGCACCCTCAAAAGTGGCAGAAGCAATACAAATCGCCAGAAAAACCCGCACAATTGTTTGGCAAAATATTAGTTTTGCGTTAGCAATTAAAGGTGTATTCATAGGATTGGGTATTTTAGGCGTAGCGACAATGTGGGAAGCAGTATTCGCTGATGTGGGAGTAGCAATACTTGCAATTTTCAACGCAACTAGAGTGATGAAATAAAGTTATTGGAAAATCGGGAATCCGTAATTGGGAAATTGTAGAAATTAAAAATGATTATAAAGCAGTGTCAGGCGATCGCACTTTTTCCTCTAGCAATCCCCATTGGAAACCTCTGGAAATCAGGCTAGCTGAAATAATCGTTGTACTCGCAACTTCTTGGTGAAGATACAAAACTGGCACATCTTAGCGATGATCTGGATAAAATTGAGTCTGCATTGCAATCATGAGACTATGTAAATATACAGTTATTTACCTGATGAAAATCAGGATTTCCTGACCTAGTAAACAAGAAAAACATAGATATTGAGTTAATTGGTATTTGTTTATACTATTTCAAATTTTTGTAGTCGTTATACTCATGACTTAGGTTCTACCTGGGAATTAGGAAGTGGCTTTGCCACTTCTTTTTATTTATCTGGTAGCCCAGTAAAATATAAATTAAAAGTTAAAAGTAATTTCGTTAAACTTTTAACCTTTATTAATTGTTATACTATTTGACAAAATATCTGCTATACCTACATTTTTAGGGGCGTAAAGATGTACACCCCTACAGCCGATTCATTTCTTGCAAAGATTGTTGACAATGGTATGATTTGGTGTGTGTTTAAATGACCAAGCAGCCTGACGGGATTCTGGGCATATAGACATGATATTAATCATTACTCATTTTATCTTGCCATCTCTCACGCTTGGGCTTCTTCTCCACATCGCGCGATCGCGCTTCTTGCCAAGTCCCCCACATTAAGGATTGCTGTTTTTCAACATGGTTAATAAACTGCACTATTGACTGATCTGCTTTGATTGGAGTTTTCAAATCAAACTTAATTGTTTGGACAATCTTAATATCATCCATGAGAAAGAATTTACCTGCAATCTTAGTCAGCCATAACACAACTCGATTGGATAACCAACCAAAAAATCCTTTACGTTTCTTAGTAATCAATAGGATTTGACCTTCAGCTTTTCCACCTTCGTGCAGGCGAACTGCAAACATTGTGTGAATATGGAAGAAATCGGGGCCAAGTGTCACAATGCCAATGCTACCGTACCAATAGCAAATACTGAGAGTTATGGCATTCTTGTAGAAAAGACGGATAAGCTTAAAAAAAGATGAATTGTCTTTAATGGGTGTAGTGTTAGTGAAGATAATTGCATTCTCGTTTAGTTCTTGTCTTTCAAAAATAATTTCTATTGGCAGTTTGTGAACTGTATTGACATGTTGAGTATCAATCCCATTAATCATCACCACATTGGGGTGACAGTTCATCAAAAAGTGAGAATTGATGGCGACATCACACTCTTTTTGTTCCAATTCTGGAACAAAAGGTAAGGGTTGTTGTGGTATTTCTCCAGTCCAAACCCAAATCATCCCATATTTCTCAGCAGTAGGCCAAGTTTGTAACTTTAGGGAAGGCGGTGTATCTAAACATGGGATATCAATACACATCCCCTCAGCATCAAACTTCCAGTGGTGGAAAAAACAACGTAGTGCATTACCCTCAACTTTGCCTTCAGCAAGGTGAGCGCCCATGTGGGGACAGTAGGCATCAAAGGTAGCTACTTTTTTGTCTTTACCACGGTAAATTACTAGTTCTCTGCCCAAAATAGTGACAGGTTTTACTTCACCCACCCGCAGATTTCGAGAGGGTATTACCCAATACCATCCCTCAATAAAATGCTCTGGATTATTGAAGTTTTTAGGTTTACGGGTTGAGCTAAAAGTCTGCGAGTTGAGATTCATTTTTATGGTTTCACTTGAGGTGAAGCTGTTGATCTAGAAGTAACATGAGAACTAAAATAAAACAGTTACTTTCAGTACCATGAGAAACAGTTACCCAATAAATGGAGTAAATTAGAGAGACAAAATTTTGAGTTAAGTTTATTGAAAATGTTAAAATTATGCTAGCAAAATCTCAGCCCATGTAAGCTAATATCCATTAAAAATAGATATTTGAAAAATCATAACTTAGTAATATCTCTAATTAGATAAAAAAATAAACTACTGACACCAAGATTCGGCTAAACTCTTACAGCAGATTTCAAGTTAGTGAAGTACACAAGCTAAGTCCCAAAGCCAGATATAAAGCCTGTTTTACTTCTGAATTATGACTCCTGAATTCTGAATTATGCTGTAAATAAGTTAACAAATAGAAAAATATGTAATAATAGTTACAATAGTTGGGAAAATCTGCCGTGTTAACTCAGGAAACAAAACTGCTTTTAATTGGTCAGGTAACAAATATAAGCAAAATCCCCATTAGGACAATTCGCTATTACGAGAGTTTAGGCTTAATTAAATCATCAAGACGAACGGAGGGAGGCTTCCGCCAGTTTTCATTGGATGTGCTGACTCGTCTAGCATTTATTAAAAGCGCACAAAATCTTGGTCTTAGCTTAGAAGAGATAGGAAATATTCTTCAGGTTTATGACCAAGGACAAACTCCCTGTGGTGAAATTCAAGAAAAGCTCGAAGAGAAGCTCTTACAAATTGATCACCAAATTGATCAGTTGTTAACTTTACGGTCTGAAATAAAGGGATTACTTTCAGGCTGGAACAATATGGGCGGACAGCATGAAGATACAATTTGTCCGATCATTCAAAACACTAGTACCGCAGGCGGAATTAAAACCTACTTTCCGCACCCCTAACTGTCACAAAGGGAATTATAAAAGTTCGTAGTAAAGACTTTAGTCCTTGATTTGAGCGATAAATCGCTCACTACAAACACTTCATAACTACACTAGACATCTCCGAAAATGAATTGTTTTGACGTTGCAATGCAACGTCAAGACAAGGGTTTCAGGTAACGCATAATTAATTTCTGGAGATGTCTACTAGGCAAGGCGGAATTAAAAAATAAAGCAATTTCTTTGTTCCTCATCTAGGAATCAGAACTTTTATAGAGAAGAAACCACCACAACTCTAGTCCAATCAAGGCTAAACCTGCGATCGCAACCCCAACTTTCAAGCCCAAAGGTTGCTCAATAAGATGAAATTGGCTGGTTTGCTCTGGCGAGTGGGCTGGCATTTCTGCTAATGCTACACCTGATGTTCCAGTGAGCAGCACTAAAGCTGTAAGGCTTCCCCAAAGCATTTTTTTACTAAACATTTCCTAAATTAAGTAAAACGACGTAAATAATTTGCATGTTTGTAGTAAGGACTTTAGTCCTTCTTTTAGGACTAAAGTCCTTACTACAAACTTGATTACAATAATTTTACATTACTTCACATAGTTCGATTTATTCGCACCGACTTACTTATCCTGAAATTATGAGATAGTTTTTGGTTGAAAATTACGTAATCTGAGGGCGTTGCTAACAACAGAGAGCGAAGAAAGAGCCATCGCAGCGCCGGCGATAATTGGATTGAGTAACCAACCAAAGATGGGGAACAGAATTCCAGCCGCAATCGGAATACCAATGACGTTGTAAATAAAGGCAAAGAAGAGATTTTGCCTGATATTGTTGATGGTGGCGCGACTAAGTTGAATAGCTGTAACAATTCCTTGTAAATCGCCAGAAATTAGAGTGATATCGCTAGCTGCGATCGCTACATCTGTTCCCGTTCCAATAGCAATTCCCACATCAGCTTGTGCTAGGGCTGGGGCATCATTTATACCATCGCCTACCATTGCAACAAGGGAGTGGGGGGATGAGGGAGAATAATAATTGTTTGCTTGCTCCCCCTGCTTCCTCATCCCCCCCTGCTTCCTCTGCTCTCTTTGAAGGGATTGGATAATCGCTGCTTTTTGATCTGGACGCACTTCGGCAAAGATTCGCTGGATGCCAACTTGTCTTGCGATCGCATCCGCAGTTTTACGATTATCTCCGGTAAGCATTACTACTTCTAAACCTAACTTCTGTAAGGCTTTCACTACTGCTGTTGAGGAAGGTTTGAGGGCATCGGCAATACCCATTACCCCTTCTAGTTCGCCATCTACAGCAATCAAAATTACTGTTTTACCAGCCGCTTCCCAGTCATCTTTATACTGCTGGAGAGCTATGGTGTTAATTCCAAGTTCTGTTAACCAGCGTTGTGTACCAATTTGCACAAGCTGATTTGAAACAACTCCTTGAACACCACTACCTGCATTAACCTGAAAGTTATTTACCTCTGTTAAACTTACCTCTTGAGACTGGGCATATTTCACCACTGCTGCCGCTAAAGGATGCTCAGAATTGTGTTCTACCGTTGCTGCTAACTGTAAAAGCTTGATTTCATTACCATTAGCTGTGCCATTGATAGTTACAAAGTCTGTAACAGTGGGTTTACCCTGAGTCAAAGTACCAGTTTTATCTAGAACGATGGTTTGAATTTTGTGTGCTAGTTCTAAACTGTCCGCACCTTTAATCAAAATGCCATTTTCTGCACCTTTGCCTGTCCCTACCATTACAGAAGTGGGGGTAGCTAAACCCAAAGCACAAGGACAAGCAATAATTAGTACACCTACCGTTGTCATTGTTGCTAGGGTAAGGTTGCCAGTGAAATTAAACCAAATGACAAAAGTGGCGATCGCGATCGCAATCACAGCTGGTACAAACCATCCTGTAACTTGATCTGCCAAGCGCTGAATTGGTGCTTTAGAACCTTGGGCTTGTTGCACTAGTTTGACAATTTGAGCCAAAAACGTATCATTTCCGACTCGTGTCACCCGAAACTGAAAAGCACCCGCACCGTTAATCGTCGCCCCAATCACCTCATCTCCTGGCTGCTTTTTGACTGGCAAACTTTCACCCGTCACCATCGCTTCATCTACCGTCGAAGCGCCTGTAATCACTTCACCATCTACGGGAATCTTTTCACCAGGACGCACCAAAATCACATCGTTGATTCTGACTTCGGCGATGGGAACATCAATTTCTATTCCATCACGGATGACTCTGGCATCTCTAGCTTGCAATCCGATGAGTTTGCGGATGGCTTCAGAAGTTTGTCCCCTAGCGCGATTTTCTAACAACCGCCCCAACAAAATTAAGGTAATGACAATAGCGGCTACTTCGTAATAAATATGAGGTATCAAGCCCTGAGCAATAAAAAATTTTGGTAAAACAGTGACAAACAAAGAATATAGATACGCTGCACTTGTGCCCAAAGCAATTAGCGTGTCCATCGTCGCCGTATGGCGCTTGAGGGATTTCCAGCCATTGCGGTAAAAAGATCCACCACACCAGAACACGACGGGAGTTGTCAGCAGTAATTGTACCCAAGGATTTTGTAAGAAGCTTGGAATTAAGGGCAAGTTCAACCCAGTCATCATGGGGAACGACCCCAAAAATAGGAAAATGCTGATTATACCTCCCACCGCTACCTTGAAGGAGAGTTCGCGTTGCAATGCTTGCCTACTTGCTTTCTCTGCATCATCTTCTTCGGTGAGCAGTTCTTCCTGGAGTGAGTAAGAAGAGTATCCCGCAGATGCGATCGCACCTTGGATTTTCTCTAAATTGGCTAGAGAGCGATCGTACTTGATAGCAGCTTGTTCTGCTCCAAAGTTAACGTTGCAGTCCCTTACCCCAGGAACAGAGCGAATTGCTTTTTCGATGTTGTTGGCGCAAGCGGCGCAACTCATGCCTCGAAGTTTGAGTGTGAGAGTATCCATAACTAGATGAACCGCTGTGATTGATGTGGGAGGATCTTAAAGAAGGCACGAGGCAGGTATATTATTTGTTGCTCTCAACTCCATCTAATTCCAAGCCACCAAATCATAGATTTTGGTATTGGAACTTAAACCACAAGCTCGCTCTGATAGCGGCAGGAGGCTCCAAAGCATTATTCCTTCTGCCTCCTGCCCTCTGCCTTCTGCCTTTCTTGTGAAAGATTAAGCAACTGGATAGCCAGCAGCAGCTAACGCTTCCTTAATTGCTGTTTCTGATGCTTGAGTTTCTACACTGACAAGCTTGGTTGTTGGATCAGCCTGAACGCTAGCATTGGCATCGACTGCCTGAAGTGCTTTGGTGATGGTACTTGCACAAGCAGAACAAGCCATGTTGGGAACCGTGAGTTGGAGAGTCATAGATTTACGGGATAGAGTGGAAAAGCTAGCCAAACCAAAGTGGATGACTGGGGGAAATCCGTCAACAGTCAGAAATAACTGGAAAGAGAGTCGCCTTGAATTTATCCTAGACTCTCTAGCCAACTGAAGAGTCTAGAGATTTTTAAAAGTTTTCGCTAAACTTCAAATTTCTTTACAGACGTAGTACATAAACTGCTAAAAATACAAGATACTACAAAAGACTTGTTTCCCGATGCAAGTATATGTTATTAAGAACCGCAGAGGTGCATCTCAAAGTGAGGCGGAACTGGGATTAACCGGGGTAGACTACTAGTCTGTCAATAAATAATTGATGGATAAATTAAGAGTAGAGACGGCGATTTATCGCGTCTCTCTAACCGTCAAAATGAATTTGATAGACCACTACATTACCCTGCGTAAAGAACGCCGAATTGAAGAAGCACCCATCCCCTACAAACCGATTCAGTCTGTGATTGATGTGCAGGTTAAGGCAGAAATGGTGGATGTTGTGGCGCGGTTGTGTCCGGTGTTGACGTTTAAGGCGTAGCTTCTAAATAAAAAGCCCCTGGCCAACACCAGGGGTATCCATCTTTATTCCCTGATATTAGAATCGCATCTGTGGAACTATTG
This sequence comes from Nostoc sp. CHAB 5834, assembly GCA_020829485.1. Next base: position 106,267 of record JAIVFU010000014.1, on the reverse strand, counting down.
TAAAATCATCTTAATGCAATTACTGCATAAAGTTGATGATAATTTTGCAATCAGCTAGTTAAATAAGAATTTACCTAAGTGTTTAGGACTAGCCCTTTCAAGGTGGCCAACGAAGATACGTTGTTTCAGTGCTACCATCTTGAATCCTCCGCTCAGATTGTGGGCTTTTTGAAGGTTGAAATACCCAATTCTCGTTCTAAATTTCACCACCTTGAAAGGGCTAGTCCTAGTGTTATGGATCAATACCGTTCAGTTAAGCCCAAAAACCTTGGTAGAGACGCGAAATTGTACTGGGCAACTCTTGGAGACGCTAAAAGCGAACGTCCCGCTACGCTAACGCGTCTCTATAGGTCTAAAATCAGTACCAAAAATCCTAGACAATGTTTCTTTACCAAGCCCCTTCGGGCGGGAACTCTTAACAGGGAATAGGGAACAGAGGGAGAATTGAACTTAATAGGAAATAGCTTTGATTACTTATTTATCCGGTATCTTTAAAATCTCAAACCATACACAGGTAAAGCGATATAGTTATAAATAATATCTATCTAAATTTATTATCAACTCATTTGGAAAATCTTCTGTAATTTTGCGTATACTTATAAAGTATCTGCTAAAGTTGCCAGCTTGAAATTTTCTTTCCTCAGCTATTGTTGCATGGGTTAGAGTTATCAATTAGACAAAAGCAAAACATAAGTCATTCTTAACTGGGCACTATTCTATTGTTCGCGGTAAGCCTCCTATGTATTGCCCAAGTAAAGACGATGAATCCTAATAAAATATTCTGGAGGAGAGATGTATTTGACACATTCATTCATGAGTGATGAAAAGAAGCAAAACTCTCACCAGCCTTTGATTTTGGCAGTGGAAGACCATGATGATAGTCTCCTGCTAATTAGTTATGCTCTTGAGTCAATGGGTTATAGATTCATTTGTCAAACAGATTGTTCTGCAACGCTGCTGGTAGCTAAAGAATATCAACCAGACTTAATCTTATTGGATATTTTGTTACCAGGTCTTAGCGGTATGGATGTTGTGCGTCATCTAAAGCAAGAACCCCTAACTTGCACAATTCCAGTGGTGGCTGTCACAGCTTTAGCTAGCACGGAGGATCGTGAGCGTATTCTCAAGGCAGGATTTAATGATTACATCAGCAAGCCCTATATGCTCGAGGAATTAGAGGCTATAATCCGGCGTGGGCTGGGAAGAAAATTTGCCCCTTACCCAGCTTTGAAGGTTTGTCAGGATTAGCACGTCGAGCAGAAAAATGTGAATTTGATACTAGTACAGGACTTACGCAAAATTATGAAAAAACGAACCGCAAAGGACGCAAAGGACACAAAGTAATAAGAGTTTGAGAGAGTTTTTGCGTAAGTCCTATAGTAAACTCAACGAGGTTGTCACCAACCCCGTTGGTCTTCAAAACCGTGCTTAATAGTTTCCCATTACACGGCTCCTCAATGACTCGGCACGTTGTCATGTGTACTTCACAACTGAACCATCCTCAGTTGTCTTTATCCAGATAATGTAGCGAGATATAACGCGAATACGCTGGACGTTTGATCATGCTTACTAGTAAAATACGGTAAGTGCATAGCCTTACCGGCTTTTACATGTAAAACCGCAAAAAAACCAGTTAGAAGTTGAATTTAGCAGGGCAACTGACCTATAAGCAGTTATCAAAGTCTGTTTGAGCTAAATGGCTGTTGTCATGCTTCCAAAAACTTACAGACAGGTTTTAAGTTGTCTAGGAGTCCTCTGCCCTAACTTTTAGCTGGATAACCTTTGTGTCACTCATCCCTTGAGAAACACAATAACTTGCCATCACTAGCTCTGTCTATCACTGGGCTATAGTTTGGCACAGTTGTTGCTCTCTAACAGTGAAGCTTTAGCTGATTTTCAGTTCTAGCTGCTCGTAGTTAAGTCAGTGAACAGTTATCAAGGCTTCCTTTGGGGATTTAAACTTCGATAACTAATAACTGATTGTTGAAACCCCCAAAAAGTATGGAATATTTATTACTACCGTTCTTAAGCTTTTTTGTTGGCATCATCGTTGGTTTGACAGGAATTGGCGGAGCCTCTCTCATCACCCCAATGTTAATTTTTGTCTTTCAGGTTCCGCCTTCTATCGCTGTGAGTTCTGATGTTGTGGCTGCCACATTGATGAAAATTGTTGGTAGCGTCAAGCATTGGGAACAGAAAACCCTGGACACAGAAGTTGTCAAATGGCTGGCATTTGGGAGTGTTCCAGGCTCACTGTTCGGCGTGGGGATTTTGCACTTTCTTAAACGTACAGGTGAGTATAACCTGGATAACATCTTGCTGCGTTTGCTTGGTGTGATGATTTTGCTAGTCACAGTATTAGCACTAGTGCAATTGTTGTTATTGACTTTTTTCCCCAAATTTAATTTACCCGAACTGCCAAAGTTAGACTTAGAGACTAACTTTGGTCGGTGTGTAACAATCACTTTGGGAGCAATTTTAGGCTGTTTGGTTGGTTTAACTAGTGTATCATCAGGTTCAATGTTTGCCCTGGTGCTGATTGGGTTTTTCCGGCTTGATGCACGGAAGTTAGTGGGTACAGATATTTCACACGCAGCAATTTTACTGCTGTTTACTGCTCTGGGCCACCTCAGCTTGGGAACAGTTGATTGGAGTCTGGTAGTACCTATATGGCTAGGCTCTGTTCCAGGGGTGTTAGTAGGCGCTAAAATCTGCCAAGTAGCTCCGCAACGCCCACTACGGTTTATCGTTTATACGATCTTAATGATGGTGAGTTGGAAATTAGTTCATCAGGTGTGACAGGACTCGGTAATAGAGTTTGGTTGTGAAAGAAAGTTTTTTGCTGCTCACTCACGCTCCAAAAAGACGGCACCCAAGTTAGGCGCAGCTAAATCTATCCCTCCGTTCGTTCCAGTATTTGTAGGAAAACAAGAATTAGCGACATTCAGCAGTGTTTTTGGAGTGCAAGTAACATCAGGGGCAAACAGTGAGTAGCCGTAGACCTTTTTTCCCTGTGACACGAGTTCGTCGCTGCGAATTAGAAGACCTCCTAAAACTTGGTTCGGTGGAATAGTGAGTGCAGGGTTTATGGGAAGTCCACTATTATTTTTGGCAGCATTGTTTAGGAAATAATATTGTGGAATCGGGTCTTGTAACGGTGTTTTACCCCAAGTGGAAGCTGCTATCACGTAAATAGGCCCGTAGGAAGTGGGATTTCCGTCTTTATCCACACTTGTAATCGCCGCAATACCAAAACCATCGTGTCCAGTAGGTAATCCACGCTCGAAAACGGTAAAGCGAATTTTATTACTTGCCTTCACAGGCTTAACAAGTACAAAGTCAAGCCGCTCAATACTAGCGTTACCGTTGTAAAGTGTGCCGCCTAAATTTGCACCTGTGTTAGTAAAAACGTTATCTGGGCCTGCCAAGATATTGTTGATACTAAACAGCGTTTTCTCTGGAAGTGGGCCCAAACTAAGAAAGTTAAAGGTATTAGAGAAAGAATCAAAACTGCCTTGATAGTAAGCTAGCTTTCTGTCATCTGTAGCTGGGTTACGGCGAATCTGCACAGAAGCAGGGATGGATGATCTAAATGTTGTGCTGCCTTCTGTGGTTGTCAATCCTGTAATTGATTGAATTTGCCCCCCAAAGTTGAGAGTAAAAGTCTTGCCCGCAAATTCACTGTCACCTGCAACGTTGGTAATAGATATAGTAGGAAACGAAGCAGTGTCAGTAGTTATTGAAGTGATATCTTGTCCGATTATCTGCGCTTGTGCTGAGGTAAAGCACAAAAACGGGGTGATCATTGAAATCAGACAAAAACCAGGTTGAATGCTTGGGCGAAAACGGATAGGATTCCACTTAATCGCAGAGATAAGGGAGTATTGCATTATACATTTTTAATAAGTGAGACTATTATATTGATGCTCAACCTCATATAGGTTAAGAATTGGTAAACAAAAAGTTTTTCTTTGAAGATCGAACACTCATGATTTTGTGCATATTTCTATGACAAATTTTAGATTTCAGATTGGGGTTTTCATTGTTCAATCCCAAATCCAGCATCCAACATCCAGCATTGATTAACTTTTTACCCAAGGTAGTAGAGTGAATGTACCTCGCTCATACATAATGAACAGACCCAAGCCAATCAATACAAAAGGTACAACAGCTTTACCGTAGCGACTTAAAGTTTCAGCAATGGTAGGTTGACGGCTTAAAAAATAAGCGATCGCACACCAAACCCCTACCATGACAAAAAATATACTTATAATTACTCCCAAGCTGGTAAGATCGTGACCAGCGAATAAAGGGATATATATACTAATATTGTCACCACCATTAGCGATCGTTACTGCCGCTACTTTATAGGTTTGGGGGTGCAAAATACTCAAAATAAAAGACAATACCGGGTTACTGGGCGTGGACTGATTAAAATCACTACTTACAGTCTGAACTGTTGTAGTTTCTTCTTTTCTAGATACTAATTGTTGAATTCCAATTGCTATTGGTAGCATTCCTAGCAATCCTATCCATTCTCTCTGTACGACTAAGCCACCAAAAAATCCTGGTAAGCTAGCGATGATAATGGCTGCAAAACCTAAATATTGACCGAGTAATATATGCCGCCGCCGAAAATTAACATCTATCTGTGAAAAAAATATTAACAAGATAATGATGTCATCTATGTTAGTGGCTATGAAGGCAATTATCCCTTCACTAAAGGCTGTACCTAGCTTACTCATGCTGGATTTTTAGAACCTACGATTTATCACCATACCAAATTAACCTTTTGGCATAACTAAGCTTTAAAATGACAAAGTAATTATTCTTATAGAGAGGGTTTTGTCAATAAAGCCTCGAAAACCTACCCTTGAAAGGTTAGGTATTTTGTATTTGGTCATTTTTTGGCTATTTCAGCCGATGCTTAAATCCTAAAACGACCAAACCACGTTAAATGATTGAATTTTCTCAACCATTTTTGAGATTTTAAAAAACTTAGCCTTGTGAGGGAAACCTAAGCCCGCGAACAAGCCTTCCCTACAAGGAAATGGGGGTTCCAAAGCCTATCGACCTTTTGGGGAGAGGAATAGAAGCGGGGTTCGTAGTATACTTTGCGATTTTTCAAACATCTTCTGATAGTGCCACTTTGTTTCAAACCTTATTCCTAACCGGGTGAGTCCGCTTGTCAATAGGCTTTGAGATGCGCTAACCCTGATATTTTAGGAACCTAGATATTAGTATTTGCATGAGTTTTTAAATCTATATTGATTAAAATATATGAGATTTATAGATGTTGTATTTAAGAAAAACTATTCTATATTGAATATAAGAAAAGTTCAGTTGTGAAATTTATGTCTACTACACCACGGCGAAAATAGAGCAACCATTTAAAATGCCTAAAATTGAATTTTGAATTTTGACTTCCGCCTTGCGGTACTACTCATCTCATAGCAGAGAATGTTTAAAAGGGTCTTTTGCTGTGCTAACGAGGAGAGCAAAGAACTAAAGAGTTAACAAACAATCGATTATCTAAGGAGTAATGTACAACTTATGTCTACATACAACCCCGAATGCTACCCTAACGCCTGCGAATTTACTGTTGCTATTAAATTGAAAGTTCCTATCTTCATCGAGCCGACCCTGTTAATCAAACCCGTCGAGCCTGTGAGGGAGAAAGTACACGTTCATTTTGAACCAGATATCTACCTCAACTCAGAAATAACGGCGACTCCACCCGTTTGTGTTCCTCAAAATGGATATGCCAGACAGCAATTGCCTGTTTAATAGACTCTGCAATAGTCATAACCGCAATCATCAATTCACACAATTTTTTTTCAAGTAAAAGGATTCCAACTTATGTCTACATACAACCCCGAATGCTACCCTAACGCCTGCGAATTTACTGTTGCTATTAAATTGAAAGTTCCCATCTTCATCGAGCCGACCCTGTTAATCAAACCCGTCGAGCCTGTGAGGGAGAAAGTACACGTTCATCTCGAACCAGATATTCACCTCAGACCAGAAGTAACAGAGGCTGCACCTGTTTGTGTTCCTCAAAATGGATATGCCAGACAGCAATTGCCTGTTTAATAGACTCTGCAATAGTCACAACCGCAATCATCAATTCACACAATTTTTTTTCAAGCAAAAGGATTCCAAATTATGTCTACATACAACCCCGAATGCTACCCTAACGCCTGCGAATTTACTGTTGCTATTAAATTGAAAGTTCCCATCTTCATCGAGCCGACCCTGTTAATCAAACCCGTCGAGCCTGTGAGGGAGAAAGTACACGTTCATCTCGAACCAGATATCTACCTCAACTCAGAAATAACGGCGACTCCACCCGTTTGTATTCCTCAAAATGGATATGCCATACAGCAGTTGCCCACTTTACAAGTACTACCATAGCCATAATCCTGGATTTCTCTCAAGAAATACATTTTATAACCCTTGCTTAGAGGTTGTTTGAAAAGTGTTTCACAAGAGGCAGGGGACAGGGGAAAAGGTACAAACCTTGCCCCTTGTGGGCAAAAGCCCCCTTGCTCCTTTTCTCCCTTGGTTGAGAGCAACAACCGCAAGTGGCGTGGTTTTTCTCCCCAGCTCCCCTGCTTTTTCACTTTTTCAATGGTGGTCTGAATACCCCACGCTCAATGTTGCTGACTTCTGACGAATGTATTCTTCTTCAATTATCTGGTGATTGATTCCATGCAAAAACGCAAACTTAATATCTCTTTGCTGTTAAAAGTGCCTATCGACCTCGAAATAGAAGTCTTGGGAGTACCGCCTACAAACTGCCATCAAGCTGAGCATAAAAAAGAGGATACAAATATTTTTAAACTCATAGGAGATTCTGAGCCTGAGATTGTGATTAGTGGGGCGAGTCTAGCTGACCTCGATGAAAATAGTCAGGCTTTAGTCAGTCAAATTGTAGGTGAGCTTGAGCAAACAGGCAAGATTTTTTCCACGTTTTCCCAAACTCAATATGAGCAAGACAAACCAGGAAATTATGAACAGGAGATAGTAGAGAAATACGAATGTATAGATACTTTTTCAATAGAAGACTTTGTAGCTATTCAACCAGAAACTCCACAACGTCATAAAAAAATTATGGGACGCTTCTTGGACTCGTTAAGCGATAGTTTTGCCTTGGCCGTGAATAGTATGGGAACAGTTTTGTTTCTAGGTAAACTAGCTAACTATACTTGGGAGTGAAGCAAAGGTCTATAGCAGTTATTAAGAGGTTGTTTGAAAAGTCCTCTTGTCGGTATCAAAAGTTTTAGATACCCCTAAATCTCCCTTGAAAAGGGGGACTTTGACTCTTCCCCCTTTTTAAGGGGGTTAGGGGGGATCAAAAGTGGCTAAAGTTACATGAGAAATACTTTTAAAACATCCTCTAAGGTGAGATTCTCTCTGCAAAATAAAAGTATGTCTATATTTATCTTAAAATATGAACGAGTTTGTTACTGCAATTACTACTGGGTTAATTGCGTTCATTGCCACTAACATTGATGATATTGTCATTCTATTGTTGCTTTTTTCTCAAATAAATGCTACCTTTCGCCGCAGGCATATAGTTGCCGGTCAGTTTCTAGGTTTTACAGTTTTGTTAATTCTTAGTCTTTCTGGTTTATTTGGTGGGTTAGTTTTATCAAAAAGGTGGATTGGATTACTTGGTTTACTACCAATTGCCATAGGTATCAGCAGTTTAGTCAATAAGCAAGAAGATTCTTTGGAGGAAGTTGTAGCTACAACTGAAGAATCTGAGGGATCAACATTTACTAGTTTTCTATCTCCTCAAACTTACAGCGTGGCAGCTATTACAGTTGCAAATGGTAGTGACAATATTAGTGTCTATGTGCCATTATTTGCTAGTAGCAATTTAGAAAGCTTTGTGATTATTATTGGATTATTTTTTCTATTGTTAGGAGTTTGGTGCTATGCGGCATACAAATTAATTAAATACAGAGTAATAACTGATGTATTGACTCGCTATGGTAATAATATTGTGCCTTTTGTTCTTATAGGATTAGGTGCTTTTATTGTATTAAAAAGTGAAGCTTTGAGCTTAATAAAGCTAGCTGCTAGTTGTTTGTGTTTGATTATTTTGGTGAAAAATAATGAAAGTACCGATGAAATTGAAGAAAATTCTAGTAGATAATCAAGCAAGTTTTAGATTTAGATTTTTCATCTAAATCTAAAAAATCGGTTTCAAGAAAACCATTGATCCGTGGGTGACAATCTCAGGGATTTCAATTAAAAAATATCCAATCAATAATCGTAGGGTGCGTTACGGCGTTAAGCCTAACGCAGCGTCTAACAGATAATAGGTGCGTTACGCGATCGCCTTAACACACCCTACTAGATCATTTATTTTTTAGAAGTCCCTAAAATCTAAAAATCAAACTTTGCTCAACCACTCATTCTCCTCTGGATCTTTAAACAGTGAAGTACTGAGGTAGCGTTCACCGAAGCTAGGCTGTATCATTACGATTAGGCGACCTGCATTTTCTGGTCGTTGTGCTACTTGAATAGCAGCATACAACGCAGCACCAGTAGAAATCCCCGATAGTAATCCTTCTTCTTTTGCTAGGCGACGGCTATAAGCGATCGCCTCCTCATCCGCTACCTGAATCACTTCATCTACCAGTTCTGAACGGTAAATTGCTGGGACAAATCCCGCGCCAATACCTTGAATTTTGTGAGGCCCTGATTTACCGCCTGCTAATACTGGGCTGTTGCTTGGTTCAACTGCGATCGCTTGAAAACTTGGCTTCCGTCCTTTAATAACTTCTGCAACTCCGGTAATTGTCCCACCAGTACCCACTCCCGCGACGAGAATATCTACCTCTCCATCGGTATCATTCCAAATTTCTTCTGCCGTGGTTAGGGCGTGAACTTTCGGGTTAGCGGGGTTGCGGAACTGTTGCAACATATAAGCATTGGATGTTTTAGCTACAATCTCCTCTGCATGAGCGATCGCTCCTCGCATCCCTTCTACCCCTGGCGTTAACTCTAGTTGAGCGCCATAAGCTTTGAGCATGGATCGTCTTTCGTGGCTCATTGTGTCAGGCATGGTTAGAATAAGATGGTACCCCTTGGCGGCTGCTACCATCGCCAGCGCAATTCCTGTATTTCCAGAAGTCGGCTCTACTAAAACGGTTTTTCCAGGGTGAATCAAGCCTGCTTCCTCCGCCGCTTCCACCATACTCGCACCAATCCTGTCTTTGACAGAAGATGCTGGATTCATGCTTTCTAGCTTCACCACAATCTGAGCAACCGCTCCTGAAGCTTGGGGAATCTTATTTAATTGAACTAAAGGAGTTCGGCCGATTAACTCTGTGATATCTTTCGCTATCCGCATGTGGGTACTCCTTGGTGTCTAAATATAATACATCGGACTTTGCTGTGCGCGAGTCTCTCTTTCGAGGCACAAGTCTTGGAGGGTATAACGACCCAAAACTTCAATTGAAGCAGCGTTAGCTTGCTCCCAAACTTCGTAAACCAGAGTCTTTTCCAGAGTTGGAGAGTCAGAGGTATCTTTCTCTTTGCGCTCGCCTTCTACCAAAGTGACAATTTCAAGTATTGTAATCTGCCAAGGTTCACGAACTAAAACGAAACCTCCTTTAGAACCGCGTTGACTCTGCACCACACCAGCACGCCGGAGGTTGGTCAAAATTTGTTCCAGATAGCGCTCAGGTATGGGTTGCTTGGCAGTGATCTCGTTCATGGTTAGAGGAAGCTTTTTCCCGTGGTGGCTTGCCAGTTCTAAGAGTGCCAGCAGCGCGTATTCCACTTTGGAAGACAGATCCAAGAGAGTGTAGTTTTGGCTATTCAAGACTATATTAAACATACTACGGTGAATTGGGAGACTTATCGCAGTTTAGGCGAAATTAATTTTTCTCAAAGTGTGGAATGTGATAGCATCCCATTTAACTACCCACAAAAACACTCTATCCTATCGACTTACCGTAGATTATTATCCTACACAATCCCTATAAATGACCTGATCTTTTAGTGGAAATTATCCTGAGTTTCTGTTTTCAGAACCTCACTTACCAACGAAAACCTTAACAGAGTATGCTACTAACTGATTTGCGAACCATTTTTGAGCGTGACCCAGCAGCCCGTAACTGGCTAGAAGTATTGTTCTGTTACCCTGGACTCCAAGCTTTAGTGTTTCATCGATTAGCACACTGGCTGCATAAAATTGGAATTCCCTTTATACCAAGGCTCATCTCTCATATTAGTAGGTTTTTAACCGGAATTGAAATTCATCCTGGGGCATTAATTGGACAGGGAGTGTTTATAGATCACGGGATGGGAGTAGTGATTGGCGAGACTGCGATCGTCGGTGATCACGCCCTAATTTATCAAGGTGTCACCCTTGGCGGGACTGGGAAAGAAAGCGGCAAACGCCATCCCACTTTAGGCTCTCATGTAGTTGTAGGAGCGGGTGCAAAGGTATTGGGAAATATTCAAATTGGCGATCGCGTCCGTATTGGAGCCGGTTCTGTGGTGCTGCGAGATGTCCCCAGTAACACTACTGTAGTTGGGATTCCAGGGCGTGTAACTCGTCAGAACAACTCGTCTACCAATGTTTTGGATCATGACAAAGTACGCGACGTAGAAGCTGAAGTCATCCGCGCTTTATTTGAACGCGTCAAGGCACTAGAAAAACAGTTCGAGCAATTGCAACAATCAAGCTTCTCCCCAACTGAGCTTGACGACGAACCAACCGACAACCCTAAGAGCAATAACTCTGATGGAATAATTGAAGATTTTCTTGATGGTGCGGGAATTTAATTTTGGGCATGGGGCATTGGGAATGGGGAATTGGTTATTTTATTCTCCCTCATCCCCCCACTCCCAATACGGTTTGGTTAAGGCAAAAGACGCGATGAATCGCCGTCTCTACAAAATCACGGTCTTTTGTCTTGACGGCGATAAATCGCGTCTTTGTGATAAATTATCGAATCTTTGTGATCTAAAATTTTCATCAAAAAACCTTAACCGAACCGTATTTCCCCCACTCCCCACTCCCCACTCCCCTCTTTAAAATATTCATAGCCTCTTAGAACCTGATATAAATATAATACTACGGTTAATTTATCGGAGAATAGTTTTATATAGTATGGTGGCTTTATACACAAGCTTATCTAGCTCAACAAGTAATAATACTAAAGAAATTTTTGCCCGTAGGTCATTTCTACCAGAGCATCAAAACGGACTCTGGAAGATTGAAACGGGTTTTGTGAGGACTTTTACCTATCTGGAAGATGGTACAACCGTCGCTCTGGGATTGTGGGGGCCTGGAGATGTCGTTGGTAAGGCTTTGTCAAAATTAGATCCTTACCAAATGGAGTGTTTAACTAAAGTAGAGGCGACGGTCTTACCCCTAGAGGAATGGAGTCAATTAACAGAAACTCTACTTACCCATGTCCACCAGGCTCAAGAATTGATGGTTATTCGTAGCCATAAAAAAGTCGAAACCATGCTGATCAAGCTGTTGGCATGGTTATCTAAAAAGTTTGGTTCGGAAGTTGAGAAAGGACGTTTAATAGATATGCGTCTGACTCACGAAGACCTGGCGGAAATGCTTGGTTCAACTCGTGTGACTATCACTCGTATTCTTGGACAGTTTGAGCAAGAGGGACTGATTGCTCGTTTTTCCCTGCATCGAATTGTGCTGCGAGAAGAAGAAATTTGGTACTACGAAATTTAGATTATTTCAGCAAAACCAGCTATCGCCGTCAGCATTCGGCTTGCCCACAATTCTCAAATTTAGGGATTCTAGGTAAGCCAGACCGCTAGAGATTTGTGGCACTGTTCCCCGCAGTTCAATGTCAAAGTATGCTTCTTTATCTGTATTTGGTTGTAGCATAGCTTTAGTAATATTAACTACCAAGCCGTAAGCAGAAATTAACTGCGAAATCACAGGCGCTTGCAGATAGCATTTAGGAATATATATCCGCAGACGAATCTGGGTGACTTGGCTTTTTGTGTAAACTGAAGAAACCAGTGATAATCTTGTTTGAGAATTGGTTTGACGGTTATTTAATGCTGCCATTGGATAGTAACTATCTTATAAATTAGCGTAGACGTAGCCCGTTGTAGACATCGCTATAAACGCTAGACAAATCCAGCCAAATTGGTAGCCCCAGTTTTTCTAAATAACTCAGGCTAGAGTAGAGTTGCTTTGTTCTCCCCCACAAATCTAAATCAAACCAGCCGTCATCTTCGGTATCGGGTTGCAGTCTAGCACTGGTGATATTGACTGTTAGTCCATAACGAGAAACTAACTCAGAAATCACTGGTTCTTCGTAATAAGATTTTAAGACGCACACTTGCAAGCGCAATCGACTAGTTTGACCGAGAGAAATCCATTGCTGGAATTGTTCTTGCCATTGATTTTTTAGCCATGCAGAGTCTTTGGGACTCAGTATGGTAGCTGAATGTGGGAAAGTTAAAGAGTGTTGGTTGGGTTGAATGTGGTTAGCGATCGCTAATTCCAGCAAATTCACTCCCAATCCTTGCAAGTAAGATAGGCTATTTGTCAGCTTTTGGGGATTTCCCGAAAGATCCAAATCAAACCAGCCATCGCTGTCATTGTCTGATGTCAAGGATGCAGCTTTGATATTGACGGTTAAACCATAACGAGACACCAGGCGGGAAATTACAGGTTGCCTGTGATAACGCTGAGGCACGAGAATGCGGCTGTGGACTGAAGCGGGTTCTACAGATTTACTCTGAGACATCAGATTAATTCCCAATAGCGATGCCTAGATTGGGCTGTGCCTACGCAATCTTTAGGTTCGGCAGAGAATTTTGCTAATGCCTTACCCCTGCAACTTAACTGTGCTTCCTTGAATGTCAACCTCATAGAGATTTTCATATTTCTGGCTTCTATCAAACTACGGTAACACTATCGACTTAATGAATTTATTTGTTATGTAAAGGACAATCTCACAAAAAACGCAAAAAAGCAATCAGCAAATTCACTTAAATTATAATCAATATACGTAACTTAATTAACTTTGCGTTAATTAAGAATTTCTGATATCTGTCCGTTAGATGATATTGTCATTATCCTAGAATTAAAACTGAAGGGCGATACTCATTACCAAGTAATTAAAGGGTTGCCGAAATCAGTTTAGGTAATCTTGTAAGAATTTTGTTAGATTTTATCTGATAGTGGGCATACTGCAAGTATCAAGTCTGACTTTTCACGGTATCTAGAAAACCTCACTTCTATTTCTCTCTCCTTTTAGGAGAGAGACTTTGAATTTCCCCCTTTCCGTATCGGGAAGGGAGTTAGGGGGTTAGGTTTTTCGTGGGCTTACATGACGTGAAAAGTCAGATATCAAGTAACTAGCATCGAAATAGGGAAAACAGTATGTTGACGACACAGCCGCTAGAAGAAATTACATCATTGAAGCAAAATTTAAGATGTGAAATCAGTAAACTATCAGGTGTTCCAGAGAATAATATACCTAAGTATATTTGCATCAATAACCTGAATTCAAAGCTAGAAAGATTAGAAGAAATCGAGAAAATTCTTAGTATAGATAAATATAAAATTGTTTTTATAGGTACTATTGGTAAAGGGAAAACTACAGCCATCTGTCATCTTTTTAACTTAATAAGTGACTTCAAGGTTTCCAAGATAATTAATGGCAAAACTAAAAATGTAACCGAAACTAAAGAGTTACTCTCAACGGGAGCGGGCAAAACTACTATATGTGAAGTAATTATTAAGGCATCTGAAAAAACTTACATAGAGATAGAGCCTTATACAGTTGATGAGATGGAAAATATTATTTTTGAATTCTGTGATTCTATTGCTAATAGAGATAATACCAAGTCAGAGGATAAAATAATCATTTCCGAAGAAATTGAGAGAGCTATTAGAAATGTTACAGAACTTAAGATTACTTCTAGAACAGTCGATAATGGTGACAAAAAGAGCATTTTAAGAACTGATCAAGCGAAGGAATTACTTAATGAATCAGGAGTAGAATTACTGAAAAATACTGCATTAAATAATGCAAATATCGAAGCTAGAACTACTACTAAAATTGAGTTTGACAACCATAGTAATGAGCAAGAATGGATAAAAAATACCTTTGCTGCCATCAATACTGTGCAGTTAAAGGAGTTTGCTATTCCAAGGAAAATATATCTTTATCTCAGCGATAATATTTTATCTGGTTCCAACTTGTCTCAGTTCGATTCAGTTGTTGATACCAAAGGACTTGATGAGAACCCAATTCGTAAAGACTTGCAAAAATATATTGACAGTCAGGATACCATCTGTCTCTTTGTAACTCCTTTTAATGATGCTCCTGAAGCTAATATTAGGAAATTAATAGGTTATCATCTTACATCTAAATCCAAAGATTTTCATCATAGATTTGTAACTTTGGTATTACCTCATAAAAATGAACCTAAAAGGGTGAATGGATGTGATGGCGATTATGATACAGGAATTCAAATCAGACAAGACGAAGTTCAAGCTACATTCAAAAATTTAAATTTAGATTTTTTCCAACAAAACATCTTGTTCTATGATTCCTTAAGATACTATCGTGATGATGATGTAGTTAAGCTAAATGAAGGCTACGAAGAAGATGTACAGGCAGATAAAAAGGAATTTATCGAAGCTATAGCGGGTGTAGTAGAACGTAGGCGAAATATTTTATTAGATGAAATCAAAGCTATCAAAGAAAGCTCGGCGAAAATCAAAAATGGTAATGCTTTAACGGAATCAGAAATCAAGGCAATTGAAAATACCATCCAGAAGATAAAGGATTTACGGGATTTAAGTAAAAGAGTGCCTGGTTTTGTTTATGAAAATTTTATTGATGAATATGTTAATAAATACTATCGCTATAAGTATCGTGCATGGAACACGAAACACGCTATCCATAGAAATTTTGGTTACTATGAGCCAAGAGATATAGATATATATTACGATGCGAAGGTTGTTGCTGAGGGAATAGATGAAGATAAAATGCTGAGAAAATTTACCAAAGAAGTAAAACAGGAATTAGAAAATATCCTCAATGAACTTACATCTGCGAATGAATCTTTAAAGACATTTATTCCTGAATTAGTCAAAGAATTCTACGGGCTATATGACGAATTTATATACGAAGTAGGGAGAGAAGTTGAAAAAGAAGTCGAAAACAAACTATTACCTCAAAGCAAAGATTCTAAATTTTGGAAAGCTCTAATTACTGAAAAAGGTAAGCAGAGGAAGAGGGGAGAAACATTTGTCGATAATGTATGTCTGATATTTAAGCGAGAACTTGAAAAAGAGACGAACTTAAATACATTCTTAAAAAGCAAAGCTGAATATCATTGGAAAGAATTAATTACCAAAATATTAGGCTTTTCTGGGCATAAATAGACAATTAATTTCTCAATTGCACATTTAATACATAGTTTAGGGCGCAATATAATTGTGTCCCTAAAGCTATTTTATCCATCATTAGTTTCTATCAAAAGATATATGACTGATTTACAACAAGAAATAACTACAAAACTCAGGAGATATCAAAAAGATTATCAAGAATATACAACTAATACGGTAATTTTTAAACTTAAACAACAAAAATCCGAAATAGCAGGATATTTATTCAATATGCTAGGGAATAAAGTTTACTATGATGTATGTGGTAAAAACTCCGAAAAACAACAAAGTTTTGATTCACAAGATTTTGAAAAACTAATTTCTATCGTTTATTAAAGAAAAGCCTCCTTCCCGACGCGAGAAGGGGGAAAATTCAAAGTCTCTCTCCTTTTAGGAGAGAGATTTAGAGAGAAGTTTATATTTAGGTATGAGGACGTGTACAACCCTTACCAATCAGTTGCTTTACTGTCATCCCAGACTTCCAATTCCAAGTCGTGGAGATAGGTTAACCCGCTCTGAATTTGTGCATCTGTTCCTTGTAATTCCAGGTCAAACCAACCATCACCGACAGCATTGGCTCCCAAAATTGCTGCTGTAATATTCACAGTCAGTCCATAGTCAGATACCAGGCGAGAAATTACAGGTTCCTGGTGATAATCTTTGGGAATTCTTAGTCGAATTCGTTTGTTTGTAAGTGTATTATCAGTAGCCATATCTGAATTATTTCAATCCCTAATCGGGATTGGTACAGAACTACTCTTAACCCTAACGGTAATTTCCTGATAGGTACTAAGTAGATCGTACCATGTCCCATGATTTGCTTGTATCTTAATTCAAAGGATAACTAATAAGCCCTTGATTTTTCTATTCAACATCTTTAATGCTGGTTTTCCGTTCTAGAATCTCTTTCAGCACCAAGGTTACTACTGCTAGCAACGCTAACAGCACAGCCGCAGAAAAGGCAGCTTCGGTTTCATATTGTTTGTAAGCGTCTTCTACAAACAGTGGTAGGCTTTGGGTTTGGCCAGCAATGTTGCCAGATACCACCGAAACCGCGCCGAATTCACCCATTGCTCTGGCATTGGTCAAAATTAAACCGTAGAGTAAACCCCAACGGATACTGGGTAAGGTGACGCGCCAAAATATTTGCCAATCTTCCGCACCTAAAGTTCTAGCAGCTTCTTCTTGATCCTTGCCAAATTCTTCTAAAACAGGAATCACTTCCCGCGCTACAAAGGGCATACTCACAAAAGCTGTAGCCAGAACCATACCTGGAAAGGCAAAGATTATTTTGATATCATGTGCTTGGAGCCAAGGGCCAAACCACCCAGTGCGACCGTAAAGTAGCACAATCATCAATCCTGCGACTACGGGCGAGATGGAAAATGGCAGGTCAATAATGCTCAAAACTACGGCGCGTCCAGGAAATTTATGACGAGCGATCGCCCAAGCTGCACATAGACCAAATACAGTATTCACAGGCAGAGAAATCAAAGCCAGCAAAAATGTCAACCAAACTGCATTGAGAAAATCTGCCCGTGTCAGGTTGGACAGAAATGGCCCAACTCCTTTGCTGAAGGCTTGGAAAAAAACGTTGATTGCAGGGATGTATTGAACTAGGGCTAAATAGGCGATCGCTATCCCAATTAAAAGTATTGGCACCCAACTTTTCTGCTCTTTCGGCTTGGCTATATCTGTATCAGATGCAGATGAGTGAAAACTTGGCTTATCTACTGTCATATCGCCTTGCCCATGCTTGTAAGAAATTAATTGCCAATAGTAGTACTAATGAAATGGATAGTAAAACTATGCCAATTACTGTTGCACCAGAATAGTCATATTGCTCTAATCGCTGGAAAATCAAGACAGGTGCGATTAAATCTTGATAAGGGGTATTGGAAGAGATAATTACAGTTGATCCATATTCCCCAACTGCACGAGAGAAACCCAAGGCAACACCAGTTAAAATTGTCGGAAATAAAGGTGGCAAAATCACTTTCCAAAAGGTCTGCCATTGAGACGCACCCAGACACCAAGAGGCTTCTTCAATTTCACGTTCCATTTCTTGAAGCACGGGTTGCACAGTTCTCACGATAAAAGGTAGTGAGATAAATATCATTGCCACCGCTACTCCCGTGCGAGTAAAAGATACCTTAATTCCCAGTGGTGCTAGTAGCGAACCTAACCACCCATTATCGCTGTAAACTGTTGCCAAGGTTAGCCCTGCCACGGAAGTTGGCAGTGCAAAGGGTAAATCTACTGTGGCATCAATCAAGCGCTTTAAAGGAAAGTTGTAGCGAACTAGAACCCAAGCAATCAGAGTTCCAAATACGCCATTGAGTAAGGCAGCAAATATTGCCGTAACAAAAGTAACATTATAAGTTGCTAATGCAATATCACTAGTTGCGATCGCCCAAAATCTTGCCGGAGGTTCTGTACTCGCTTTCAGGAACATGGCAGCTATGGGGATAAACAACATCACTGTCAGGTATCCTATAGTGATTCGCCAAGTCCAAGGAACCCGCCCCAATTTCTTCCAGAACGGCGTTTTGCGTTCAACTTCCAAAGAAGGAGATACAGTTGTCACGTAGCTTCGCTCCGAATTCAAAATTTACAATTCAAAAGAAATTTTTGTCAGTATTCGTAATTGTTAATTCGTAATTCCTATAGGACTTGCCCACATACGAACTACGAATTACAAATTTAGGACTTACGCAAGTGTCACAAAAAATTAAACCTTTTAGTTTGTAGTAAGGGCTTTAGCCCTGATTTTGAGGAATAAAGTCCTCTCTGCGAGACGCTGCGCGTAGCAAGATCCCCGGAGGGGTACACTACAAACTAAAAATAATATGCCAGTTGCGTAAGTCCTAAAATTATTTAGTTACCGTCTCTTTTGGGCTTGAATCTTGTCAAATACACCCCCATCTGCGAAGAACTTCTGATCAATTGTTTCCCAACCGCCAAAGTCTGAAACTGTACCCAAAGTTTTCACCTTGGGAAATTTCTCTGTAGCTGCTTTAGTTTGGGCTACTTCCTCATTTGCAGGTCTGAATCCTAATTTTACAAACTCTTCCTGTGCTTCTGGAGTATAAAGAAATTTGACAAATCCTTCAGCAACTTCGCGGTTGCCGTGCTTATCGACATTTTTATCTACCACTGCGATCGGGTTGTCGATAGATATGTTCACATCGGGAATGATATAGTCAACTTTTTCGCCTTTTTGTTGTGCCAGAATAACTTCGTTTTCGTAGTTAATCAAGACATCCCCTTGGCCCTGTTTGGTAAATGCATCAGTGGCTTCTCGTGCATCTTTGGTCAAGATTGGCACATTATTGTAAACCTTGGTGACAAATTCTGTAGCTTTAGCTTCATCACCACCGGTTTTAATTACAGAGTTCCAAAGTGCCAAGAAATTCCAGCGAGCAATGCCTGACGTTTTCGGATCAGCAGTAATCATTTTTACATTGCCTGTCGCCAAATCTTCCCAGGTCTTAATGCCTTTAGGATTACCTGAGCGAGTTATTAGCGCCGCTACAGATTTAGAGACAATACCATTGTTGGGAACTTCTTTCTCCCATCCTGGTTGAATCAATCCAGCCTTTTCAATCTTTTGGGTGTCTCCAGCTAGTGCCAGGTGGACAATATCTGCTTCCAAACCATCGATAACGGCACGAGTTTGGGAACCAGATCCGCCATAGCTTTGCTTGAAGGTGACAGTTTGATTATGATCTTTTTTCCACTGTTCTACAAATTTAGGGATAATTGCTTCATGAGCCGCTTTGGTGACAGCAAAGGAAACCAGGGTTAGTTCAACATTATCTTTGCTTGCAGCGACAGGAGTAGCGCTAGGGGTTTCAGAGGAAGAATTACTCGCACTTTCACCAGAGCAGGCGGCAAGCGCCACACTCAATACAGTCCCTACCAAAAAAAGCGATACAAAGCCTTTGAGCGAATTTAGTCTGAACCGATACGTTCTATTGAACGCGTAGATGCGACGCAGCTTGTCGTAAGACATCGCTTGTAACCTTTTCAGTGGGCGTTGCCACAAACTCATTCTATTTCCTCCGCTAAATCTACAAATAATTGATGGGAATACAGTTATATAGTGTTTATCATACTGGATAATTCTATGTATCTAGTTGTAAACACCAATAAAGGTCACATTCTTTATCAAGAATATGGTGATTTTAGCAGTTTTGTGAATAATTACAATGCTTTTACTTTTAACTATTAAGTTGTCATCACAATTGGCTATCTCGTGTATCAAGCAACTTGCTAGGGAAAGGGAAGGGGAAGGTTAGTTATACCCCAATACAGTTCAGTTAGCGTCAAAAACCATAAACTGCGTAGGTTGGGTTGAGGAACGAAACCCAACCTACAATTCTCCTTAACTGAACCGTATTGAGTTATACCCGTAGGGGCACGGCACTGCCCATAGGTGTCAACTTAAGCTAAAATGCATGTCCCACAGGCGTTTTACCCCCCTTAGAAAAGGGGGAAAAGAAATCTAGTTCCCTCCCCAATGCATCGGGGAGGGTTAGGGTGGGGTGACGCGGTGAGTGATGGAAAGCTAGAGAACTGAATATTACGTCTCGACAAGGGTTTCACGTTAAGTTGACGTGCCCCTACACCTCATGATGTAATGTTGTACCGCTTAATCAATAGAACCTAAAAATCGCTGAACTATGAAAAACAAAACCCATCTAGAAAGTATCTAAATGGGAAAATTTCTGGTTAATTTTTGGATTAGCCAATAGAATCAGATTCTTAACTGAGTGCATATTTCAGAGGTAGTCCATCCTGAAAAACAAGTAATTCTCCCGGTTGGATTTGTGTCCAAACTTCGTTGTCAGTCAGGGGTGTGGTGGCAATGACAGCAACGCGATCGCGTTCTGTAGTCACCTCCCGAAAATCTACAGTCATGTCGTGGTCAATTAGATGGGCAGCCGCAAAGGGCGCTTGACGAACAATGTAGCTAAGTTTAGTTGAACAATAAGCAAAAAAGTGGACTCCATCTGATAATAAGTAATTAAATATACCCACGTTTGCAATTACAGCAGTAATTTCTTGCAGCACAGGGTACAGTTCCTTGATGTCAGGCTTGCCCTTGGGAAAACGCGATCGCAATGTTTCTAGCATCATACAGAATGCTTTTTCGCTATCGGTGTCACCTACGGCTTGATAAAAGCCCAAATTTTCTGGTTCAAAATTTGGCAAATTACCATTGTGGGCAAACACCCAATATTGACCCCACAATTCTCTGCGGAAAGGATGGCAGTTGTGTAGGGCAACTTCACCCTGAGTAGCTTTACGGATATGGGCTATGACATGGGTTGAGTGGATGGGATAACTCCGAACAAACTCCGCTACCGGAGAAGCAACAGAAGGTTGGGCATCTAAAAACATTCGACATCCCTTTCCTTCAAAGAAAGCAATGCCCCAACCATCGCTATGATCATCCGTTTTTCCTCCCCGTGCAGAAAACCCTTCAAAAGAAAAGCAAATATCCGTTGGAACATTGCAATTCATTCCGAGCAGTTGGCACATGGATATTGCAGCTCTAAATTTTTGACTAAGGCCTCAGCATCAAGATACTTCAGAATGCTGCATTGATTCTGGAGCGATCGCTTCAATCTTGAAATTTAAGACTAAATGGGGCATTGGGCATTGGTTAGGAACTTACAAATAAAAAAATATCCAATTAACTCTTGTGGGGTGGGCGTCTCGCCCGCCCTATAGACTGGGCGGGCGAGACGCCCACCCCACAATATTGGATATTTCCCCACAATATTGGATATTTTATTTCTTGGAGTTCCCTTATTAATTCTTGTCCCTCACTCACTCCCTCCCTTATCTCCCCCTACTCTGCTGTTAACTAATTACGAATTACGAATTACTTAAGGCATTTGCTGTAAATATTGCTCATAGCCTAATTCTTCTAGTTTTGCTTGCTTTGCAATTACTGATTCACATAAAGTTTTGCGATATTGTTGCACTTTTTCTAGCAATTCTGGTTGATGAGTTGCGAGGATTTGTACTGCTAGAAGTCCGGCATTTTTGGCATTACCGATCGCCACTGTTGCTACAGGAATACCCGCAGGCATTTGTAAAATAGAATACAAAGAATCAACACCCTGTAAGTTACGAGTGGGTACAGGAACACCGATAACAGGAAGTGGAGTTAAAGATGCTACCATTCCCGGCAGATGGGCAGCACCACCCGCGCCAGCAATAATTACTTTAATACCGCGTTGGTGTGCAAATTGAGCATATTGCACCATGCGTTCTGGGGTACGATGAGCAGAAACGATCGCCACTTCGCTTTTAACGCCAAATTCTTCACAAACTGCGATCGCGTCTTTCATGGTGGGCAAATCGGAATCGCTGCCCATAATAATACCAACTAAGGGAGTCATAATAATTCAAAATTCAAAATTCAAAATTATTTGAGCTAGCTTATGAAAGCTAGGTAATGCCGATCATCATCTCATCTATTGGCGTTGTTTGAATTAATTTAAAGACTTTTTGGTACATAACTTGCCCCTTGCAATGCCCTGAGCAAGCCGTTGGGTGGGCGAAAAAACTAATCCCGTCAAAGAGTAAGCGTAGTATCTCTTGGACAAATGACAAATGACAAATGACAAATGACTCCGCGAAGCGGTTTAATATTGGTTGCATCTAAAATCAGATTTAGCAATATCTCGTCAGTGTGATGACCCAAGCAACACAAAATCCTGTAGATATTATCAATGCTAGAGTGCCTGGTTACAAAGATTTGCAGATGCTCTTGGTTAACCAAGAGGGCATAATTGAGGAAATCTTGCCAATGGGTACGGTAGAGATGCACAGATGTACGTCTTTACTAGATGTAGCAGGTGACTGGATTTCTTTAGGCGGCGTTGATTTGCAAATTAACGGTGCGTTGGGTTTGGCATTTCCCGAATTGACGGCTGAAAATGCTCATATACTCCAAAAAATCTCACAATTTTTGTGGGATGTTGGGGTAGATGGATTTTTACCTACACTTGTGACAACTTCAGTAGAAAATATTCAGCGATCGCTTGCTATTATTGCTGAGGTTATCCCCAGTCAACAAGCTGGTGCCAAGATTCTCGGAGTACATCTAGAAGGCCCATTTTTGAATTTCCAAAAGCGCGGCGCACACCCAGCAGAGTACCTCTTACCCTTAACAATTGATCAGATAAAGCGGGTTTTGGGTAATTATGCTCATGTTGTGAAAGTTATCACCTTAGCACCAGAGTTAGATTTAACTGGTAAAGTAATTCCATATTTGCGTTCTCTGGGGATTACTGTCAGTTTAGGGCATTCTCAAGCAACATCTACCCAAGCGCAACGTGCCTTTGAGGAGGGTGCAACGATGGGAACTCATGCTTTCAACGCCATGCCAGCACTACATCACCGCGAACCAGGATTATTAGGGGCAGCAATTATCCATCCTGATGTGATGTGTGGTTTTATTGCTGATGGTGAACACGTTTCGCCCACGATGCTGCAAATTTTACTTCGCGCTAGTAATTACGAAAAAGGGCTGTTCCTCGTCAGCGATGCCCTTTCACCTCTGGGGCTACCCGATGGGGTGTATCCTTGGGATACTCGGCAAATTGAAGTTAAAAACGGTACTGCACGACTGCCAGATGGCACTTTGTCGGGGACGACTTTACCTTTATTGGTGGGAGTGCAGAATTTGGTGAAGTGGGGAATTTGTGACGTAGAAAGTGCAATTTTACTCGCTACTAATGCACCTAGAAAAGCGATTGGTTTACCAGAAATTGTCAAGAGTCAACCCGCTAATTTATTACGCTGGCATTGGGATAAGACTACAAAGGAATTAACTTGGCGACGTGTTCTTACCGCAGAGATGGTGAAGAAGGCAGGAGATTGGAATTTATCTGTTGCCCTCAACCCCATCTAATAGACATCTCCGAAAATGAATGTAGAGACGTAGCAGTGCTACGTCTCTACAAGGGTTCTGGATAACGCATATTTAATTTCTGGAGATGTCTAATATAGCAAGGGACTGGGGACTGGGTGAAAAGTCTTTTTGTGTCTAATAGGACTTACGCAAAAAGGCAGTGAAAACCTTAATTTACCGTAGGGAAAATTCATGAATTGCCCCTACAGCCTGTACTTTTGCATAAGCCCTATTTAATTACGAATTACGAATTAGTAATTATTATGCAGGATTAGGTTGGGTTCGACTTTGAAGTAGCTGGATAATAGCAGCTTTTTCTAAGATTCCAACTAGGACACCATTCTTACGAATCACGGGAAGCACAGATAGCTTTTGTTGTTCGAGTAGCTGCATGACTTCTAGCAGAGGTTGATCGGATTGAACTGTGGTAGATTCGGTAATTGGTCGCATGACTTCTTTTACTTGAGTTTCTAACCACATTGCTGTTGGGATGGTTCGTAAATTATCAATAGCGATCGCACCTACTAATTGTCCATCATCATCAGTCACTAAGAACCGATGCCAGTTTTGCCCACTTATAACTCGCTCATCGGCAAACTCTCTCAGGGTAAGATTAGCAGATACAATCGGGCTATCATGGGTTACAGCATCTTCGGCTGTCAAACCTGTGAGTTTTTCTTGCACTCTAGCAAATTGAGCCGAATTACCAGCATTTTGCAACAAGAAGAAGCCAATTAACAAATTCCAGAAGTTACCGGCGCTGCCAAATAATATTAGGGGAAGTACACCTGAAAGAATTGCTACCCAACCAAAGATTTGCCCAACTCGACTAGCAAAGGTTACACCTTTATAAGGATTGCCTGTGATTTTCCAAACAAGGGCTTTCAGTATATTTCCGCCATCTAAGGGCAAGCCAGGAATCAGGTTAAACAGGGCTAATGCCAAGTTAACAGAAGCTAAAACACCAAGAATTGCAGCTAACGGGCCTGATGCAGTAGTAGTAACACCAATTACTGTAACGATACCGCACAGTAGTAAGCTTACTATTGGCCCTGCGATCGCTACCCAGAAAGCTTCACCTGGGGTTTTTGACTCTTTTTCTAAGCTAGCTAAACCGCCAAATATAAACAGAGTGATAGATTTGACATCAATACCCTGACGAATCGCAACAAAACTGTGGCCTAATTCATGGGCGACGACAGAGGCAAATAGCATCAGCGCTGTCATCAATCCCAGTAGCAAAGCTAATCCCGCAGATAATTGGGGAAATTGTGCCGCCAGTCCACTGCTATAGCTCCAAGTTACTAAACCCAGAACTAAAAACCATGACGGATGGATATAGAAGGGAATTCCGAAGAGATTACCAACGCGAATTGTGCCATTCATGTCGTTCACCTTTGATTTCAGCTTCGAGAGGTTTGCTTTCGTTCTTCTCGATGTCTTTAGTGTAACGAAAGGTTAAGAGAGTTTAATCTTGATGACGGTAGTGGTGTCCGTCTGTAAAGGTGCGGTTATTGGCAATATTGGCAGCATCGCAAGAAACTCTCACTATTTCTCTATATAGCGGTTCTCGCGTGGATGCAATACACTCTTACCTCTCTCCTAAAAGGAGAGAGGCTTTGAATCTTGCTCCCCAACGCTAGTAGGGAAGGGGCTGGGGGTTAGGTCTGTATTGGACTCAACCGAGAAGCGCTATAGTTACATCAGGTAGACGGCTCCACTCATTCCAAGAGCCATCGTAATTCCGAACATTTGGATAACCTAATAAATACTTCAAAATAAACCAGATATATCCAGAACGCACACCGATCGCACAGTAAGGAAATATTTCTTTCTCAGGGATAATGCCCTTACTGTGATAAAGATTTTTCAATTCGTCGAATGATTTAAAGGTTCCATCCTCATTGAGAGTTAAGATATGCTCAAGATGGACTGCACCTGGAATATGTCCAGTAAGTTGATCTGTTTTTGGTGGCTGATCGAAAAACCACTCACCAGAATATTCTTGAAGTGTTCGGACATCTAACAACACGCCATCGCTTCTACCAATTGATGCCTTAACTTCATCATGTAATACTCTCAGACTACCATCAGTAGCTCTGGCGCGGTAATCAGTGACAGGAAAGGTGGATAACTCAGTTGCTAGCGGACGACTTTCTGACTTCCATTTCTGGTAGCCGCCATTGAGAACTTTTACATTTTTATGCCCAAAAACTTGCAACAACCAGAAAATCCAGGCTCCGGTTGCAGGATGACTGCCATAGGCAATCACTGTTGTATCATTGGTGATGCCTGAACGTGCCATCAGTTTCTCAAAAGCGATCGCATCCCAATTCATTTTAAAATCAGGCAATAATAAATCTCTAAAGAAGTTCCAGAAGACAGCACCGGGTATATGAGCATTTTTGTACGGCTTTGGACTCATATCCACTTCAATAATGCGGATGTTTGGATCGTTGAGATGATTTGCCAGCCATTGAGTATCAACGAGAACAGATGGATGAGCGTATTGAGACATTTTAGTGCTAAAAGAATTGAAAGTTAAGAATTTAGTCTTGGTTTTGCTTGGGAAATACGATGTGCGATGTCCAATGAACTAGGGTTGAAGAAATAGAGAACAAGGAGAAGCCGATAAGTGGGTGGAAAACTGCTAAAGGAAAAGAAGTTTTCAAGTGGATTGTGAGAAATTGCAGTCCCAGCAGCACTGGGATACTAGCTGTCAGGTGTTGAACTCTTGGGGGAAATGGCATTAAAAATACCCATATCAACAAAATTAGTGAGAGTCCGCTATATCCTCGCACCAGCCAAATATGGAGGTTCCACCAATCAGAGTTGTAAAAGTAAGCCAGTCCAACACTGAAGACTTGGATTGCTAAACAGAGATTGAAAAACACTACTGCGATAAAAAAACTAATTTGAATCCAGCGCCCGGATATCTGTGTATCATTAATGCCATAATTTAGAGTCATGGTTAAGTAATCCCAAAAAAGCAACCAAGGAAAAAGACTTGATGTCAACTTAAGCAAGAAGTAACCAGTAAGTTGGGGTAGTTCACTATCAGTAAGTTATCTTGAAACCAGCTGACATTTGCTAGCAAGTATGTGTAAAGTAATTGAGAGTCAATCACTATCTCTAATTTTTGACACATCTATCTATGGTTAGAAAAACTCAACGCCTTTTGCTGCTGGTTGTTTGCTGTAGTATAACTGGTGTAATTTTAGGAGGTACTGCCGGTTGGGCAGAAAGTAGTCTCTGCCTGGAAGATAGTAAGGTTACAAGTGAGTGTCTAACGCAAGATCCGATCCAAAAAACTATCCAAGGCATGAGTACCGGATTGGTAGCTGGGGCGGGGGCTGCTTGCGGTGCAGCATGGCAGTTACGGCATGAAGATTAAAATAATTCGTAATTAAGTTTTGTAATGGGGATTTTAACCCCAATACAAAACTTACCTATTTATTGAACCGGGGGACTTAAACCTGTGCGGTTTGATTTTCTGTAAAAGACCGTTGAATTATCAATTGCATTGTTGATGGCTTATAGACAATAATCACAAATAAATCAGCTTTAGCCTCTTCGTGCGAGATAATAAATTATAAAATATGGCGATCGCAATCGATTTTGGTACTAGCAACACAGTAATTGCTCGTTGGAACCCTGTAACCCAACAGCCAGAAACCCTGAATCTACCAGGTTTATCAATAAAACAAAGCCTCAATCCGCCACTGATTCCTAGCTTGGTTTATGTTGAAGATGCAACAAAAAATCAAGTCTTAGTCGGGCAACAAGTACGCGATCGCGGTCTTGACCTCAAGGGCGACACTAGATTTTTCCGCAGCTTCAAGCGGGGTATTGGTGCAAATATTCAAGGTTTCTTACCCGAACTAGATGGGCAAATTGTCACCTTTGAACAAGTAGGGCAATGGTTCCTCACCAAAGTAATTGAGCAACTAGCACCCCTGGAAGGTGGCTTAGATTCTCTGGTGTTAACTGTACCCGTAGACAGTTTTGAAGCTTATCGTCACTGGTTGGGGAAAGTTTGTCAAGCCCTCCCAGTAGAACAGGTGCGGATGCTAGATGAACCCACAGCCGCAGCCTTGGGTTATGGCTTGGCAGATCAAGAAATTCTTTTAGTGATTGACTTTGGTGGCGGCACTTTGGATTTATCCCTTGTCCGGTTAGATCAAGGCGTGCAAGCAACCACAAAGCCGCTCGGATTTCTCCTCAAGTGGGGTAATAAGTCCTTGGCTGAAGATTCAAAACAAAAAGTCAAAACAGCCCGTGTCCTGGCGAAAGCTGGGCAAAATTTGGGCGGTACTGATATTGATAATTGGTTGGTAGATTACTTTGCCAAAACTCAAGAGTTGGCGATAAGTCCATTGACAACAAGATTGGCAGAACGGGTAAAAATTCAGCTATCAACTCAAAACCAAGCTAGTGAAGTTTATTTTGACGATGAGACATTTGAAAGCTATGAACTGGAACTAAACCGGGACACTTTTGAAAATATCCTCAAAGAACATGCATTTTTTGAGTTACTAGATGAGTCGATGACGACACTGTTACAGCAAGCAAAACGCCAAGGAATAGAACTTCCAGATATTAATGCAGTTTTGTTAGTTGGTGGGACAGTGCAATTACCAGCAGTGCAGACATGGATAAAACAGTATTTTGAGCCAGAAAAAATCCGTTGCGAACGTCCCTTTGAAGCGATCGCTCAAGGTGCATTACAGTTAGCACAAGGGATACAAATCAAAGACTTTCTCTACCATAGTTATGGTATCCGCTACTGGGATCGCCGCAATCAGCGTCATAAATGGCATTCTCTGATTAAAGCGGGACTTGCATACCCAATGAGTCAGCCAGTGGAATTAGTCTTAGGCGCTTCAGTGGAAAATCAGCCCAGCATTGAACTAATTATGGGAGAATTGGGAGCAGATACGGGTAGTACTGAAGTTTATTTTGATGGCGATCGCTTGATTACGCGACGTATGGACAATACTGAAACCAGCGTCAAACCTCTCAACGATCAAGAAGGCGCGAGGACAATTGCCCAACTGACACCAGCCGGATATCCTGGAAGCGATCGCATTAAAATTTTCTTTCAAGTTGATGAACAACGCTTTTTGCGAATCACCGTTGAAGACTTGTTAACGAATGATACACTGTTGGAAAATCAACTTGTGGCACAGTTGAGTTAATTAACTAAAAGGATTTAAAAGTGGGATACCGCAACCGTCGAAATCCCGGATGTTGCGCGTTACTAAAGTCAATTGATGAATTTGAGCAGTAGCAGCAATCATCATATCTGCTTGGGTGTGTGTTTTCCCACTTAATCTTAGTTTACCTCGCAATTCACCGGAGCGCTTGGCAATTTCAATGGTGATAGGCAATACTTGACAGTTATTTTCCAAAAAGTTCTCGAACCATATTTGAATTCTAGGGTTAGGCTTGGATGTCAGTCCGTAAAATATTTCTTCAACGGTGATTGCACTCAGAACTATTGAGGAAACTCTTTCTGCCCATTTCACTACACCAGAGTTAGGTTGCAGTTTTACTAATTCGCTGATAATGTTAGTGTCACAGAGAAAAGTCATCGATGGCATCAGCGAAAGGATTAAGACGGTCTTGGCGGGAGGGTACTTCGAGAATATAATTTTCCTCAGTCGCTATCTGACGTAGTTCTTTGAAAGCATCAGCTAAAGAAAACTTTTCGCGTTGCTTGCGCCACGTCAAGAATTCCTCAAACATTTCAGCTTCGACAACAACAGCCACCAGTTCATTTCGATTGTAGATGAGTTGCGGTTCTTTAGTTACAGCATGAATTAGTTCGGAGAACCTCTGTTTCGCTTCTGCAATTCTCCAGTTCATTCTCCTACCTCTTTTATTCATAATCATGTCTATTATAGACATGATTTATATCTATATTTGTTTTTCGCCAGAGAGCGATGTCTACGATGGGCTATTTGGCGTCGCACCTAAATCCCTCGAAGATATGTTTTTAGTCTAGCAGTGATGTAGGGTGCGTTACACTCGGTAAACGCACCTGTCCATATATCAAAGGCAGAATTGCAACTCTTAATTACGAATTATTTCCGCACGACTACTAAAGTTCCATTCCTAGCCCAATTGTAAAGATTGCGAGCTTGTTTAACAGGTAAATTTACGCAACCGTGGCTGACTGGAGTGCCAAAACGATTATGCCAGTAAGCGCCGTGGATGGCGTAGCCTCTGTAGAAATACATTGTGTAAGGAACATCAGGAATATTGTAACCCCTGCCTCGCATCCGGTGAGTGCGATACTTAGAATTAATCCGAAATCTACCTATGGGTGTGGGAGTCGATCGCTTGCCTCCAGAAATGCGGTATGAATAAACAAGCCTTTTACCTTCCCATGCACGTAAGCGTTGCTCTGACAAGTCAATTTCAATCCAGCGAGGTTGGGATGTTTCCCTGATATTAGATGCAGTGATGCTGTTTTCATCCACTGACGCGGCTGTTGCTGTAGTAAAGTTGGGTGTACCAGCTAAAGGTGATGACCAAGAAAATAGAGTTGCCACCATCAGCGCCACGCCTGTACAAAAAGTTCCTGAAGAACGAATCCTACCACTGCGAATCCAAGATTGCATTATGCCTAACCTTCTAAACTACGCAAAAATTATGAAGTGAAGTAATTTTCTAGAAAACTAAAAATTTCCAGATCGACTACTCGCTTCCTGTTGAGGATTTACGCAATTCATCCGCTAATGCTTTTCAAAACAAGTCCTAAGCTAATCTGCATCCAATTTGCACATTTATCATTTGTCCTTAATTAAATGATGAGTTCTAATTAATGACTAACTACAAAGGACACCTTTAAAAAAATCTGTCATTTAAATGCCTAAATACAAACTTTCCCCAAATTTATATTTGCATTTTTAATTTCACACAGCAATTGTCAGGATTTACGCTTATTTTCTTGGGCAAATCGTTAAATGCCCTCTTCTATATTTTATTTCAAATTATGTAATTCCGACTCCGAAGATTCCCAGCATAAAATATTGCTGGGAATCACTCAATTGTCTTGATTTGTTGTTATTAATGATTTTCGCTAAATTGCCTTTTGGTTGCTTAACCTACTATTTCTGGATAACTACTGGTGTGCCTACCGATGCCCACTCGAATAGCCATTTAGCATGTTTAGGTGGGAGATTTACACAGCCGTGGCTGACTGGAGTCCCAAACCTTTTATGCCAGTAAGCTCCGTGAATACCGTAATTACCTTGGTAAAACATGGCATGAGGAACGTTGGGAACATTGTAGTTTTCTCCCCGCATCCGTGTAGTTTTGAACTTGGATTGAATATTAAAAGTACCAACAATAGTGGGAGTAGATTTTTTCCCAGAGGAAATAGCACTTCCATAAACCACTCTGTCACCTTCCCAAGCTATTAACCGTTGCTTTGAAAGATCAATTTGAATCCAGCGCTTATTCGATTTTTGTAATGTCTGGATTCTTTGTGCAATTACTTGATTTTTGGAATTCGCCCACACTTCACTAGTTCCAGTAGTAGTAAAAACACTTACGGACAGTGCTGTACCAGCCAGGAGTATTTGTAAGCGACGCACCCAGTCAGGATAAATCAGTTTTTTCATTTTAGATACACTCACACTTAAATCATCAAGTCTTGAGAAACTTATTAGTTTTCACCTTTATTTCCCTATCTACTACTTTAATAGACGTGAACTTTTGATGTTTTGATTCTAAGTTAACTTAACTGTTGTATCAGTTTTCTTGCCCCAGATGCGATCGCTTCCCAATTCCCCTCTGTGACAAGCTTTTTGGGAAATAATTCACCGCTCAAACCTACAGCGATCGCTCCGGCTTGCAAAAATTCTTTGGCATTTTCTAAAGTGACACCGCCAGTAGGAATTAAGGGAATCTGACCTAGTGGCCCTTGCAAACTTTTGATATAATCAGCCCCTCCCACTGCTTGCACGGGAAACACTTTTACACAACTAGCGCCCTGACTCCAGGCGGTAACAATTTCTGTAGGAGTCATAGCTCCTGGAATGATGGGTACATCTTCTTGTTGTGCTGCTTGAATCATTGCCAAATCAACGTGGGGTGTGAAGAGGAATTGCGCCCCAGATGCGATCGCTTCTTTTAGCTGTTGCACATTGAATAGCGTACCAGTGCCAATAGTACAGGCTGGTAATTCCGAACGTAGTTGAGTTATTAATTCCCCAGCCTGCGAGCTATTCCAGGTAATCTCAATTAACTGCATTCCCCCAGATGCTACAGCCATTGCCATTTGCTGTCCCACTTCGATTTTAGAAGCGCGGATGACTGCGATCGCACGATGTTCTTGCAATTGTGATAACCAAATTTGATTAGGCATTTTCACTGGAAATTAGGGATGGGGATTATGGATTGGGCTAATACAAGCAAATTTTCCCACTCACCAGTCCCCATTTCCCAATACAAGCCTCACATAAGGGACTTCCAAGAAAACGTAGACGCAACGCGGCTTGCCGCAGGCTACCACAGAGGCAAAGAGTTGCCAGTGCGCCCTTGCGGTTCCCCGACTTGTTCGCGCAGCGTCTCCCCTTCTCCCAAAGGGAGAGATGAAGAATAGAGAGGATTGGTGGATGAGATTTTTGGATATTTTTTAATTTGGAAGTCTCTAACGTGGCAGTTATCCTGGCGATACCCAAGTGTGGAATGTTGGTAATAAAGTTGCAGCAACTACACCCATAGTAGACATCGCCTAATTTTGCTTCCTTTACATTACTTTAGAGACAGCCATTAAAAACTCAGCTTAATTCTTCTAGTAGAGGAGAGAGCTACTTAAAAATGCATATACTGCAATTACCAAGCAATAGTTTGATAAGCCCCTAGTTAAAGACCAACTAGGAGCTTTTTTTAAGTGATTATCTAGCTCAATCGGGCACACATGAAAAAACCTAGTTGCAATTCAACTCTTCCTTGTGGTTATTAATGATTAATTCTGATGGTAGATGGAGCAAAAAATTAAGATTGATAATATGTATTTGTGAGTAAAAACGTTTACCAAATTAATAACAATGAATATTCTTGCTTGGATTGTTTTAGGTCTAATTGCTGGTGCGATCGCTAAGGCTATCTACCCCGGTCATCAAGGTGGCGGAATTCTGGGAACAATCTTACTAGGAATTATCGGTGCTTTTGTTGGCGGTAGCTTAGGTGTATTCTTCAGTACAGGAACGTTGACTTTAGCAGCTCCTACTCTTAGCATCCCTGGTATTGCGTTAGCAGTTCTTGGTGCAATTGTTGCGGTTTTCTTGTGGAACTTAATAACCCGTCGCAGTGCTGTATAAAAGCAAAAATGCAGACAAAGAGTAAGGGGAATTTAGAAAATTCATTTAACTATTGTGAATTAAATCCAAAAAATAGCGCCAGCCTGTCTTTATGGTGGTGCTATTTTTTGGATTATTGATAAAATAATTTAGAACTTACGCATTCCACACCTCCCTCCGGGTAGGATGTGGGGCTTTTTCTGCTTTAGCTAAAAGCGTGCGATCGCTGTTAAGGAACTGCTTATACCATTTCTTTGTGAGGCTGCGCCAAACCCTTTTAACTTCTTTCTTTGCGTTCCACCCTGCGGGAAGCCGCTTTGCGTCTATGCGGTTCGTTTTTCTTTCTTGTTTCTTGTACCAAGTTTTTGATGGTGAGTTTTTACCGGATGCGATTGATTTGTAATATTAGATTTATCCCGTAATTAACTCACCTCGCATAACAGTTACGGCTTGTCCGCTGAGAAAGACGCGATCGCCTCCGTCATAATACACCTTCACCACCCCACCACGACTGGATGCCTGATAAGCCAATAATTCATTTTTGTGCAAGCGATCGCGCCAGAAGGGAGCGAGACAACAATGGGCCGCCCCAGTTACAGGGTCTTCATCAATCCCTAAACCCGGTGCAAAGAAGCGAGAGACGAAATCATATTCAGAATCAGGGTGGGTGAGGCTGGTGACAATAATCTCAGAAAAAGGCAAGGTTTTCAATATTTGAAAATTTGGCTTTATTTGTCGTACCAAATCTTCAGATGCTAATTCCACTAAATAGCCCAAGGAATTCAAGAAAACAGATTTGTACGGTACGCCCAAAGCAGCCTTGAGTTCTCGCGGGGCGACTGTTGCTTGTGAATGATTCACAGGAAAGTCTAACTCAATCCACTCACCTTGCAACTTAGCAATCAGCACTCCGCTTTTGGTGTAGAAACGCGCAACTTCATTCTGTGACAAATGCCCCTCTAACCAAAGTACATGGGCACTAGCTAAAGTTGCATGTCCACAAAGCGGTACTTCTACCGTGGGCGTAAACCAACGCAGATTGAAGCCATCATCCTGTTTAACTAGAAAAGCTGTCTCAGATAAATTCATCTCCTGTGCCACATTCTGCATCCAGCTATCCTCTTGGGGAGTAGGCAAAACACAGACAGCAGCAGGATTACCTGCAAAAGGTGTATTGGTAAAAGCATCAACTTGAGTAATGATTTGTCCCATTAGAGTCACCTGGAAAATTAGACAACATTATATTTATCAAGAGTGCATGAAATATTTATGCCACTAGTTACGATGGCATTGCTGATTGCGCTATGAAAACGATTGTGCATTCCGGTGAAAATCCTTGTAGAGACGTAAAATTTTACGTCTCTACATCCAAATCCCCCGCTCACAATCCCCACCTTATGAGTACATTGAAGGTGGGGACTTCCGTGATACGTTAAAAATACAATCTCCAAAAACTAGGGTAAATGTCAAAGCAAAATGGAAACATGACGATAAAAATCTTTAGAAGCATCTTTGCTGCTGTCAACTTAGCGTTAATTTTTGGAGGATTAGTTAGTTGTGGTCTTAATGTACCGCAGCCACTTGCTCCAACTGAGCAACAAAAACCAGTCTTGCAACCTAACCAGAACGACGAGGATGACGACGACGACGACAAAGATGGCGATCGCCAGAATAATGATCGCCAGGATGATAAAGACGATGACGATGATGATAAAGACGATAACGATTAAATAAAGGCAAACCTCTAACCTTTATCCTTCTCTTTGAGTTTCCATTTATGCTGATTCAACAAACTTCTACTTCCCTCATCGAT
This sequence comes from Nostoc sp. CHAB 5834, assembly GCA_020829485.1. The sequence continues at coordinate 71,789 of JAIVFU010000014.1, read as the reverse complement.
ACTTTACGCCACCGTCGGCAACAATTAGCCAACCTGATTGATTTTCCCGTAATTCTGTGGTCAGGTAGCAACAGTCCGCGCAACTATCCAGCAAATGCTTTTCCGTTTCGCGCTAGCAGTCATTTCCTCTATTTTGCTGGACTGCCATTATCAAATGCGGCAATTCGTCTAGAAGCGGGCAGGCTAGAACTATTCATCGACGATCCATCACCCAGCAGCGCCCTTTGGCATGGAGAAATGCCAACGCGCGAGGAAATAGCTCAAAATATTGGGGCGGATGTGGCAGGGTCAATGGCAGAATTAGAGTCTTGGGTAGAAGATGCCGCTACACTCGCTGTACAAGATGCAGCTACTTGGACGCAACAATCACAGCTATTAAATAGATGGGTTTTACCACAAAGTCCTCCCCAAGGAATTGACTTGGAGTTAGCTAAGGCGATCGTTTCTCTCCGTCTCACTCATGATGAAGCTGCATTAACCGAGTTGCGAAAAGCTGCGGCTGTCACTATTGAAGCGCACAAAGCTGGTATGGCAGCAACACCTAAAGCCAAGCTAGAAGCAGAAGTTCGTGCAGCGATGGAAGGGGTAATTATTGCCCACAATATGACAACTTCCTACACCAGTATTGTCACCGTTCACGGTGAAGTTTTGCATAACGAAGACTATCACCACGCTCTACAACCAGGTGACTTATTACTTGCCGATGTTGGCGCTGAAACTGAGATGGGTTGGGCAGGTGATGTTACTCGCACATTGCCAGTTTCGGGTAAGTTTTCATCTACCCAAAGAGATATATATAATGTTGTGCTGGCAGCCCATGATGCTTGCATTGCCAAAATACACCCTGGTGTAGAGTATGGGGATATTCATTTGCTAGCTGCCACGGTTATCGCTGAAGGTTTAGTAGAGTTGGGTATCTTACAAGGAAATCCCCAAGACTTAGTAGAGATGGATGCCCATGCGCTGTTTTTCCCTCATGGTATCGGTCATCTACTGGGTTTAGATGTGCATGATATGGAAGATTTGGGTGATTTAGCAGGGTATGAAGAGGGACGTGAAAGGAGCGATCGCTTTGGCCTAGGCTACCTCCGTTTAAATCGTCCTTTGCGTCCAGGAATGTTAGTCACAATTGAGCCTGGTTTTTATCAAGTACCAGCAATTTTAAATGATGCGAATGTTCGCTCAAAATATCAAAATGTAGTGAATTGGCAGCGTTTATCTGAATTTGCCGATGTGCGCGGAATCCGCATCGAAGATGATGTTTTAGTTACCACAGAAGGTAGCGAAGTTTTAACAGCCGCATTACCGAATGATGCCGATACTATAGAAAATTTAGTAGGTTTCTAATCTGTGGATCATGCCTTGCTAATTGATAGCCTAAATACATAGGATGTTACCTTATGATCAAAAAACCTATAGGATTACTACTCAACGGAGTTATTGTCAGCTTAGGACTATTACCATTATTAGCTCAAGCACAGCAGCCGGTTTCTGATACCCAAGTTGCGGCGATGGTAGAGGCATTCCGACAAGCTGCACCGCAGACAAAAAATCCCAACGATGGATATTACAGCGAATGGCAAGTTAAACCAGAAACCCTTAAAGGTTGGTCAAAAACTTGTTTTAAACGAGAACTGACACCGACGCAGTTTGAAAACAGCCCTGCGATCGCTCGCCAAGTTGTCTCTTGCATCACCCGCCGTGAGTTAACAAATCAATTCCGCGCCACTAACAATAATGAAATTGCATCTGTGCGTGGCGCAGCTTGTTGGTGGATGACTGGTAGTTATAAAGGCTGTGACAAAGGTTTCACAGCTGACTATGTGCAAAAAGTTGTCCGATTTTACCAACAACAACTCTCAAAACCAGCAGCAACTCAATCATAAAAAGAATTCAGGAGTCATACCAATTCACAAAAATCCTGATACATATAGATTTCTCGTAGGGGCAAGGCGCAATGCCCATAGGTGTCAACTTAAGCTAAAATGCATGTCCCACAGGCGTTTTATCCCCCTTAATCCCCCCGATGTATTGGGGGGAAAAAAATCCAGTTCCCTCCCCAATACATACGGGGAGGGTTAGGGTGGGGTGACGCGGTGAGTGATGGAATGTTTTTTTAACTAGAAGTCCCTAAGTTCGGAAGCTAACTACTTATAATACTTAAGTAAGTAGGCGAGAATAAATCCAAGTAGATTAAGTAATGTAAAAAATCTTGAGATAAGTTCGTAGTGAATGCGAGTGCGTCTCGTAGAGAGCGGCTCCAGCACTCAAATTAGGACTAAAGTCCTTACTACAAACCTCTTCATTATTCACGCCGCTCTACTTAAGTCTGTAGATGTAGTGATTAGACATCTCCAGAAATTAAATATGCGTTACCCAAAACCCTTGTAGAGACGTAGCAGTGCTACGTCTCTACATTCTTTTTCGGAGATGTTTATTAACAAACTTTAGGGGTTTAAGTCCCCAGCAAGATAGGCAGCGCGTTTTGATGCCTAAATCAAATCCCCGTCACAAAACGTAATTGCGTTAGCGTAGCGGGGCGTAGCCCATTGCGAATTGGTTTAACTCATTTCTCGGTAGCGATAATATGTAAATCTATTTTTTGATGCCTAATTAACTCCATCAATCTTTGTGTGAAAGAACCTTTGAGCCATCTTTTCCATGAAGACTGCTGGCTCTCACCAATGATAATTTGAGTAATGTGATAATCTACCGCAACTTGAGCAATTTTATTGGCGATATTTTGGCTCTTAAAGTGTAAAAATTCGCCACCAAACTCTCGACATAATTTTTCGCATATATCGATATGTAAACTTTCTTCTTTGGTGAGGAAACGTTCGGGATATGCTACGAACACAGTATATAGTCGCGCATTCATATAATTGGCAATGCGTGCGCCTCGACGTAGCAACTGCACTGAATCAGGATAAGTAGATACACATACTAAAACTCGTTCGTGAACATTGCAATTTTGTCCTACTAAGCTGGAAGTGTTTGCTTCTTCTTCAACAGTATCTGCTACTTCTCTTAATGCTAGTTCCCTTAAAGCAATGAGATTACGACGCTGAAAGAAGTTTTTCAGGGATTGCTCGATTTTTGCAGGAGCATAAATTTTCCCTTCTCGTAAACGCTCTTCTAAAGTTTCTGGAGTAACATCAATGACAACCACAGCATCAGCTTCATCAAGTACATAATCAGGAATGCGCTCTCGCACCACCACACCTGTAATTCTTGCCACTAGGTCATTTAAACTTTCCAAATGCTGAATATTGACAGTGGAATAAACATCAATTCCGGCAGACAAAATTACTTCCACGTTCTGATAACGCTTTTCTTGTTGAGAACCAGGAACGTTAGTATGAGCAAGTTCATCCACTAGAACCAGTTGAGGAGAGCGTTGCAAAATTGCGTCTGTATCCATTTCCTGTAGAGTGACGTTCTGATGGATGCAGGCTTTTTGAGAAACTACCTCTATTCCAGCAGCTTTCATTGCCGTATCTTTGCGTCCATGAGTTTCTACGATACCGATGACTACATCAATTCCATCTTGTTTCAGTTGATGTGCTTCTTCCAGCATTTTGTAAGTTTTGCCGACACCGGGAGCCATACCAATAAAAATCTTATGTTTCCCACGTCGGTGAGGACGAATATAAGAACTATCGGGAGATGGGTTATGAGAATGAATCATTAACAAGATATTAGGTAAATTGACAATAGTTAATTTAGAAAGCTGGGAGAGAATGAGAGGGTTACTTTTTTTGAGTTAATTGTTTATTGGGACTGTAATCAGAGCAATTAATCGCTTTTTTGATTGACTCCCTCAAAAAGTTAACTTGCAGGTTGTAAAGCATCCAAAGCCATATTTAGCTGCAAAACATTAATTCCAGGTTCACCAAAAATTCCCAAGAATCTGCCATCGATGTTTTGAGATACTAGAGTTTGAATTTGGGCTGGATTCAGATTACGGGCGCTGGCAATACGCCGCACCTGTGTTTGGGCTGCTGCAATACTGATGTGAGGATCTAAACCGGAGCCAGAAGTATAAACTAAATCAGCAGTTGGTTGTATATTGGCTTGTTTCAGTCGTGCTACTTCCACTTGAATGCGTTTGAGGAGTTCAGGATTGCTGGGTGCGAGGTTGCTAGCTCCTGATATCCCGGTTTTTGTAACTTCTGGGGCTATGCTGTATTCTACAGTGCTGGGGCGACTCCAAAAATAGCGATCGCTATTAAAAGGTTGACCAATTAAGGCAGAGCCTACAACTGTACCTTGACTGTTAGTAATTAAGCTGCCGTTAGCCTGAAAGGAAAATGCTATCTGTCCACAAAGTAGCATGAATAAAGGATAGAGGAAGGCTGTTAGTAACCACAAAGCTAAAGTAGAACGAACAGCTTTATTGAGTTGGCTCATTAGAATTTCTCCGGCTGAAAAATGACTACAAATAAATAAATACTCACGCTCAAAGTCATGAGTCCTAAAAGGGCAATAGCATAAGATGCAGAACGTGATATTGCGAACGGTGTTGCGGCTTGTACTGCTGGTGCTAAAAGTACATTCAAGCAAAGTAGTAAAAATAGAGATACAGGAATGCGATTTGGTTTTTCGCCAATAAAGTGAAATACGTTGTTCATAATTACAATAGTGAATTCAAACGCAAAGGGGCGCAGAGGTAAGCGCAAAGTAACGCAGAGTTTTGGACTAAGCTAGACCTATTGATACAATCAAAACATCAATTATTTTGATCGCAATGAAGGGAATCACAACGCCACCAAGTCCATAGATAAAGATATTGCGTTGTAAAAGTTGATCTGCGGTTAATGGTCTAAATTTAACCCCAGTCAGTGCTAATGGGATGAGTGCTGGAATCACTAAGGCGTTATAAATCAAAGCTGATAAAACCGCAGATTGGGTACTTGCTAAATCCATAATATTGAGAGTGCCAACACCAATACCCGCAAATATTGCCGGAAGAATGGCAAAATACTTGGCAATATCGTTAGCAAGAGAAAAAGTGGTGAGTGCGCCACGGGTAATCAGTAATTGTTTACCAATCGTGACGATATCAATTAACTTAGTAGGATCAGAATCTAGGTCTACCATATTAGCAGCTTCCTTTGCCGCTTGAGTGCCTGTATTCATTGCCACACCTACATTTGCTTGAGCTAAAGCTGGGGCATCATTAGTACCATCTCCAGTCATGGCTACGAGTTTTCCTTGGGCTTGTTCTGTCCGAATCACCTCAATTTTGTCTTCAGGTGTAGCCTCGGCAATAAAGTCATCAACTCCTGCTTCTTCGGCAATCACAGATGCAGTAATACGGTTATCTCCAGTCAGCATAATGGTTTTAATTCCCATTCGCCGCATTTGATCAAAACGTTCTCGAATACCCGGTTTAATGATGTCTTTGAGATAAATTACACCATAGATTTCATCATTTTTACAAAGCGCTAATGGAGTACCACCTAATCGAGAAATTCGTTCAAAGGTGGTATCAAGTTCAGGGGTTAATTTTCCATTCCGCGATCGCACAAATCCTTTAATCGCGTCCACTGCACCTTTACGAATTTGCACCTCGTTAGGTAAATCAGTACCACTCATCCGCGTTTTGGCAGAAAATTCGATGCCTTCTGCTTGTTTGGGGTCAAAATCTAATGTTGCCCCTAATTTTTCCGCCAGTTTGACAATAGATTTTCCTTCTGGAGTTTCATCAAATATGCTTGATTCTAGAGCAACTTTTGCTACCTTCTCCATAGAATGACCGTTAACGGGAATAAATTCCTCCGCCAAACGGTTTCCCAAAGTAATCGTACCTGTTTTGTCCAATATCAAGGTGTTGATATCCCCGCAAGCTTCAACCGCTCGTCCAGAAGTAGCAATTACATTAAACTGGGCAACTCTATCCATCCCAGCAATCCCAATAGCACTTAATAATCCGCCAATAGTGGTAGGAATCAGTGCCACAAGTAAGGCTATGAGTACGGCAATACTAATAGGTGAGTTGACGTACACTGACACTGTAGGTAAAGTGGCAATCACAACCAAAAACACTTGAGTAAGAACTGCCAACAAAACCGTCAAGGCGATTTCATTAGGTGTTTTGCTGCGAGAAGCTCCTTCTACTAAACTAATCATGCGGTCAAGAAAGCCTTGTCCAGGGTCAGAAGTGACCCGGATTATCAGTTCATCAGAGTTGATACGCGTTCCTCCAGTCACGGAACTAGCAATATCTGACCCTGGTTCTTTCAATACTGGTGCTGATTCTCCTGTAATAGCAGATTCATCCACAGAGGCAATACCTTTAATCACCTCCCCGTCAGCAGGGATAATATCTCCAGCAATTACCTTGATTTGGTCGCCACGACGTAAGGCTGTAGAACTAACCTCTTGGATGGAACCATCAGCAAGGAGTTTTTTGGCTTTAGCATCGGATTTTGCCGATCGCAAGGCATCTGCTTGAGCTTTACCTCGTCCTTCAGCTACAGCTTCAGCAAAGTTGGCAAAGACAACGGTTAAGAACAAAATCAGCGTAATTAAACCATTGAATAATCTGGGATTGTCACCAGGTGTTGGGCCAAATAAGTTTGGTGCAATTGTTACCAGTGCTGTGATGATCGTACCCAACCAAACTACAAACATCACTGGATTTTTCAGCATGTTACGTGGATGCAGCTTGACAAATGCTTGCTGAAATGCACGCCTGTAAAGTCCGGCTGATTTGGCTTTGGTTGTATGTTTGCGTTCTTGTCGCGGTTTTGTAGATGGTGTCATTGGTGATTAATTAATTAAAAAAATTAGGCACAGGCACAAACAAGAGAATATTTCGCTTTGCATAGTTGCGGGATGATTTAGCAACTTCCAAAATTCTCCCCCTGCTCTCTTCATCCACCTCTGGCAATCAGAAATGCCTCTGCTATGGGGCCTAAAACAAGTGCGGGAAGGAAGGTAAGAGCGCCAAGAATTAAAATCACGCCGCTTGTAACTCCTGTGAAGAGTCCAGTGTCAGTTCTGAGAGTACCGCTGGTCATAGGAACAGGTTGCTTGCGGGACATACTATCCGCCAAAAGTAACAGTGCAATAATTGCGATATAACGCCCTGCCAAAATGCTGACACTGGTGCTGAGGTTCCACCACAGAGTGTTATCACTTAATCCTTCAAAGCCAGAACCGTTATTCGCGGCGGCGGAAGCGTATTCGTAAACTACCTGGGAAACACCATGAAAACCTGGGTTACTAATACCTGAAAGGGTATCAGGAAAACCGAAGGTAATAGCCCAAGGAATGAGAATAGCAAAGGGGTGAACTAATAAGACAACGCTGGCTAGGACAATTTCTTTCTTCTCGATTTTGCGTCCTAAAAATTCTGGTGTCCGTCCCACCATTAACCCAGTTAGGAACACTGCTAAAATTAGATAGATAAATAGGTAAGCTGTGCCAGTTCCTTGACCTCCCCAAATAATTTGTAAAAACATATTAAAGAGAGTTGCAAATCCACCTGGAGGCATTAAAGAATCGTGCATACCATTAACAGCACCACACATAGTTGCTGTAGTCATGACTGCCCAAAGTGCTGTTTGTGCCCATCCAAATCGAACTTCTTTGCCTTCTAAATTGGGTTGTTGTCCTCCTAATAGTGAGTTAACAAGAGGATTTCCTTGAAATTCACCTACTGCGGCAATACCTATTAAAAAGACAAAGATGACAAAGACCATCCAAAACACTAGCCATGCTTGTTTACGGTTGTTAGCAAATATGCCGTAAGTGTAAATAAGTGCTGTGGGAATAGAAATCATTGCCCACATTTCTAATAAGTTCGTAAAGCCGTTGGGATTTTCAAAAGGATGGGCTGAGTTGATCCCAAAGAAGCCACCACCGTTTTCTCCTAATTGTTTAATAATTTCAAAGTGGGCAACTGGGCCACGGGCAATTACTTGAGTTGCACCTTCTAAGGTGGTTGCTGTGGCTGGCCCTGCCAAGGTTTCTGGCACACCCGCCAAGATTAATAACAAGCCGCCAATCACAGATATGGGTAACAAAATTCGCGTAATTGACTTAATTAAATCGCTATAAAAGTTGCCTAATGGTCTACCAGTTAAACCACGAATAAAGGCAATTCCTACTGCTAAACCAGTCGCCGATGAAGTAAACATCAAGAACCCAAGGGCGAAAGTTTGACTAGCATAGCTAAAGGTTGTTTCACCAGAATAATGCTGTTGGTCTGTGTTGGTGAGAAAGGAAAGTGTAGTGTGCAGTGCTAAATCCCAACTTGGTGTACCTAAATTTGTGGGATTTAGCGGCAACCATTCTTGCAGCATCAAGATTAAATAAACTAAAATCCCCATGACAAGATTGCTATACAGTACTGCTTTGGCATATTGCCAACCTGTCATTTCTTCTTGGGAACGTATACCACTAAAGGCATAAATAGCTTTTTCTAGGGGATTTATTACTGCATCAAGGAGTGTTTTTTCTCCCATGAAAACACGAGCTATATATTTCCCTAGTAAGGGAGTAGTTGCTATGACTATCAGTAATGTCAAAGCAATTTGTATCCATCCTTGTAACATGAATTTAAAAAAGCTCCTGATACATTTTTATATTGTCGAATTTTTGATGAAACACTCCTTGGGTAAATAGCGAACTGGATGCTTTTTGTTAAGGACAAAATTGAGCATAGGAACTGAGGCTGAATTTAAAGCAACAGCTAGTACATAATCTCCATGCCAGATGATGGGTTCAGCACTTGCTAGGATGACTTGATTATTTCTAACAATGCCGAGAAATATGCAACTTTCTGGCAATAATAAGCTAGTCAAAGCTTTGCCACAATGGCAGCTGTTGCTCACTATTTTTACACTTTTTAAACCTAATGCCATAACGCATTTTTGCAATTAAGACAATAATAGGAACAATGTTTTCTAGTTGTTACTAATTATATAATTAACTACTTTATGAACTAAAACAAGTAACAGAAGGGTATAAAACAGTGTTTATTTTTTTATTTATGGTGTTTATGGAGCAATATATATTAGGTGTTTAGATGTTTGCTTTTAGGTAAACACTTCATTAATTGGTTAATAATCTGGTATAATCTATTTAGGTACAATATAATATTAGTTAAAAAATAAAAAATTAACCATCATGCCCTAAATGGTAGATTTCAAAGTTAGATTACTTCATAAAGAATCGCCTTTAGGCAAATATTTGCTAATTGCAGGTCTATTTATAGTTGCATTAATTATGGAGTGGTCTACACCTACTGAATATGTGTTTGGCTATCTCTATACAGGGCCGATTTTGTTAGCAAACTCCTGGTTAGGGAGGCGTGGTACTTTTCAAGCTACTTTCGTTGGTGTGTGCCTAACCATGCTAAATCTTGTAGTGCCAGGAGGTGAAGTTATAAAGCCTTCTACGATCGCCAGTAGAGCGATCGCAACGCTCGCATTGATTGTCACAGGTGTTTTGAGCGATCGCCTACGTCGTTCGGAAGAAGCGATCGCCCTGACTCGTGCCAAGCTAGAAGCTCAAGAGGAATTGTCTAGAGTGCGTGAAGATTTTGCTTCTACTCTCACCCATGATCTCAAAACTCCGTTGCTGGGAGCAATTGAAACTCTCAAAGCTTTTGAACAAGAAAAATTTGGTGCTGTCTCATCGGCACAGCAAAAAGTTTTATCTACAATGACGCGTAGTCATCAAACTTCCTTACAACTGCTAGAAACTTTGTTAGATATTTATCGTAATGATACAGAAGGCTTAAAACTCAACTTAGCACCTATAGATTTGGCTATTTTGGCAGAAGAAGCTGCTAATACTCTCTCGGAATTAGCAGCTAGTCGTCGCGTTTATCTTTCACTTAACTATGGTGACTCTGATTGGCGGCGATCGCTATGGGTTAAAGGTGATGCTTTGCAACTTCAACGAGTTTTTACTAATCTTTTAGTTAATGCTATCAACCATTCTCGGCGCGGTGAGCGTGTGGAAATAGTATTAGAACCGCAAGCTTCCTATCAAGTAGTGAAAATTTTGGATACGGGTGCAGGTATTGTGCCCGAACAATTCTCCCATTTATTTGAACGATTTTATCAAGGACATAGCCAACGCCAAGCCAAAGGCTCTGGATTAGGGCTTTATCTATCTCGGCAAATTATTGCAGCCCACGGCGGTATAATTTGGGCAGAGAACAGAGTCCCTTTTGGTGCAATGTTCGCTTTCAAGCTCCCCGTTTACCCGTCTCAATCTTCTCTTACTGTGTGAGATGCCATCTACCCCAATCAAAATTCTCCTAGTAGAAGATGATGAACTCTTTCGTTTAGGTTTGCAGGTGCGATTGCAACAAGAAACTGGCTTAGAGATTATTGCTGAGGCCGAAGATGGAGAAACAGCTATTGAGTTAATTAACCAAAAACCTTTCGATGTCGTGTTACTAGATGTGGGATTGCCAGGAATTGGCGGAATAGAGGCATGTCGCCAAATTAAGCAGCAAAATCCTCAGTTACCAGTTTTAGTTTTGACTTCCCACTCCCAAAAGTCTTTAATTGCCCGATTAATTGAAGCAGGCGCTCAAGGCTACTGTCTCAAAGGAGTGGCAGCAGAAAAATTAGTGCTGGCACTTCGTTCTGTCGCTGCTGGGGCATCCTGGTGGGATGAAACTGCAACCAAAGAAATTCGTTCTACTTTTGCATCTGATCCTGGACAACTTAACTCAGAAAATATCTCAAAACTTTCCAACCCCCTAACCCAACGCGAACAAGAAATTTTATCACTGTTGGCAGCTGGAAAAACTAATCAAGAAATTGCTCTGGCACTCTACATTACACCTGGGACTGTGAGGGTTCATGTTCATGCGATTTTGCAGAAATTAGAAGTGCGCGATCGCGCTCAAGCTGTTGTTGTTGCTCTACAAAAAAGTTTAATTAAGGGACTTGTGTAGAAATAAATGTAGGTATCTGGCAATACACTTCAGTTAAGCTTGTTTCTCTCCCCCTGCCTCCCCTGCTCCCCCTACTCCCCCTGCCTGCCTTAACAGATAAATTTGCTTAACCCAAGCTGATTGCTACAGTCGGGGTGAAAAATACTAAGCTGGTAAATAGCACGTTTAAAATTTAGCGCAAATTCCAAATCGCATTTATCGGCGGTTTAGAATTTCCCATTGGCGAACTACCTGTAATTACATTATGTTTGATGCATTATCTGACCGTTTAGAATCCGCCTGGAAAAAACTGCGGGGACAGGACAAAATTTCTCAATCCAACATTCAAGATGCATTGCGCGAAGTGCGCCGCGCCTTGTTGGAGGCAGATGTCAATCTCCAGGTAGTCAAAGATTTTATTAGCGAAGTTGAAACCAAAGCACAGGGAGCCGAAGTAATCACCGGCGTGCGACCTGACCAACAGTTCATCAAAATTGTTCACGATGAACTAGTGCAGGTGATGGGAGAAGAAAATGTTCCCATTGCAGAAGCCGAAGAACAGCCTACTATTATTTTGATGGCTGGGTTGCAAGGTACTGGTAAAACCACAGCTACGGCTAAGTTAGCCTTACATCTGAGAAAATTAGAACGTAGCTGCTTGTTGGTGGCGACAGACGTATATCGCCCAGCAGCGATCGACCAGTTGCTAACGTTGGGTAAGCAAATTGACGTACCAGTATTTGAACTAGGAAGCGACGCAGATCCCGTAGAAATTGCAAGGCAAGGTGTAGAACGCGCCAGGGCAGAAGGTGTAAATACAGTAATTATTGATACTGCCGGTCGCCTGCAAATTGACGAAGACATGATGGCGGAATTAGCCCGGATCAAAGCAATTGTCCAACCCCATGAAACTTTGTTGGTGGTGGACGCGATGACTGGTCAAGAGGCGGCAAATCTTACCCGCACCTTCCATGAGCAGATCGGAATTACTGGGGCGATTCTCACCAAGATGGATGGTGATAGCCGTGGTGGTGCAGCGCTTTCGGTGCGAAAAATTTCGGGAGCGCCGATTAAGTTTGTGGGTGTAGGCGAGAAAGTCGAGGCACTGCAACCGTTTTATCCCGATCGCATGGCATCGCGGATTCTGGGAATGGGCGATGTGCTAACTCTGGTAGAAAAAGCCCAAGAAGAGTTTGACTTAGCCGATGCTGAGAAAATGCAGGAGAAAATTTTGTCAGCAAAGTTTGACTTTACTGACTTTCTCAAGCAGTTGCGGATGCTAAAGAACATGGGTTCTCTGGGAGGCTTGATCAAGATGATTCCAGGGATGAACAAGCTCTCAGACGATCAACTCAAGCAGGGAGAAACCCAGCTAAAGCGCTGTGAGGCGATGATTAACTCCATGACTCGCCAAGAACGCCATGACCCCGATTTATTAGCCAGTTCTCCCAGTCGGCGGCGGCGGATTGCTGCTGGCTCAGGCTATAGAGAGTCAGATGTGACAAAACTGGTGGGTGATTTCCAAAAAATGCGATCGCTCATGCAGCAAATGGGTCAAGGTAACTTCCCTGGAATGCCGGGAATGTTCGGCGGTGGCGGCATGGGCAATGCCTTCGCAGGTGCAGGCAATCGTCCCCCTGCCCCCGGATGGCGGGGTTACGATAGTGGTGCCCCAGGCACGAAAAAGAAAAAAACCAAAGATAAAAAGAAAAAAGGCTTTGGCAATCTTTAGTTAGGGACTTCCAAGAAATAAATTATCCAATCTTGTGGGGTGGGCAACATGAGCGCCTTTGACTATGGGCGCTCATGTTGCCCACCCCACAATAAATAGTTGTATATTTTTTTATTTGTCAGTCCCTTATTGGGAATGGGGCATTGGTAATTTGCTAATCACAAATGACTAATGACTAATGACTAATAGCACCAAATGCTAGACGAGTGCTAAAATTAGCATTTCGGCATAGTTACCAATTAGGAGAATGATTCTTCAACCATGATCAAACTGCGCTTGAAGCGATTCGGTAAAAAGCGGGAAGCAAGTTACCGCATTGTCGCCATTAACAACCTCGCTCGCCGCGATGGCCGTCCCCTAGAAGAATTGGGATTCTATAACCCCAGAACCGATGAAGTGCGACTAGACGTTCCCGGCATCGTCAAGCGACTACAACAAGGCGCTCAACCCACTGACACCGTCCGTCGCATTTTAGTAAAAGCCAATGTTTTTGAACAGGTCAGTGCCACAGCTACAGCCGCATCATAATTCTGGAACAATATCCCCAACAGCTAGTCCCAACTACGTTGGGCTGGTTCAGTTTTTAGTGCAGCCGTTTTTGGAATCTCCAGAGACTTTAAGCGTCGATTGTGAAATTTCTCAAGCCCTCAACCGGGCTTGGATTCGCATCGCCTTTGAAAGCACGGATAAAGGGAAAGTGTTTGGTCGAGGGGGACGCAATATTCAGGCGATTCGTACAGTAATTGCCGCAGCAGCAGCAGCAGCTGGGCAATCAGTATACCTGGATATTTACGGCAGCACTACCCCGGGCCGCGAGGGTATGTCTTTTGATGAAGAGACAGAAGAGCGATCGCCACCGCCAACTAGAAGAGAACCGCGTGGAAATGATGGGCCTAAACCCATTGTTAAGCCCCGCCTCCGCTAGTTTCAAACTAGAGAGCAAGTCTGAGCGGTTGTGTTTACCTCCGCTCAGAATTTTTGTAAAGATGGAAAGTAGCAAAAAGATTTTTGGATCTTTTTTTGGACTCTTCACCAGTAGGGGCTATGTCCTCACCCCCAGCCCCTCTTCCATGTTGGGAGAGGGGAGTAAATTCTCAATTTCCCCTTCCCCCATGTTGGCAGAAGGGGTTAGGGGATGAGGGCAAGCTGTACGCCTCTATAAGCGATAATTTATTACAAAAATTTTTCAAAATGTAGTTAATAAAAGCATAATTTCGCCGTTAGCGAGAAAAATTAACCTTTGTCAAATACAGATCCTCACCAATTAAGAAATACTATGGCAGGTGCCTTAACAATTCAGCTGCCCAATATTCCCAGTGCGATCGCTCTTGGGGGAGATGGAGAAGAAAATCTCAAAATGCTATCTCGGCAAACAGGAGCCACTTTAGTGCTACGCGGACAGGAATTAGTGATTTCTGGTACCGAAGGGCAAATTGATTTGGCTTCTCGATTAGTGCGATCGCTTGAAAACCTCTGGATTAAAGGCAATACTATCTCCAGTGCCGATATTTTAACAGCTCGTCAAGCCATAGATAGCGATCGGCAAGGGGAACTGCAAGATTTACAGCGAAATGTCCTCGCCAAGAGTCGCCGAGGCGAAGAAGTCCGTGCCAAAACCTTCCGCCAGCGTCAATATATCGACGCACTCCGTAGACGTGATCTCACCTTTGGGATCGGGCCTGCTGGTACTGGTAAGACTTATCTCGCTGTTGTTGTCGCCGTGCAAGCACTCCTTGCTAACCAGTTTGAAAAGCTCATCTTAACTCGCCCTGCCGTAGAAGCCGGTGAAAAACTCGGTTTTTTGCCTGGAGACTTACAGCAGAAAGTTAATCCCTATCTTCGCCCACTTTACGATGCTATTTATGAATTTATCGATCCCGAAAAAGTACCTAGTTTAATGGAACGCGGTGTAATTGAAGTTGCACCACTCGCCTATATGCGGGGACGCACCCTTAATAACGCCTTTGTAATTGTGGATGAAGCGCAAAATACTACACCCGCTCAAATGAAAATGGTTTTGACTCGTTTAGGTTTCCGTTCTCGGATGGTGATTACAGGCGACATGACACAAACTGATTTACCACTTCATCAACAATCGGGTTTAGGAGTGGCTTTACAAATTTTAAAACACGTTGAAGGCATTGCCTTTTGCGAATTTTCCCAAAAAGATGTTGTGCGCCATCCTTTAGTTCAGCGCATTGTTGCTGCTTATGAACAATACGAAAAATAGTCATTAGTCATTAGTCATTGGTCATTTGTACTGAGTGACTCGTGCCGAGCCTATCCTAAGCGTAGCCTCTCGTAGAGAAGTATTGGTCATTAGTAAAAAACTAATAAATGACGAATGACAAACGACAAATAACAAATAACAAAGGAAAAATGACAAATGACCACAACATTGAAAGAATTTTTAGAAGCTTGTGAGACTTTAGGAACTTTGCGTTTAATTGTTACTAGCAGTGCTGCTGTATTAGAAGCACGAGGCAAAATAGAAAAGTTATTTTATGCAGAATTACCCAAAGGTAAGTACGCTAATATGCATACTGAAGGCTTTGAATTTCACTTGAATATGGACAAAATCACTCAGGTAAAATTTGAAACAGGTGAGGCGAAGAGGGGGAATTTTACAACCTATGCGATTCGGTTTTTAGATGATAAACAAGAACCTGCTTTAAGCCTGTTTTTGCAATGGGGTAAACCTGGCGAATATGAACCCGGACAGGTGGAAGCATGGCAGACTTTAAAAGAGAAGTATGGTGAAGTTTGGCAGCCTTTACCAGCAGAAATTTAAAGCTAAACTGATAGGGGTGCAGGAAATCGGATATCTGCACCGAATTGCTCCACATTAACGCTGCTAGGACTTACGTATTGACAAGAAATACCAAATATATATTAAGGTTAAAAACCATATCTTTTGTAAGGGCACAGCAATGCTCATACGTGTCAAATTAACGTGAAAGCCATGTAGAGACGTGATATTCAGTTCTCTGCCTTCCCATCACTCACCGCGTCACCCCACCCTAACCCTCCCCGATGCATTGGGGAGGGAACTGGATTTCTTTTTCCCCCCTTGGAAAGGCAGGGCTGTTTCATTCCCTAAAAGGCGCTGATTTACAAGCGTTTCAAGCAAAAAAACCAGGTGACTAAAAAATCTGATTGGGCAAGAAAATGGTGAACGCACTTAAATTTGCTGGTTGAGGTGGTAGTTTTTCTTTTTCCCACTCAAGCAAATTTCTGACTCATACTCTTGACAAAATCCCTAAGAGATCGAATGAAACAGCCCTGCTTGGAAAGGGGGGTAAAACGCCTGTAGGACATGCATTTTTTTAGCTTAAGTTGACACCTATGAACATTGCTGTGCCCCTACAGCATGGTCTATTTACGTAGTTTACCGCCGTAGGCATCACAGAATAATTAAGAAAAGCCTGAAATAACCTATTTTATGTAATGCATATCACGATGCATTTGTACAGTGCGTAAGTCCTAGCTGCGATGAATCGGTAAAACATATTCTAAATTTTCGCCATTTTTTTGTAGGTTGGATTGAGCGTTCGCGTAGCGTCCCGTAGGGAAGCAAAACCCAACAAATACGTTGGGTTTTGTGCCTCAACCCAACCTACAAATCGAGATATTTTTCGATTTGGCGAAGGTATTGAAATAAAATAATAGATAATAAATTAAGTGTATCATTATCTCATGTATTAAGTAAATTGGCGCAAATAAAGTAAACTGTACTATACAAAAAGATAAAACTTTATGATTAGCCTTTAGTTAGCACTTTTTCGCTAAAGCGATAACTACAAACTTTTAATTTTTTACACAAACTTACTTAATTTTTAATCGATAAATAATAAACGTTAAATACAAAACTGCTAATGCTTACAATAAAGGCGATTTGGAGTTTTTGCTTGCTGCTTTTATTCCTTTTGTGGGGTGGCGATGCTTTTGCAGGAGAGTTATCTCAACGGTTAGCAAATTTTCCCCAATGGGAAAAATTAACTTCCGTACAACCCGCTTCGGGTGATTTGGTTTACCCTGAATGGATGAGTGGTTCTTGGCAAATTACAAGTACTTTGGTAGATTTAGCTGCGCCTTTAGCACCAGAAATCGTAACCCCAGGATTTGAAGGTAATCGCCGACAATTAAATCAGCCTGTGAGTTTTGTAGTAAGATTTGTCAAAGAGCAACCATCTATTACTGGGTTAAAGATATTACCTCAGATAAAGAAAAAATCCCCAATTTTAGTAGCAGATAGAGCATTTAATAGCTTGAATTTGGCAAGAGCTTATTTAGGGGATGAAGCAGTGTTATTAGTCAAAGTAGATCCAGATTCACCTAATCGTCAAATTACGTTCTTGCGTAGCAGTCGCCAACTAATTTCCATTGTGACTGCACGGGCTACAGAAACTACCCCTGATGACAAATTCATGACTACAGAAGTGTTTCAACAACTATTCAAAGGCGGTTCACGCCCTTATTTAAACTCTGTAGAATCTACCACCGCTTATCATAAACTTTCAACAGCTAATCCGGCAATTGAGGCAGATCAAGTTACTGCTGTCTATCTTTCACCCCAAGATCCAGATTACTTTAAAGCTGGTTCTCGACCAGTTGCTCTCTATCGCTATCGCCTAGAATTTTTCCCCACACAAATACCTACTACTCCAAAGGAGTGATTTAAACCTATAACACTTGACTATCGTGTAATACAAATGTAGTATATAAATTCCAAGTTTACGATCGCGCTCTTGGACGGTGTGCATCATGGCCAAATTTCAAGATATTGTCGATTACTTTCGCTCTTACTGGAAGCCGAGTGTTTTCAGTATTACAGCATCTAGCATTTACGAAGTTATTGATTTAGTTGTCCCTTACGCGATCGGGCAGATTTTAAACGTTTTGTCTAATCAACCTTTGGATAAACCACTTCAAAGTGCGATCGCAAGTTTTTCGGACATTACCAATTACCCAGTTAATAAAACTCTATCTTTGGGTGTATTATTGGGTTTAATATTCGTTGTCACCGTAGTGAGAGCGCCCACACAACCCTGGTTAACCAATTGGTTTCATTGGGATATAGCTTTCAAGTCGCGTCGAGATAAAAACGAAATAGCGATCGCTAAAGTTCTGACTCTCCCACTAGAATTTTATGATGAAAATAACCCTGGACGCATTGCCGGAAGAGTAGCTAGAGGTATTTCTAACCACACTTTTAGTTACCCTGAAGTTGCCGGACAGTTGATTCCTAAACTGGCTCGTGTGCTGGGGATTTTTGTGTTTATCTTGTTCATTGAGTGGCGGATTGCAATTTTATATCTAATTTCCTTTGTAATTATTCTCAGCTTCAGCCTGAAGAGTTTACAACAGCTAATTGGGTACGAAAGCCGTCTAGATAAGTATGGAGAGGACACCGAAAGCCGCACTTCCGAATTAATCACCAATATCAAAACGGTGAAAGCATTTGCTACAGAAGCTAGGGAACTGAAGCGGCAAAAGCAACGTTTGGATCGTGAACTAATGGTGCTTGATTATCGCATCCACAAAGGTTATACAAAACTGGGTACTTGGCAAAGAACCGTAATTCAGTTTTGTGTATTTACAATTCTGGGTTTGACTTTAGCAGCAACAGTAAATGGGAGAATTTCTCTCGGTCATTTTGTCATGACCTTAACTCTTTCGAGCATGGCTTATGCCGAATTGGAACCTATTAGTAACTTGGCAGAAGTTTTTGCCCGTCGTTATTCTCCCATGCTGCGGTTTCACGAATTTTTGCAAGAGCCAACTGCATCTGATTCAGCTAGTCTTTTAGAAGAGAGCAACCAGACAGAATCACCTTATAAATTTACTGGAAAAGTTGAGTTGTCCCACCTCAGTTTTGGATATGATGCTAACCGTCAAGTTTTGCAAGATATTAACTTGTTGATTGAGCCATACCAAACAGTGGCATTAGTGGGGCGTTCCGGTTCTGGTAAGTCTACTTTAGTGAAATTGCTGTTGCGATATTTTGAGCCTCAAGAAGGTCAAATTCTGATTGATGGTCAAGATATTCGCACTTTGGATGTGGGTAAGTATAGACGAAGGCTAGCGATCGTTCACCAAGAAGTAGATGTTTTTAACGGTACTATATTGGATAACCTCACCTACGGCAGACCAAATGCTAGTTTGGAGCAGGTTCAAGAAGCCTGTAGAATTGCCAGAGTCGATGAAGTAGTGCAGCACTTACCCAAAGGTTATTACACCGTTGTGGGAGAACGAGGTGTCAGGCTATCTGGAGGACAAAGACAACGCTTGGGAATTGCTAGGGCGTTGTTAGTAGAACCAGACGTGCTGATTTTTGACGAAGCCACCTCTAGTTTAGATTATGAGTCCGAGCGTTCAATTCAGCTAGCGATGCGATCGATTCAAGGCACTTGCACCACCATTGTTATTGCCCACCGTTTAAGTACAGTTCGAGAAGCCGATAAAATTGTGGTTTTGGAGCAAGGAAAGATTGTAGAAGTGGGTAGCCACGAGGAACTCTTGCGTCACGAAGGTATTTACCACCGCTTGCACTCCCTGCAAGAAACAGGAGAATTCCTGAGTTAGTTAGGGAACATACAGATTTTGGACTTCGGCTACGCTCAGTCGAAGGATTTTAGATTGACTCCACGAATCAATCAGCTTGGTTAAATGACAATACCGTTCAGTTAAGCCCAAAAATCTTGGTAGAGACGCGAAATTGTACTGGGCTGGGCAACTCTTGGAGACGCTAAAAGCGAACGCCCCGCTACGCTAACGCGTCTCTACAGGTCTAAAATCAGTACCAAAAATTCTTAACTGAACTGTAAGTAGGACGGCGTAAA
This sequence comes from Nostoc sp. CHAB 5834, assembly GCA_020829485.1. The sequence goes on along the minus strand of JAIVFU010000014.1, from coordinate 52,309 downwards.
TAATTTGCATGTTTGTAGTGAGGGCTTCAGCCCTCACTACAAACTAATTCCAAAATTTTTTACATTAGTTAATATAGTTTGAATTATTCTCACCGACTTACTTATTGGGTTAAATGACCTTATTGATAACACAATAAGGTCGATTTTTTTCTAATTGTACCCAACAGTATTTGGTACAAAAATCGAAATTCTTAGCCACCAGTCATGATGTATACAATATGTGATAATAGATTTTAAGTAAAAATCACTGTCTACTGAATTGTAGCCGCTCAGTAATCGAAGTTTTTTAATAACAAAAAACTAAGATTTACTTTTATCTGCTTCTTTCTGCGCCGCCTCACTGTATTTCTTATAAAGTTGAGTACGAATCTTAGCTTCCTGATAACGGCTGTGTTTTTGTGGCACCGTACTCATTAAATCTGAAGCCCGTTGCCACTTAGCAGCTATCTCTAACCACTGAGTTGAGATTGTGGCTGTTTTACCAGATGCAGAAGCTTGGTTGGCAATTCGCACGGCTGTGGCAAATTGGTCATTAGACGCGTCATAAAGGTTATTCTTAGCAGAACTAAGTGGCGTTTGAACTTTTCTATTGATCGTATTTTCTGAAGTTAAAGATTTAGAAGTTTGTAATTGCATTATATTGCTCAGATTATTACCTAACTGGGCATAAACAACCCAACTAAGCAACAACAGTGAGCATAAACCAACCACGGCTAATATCTTTTTTTTAGGCTTATTTTTGTGTTTTTCCTTGTTAATAAGTACTAAAGGACGAGAGACTTGAGTTCTAGGAAAATTTGGCTTTCCTAGTTCAGCTTGAGCTTCTCTGAAATCTTTAATTAATTGCTTTATAATATTAGGCTGAATTAACGTAATTTCCTGCGACCAAAGCAATTGGTTGTCGCGATCGCTATCTATCTCCTTTAACCACAGTAATTGTTGTTCCCGAACAATCCGACTGTTGATATTGACTCGCCGAATGTGACGCGGGGCGATGGAATCAAGAATTTGCTGGATTTGTTCTACAAGGGGAGATTGTTCAAGTTGCTCTATCCTAGCCGCCTCGCACAGAAGTTGTAAGACACCATCAGAAAAAATGGCTCTAGTTCTGACACCAGACTTGGCTAGCTTTTCGTTCAATAGCTGAATAATTGCAGCAACGCTACCTTGGTGAGCTTGCCAAACGATATCATTTATCCGGTCTACCACCTGAAATTTAGTGATAGCTCTTCCACCCTGACTGATTAACGTATTCATTAATTTAGGGACTCTTTTCTACTTACCTTGATCTTGTTTTCGATTTTACGAGTAAAAAGATGAGTTGCCAAATAAAATCATAAATGATCATGTCTTTTAGCGTAGGCGTAGCCCGCCATAGGCATCGCCTTTGCTTATGCGATCGGGCAAAACACCTGCCAAGAGCGATCGCTTGCTCTATGGCTAAATAGTATCAGGATCAACACCTAGCGATTTCTAACGACAAGCCGCTTCGCGTCTACGCAAATGTTCTTTCAACCTTTCCACCTGTGACTGGGCTTGTTCTCTCGCCAATCTTTCATGCTTCAGCGCCTCTGCCAACTCCTCTGGAATTAGCAACTTTTCCCCAGTGTCTTCTCGATAAAAACCAATTAGCTGCCCCTCTATTTGCAAGCGTAGCTGCAAAGGTTCACATCGACTTATCTGTAATTGGCTCATACACCTCGCCTCGTAGCCGATACCCTTGCAATTGCTCCTTAATCCACTCTCCCTTGGGATCAAATAACCAGTATTCCAGTACCCCTAACTGTTCATACAGCGTCTTCTTGAAACCCGTGTCCTGGTTTTTAGTACCCTCTGAGGTCATTTCAAAGATAACTACAGGTACTTGTCCCTCTTCCCATATCTTGTAATTATCCCGGCCTCCAGGAGCAACATTAAAAATCACCATTACATCTGGAGCTACCCGTAATCTCGGAAAACCCTGAGCATAATAAAGAAACTGGTTACTCAAAACCGTTGCTTGCCTACCGAGCAAATATTGCCTCAATACTTCTAAAGTTGCCAGTAGAGCACATAAATGAACATAACTTTCTGCTAAAGGTTCACCATCCGAGCTTGGGTAAAAAACTTCTGTTGGTTGAGAACTAGGTAAGAGGCTAGTCATAATTAGCCACCTGATTGAGAATATGAGTGCATAATCATATTATCTTAGAGGCTGTTGCTGAGATTTCTGGAACTGTCAAGCCATCAGATATTGTTCACAAACTAAATAAAAAAGCTGTATCGGGATATTTTTGTGAGAAATTCTCGCTTTTTTCGCCTTTTTGTCATAATGGCAAGACTAACTAGCGCTGCGATCGCTACATTAGAAATATATAAATCAAAATCATTGTTGATTTTTATTCCCTCGCAGTTCACACAAAACCATGAGTGCAAGTACCATTATTTCCGACAATCCCCTACTCCAAGGCGCTGGTTTACCTCCCTTTGCAGAGATTAAACCAGAGCGAGTAGTACCAGCCTTCAATGAGTTGCTGGCAGAACTTGAGCAGCAGCTTGCCACCTTGGAGGCTAATGTACAGCCTACTTGGAGTGGTTTAGTAGAACCCTTAGAAAAGCTGACAGAACGGCTTACCTGGAGTTGGGGGGTGGTGAATCATTTAATGGGTGTTAAAAATAGCCCAGAACTGCGCGAAGCTCATGAAATCGTACAGCCATTAGTTGTACAATTTATCAACAAGCTTGGTCAAAGTAAACCTATCTATAATGCTTTCAAGGCACTCCGTACCAGTGATAGTTGGGCAACTTTAGAATTAGCCCAACAGCGCATTGTAGAAGCCGCCATTCGAGATGCAGAACTTTCTGGTGTTGGCTTAGAAGGAGAGGCAAGAGAACGTTTCAACGCCATACAAATGGAGTTAGCAGAACTTTCTACCAAATTCTCTAACCATGTACTTGATGCCACTAAAGCCTTCAGCTTAACCCTAACAACACAAGCAGAAATTGACGGTTTACCACCAAGCTTAGTAAGTTTAGCAGCCCAAGCGGCTCGTGCATCTGGCGAAAGCAATGCCACACCAGAAAATGGCCCCTGGCGGATTACTTTGGACTTACCCAGCTATGGCCCTTTCATGCAGCACAGTACCCGTAGAGATTTGCGTGAAAAGCTCTACAAAGCTCATATCACCCGCGCTTCTAGTGGCGATTTGGATAACAACCCCTTAATTGAGCGCATTTTGAAGTTGCGCCAAGAACTCGCAGATATACTAGGCTTTAAAAGTTTTGCCCAATTGAGCCTAGCTAGTAAAATGGCTCCCAACGTCGAGGCAGTCAACGCCCTATTAGAAGAACTACGCCGCGCTAGTTATGATGCTGCTGTCAAAGACTTGGCAGAACTCAAAGCTTTTGCAGCAGCACTCTTAGCAGCAGAAACTGAGGATTTAAAACACTGGGATATCAGCTTTTGGGCAGAACGCCAACGAGAAGCAAAATTTGCCTTTACCTCTGAAGAATTGCGTCCCTACTTCCCTCTTCCCCAAGTGTTAGACGGCTTATTTGGACTAGTCAAGCGGCTGTTTGGCGTTACTGTCACCTCTGCCGATGGTCAAGCGCCAGTATGGCATGAAGATGTCCGTTATTTCCAAATTGCTGACGAAACTGGTTCTCCCATAGCCTACTTCTACTTAGACCCTTACAGCCGTCCAGCCGAGAAACGCGGTGGTGCTTGGATGGATGTGTGCATCAATCGGGCCAAAATCACTGAAAATGGTGTTACTACCATCCGCTTACCTGTAGCTTATTTGGTGTGTAATCAAAGTCCTCCCGTAGATGGTAAACCTAGTTTAATGACTTTCTATGAAGTAGAGACTTTGTTCCACGAGTTTGGTCATGGATTGCACCACATGCTTACCAAGGTTGACTATACGGGAGCCGCAGGCATCAATAACGTAGAGTGGGATGCAGTGGAACTACCTAGTCAGTTTATGGAAAACTGGTGTTATGAGCGACGCACTTTCTTTGGAATGGCGAAGCATTACGAAACTGGTGAAGCCTTACCGGAGCATTATTATCAAAAGCTGCTAGCGGCACGTAATTATATGAGCGGATCTGCCACGTTGCGGCAGATCCATTTGAGCAGTGTTGATTTAGAACTACATTACCGCTATCAACCTAGTAGTAATGAAACTCCTTCAGATGTGCGTCATCGCATAGCCAAGACTACTACCGTTTTACCACCACTTCCAGAAGATGCAATTTTATGTGCTTTTGGACATATTTTTGAGGGTGGTTATGCAGCAGGCTATTACAGTTACAAGTGGGCAGAGGTACTAAGTGCTGATGCTTTTGCCGCTTTTGAAGAAGCTGGGCTAGAAAATGAAAAGGCTATCAAAACTACAGGCCGGCGTTATCGAGATACAGTGCTGGCACTTGGTGGTAGTCAGCATCCAATGGAGGTGTTTAAAACTTTCCGGGGTCGTGAACCAAGTACGATCGCTTTGCTGAGGCACAATGGTTTAGTCGGTGCTGCTGTAAACTAAATAACGTCCCTACTTGCATGAAATTAATCCACAATTAGCGATCGCCAATTTGCGGAATATAAGCTGTAGGGTATGTTATGCCATAGGCTTAAGCTTCAGTGCCTTCAGCCCTGAGTTGTTTACAAGCGATTACCCAGACATGATATAAAACTCATATTTGATTTTTGAATAAAACTCAGTAGACCTTTATTCCTTCTTCCCAGTAAAGAGTCCCTTACCTCTACGAGTGATTCAGAAATCAAATCGGATTGCTATATTACCTCTATTTTTTGCAAAGAAGCGACTCTCATAATATGTAAACAAGCCTATATTTTAATTTCAAAAATGTCTGCTAAAAATACAAATAATCGGAGTCGTATCCAATCTCGTGACTGGCCAATCGAGCAATTACCTGGACTGAGCCACGAGGAACAATCTCAACTCCACAATTGTGGAATTCCTAGCACAGTAGCGCTAATCAAACAAGGCAAAACTCTAGAGGAAAGACTAGCATTAGCAAATAAACTACAGGTTCATCTTCAGTATGTAAATAAATGGATGGCTTTAGCTGACTTGGCGCGTATTCCCAGTGTAGGCATACAATATTGTGGTTTATTGCTCCATGCGGGTATTGGTTCTGTAGCACAGTTAGCTCAGACTCCCACTCACAGATTGCACCAACAAATCATGCGCTTGCAAGTAGCAACAATGCAGCGACGAGATTTATGTCCAGCAATTGAATTAGTACAACAGTGGAGTCAGCAAGCGAAAATAGTTTTGAGTGGGGAGTAGGGAGTGGGGAGTGGGGAGTGGGGGATGAGGGAGAAAGAATAACTAATGCGTAACGCCCATTTACTCCCTACTCCCTATTCCCTACTCCCCACTCCCTAATCTTTGGATAAAACACCATTAAGGAAGATATCAGCAAGTCCTTCTGCCATTTCTTGCATTTGTTGGGGGGAAGCGTCAGGTTCCATGATGGTATTGTTGGAAAAACCTGCGATCGCAAACATTCCTAAAAAAACTTTGGCTACCAGCTTTGCGTCCATTTTGCGATAAATGCCTTTATCCATCGCTGTTTGAAAAAATGCTTCGCCCACATCGGACATTTTGGAAATGACTTCTAACTGAATGCGATCGCGCAAATCGGGGTGAAACTGCACCTCCATAAAACAAACGCGCATTAAATCGGCATTTTTTTGGAAGTTCCACATCCGGCGACGCATCACCTGAGCTACGGCTTTATAACTGCCCATCTCACTTAATTCTGTCAGCAAATCTGTGAGAATCTCCACCCATCCACTCGTCGCTACTTCCACCAAAATTGCTTTTTTATTGGCAAAATGACGAAATAGAGTCCCTTCAGCTACACCTGCCGCCTGTGCTAAATCACGGGTGGTAGTGCCGTCAAATCCCTGAGCGGCGAACAACCGTTGTGCTGCCTGTAAAATCCGGGTGCGCGTCTGAGCCTCTGAGGGTGGAGAAGAATTAAAAACTCGCATAACAGTTATTGTGAGATTTGCGGAACACGATTTGTAGCATTATTGTCTAACGTCAAGTAAAAAAGCCTAACAAGCTTAATACAAGATTAACGTCTTTTTGCTAAGTACCTAGTTTTTTAGGTAGTGTAACTTTATCTTAATTTTTGCTTATGAACCAGATCAATCGGTCAATTTTAGATTTTAGATTGGGGATTTTGGATTGGTCAGATAAAGTATCTGTCATATTGCGGCGGTTGTTTGTCGCTTTGTTGGCTTTAATCATCCTCTGGTGGGGATTGCTGCCAGAAATTGCTCTGGCTCAAACTCAGACAGCACCCCCTCCCCAAAGAGTGCTGCAACCTACAAAAACTCAAACTCCACCAGTTGAAAGTTCGATTCAACCTTATCTGAATCGAGTTATCAAGCAGTTAACGGAGTTTCGCCTCGACAATGGTCTAAAATTCATTGTCTTGGAACGACATCAAGCGCCCGTCGTTTCTTTTCTTACTTATGCCAATGTCGGTGGTGTGGATGAGCCAGATGGCAAAACTGGTGTAGCTCACTTTCTCGAACATTTGGCGTTTAAAGGGACAACGCGCATTGGTACAGAAGACTACAAGGCAGAAAAACCTCTATTAGAAACCTTAGAAAGGTTAGATGCCCAAATTAAAACAGCAAAAGTCGATGGCAAAAAAGATGAGGTTGCTCGGTTAGAAGCTGAGTTTAAGCGAGTGGAAGCGCAAGCAGCCAAGCTTGTCACGCAAAACGAATTGGGGCAAATTGTCGAACAAGCGGGAGGTGTTGGTTTAAATGCCAGTACTTCAACCGAAGCTACCCGTTATTTCTACAGCTTTCCTGCCAATAAGCTGGAACTTTGGATGTCGCTGGAGTCAGAACGATTTCTCGATCCTGTAATTCGTCGTGAGTTTTATAAAGAAAGAGATGTAATTTTAGAGGAGCGACGGATGCGGGTGGAAAATTCACCCATTGGACTGATGGTGGAGAAATTTATCGATACTGCTTACAAAGCCCATCCCTACAGACGTCCGGTGATTGGTTATGACGAAGATATCCGCAATCTGACACCTGAAGATGTCCAAAAGTTTTTTGATACTTACTACGTACCAAGTAATTTAACCATTGCCATTGTCGGAGATGTTAACCCGGCTGAGGTGAAAAAACTGGCGCAAACTTATTTTGGCCGTTATCTGGCAAGAACCAAAGCCGTTGAAAAAATTCCGGTGGAACCGCCACAACAAAAAACACGAGAAGTTATTTTACAGCTACCTTCTCAACCCTGGTATTTAGAAGGTTATCATCGTCCGGCAATTACCCATCCAGATAATGCAGTCTATGAAATCATTGGCAGTGTATTAAGTGATGGGCGCACGTCGCGGTTGTATAAATCTTTGGTAGAAAAGCAACGTTTAGCGTTAAATGCCCAAGGTTTTAGCGGTTTTCCTGGAGATAAGTACCCAAACCTGATGTTATTTTATGCTCTCACGGCTCCTGCTCATACGGTTGATGAGTTGGCAGTGGCTTTGCGCCAAGAAATTGAGAAATTAAAAACTGAGCCTGTGGCAGAGGCTGATTTAGAACGGGTGAAAACCCAAGCACGGGCGGGTTTGTTACGCACCCTCGATTCAAATATGGGGATGGCTCAACAATTGTTGGAATATGAGGTGAAAACTGGCTCTTGGCGGAATTTGTTTAAGCAGTTGGATGATATTTCGGCGGTGACAACGGCTGATATTGTGCGGGTGGCAAAGGAGACGTTTACGGCTGAGAATCGCACGACTGGGAAGTTGTTGTCGAAAGAAGGATGAAAACGAACCGCAAAGGGCGCAAAGGGCGCAAAGGAAGAGAGATATGCAGAGGTATAAGGTGAAGGGTAAAAAGCAGATAGCGTTCAAAATTCAAAATGGGAAAGGGTTAATTTATGCTTTGGTTGGTGTATTTGCGTGTTTACTTTTAACTTGTAATTTTTCTCTGGCGGCGACGACTGAGGCAAAGCATTATACTGAATTGCAGTTGCCACCGCTACCTGAGATTAAGTTACCCAAGTATGAGCGATTTGTTCTCCAAAACGGCTTGGTTGTCTATTTAATGGAGGATCACGAGTTACCCTTGGTGAATGGGACGGCGTTTGTACGGACAGGAAATCGCTTGGAACCACTGGAAAAAGTCGGTTTAGCTGGTTTTACAGGCACGGTAATGCGAACTGGAGGAACTAAGAAGCATTCGGCTGATGAACTCAACGAGGTGTTGGAACAACGGGCGGCATCTGTGGAAGTTAGTATTGCTGAAGCTTCTGGTAGTGCTAGCTTTGACGCACTCAGTGAAGATTTAGAAACGGTATTTGGGCTGTTTGCTGAGGTACTGCGATCGCCAATATTTGCTCAAGAAAAGCTAGACTTGGCTAAGACACAAGCCAAAGGTGGCATTGCCCGTCGCAATGACGATCCAGATAGTATTGCTAGCCGAGAATTTAAGAAATTGATCTATGGGAAAGATAGTCCTTATGCTCGCACGATAGAGTATGCAACGGTAGATCAGGTTGAGCGTGAGGATTTGCTCAACTTTTATCAGCAATATTTCCACCCCAATAATATTATTTTAGGGATTGTGGGGGATTTTGACTCTAAGAAAATGCGATCGCTCATTCAAGCTAAGTTTGGCGACTGGAACCGTAATCCAGGTATTGCTAAACCCAAATTACTAAACGTTTCGCCAGCTAATACAGGTGGAGTCTTTTTTATCAATCAGCCACAATTAACGCAAAGTAGTGTGCTTATTGGCCATTTAGGCGGACGGTTTGACAATCCTGATTATCCGGCACTCGATGTATTGAATGGGGTGTTAAGTGGATTTGGTGGACGCTTATTTAATGAAGTGCGATCGCGTCAAGGTTTAGCTTACTCTGTTTATGGCCAGTGGAGTCCCCGCTACGATTATCCTGGCATGTTTATTGCTGGTGGACAAACGCGATCGGATGCTACCGTCCAGTTTGTCAAAGCCTTACAAGATGAAATCAAGCGCATCCAAACTCAAAGAGTAACAGCAAAAGAACTCGCTTTTGCAAAAGAGTCTACACTCAACTCCTTTGTATTCAACTTTCAAGATCCTAGTCAAACCTTATCACGGTTGATGCGATACGAATATTACGGCTATCCTGCTGATTTTCTCTTTCGCTATCAAAAAGCCGTTGCCGCCACCACAGCGGCTGATGTGCAACGAGTAGCACGAGAATACCTCAAGCCAGAAAAAATAGTGACTTTAGTGGTGGGAAATCAAACTGCTATTCAACCGCCATTGACGCAGCTAGCAGCAAAGGTGACACCAATAGATGTAACTATTCCTGGTTCGCAACCACAGATGAAAAATTAATCCCTGGTAATCCGCGTTAACAAGTAATTGACTAACTACTCAAATCAAATAATTTCCTTCTTATCGGGAAATGACTGAGGACAAATTGTAGTAACCAGTAGAAACTAAATCAGGAACCGAAGCCTCTGGAGTTTCCAGAGGTTTTTTTTTAACTGCGCTTTTTTAGAAGCGATCGCCCCATACACTTCAATAAAGGGCAATACCGTTCAGTTAAGTAGAGACGCGAAATTTCTCGTCTCTACAGGTCTAAAATCCCACATTCCGCAGGTGCGATCGTAAATGCTGTATTTTTGAACCCGAAGGGGCTTGGTAACTAAACGCAAGGAAGTAGTTACTAACTACCTCCCGACAAATTAAAGCTGGGATGGACTGAGAAATGCTTTGATAGCAGCTTAAAAACTCAGCTAGCTGCTCAAGAACATAATCAAGACCATTCCCAGGATAATCGATCCACCACCAAGGATGAATGACCAAAAGCGATGGTAACTGTTAACAATTGTGCCATTTTCACTTTGAAGTTGAATCAAATCCATCCAAGGTGCAACACCCCGACGGAACCAACCCACCGCCCCCACTTGTTCACCAATCAAGCTTTTGACTCGCTTCATGCCAAACAAAAAATTGCCGATGGGGCCAAAGCGTGAGGCGTAATGCAGATAAAGCATTCCGCTACGATCTTGAATTTTTAAATCGGAACCAAATTTATAACCAGCGTCGCCACGACCAATTAGTTGACCTTTTAGTTTTGCAGGTTGTCCACGCAACGGACTGGCGTAAGGGTCTGACATCAGGGTGAGAATATCGGTTTCTGCTGCTTGTTTATAGTCGGGGAACATCACCAAGGCTTTAACTAAAATCCCCATCCCTAAACCAATAAATGGCGCACCAAATGCTAAACCTGTATTTGGAGAACTTGACCACAGAATCACACCCATTACCAAGCCAACGAAGAAACCTATAGTTTCAGCACCGTACAGCACAACATCTAAAAAGAAGTTACTGTAAAGCCTACTCTTACTCAGAGTTTTGCCTTCTCCAATAACTCGCCCCATATCAAACTCAGTTGCTAAACCCAACTGTTCGGCATAAGTGCTTAATGCACGAACTCGTTTACCTGTCAATGGGTGAGTGGAATTTAATTCCATCCACCAGCCCCAAGGGTTAAACATATCCCACAAAAAGACGCGTCCAACTTTTTGAGTATCGGATGCAATGCGGTAAGCGGTTCCTGTGGAAGCGGCGGCTTTATGGTCATAAATACCCAAGGCGCGAGTCCCTTCAATTAAACGGCTGGGTTCTTGTGTCCGTGAACCTTCTTCTAATATTCCGTAGGCAATCTTCACTAAAGCGCGGGATAATCCATTGGGATTACCTGTAGTTTCGGCTGCAAAGTGGTCAGCAAAGTATTCTCGTGTGCGGGAGAGGTACAGCAGTAAATAAGTACCAATGACATAAAACACGTAGGCAACTAGACCCGCAGTTTGCATAGCATCTTTAATTTTGCTATCGCCACCACGCCCAAATCTTCTAGCTGTGCTGTAAATCAGGTAGCAAATTTGCACTAAGGTAGAAGCTACTGTCATCACTGCAAAGTCCCAATGGACGATGTGCCCCAATTCATGGGCGTAGACGGTAGCAATTTCATCGTCATCCAGGTATGTAAAAAGTCCCTGACTGACTACTAAACGGGCGCTGTTGGGTAATGAACCATAAGTAAAAGCTGTGGGGTTTTGGTCGTTAATGATTCCCAAACGGGGCGCTTTCAGCTTTTTCTGTTGACAGACTTGGCGAATAACTTTAGCCGTCTCTGGACTGAGGCTTTCAACTTCTGCTAACTCTACCCAGCGAGTTTGGTAAAGCCAGCTTTGAGTTAAGTCCATGAGAAATGGAGACAGGAAAAAGGCGGCGATATTAAAAACTAGGGTAATACCAATAGCGATCGCTAATCCTTGGAGGGGATCGTTGCTACCCAAAATAAATACTAAGCTCAAACCTAAAGCCAAGACCATGCCAAATATCAAGGTCATGGTTACACCAGAAGCTAACGCCAAACTACCACCCACACCCCCCATCGTTAACTTCATCCCAGTAGCAACGGCGCGACCAGCTTTTTGGCTGGCGTTAGATGGCGTTTGGCCCAAGGATTGACTAGCTTGTTCTGCCCAACTGCGAGTCTGTGGGTCTTGACTCATGATTAACTTTTGACACAGCATCTTGGCTTTTTCGATTTCGCCTGTAGCTTGATAGGCTTTCATCAGCCACATCTGTGCTGAAAGATAATCTGAGGAATCACTTTCAACGCAATCGCGGCAGAATTGTTCGAGTAATTCAATCGCTTCTTGATAACGTTTTTGTTTTAAAGCTTCTAATCCAGATTGCAATGACATAGAATCTCCATAGCATAGGAGTGGTGTTTGATCTATCAATACTCAATAGATCCAGCGATCGTCATCACAATTTCGTAAAAATTTAAATATTGGCAGTATAAATTATTTACTTAAGGAAAAGGCTAGAGAAACATACATTAAGATGTCTTTCTAGCCTCCGGTACGCATAAATCATTTTTAAGACTTTCAAATAAGCTCTGTAATAATACTTATAATGTTTTTCGTGCTGTAGGTTTAGTACCTTTAATTTGTCTGTGTTCGATAATCATAGAATAATGTTTTCAACCAAGTTTTACTTCACCCGATCAGAGTAATCATTGATTACCCAGATGGTTCACCCGATTGGGGGAAGACGATAAGCAATGATGAACTCACATTGATAAGATGAGGAAAAGGTAAAGATTTGTACTATGACTATTTTTAACATTGCTTCTCCCCTAATTGCGATCGCAGGACAAACCCGCCAAGCTGCAAGTAAACTAGCGATTCTCTCCACTGAGGCAAAAAATCAGGCACTTGTTGCGATCGCTCAAGCTTTAGAATCAGCTAGAGATGAAATTTTACAAGCAAATGTTGCTGATTGTAAAGCTGCTGATGCCGAAGGAATACCCAAGCCACTTTATAAACGCTTGCAGTTGGATGAACATAAATTAAGAGATGCGATCGCAGGGGTACGAGATGTTGGTAAGCTAGCTGATCCTATCGGTAAAGTGCAGATTCACCGCGAACTTGACACTGGTTTAATTCTTAAGCGAATTACTTGTCCTTTAGGTGTTTTGGGAATTATTTTTGAAGCCCGTCCAGAGGCGGCGATTCAAATTGTTTCCTTAGCGATTAAATCGGGAAATGGTGTGATTCTCAAATGTGGAAAGGAAGCGGTGCGTTCTTGTGAAGCCATAGTTAAGGCAATTAAGCAGGGATTATCTGAAACTGCTGTTAACCCTGATGCGGTACAGTTGTTGACAACTAGAGAAGAAACTTTAGAACTTTTGAAGTTAGATAAATATGTAGATTTAATTATTCCTAGAGGTTCTAATTCATTTGTGCGCTTTGTGCAAGAAAATACACGGATTCCGGTATTAGGTCACGCCGATGGTATTTGTCATCTTTATATAGATAAAGCGGCAGATATTTCTAAAGCAGTTCCGATTACAGTAGATGCAAAAGCGCAATATCCGGCTGTTTGTAATGCGATTGAAACTTTGTTAGTTCACCAATCAATTGCTAGAGAGTTTTTACCAAAGGTTGCCGAGGCTTTACAAGAACGCCATGTGGAATTAAGAGGTGATAAACGCACATTGGAACTTTTGCCTAATATCGTAGCTGCAACAGAAATAGATTGGGAAACAGAATACAGTGATTTTATTTTGTCGATAAAGATTGTAGATTCTATAGAAGGTGCGATCGCGCATATTAACGAATATGGTTCTCGTCATACTGACGCGATTATTACTGAAGATTCAGCATCTGTGGAAACTTTCTTTGGATTGGTAAATTCAGCCAATATATTCCACAATTGTTCTACCAGATTTGCTGATGGTTTCCGCTATGGTTTCGGTGCCGAAGTAGGAATTAGTACGCAACAAATGCCTCCTCGCGGCCCCGTTGGATTAGAAGGATTAGTTACATATAAATATCAAATGACTGGCGATGGTCATATTGTAGCTACTTACACCGGGGCGAATGCTAAAGCTTTTACTCATGAGGATTTGGGGTAAAACATCGTCAAAATTACATGCTCTAGTAACGTTATAAATACATCAATTTTTCTCTGGGTTTACCTTTAAAGATCCAAAATGTTACAAAGGCAAAACCTAAGTTATAATCTAAACCAGTAAACCAGGAATTTTCCCCCTAACCTCCCAAAAGGCTAGAGGGATCAGCCTGGTTTGAGTTGTTGATCAGGCTGCTAACAAATTAACCTTGCGGGCTAACTTGTTGTGCATTTTTCTGCAAAATCTCGGGCAAGAGAAATACAAAATTTAGCTGTTACACTTCGTGCAACGGCTTTTTACCATGAACTACAACCATTTAAAGTATGACACATAAAGCTCTCAGAGATCAAGCAGTAATCAAGCAATTATTTGTATGTCGGCGTTGTTGCTATTCCTGTTTATCCACCTAGACGAAACAAATAACGGGAAATTGCGAAAATTTACTGGTACCTCAAACGATGTCACCAGCATTGCTGATCCTGTCCGAATCCCATTCGTGAGAGGTTGAGACAAAATCATTTTTGTCAATTAGGAACTTTGCTGAAAATTTGCTAAAAGACCGAGTATTCATTGAAGAAGGCAGAAGGCAGAGGGCAGAAGGCAGAAGGTTCAATTTAGAAGGGGATTCAAACCCCTCCTAAATTGGGACCACCAAATCAGAGATTGTGGTGGGGGTCTTAAACCCTTACTCCCTTTGGTCGTGGGCAGAGTCTTGAGTCAGAATTCCCTTCTGCCTTCTGCCTCCTGCCCTCTGCCTTTCTTGATAAAGCTTTATACTGAATTTTGATGCAAGAACGAATGATGCTTTTAAATATCACGCGTAGGCGTAGCCCGCCTTCTCTACAAGACGCGGCATCGCTAGCCCAAAAACTCTGTTGATTAGCCCCATTTTCAGCATAACTGCAACATTAAACTAATGCTTTGAGTAACGCCTGAAGTTTAAGTTGCACCTCTGCAAATTCTTTGTCAGGATCAGAACCAGCGACGATACCAGCACCAGCATACAATCTCGCGCGATCGCTAGATTTAAAATTTATTTAACAGCAAAATCAGTATACTTTCTTACTTCGGTAGGTTGAAAGGCTAGAACAATACGATCTTTAGGAATGCCGACACTAACGAATTCGTTAGCAATACCATCTTCAGTACCATCTCTTTGAATCCAAATTTTATCGTTGATAATATCAATGTGGATAAGGCACCCATGTACCCGTTGTTTGTTTTCCCAGCCAAGTGTGAGTAGCAGATAATGGTTTGCATTTTCATCAATAATTAGCTGTCTTTCTAATTCTCCATGAGCGTAGGGAAGTTGGGCATATTCTGCTAATATTTTTTCAATTATTTTGCGATAATTATCTAAGGTATCCATTCTAGAATCACCTCTAGTTCTGAATCGAAGACGAGTAAACAAAGACGCTGATTTTCTATCAATATCTTACCAATTGGTTCTTGGAACAATTCTGAGTATGTTTGTTGACGAATAGCAAGATACAAGCGGCGGTCTGGTTCTAAGCGACTGAGAATATCGTAGTATAAAATATATTGTCCCAGAGCCTTTTCTAAATCGGTTACTGGAGAAGCACCGATAAAGCTTTTAACTTCTACTGCTATTTTATGTCCGCTTTTCTCTGCTGCTATTAGCTTTTGGGCACCTAAATCAATATATAAATCTCTTGCACCCCATCTTAAGATAAATGGATCATTGGTAATATGCCAACTCTCTTTTTCAAGGGCGTTTCTAACAGAATTGTGATAAACATCTTTAGCTGGCATACAAGATTAGTAATTAACTTTAAACTAACGCTTTCAATAACGCCTGAAGTTTAAGCTGCACCTCTGCAAATTCTTTGTCAGGATCAGAACCGGCGACGATACCAGCACCAGCATACAATCTTGCGCGATCGCCATCAATTAATGCTGAACGAATTCCCACAATAAACTCGCAGTTCCCTTGAGAATCTATCCAACCCAGAGGCGCAGCATACAAGCCTCTTTCAAAGTTTTCATAACGCCGAATTTCCGCACAAGCTACATCTCGTGCTGCACCAGCAACGGCTGGTGTCGGATGCAATTGGGCGACAATTTTTAATGGATGTATGTTAGCTGGAACTGTAGCACTTATTGGTGTCCATAAATGCTGGATATTCGATAATTGTCGCAGCCGTGGTGCTAATATTTGGGGTAATAAACCTAGCTGGGATAGGCGTTGTGTAATGAAATCAAGCACTAGTGAATGTTCGTGCTTTTCTTTTTCACTATTAAGCAAGCGATTGGCATTAGCTGCATCTTCAGCAGGGGTTTTACCTCGTGGTGCAGAACCAGCTAAAGCATCAGTGATTAACTGCTGATTATTAATACTAATTAATCTTTCTGGACTTGCACCAATAAAGTTTTGCCCTTTGCCATTACTTGTAGAAAAAATATAACAATTAGGATGTATTTGCCTAAGATTATTTAAAGATTTAACTAAATCAAAGTGGTTGCTTGATTTTACATCTAATATATCTGCGAGGACAATCTTGCTTAAATGACTAGATTTAATTTTTTCCAAAACAGAGACTACTGAACGTTTAAACCCAGTAGCATTGGTGACAGATTTCTTATAGAACTTTGCTGGAAAACAATCAATAGTAGCAGAGTAATATTCTAAAGATTGGATAAATTGAATTTTATTTTGCAGATCCTCTAATAACCTTTGAATATTTACACTTTTATTGATAATTATATTTGTTACTAATATGCAACGCTGATTTTTCACAGCTACTTGCCAACGGGGAAGAAAAATGGTAGCAGATGGAAACGGATAATCTACTTGGGCATTTTTATCAAAAAAGCTGAAATAACAAAAAAAGTGAGGCCCAGAAAAACCTTGGTTAGCGTTACTAAAATTAATTATATTTTTTAGACAAGATTTGATAAAATATTCAGCTTGAGTAAAACGATCTACACCATCAATTTGTAACTTTGCCACGGCATCAATTGCTGCGATCGCTTCTCCTTTACCTTTGTCCTCAAAGTAAAAATTTATTTCATTTGCTTGTGTTAGTTTATCTAATACAAGTAAAGGGTCAACTAAATCGATCTCTTGAGAGATACTGACAATTTGCCTGCAATTACTTTTGACGCACTTTTCTTGCACTGCTACCAAAAATTGATATAAATCTTTGTGTACAAAGAGGTTGTTACGACATGGTGAAACTGTCATGGATCTATAGTAAATTTTTTTTAAGTTAACTTCCTAAAGTGTAATTAATCGTGGTCGTATTTCTACAGGTAACATATTAAGTTATCATTTCACCAGCGTAGGATTTGCGTTGTTTATGGTGTTCCCAGACCATGACAAGCCAGTTGCAGCCCAAGCCTGGAACGTGAGAGTGGAGTGTTAACAACACAAGCTTAACGAGCCACAGTCAAAGTAGCAGTTGTTTTTAGCTGATGAATATCTAGTACAGCACGACCTAAAAAAGCTACCATTCCAACAGTTCAAAAACCCAAATCATAAGTTTTTTGACTTTTAACTTTTAACACTTCGACTCCGCTCAGTCTTAACTTTTGACTTCCGCGTAGCGGTGCGTCTCTTTAAATTATAAAATTTCAAGTGTAAATAATTTTCAGGCAATTTAATTAATCACGACTGATGACAACCAAGCAGATTTTATATCCCAACACTAAGTTATGGATGGCAGCGATTAAACCGCCAATGTACAGTGTTGCCATTATGCCTATTTGGGTAGGAACAGCAGTAGCATTTGCCGAAACTAAAATTTTTAATGGTGCAGTATTTTCTACTTTTATAGCTGCGGCAATCTTAATTCTCGCCTGGGAAAATATCAGTAATGATGTCTTTGATTCCGAAACAGGTATCGATCAAAATAAGCACCATTCTCTGGTTAACTTAACAGACAATAAGCCATTAGTATTTTGGATAGGAAATTTGTGTTTAGGTTTGGGGTTGCTGGGCATACTAGCGATCGCTCTTTGGCAACAAGACCTAACTGTTATCGGCATCATTTTACTATGCTGTGGTTTAGGCTATATGTACCAAGGGCCTCCCTTTCGCTTAGGATATCAGGGTTTAGGCGAGATTCTTTGCTTTTTTGCCTTTGGCCCCTTAGCAGTGGAGGCAGCATACTACAGCCAAACCCAAACTTGGTCAATGACAAGTTTAGCAGTCTCAGTCATCGTCGGGATTGCCACAACCTTAATTTTATTTTGCTCACACTTTCACCAAGTTAAGGATGACATAGCCGCAGGCAAGCGATCGCCTATCGTCCGTTTAGGAACAGCGAAAGGGGCCCAACTCCTAGTTTGGTTTACTGCTAGCATTTATCCCCTCACCTTGCTATTTGTGCTATTGGGAATTTCCCCAGCTTGGACGTTATTGAGTTGGGTAAGTTTACCGTTTGCTGTCAAATTATGCCGCCATGTCCAAGAAAATCACAACCAGCCAGACAAAGTTAGTAACTGTAAATTCATCGCCGTAGCCGTGCATTTCTGGGTTTGCTTGCTCTTTGGACTGGGATTTGTGCTTTAGTTGGGCATTGGGGCAGAGGGAGAATGACTAATGACTAATGGTTACAGATTTGAATTTCGTCCTTATCAGCGAAGATTTGTGCGAACACTAACTACTAATCATGGTAATTGGGATATTCGTGAGGGGATTATCCTCCGGCTTACCGATGAATCAGGCAAAATCGGCTGGGGAGAAATTGCCCCCATTAGCTGGTTCGGTTCCGAAACTATAGAAGAAGCTTTAGATTTTTGTCGCCAACTCCCAGAAGAAATCACAGACGAGATAATTTTCTCCATCCCAGATCAGTTACCTGCTTGTCAATTTGGCTTTGAGTCAGGGTGGGAGATGGGGAGTGGGGAGTGGGGAGTGGGGAGTGGGGGAGATGAGGGGGATAATTTTATAACTCCTCATTACTGTACAGACGCGATTAATCGCGTCTGTACTCCTAATTCACTTTTTTACAGTGCGTTATTACCAGCCGGGGAAGTGGCTTTAAATCAATGGGAAACGTTGTGGGAGCGAGGATATCACACATTTAAGTGGAAAATTGGTGTGTATGCGATCGCTGATGAACTAGAAATTTTTGAGTCACTGATAGACACCTTACCAGACTTTACCAAACTGCGATTAGATGCTAACGGTGGACTCAGCTTTGAAGAAGCTAACTTATGGCTGCGGACTTGCGATAATTTCAAGGCGAATGGAGAACTACCCCTAGAAATTGAATTTATCGAACAACCGTTACCCGTTGAGCAATTTCAGCAGATGTTGGAATTGAGTACGAGTTATGAAACTGCGATCGCAATAGATGAATCTGTCGCCACACTTAGGCAACTCGCCGCCTGTTATCAACAAGGTTGGCGAGGGATTTTTGTGATCAAGCCTGGGATAGTTGGATCGCCATCTCGTCTGAGAAAGTTTTGCCACCAGCATCAAATTGATACTGTATTTTCATCAGTATTTGAAACTGCGATCGGTAGACTTGCAGCACTCCAGCTAGCGGCGGAATTATCCCGAAATAATAGGGCAGTTGGTTTTGGCATCGACCATTTTTTTGAACAAGAAGATACCTGGTTTCAAAGTCTATGGAACGACCTTTAAACTGTCTTAATAACCTAACTCAGGATGATTGGCTTATTGGTTATAACAGCCGTCAATTTAATCAAATAGCTCAAGAATTATATTTAGAGTTAACACAATTATCAGCGGATGAAATCCCACCAAAAATCATTTTAGCAGAATGCGAACCATTAAGGTTTCTAGCAAGTTTTATTGCCGCTTGTGCAGCTAATTGTCCAATTTTTCTTTGTAACCCCGACTGGAGAACACAAGAATGGCAGCAAGTCTTTGATTTAGTAAAACCAGATATTATTTGGGGGATGGGGAATAGGGAGTGGGGAGTAGGGAATCGGGAATGGGGAATAGGAAATAGAGAATGGGGAATAGGAAATCGGAATTGCAAAGAAATTACTATCATATCCCCCTCATCCCCCCACTCCCCACTCCCCACTCCCCACTCCCCACTCATCCTGATTCCCACAGGTGGTTCATCAGGGCAGATTAAATTTGCCATCCATACTTGGGAAACTCTCATCGCATCTGTACAAGGATTTACAAAATACTTTCAACTAAAACAAGTCAATTCATTTTGTGTATTACCGCTATATCACGTTAGCGGTTTAATGCAATTTATGCGCTCTTTCACCACTGGAGGTAAACTTGCTATTCTGCCATTTAAAGCAGTAGAAACAGGTCAAGTATTCAATATTAAACAATCAGAATTTTTAATATCTTTAGTTCCAACGCAGTTACAAAGATTCCTGCAAAATCCCGAATTAACTCAATGGCTATCCCAATTTAATACTGTACTTCTGGGAGGTGCGCCAGCATGGAACGAACTATTTGAAAAAGCCAGATTTCATCGAATCCGGTTAGCGCCTACTTATGGTATGACAGAAACAGCCTCTCAAATTGCTACCCTCAAACCAGATGATTTTCTCAGGGGTAAAATTAGCAGCGGTCAAATTCTTCCCCATGCAAAAGTAACTATTCGCAATCAGCAAGGCGAGATTTTAGATTCCAATCAAATCGGAAATATCACCATTCAGGCTCAATCTTTAGCCCTTGGCTACTATCCGATAACCAGAGAAAATCAAGCTGATTTCCAAGTAGATGATTTAGGTTTTTTAGACGAGCAAGGTTATTTAAATATTGTCGGACGTAACAGCGATAAAATTATTACAGGTGGAGAAAATATTTACCCAGCAGAGATTGAATCAGCTATACAAGCAACTCAAATGGTTGCCGATATTTGTGTCATCGGCATCCCAGATAAACATTGGGGACAAGCCTTAACAGCAATTTACATTCCCAAACAATCAAATACCTCTGCCTTAAAAATTCAAACCCTACTCAAAGACAAACTCAGCAAATTTAAAATTCCTAAATATTGGATTCCCCAGCAAAGCCTACCTCGCAACTCCCAAGGTAAAATTAACCGCCAACAATTACAGCAAATAGCCAAAGAATTTCTCCAAAATCTTATCACATAATCTCTCTCGACTTTCTTCTCTCTGCGCCGCGCCAGTTGCTTCAACGGGGGGAACCCCCCTTCGGATGACGCTCGAAGACTCGCTACCGCTTCGCTAACACCAGTCGCCTACAGCGCTGGATTCACCGCAACGCACTGGCTTCTCAGCGTCTCTGTGGTTCGTTTCTAACCACTGAATTATCTCATTAGGTAATTCCTGTTTACTTCTACTACTTGCATCAATACAAACATGCCTAGTAATAGCCTTAGCAACCACCACCTCAGCCACTGTAATTTGGTAAGTAATTTCAAACTTATCACCACTTATTTTTTGGGGAATTAGACTAATTAGTAATTTGTCTCCCCCAAACATAGGGCGCAAAAAATCGACACTAGCATGAACAATGGGGAAAGCTACAGATGGATTAGTAAAAAACTCTTTGAGATTAATACTTGATGCTTCTAGAGATTCTTCATAAGCCTCATGGCAAATACTCAAAACATTAGCAAAATAAACTACCCCAGCAGCATCAGTATCTTGAAAACGAACCGTGCGGTTATAAGTAAAAGACATTTTTGACAATTAATTAAATATTAAAAAAACAGCAGGTTTATCGCCTACTCTACAAAGTAATTATATTGCAACTAAGTATTCTACCAGAAGCGATCAAGATGATTTAGCGCATCTTTATACAGAATTGAGATTACGCGTCACCTTTAGTTACTTTAAGACAAGGTAATCAATAATTTAAAATTTCAAGTAAACAGACTTTTAAAAAACTTCATCAACCCGGTACATTAAAAAAAAACCAATTTTTTTTAATGTATGCTATCCCTTAAATTAAACTTGATGTAGTAGTGACATCTAAGTAATTAATCTAAAAATTATGCAGCCAAATCCTCTAACCAATAGGTCAAAGCAGATGGTAAATGTGTTTGTTCTGCTACTGGTTTCGTCATTTTGCTGGCAAAATTCAGTGAAGGCGCAGTCTCAGTCAAATACGCAACTTCTGCCGTTTTTTGATAATGTAGATAACCCAGTTCCTGTTCGCTTCCCCGCAGGACAACAGGCAGATATCACACCACCTCCACCGTTGCTAAATCCTTTTGATCAGGCTGTACTAAAACTCTGCGGCCCTATTGGTACAAGAGTTAGTTCTAATAATTTTAAACAATTGTTGTCTTATTACCCAGATGTGTTGCAGAGACTTCAGCAAGCTAGTGGCGGTGAACTGCGTCCTGGACGTAATAATAAAGCACAATTTATCGATGATTTAACCAATATTTGGTTCCAACGTCGAGGGTTTGAGCATATATTTTGTGGTGAAATATATAACGCCAATGATATTGGTGGCTTACATTTTTACGGCAGATATTTACAACTACAAAATGAAGGAATAGGCGGACGGTTGCCAAATAATCAGGGACGAGAGGAAGTTGTTCCTGGAGCCATTTATACAATGGGTGTAGTAATTAAGCAGAAAAATAGGACAGTAACAGATGTCATCAAAGGCTATAGCTACCTCAGCAATGCCGAAGAAATGCTTTTAGATACCACCAAAATATTTAAACTCCAAGGTAATAATGAGGGAGCGTGTATTTATAATGTACGTGACCGAGAAACGGGTCAATCTTTTCCTACAGTTTTTGTTAGGGAAAGAAAAGCAATCATTACCTATTACCCTGATGCTACTCCTCAAGGTGCAAAATGTAAAATTTAAAATTTCTAGATTGTCTGCAATAAGGGTATAGAGAAAAGACATGATCTTAGAAACACACCGCTTGCTAATGCGTGACTTTGTAGAGGCAGACTGGCAGGCGGTTTTTTCTTATCAATCTGATCCTTTGTACTTGCGTTATAGCTATTGGACGCATCGCACACAAAAGGATGTTTGTAAGTTTGTCCAGATGTTTATTGGTCAGCAAAAAGAGCAACCTAGAACAAAGTTTCAGTTAGCTATTATCCTCAAAGCAGAAAATCAGCTTATTGGTAATTGTGGAATCCGTGTAAATGACCCGGAAATGCGGGAAGCAAATATTGGCTATGAATTAAACACTCAGTATTGGGGACAAGGTTATGCAACAGAAGCAGCACAAGCCATTTTAAACTTCGGCTTTGAAGAACTAGGAATGCATCGTATCTGGTCTTGGTGTGTTGCACAGAATGTTGCTTCTGTAAGGGTATTAGAAAAAATTGGTATGCGTCGTGAGGGTCATCTGAGAGAAAAAGAATTAATCAAAGGTAGATGGTACGACAATTTTATTTACGCTACCCTTGACGACGAGTGGAAAGCAAAATAAGCTGATGCGCGTCTAAACTATATAAACACTTTTGATGTCCTTAACTGTTGACGGGTTTTCAGTCATCAGTCATCAGTCATCA
Organism: Nostoc sp. CHAB 5834; assembly: GCA_020829485.1. The sequence continues at coordinate 29,417 of JAIVFU010000014.1, read as the reverse complement.
GTCATCAGGTAAATGTACAATATTATTTGCGTAACAGCTTAATACTGCTTCTATGAGCTACCTCAGAGACAATATCATAAATTGCTGAGAAATTGAGGGTAAGACAAATTCAGACGGTAACAGACATGACCAACACTATCCTCAATTTCCAAACAGCTACCGGACATGAAATTTTAGCAGCAGCAGGTAAAAAATATCTGCGTCCTGGTGGACGAATAGCCACGGATAAATTATTTCAGTGGGCAAACTTTCAGCCTGGAGATACAGTTTTAGAGCTAGGTTCTAGCTTTGGATATAGTGCGATCGCTTTAGCAAAAAGCTACCATGTCAAAGTAGTAGGCGTTGAAAGAAATCCTGATAGCGTAGCTTGTGCGCGTGCTAATATCTGCGCTGCTGGGTTAGAAAATCAAGTCGAAATAATTGAAGGTAATATTTTCAACCTTTGTTTACGGTTAATAATCTGAAAATACTATGACAAATTCAATCACAACTAGCCCCTCTTTCATTACCCAACTACAAGAACAAATTGAATACCCCAGTGCGGGAGTTTTCAGCAAAGTACTGCTGAAAGATAACGCTTGTCAATACACTCTATTTTGTCTAGCAGCTAACACTGATATTTCAGAGCATACCTCCACTCGTAATGCCACTATCAACGTAATCGAAGGCAGAGGTTTACTTACTTTATCTGGAGAAGATATTGCACTTAAAGCTGGTGTTTTCGTCTTTATGGCTGCTAATGCACCTCATGCTTTAAAAGCTGAAGAAAACCTGACATTTCTGCTCACACTTTCTGAGAAAGTCACAGAGATTAATTAGTTATTTATGGAGTCTTAAAAAATGCGATCGCTACTTTTAATTTTTGCTGAAAACTTGAGTTTTTCTGAAACTCAGGTGGAAAAAATACTATCACAACCTCTAACTGAAGTTCTCAATTCGCCTGAATTACAGCAAGAATTAAACAGCTTAGATACCAATTTGCTTAAGGAAACCTTACCCACAGCAGGAGGAGTTTTAGCTAAGGAATTACCACCTTTCTACAACTGGCTAAAAAATGAGTTGGGAGTTAAGCGGGTTCCTGATAGTCCCGATCACACAACGAGATGGGTAATTGGTTTCGTCCATAATCAAGAAAGTTTAACTCATTTAGTTGAGTTACACCGTCCAGTACCTCGTCCGGCTTTAGAAGCTTCTATTCCCCGTTTGATAGGGATGTTTGAAGGTGTCGAAGACGCGCAAGTTCGGCAAGAATGGCAAAAAGCGATCGCGGCTCTATGTTTAGTTTTAGTTGTCGCTGCACGTGAAGAAGATAAGCTGATGCGCGTCTAAACTATAGGACTAATATTTGATTTCTGAAAAAGCTCCGTACAGATCGAAAAGCCTAATTCCCTACTCCCTACTCCCCACTCCCCGCCCACATAGATAATTTCAAAAATCAAATAGGATTCGTATATATAAAAACTATTGATTGTTGACTGTTGACGGTTAACAGTCATCAGGTAAATGTACAAATTGAATGCTTAACAGCTAACAACAGCATAGAGTTTTGCTGGTAATACATCGCCCTCATGCAGAATAATCTCACCTTTGCGATACCGTTGCACCTGAGTATGAGGTTGCAAACTTATCTTTTCTGCTGTTTCTAAACCTGCAAATACAATTATTTGTGAAAGTTGTTCCAGCGATGCCTGCATGATTAACCCTATATTGCAAAGGCTGGACGATGATGAATCCAAGGGTTAGCTGCTTCTAATTGTGCTGCTAGGCTGATCAGTGTAGCTTCAGCCGCAGGTTTGCCAATTAGCTGCACACTCATGGGTAAACCATTATTATCAAAGCCTACAGGAATTGCGATCGCAGGTTGTCCAGTTGCATTCGCAGGCGGACAAGGGGCAACCCATTCAATAATATTTTGGAATGTCTCTTCTGCACTCAGCGCAGCCCATTCCCCAATGCGGATAGGTGAATGTAAATAAACTGGTAATACCAGCACGTCCACGGTATCGAAAAACGCCACAATTTGCCGTGCCACTATCTGCATTTGGGAAACTGCTTGCAGGTATTCTCCAACGGAACCTGTACGTGCAAATAGCCAGCGATTCAATGGCTGCAAAGCTTCAGCAGGAAGCCCCGATGCAGCTACCCCAGCTTGCCAGACGATTTGAAATGGTTCAACTAAACCACTAAAATCTGGAGATTTCTGTTCAACTTGGTGGCCGAGTTGTTCTAATAACTTGACTGTTTGGCGGACACCTTGCTGACAATTAGCGTCAGCTTCTCCCAAAGGAGAAATGCTAATGTCAAAGGCGATTCGCAAAGCACCAAGTTTTGTCCCAGTGGCGGCGAGAAATGATGGTTCGGGATCTGGCAACCAGTAAGGATCGCCTGTTGTATAGCCAGATATGGTATCCAAAAGGGCAGCAGCATCAGCCACAGTCCGGGCGATGGGGCCGTTGACGGCGATTCCAGCGAGGCGTTCGCCTACGGGTGCTTGACTCACCCTGCCCCTAGATGGCTTAATTCCCACCAAACCACAACAAGCCACAGGCCCCCGAATTGAGCCACCGCCATCTGAACCTTGAGCGATCGCACACAATCCCCCTGCTACCGCCGCCGCCGCCCCACCACTGGAACCACCAGGGGTGTATTCTAAATTCCACGGATTTCTAGCTGAGGGAAAACCCATAGGTTCACTGTAAGGAAACGAACCTAATTCGGAAGTAGCTGTTTTACCGAGAATAGTAAACCCAGCTTGCTTAATCCGCGTCACAATCCCATCATCATAATTAGGGATATTGTTCAGTAATGCTGGATTTCCATAAGTACAGGTAACACCTGCTACAGCATTGAGGTCTTTAATGGAAATCGGTACACCAAAAAATGGCGGTAGTTCTGAGGTAGTTGTCAATAATTCTGTTTTGGCTTTAGCATCTGCCTTCGCTAATTCTGCCGTCACCGTAAAATAGCTTCCTAATTGGGGATTCAACCGCCCAATCCGTTCTAAATATATTTCCACTAACTCTAGCGGTGATACTTCCCGGCGACGAATTAATTGCGCCAACTCAAGCGCTGGGGTAAATGCTAAATCAACTTCATTCATAGGTTAGTGAATGGGTAATTTTGGCTTTCTCTGGGATTTTAAAACTTAAGTTGTTACTTTACCAGCATTTGCGGGAACTATACATTTTATAGCTGCTGAGATTTGCCACTCAAGGAAGAGGACAAGGGGAAAGACTTGTTGCAAGTTCTCACCTCTTGCCCCCTTGTCTCCCCTGCCTCCCCCTATTCCCTACTCCCTACTCCCTTTCCTCTTGCCTCTTTTTCAAGCCATTTTAATTGTTTTGCATAAACTTTCAACAAATCCCTAAGGGGTATTTATGGCTAATTTAGAAATACTTGTTAGTGAATTACCAACACTGATTCAGAGCCTAAAACTGACTATTGGCGATTCTAATCAAATCATGGAGCAAATTATCCTGATCAATAATGCTCAGGAACAACTACGAAATATTAAAAAATTAATTGCTCAGGAATTGAAATTTGAGAATATTAAAGGTTCTGCGATCGCTACACTTCCTCGCATAGGTACTGTAGCTAGTTTGTTTATACCTAGTGTGGAATTAGTAGATCCTGCGATCGCAGAAAAATTTGGTCACTCAAAAACTAAAATTTCATTAACTGAACTACAATCAAAAATTGATGGCTGGATTGAATGGGGTTATTTTTTGCAGGCAATAGCTACTGATATTCTCAGTGATGTTCCCTTTGTAAATCAACTAAATTCTGATATTAATTATCTAAGTATACGCACCAAATTTAAGATTATTGCTGAAAAATTACAAAATAACTTAATTTTTGAAGATATTAATATTTTAGAGCATCAACTTCAAAAAATCAGCAATTATCAAAATGAATTATTAGAACTACAAGAGAAGTTAAATTATGTTTTTAATACTATTAAAAATAGCCGTAATTTATTAAATATTTTATTAGGTGTGTCTGCTTTCTGTGGGAAATCTGGTTTCGCCTTAGAGTGGTTAGATGATGACCACGAATTAATTATATCGAGCGATGGTAAATTTCAAGAATTAACAGATATTCTCAATGATTGTGATTATTTCCAAGAACAAATTGCTGCTTTAATTATTCAGGGTGATACTTTAAGGGAGCAGGCAGAACAAGCCTTAAAAAAGATTGAACAAGAAAGTAGTAAAAAACCAATTATTAGTCAGGATGTAGAAATAGTAACAAAGTTTTCGACACCAAAAATAGTACGTTCGGCTTTGATCGTAGCCTCAAGTATATTAATCTTAGGTTTTAGTAGTTGGAAAATTAGAGAGCATCTAAGTTTAACTCAAGAAGGAAGTGCAGCTGTCCCAGATGTTGGCGCAGCGATCGCTAAGTTTAAATCTGCTCAAAAACTTGGTATGGAGGCTGCTTCTTTAGTTCAAAAACCACCGCATCCTTTAAAAGTTTGGCAAAAAGCAGAAAATAAATGGTATCAGGCAATAATTTTGTTAGATAGTATTCCTAATGAAACATCAGTTTCTGATCGAGCAAAGAATAAATTGGCTTACTATCAAATTAACTATAAATCTATCACTCAAAGAGTCTTAGTTGAAAAGCAAGCCTTAGCAAACTTAGAATTAGCTCAAAAACTAGCAATAGAAGCTAATTTATTTGTAAAAAATTCACCTTACTCGCTACTAATTCGGCAGCAAGCACAAAATAAATGGGAGCAAGCAATCAATTTATTAGAAGCGATTCCAGATAATACATCTGTTTCTGTACAAGCTAAAGAAACACTTCCTATTTATAAAACTAACTATGCAGCTATCAGATAAATATAGCCTTTATCGCTTTCAGTTCGTAGTAAAGACTTTAGTCCTTCTTTTCTAAGCACTCAAGTGCTTACTACAAACTTAATAATTATAGCTTAGTACGGTCAGTCAAAATCTCATAACCAGTCTCTGTTACCAACACTGTATGTTCAAACTGAGCCGACAAAGAATTATCCACAGTAACTGCTGTCCAACGGTCAGATAATGTCCGGGTGTGTCTAGAACCTGCATTTAAAATTGGCTCAATTGCCAGCGTCATCCCTGCACGGAGTTTAACATTTGGCATCTCGCGGGTACGGTAGTTGAATACTGAAGGTTCTTCGTGCAAGTTACGACCAACACCGTGTCCAGTGAACTCTTCGACTATACTAAAGCCGTTAACTTTCACATGGTCTTCAATTGCTCCAGCTAAGTCAAGTAGATATGCACCCGCCTTAACTTGCTCAATCCCCTTATATAAAGCTTCTTCTGCTACGCGAATTAATTTAGCAGCTTCTTGAGTCACTTCACCCACAGCAATTGAAATGCAAGAATCACCATGAAAGCCTTGGTAATAAGCGCCCGTATCTACTTTTAATACATCCCCCACGCGAATCACTTTTTTGGGACTAGGAATGCCATGCACTGCTTCATTGTTAATGCTGGAGCAAATAGAACCTGGAAAACCGTGATATCCTTTAAAACTCGGTGTTGCACCCATTTCGCGGATGCGTTTTTCTGCATAAGCATCTAAATCAGCCGTGGTCATTCCTGGCTTTACTAGCTCGGAAATTTCTTTTAGGACAGTTGCCACAATTTTCGCTGATTGCCGCATGATTTCAATTTCACGCGGCGATTTAATTTCAATTCCTCGGCGTTGCTTTTTCGCTGGTGCAGGCTGAGTTGTTTGAGGAAGTAAGTTACTGAAAATGTTCATGGGGAATTAATAATTACTGGTGGCTCTGACACTGAGTATTAATGCTTTCTCTAAATTATTTGAGAAATAATATCTATAATTTAAATTATTTTAATCCCTGATAGGGATTCTTCCAGTTTAGCCGCTAACGTATATATAATAACACATTCGCCTACTCCTGATATATTGGGCTTCAATCAAAATCGCCATAACTTATTATTCGCTGCACCTATGGGACTAAGATAAATTATCTTTAATTGAAACATTAGATAGCTGTCAAATACTGAGTAGAATAATTTTTAATTCTTGATGGCAATTTCTCCAGTCATACCTGCTTCGGTATGTCCTGATATTGGACAACGTAAGCTATAAGTACCAGATTTCAGGGGCACAAATACCCATTCTGCCTCAGCACCCGGCTTGAGTTCGAGTTCGTGAATGGCTCCTTTGATTTCTACTTTGCCTGCTTGGACTTTTTGTGTCCAGATGCCATCGGCAAAATCTTTAGCAGTAAAATAGTGCTTCAGTTGGCTGGGATTGGTAAGCCGTAGTTGATAGCGTTTGCCAGCCTCGAATTCCAAATGATTTGGCTCAAACTTGAGTTCGTTTGCTGAATTACCCAAGCTAATTTTAATTTCTGTGGCTGGTTGCTTGAGCAAATCATTAGACAAATTTGCCGCCATTGCTGGAGTAGCAGCGATGAGATTTAAGCTTAGGAACAACGTTAATATCACGTAGTTACGCCGTAAAATTTGCAGCAAAGTAGAAGCTGGTAAATTAAGAGATGTAATTAAAATTTTGTAAAAATGGTTGTAAATTTTCATCAATAGTTCTCAAAAGGCAATGCTATTAATAGGTAGCGAGAAAACCACTTACCTATTCTTTATATTATCCATGCCTAATGCCCATCTCTACTACTGGTCAAATTTAAATTGATGGGTAAGCAAGTTCGTAGTAAGGACTTTAGTCCTTGTTTTTTAAGCACTTTAGTGCTTACTACAAACCCTCAATAGCTTGGACATTCTACTACCTAATGCTTTTCTCTGCTAAAACAGATGGCCCAGCAGTAACGACTACAATTTGATCTGGGTGGAGTAACTCACGAGCCGCTTGATTAACTTGGGTAAGGCTGACTTTCTGGATTTTGTCAGTGAAGGAGTGCAATTCTCCTTTATCTAATCCATACACCTCATTCATCAGAATTCTATCTGTTAATTCCTCTGGGTTTGCCAGCAAAACGTTGTAGTTGCTCATCAGGGTGCGTTTAGCTGTTTCTACTTCTAGTGCAGTGACACCTTGTTGATGGATTTGCTGTAGTATTTGGCGGGTACTAGCGATCGCTTTTCTGCTATCTTCAGGACTAGTTTGCATTTCTATCAAAAATGTGCCTGCATTCTTCCCGGCTTGGAAGGAGCTATAAATTCCATAGCTCAAACCTTGGCGATCGCGCACTTCTGCACCTAGTCTACTAGATAAGGTATCGCCTCCCAAAATCTGGTTCAATACTAAGGCTGCGTGAAACCGAGGATCATAACGGTTAATACCTGTGTAACCCATATATGTCACAGCTTGGGCTTTACCTGGTAAAACTGGGTTGACACTGACTATTTTCTGTGGTATTAACACCGGAGGATATTTTAATGTCGGTGCTTGCCCACTAACTTCCCAATTACCAAACTCATTTTTAATCAGCGATCGCACTTTGTCTAGATCAAAATCTCCCACCAGCGCTAACACTGTCGTGTCTGGACGATAATGTTTAGCTTTAAAATCAATCACATCCTGGCGCTGAATCTGCTGTAAACTCTCCTCTGTGGGAAAAGTATGTAAGGGATGTTTTTTTGGGTAAATTGACTGAACAAATACTCTTCTGGCTACTTCTGATGGCTCATCTAATTCTTGTTGCAAGTCAGTTAAAGTTTGTTGGCGATGCAGTTCTAACTCTTTGGCTGGAAAGGTACTATTTTTAACAACATCTGCCAATATCTCAAGGAGTATCGGCAAATCAAGAGCTAAACTATCACCCTCGATATGCACACCTTCGCGGTAGGCTTCAAAGTCGAGACTCGCCCCTCGTTCTGCCAAGAGTTTGGCAATAGTTAAGTCATCCTTGCTTTTAGTGCCATTTAGCAAATTGTCTGCTACAAAAGCAGCTAGTCCAGCTTTATTCTCAGGATCAAATTCCGTCCCCGCTTGAATGTGTCCGCTCAGGGTGACGGTGGGAGTACTATGATCGGGTAACAGTAATAACCGCAATCCGTTGGTAAATTTGAATTCCTGTGGTAACACTTGGGCGATTGCATCTGTAGCCAAATCCACAGGCGGTAAATACTTCATCACCTCAGAAGGAAGCACAGGTGCGCCAGGAGAGAAATTCTCTGTAGTTTGGGCTGAGTCTGGTTTATCACCAACTTCTGTTATCTGCTTCTGGGTTGGTTCAAAAAAGCCTACTGTTCTGGCTCCTATTGTCAGATATTTGTTAATCACAGCGACAATATCCGTCGGCTTCACTAGACTGACAGAGGCCAAATAGCGGTCTGTGTAGCGATAATCACCAACTGTTGTCTCATCAGTGCCCAAGCGCATTGCTTGAGAGGTGATATCACGGTTACTCAAAATTACATCTGCTGTTAATTGGGTTTTGGCTCGTTCTACTTCTTCAGAGGTCACGCCTTTTTCTGCTACATTAGCGATCGCGCTACTCAACACTGAGTCAATTTTTTTCAAATCTTGTTTAGAATCAGCCGTCACCAACACCTCATACCAACCAGATTCTCGCAAACTGGTAACAGAGGCTGTAACTTCACTAGCTAAACCTGATTCCACCAATGCCTGATAAAGTCTAGAATTCCGTCCCTCAGTCAAGATGTAATCCATCACATCCAGCGCAGGCACATCTGGTTGATTTGCATCCGGTAGCGGATACACCGCTTGTAACAAACGCCCTGCTCCCGGTTCTCGCAATACTATCGGGGATGAGGGGGATGAGGAAGAAATAACTCCTGCCCCCTGCCCCCTGCCCCCTGCCCCCTGCCTCCTGGATAGTTTGCCAAACACCTCTTTAATTGTTTCCAGGGTATTTGCAGTTTGAAAATCTCCAACAATTACTAAGACGGCATTATCAGGACTGTAAAAATTGCGGTAATATTTTTCTACCTGCTCAACCTCAAATTTCTCGACATCAGCTTTAGTACCACCTACAGGCAACCCATAAGCATGATTGGGAAATACCGCCTGCATGACGGCGCGGTTGAGGCGATATTCGGGGCTATTTTCGTAACCCTGCAACTCGGAAATTACTACCCGCTTCTCATTCGCCAGTTGCTCTGGCTCAATCTGGGAATTTTGCATCCTGTCTGCTTCCAGCACTAAGAGCGCTTTTAGCTTGTTTCGTTCCACAGTACCGTAATATGCAGTTTGATCGTAGCTGGTGAAAGCATTGGAATCACTACCTAAAGCACTAAACAAACGCCCAAATTGAATTGGACGGTTTAGAGTACCTTTAAACATCATGTGTTCCAACTGGTGGGCAATGCCATTCACGCCCGGTTCTTCGTTGCGTGAGCCAACCTTGTACCACACCTGTACCGTCACTACTGGCGCAGTATGCACTTCCTTTGTCAGGACAGTTAGACCATTCTCCAGCACTGTCTTACGGACATTTTGTGTCAGTGTTGAGGGCATTATTCTTTTTGCTAGCAAGGTTGATTGATATTTTTCTTTGTTAAATATGGCTGGATGTTGGCCATGAGCAGGTTTATTGCTTAACAAAAAAACTGCTACTAGCCATAAGCTTAAAAATAATAATGGCAAAGGATATTTATAAAATCTGGAAAATCCATACATGTATTTAGCAAATTATGTAAATTAAATTACATTATGTCCGCCAAATCACCCATAATAAACAGTTTGTAGTGGGGACTTCAGTCCTCAAAGCCAGGACTAAAGTCCTTACTACGAACATTTTTTATTCAGCTTGATTCACCGGACATGATATTACATAGTTATTTGGGGAAGTGACGTTAGTTTAATCTGTCCAAAAAATCTGTAACCTCAGAAACAATACAGAAAAAAATATATTAGCAATAAAGGTAATAAAAAAGCTAAATTATGGAAGTTTTGCTAAAACCCGAATGAATTCCAGAGGTAAGCCATCGGTATCGGCGATGAAAGCCACTTCGTAAATGCGATCGCCTATTTGCTGTTGTGTCGGTTCTAAAAGTACTTTCAACGGTTGTAATTCTTCGGGTTTACTCTCAGCCGTAAGCGATACACGCTCTTGTAAATTTGTCAACCAGCTAGGTAAATCTGGTGTAATTTCAGTTAAATCGAACGATAGATGATAATAACCCACATAATGCTCGTCAGTAAAGGCATCTGGGGCTGGTTTTGGTTCGGGAATTTGGATCAGTTCAATTCTGCCGCCTAATCCTTCCATCCAGCAAGCTAGGGTGTAGCCTGTAGTAAAGCGTTCTGAGATTGTAAACCCTAAATGTTCGTAGAAAGCGATCGCTCGATGAATATTCGCAGTCCGAATAGAAGCGTGGTGCATAATTAGTCCTTAGTCCCTAGTCCTTAGCCATTTGTCCTTTGTTATTCACTAATGACAAATGACTAATGACAAATGACCATTACTCAAACAACCTGAAATAAGGGTAGCGTACAGGGACACCAGGCTCTTTTTCCAAGTCAAAATTAATTACTTCCCAACAGGGATCATCTGAGGTGTCGGGGCTAAACTCCACAGGTAAGCCGTATAAACGCGCAGCAATAGCTTCTGGTTGTCCAGAACGCCAGGGTGTGCTGCGTTCCAAGTAGCCACTCATCAATTCCTGATATCGCCGAGCAATAATTACTCTTGTTGCTCGAAAGCCTTGGGTATAGAGCTTATCTAATGCTTCGTGAATTTCAAAGCGAATACCATCGGGATGAGTATGCTGTCTATACCATTCATTATTCCACCTCCGCCAATGACGGCCCGATTGCAAATGGATTAACTCTCCATTTTTAGGATTAGCTTCAAACGCGCCATGACGCGTACACAAATAGGTATCTGTTAATGTCAGCGCCGGAATAGTCTGGCGACAATGGGGACACTGTATTTCAGGCCCAAACATCGGGTACTGCAAGCCTGGATTCATCATGAAGTGCGTACAAACATAATTTTGTCTTCACCAGCGCTAGTGTATTGTATATACACTTTGGCTCCACCACTTTGGGTTACTTGGTCACTGCTGCACAGACACGGAGTTGCGGCAGCAACAATGCTCACTAGTGTTTTCCTCAGTGTAGAGGCTTGACGCTGTGATATCCTAGTTGTGCAACCAGCCTCAAAGGTTGGAGTTTCTCCAGTATTCCTGGGTACCATATTCATATTCTATCGTGTCTACCGCTTCTTACTGGACATCTCCTGATTTTTCTCAAGCTGCCTTCATCGCAGCCAATGCTGTTGTTATGGGTTCGGTAAATATAGCAGCAGGGGTGAGCATTTGGTATGGAGCAGTGGTTAGGGGAGATGTGGAACGCATTGAAATTGGCGAATGCACAAATATTCAGGATGGTGCAATTTTACATGGCGATCCTGGTTTTCCGACAATTTTAGAAGATCATGTCACTGTAGGACATCGCGCTGTGATACATTCCGCTTACATTGAGCGTGGAAGTTTGATTGGCATAGGCGCAGTGATTTTAGACGGGGTAAGAGTGGGTGCTGGTAGCATTATCGGTGCTGGTGCAGTAGTAACTAAAAATGTACCGCCTTTGTCCCTAGTTGTCGGTATTCCTGGCAAAATATTACGCCAAGTAACAGAAGCTGAAGCCGCAGAACTGATTGAACACGCCCAACGTTATCAAAAGTTAGCTTTAGTTCATGCTGGTAAAGGGACTGATATTGGTTTTAGCAAGGCTTAGGGAGTGGGGAGTGGGGAGTGGGGAGTGGGGATGAGGAGCAGGGGAAGCAGGGGAGGTAGGGGAAGAAGAATTATTGATTAATGACCAATTCACAATACCCAATGCCCCACAATTTAAACATTCTTTACATATAGATTAGGAAAAGTTGCCCACTTCAGCTAAAAATAAAAATGAGAGCAGTTGACAAAACTTTAATTTCTACTTAAGAGAGGGGTTCTAGATATGGATATCGATTACCGGATAGCGATCGTTTTAGCACCAGTTGTCATTGCTGCTAGCTGGGCAGTATTTAATATTGGCGCTGCCGCTTTAAGACAAATTCAAGGCTTTTTGGATAGAGAAGCTTAAATTCATTCATTAATCGGGGATTGGGCATGGGGCATTGGGCATGGGGCATTGCTTATTTCTCCCTTATCTCCCTCATTCCCCCATTCCCCACTCCCCACTCCCCACTCCCCCTTCCTTGAACATCGATTCTGTAATACAACCCCTGCAACGCTTTGGTGTCCATCTGGGACTCGATCGCATCCTCAACCTTTTAGCAAACCTTGGTAATCCTCATCAGCAAGTCCCGGTAATTCATGTTGCTGGCACTAATGGTAAAGGTTCTGTCTGTGCCTATCTTTCCTCAGTACTTACTGAGGCTGGTTATCGTACAGGACGTTATACTTCCCCCCATTTAGTCGATTGGACAGAACGTATTTGTTTGAATGAACAGCCAATTTCCTCTGAGAAATTGAGTCAATTATTCCAACAAGTCCAAGCGGTTATTCGCCCTGAAGAGGAATCGGCAACTCAGTTTGAAGTAATTACGGCGGCTGCTTGGTTATATTTTGCCCAGCAGCAAGTTGATGTGGCTGTGGTAGAAGTCGGGCTAGGAGGGCGCTTGGATGCTACCAATGTTTGTCTAGAACCCCTCGTTACGATCATCACTTCCATCAGCCGGGAACACTGGCAGCAACTTGGCCCTACCGTTGCTGATATTGCTAGAGAAAAAGCTGGTATCCTCAAACGTGGATGTGCCGTTGTGGTTGGAGCATTGCCACTGGATGCACAGAAAGTTGTGCGATCGCGTGCTTTAGAATTACAATGCCCGATTTTTACGCCTCAACCCGCCAGTCAAATCGCTACAGGATGGGCAGAATATCAAAATATTCAAAATTCAAAGTTAATTAAATACCCTTTGCCATTAGCCGGACAAATTCAATTAGCAAATTCAGCTTTGGCAATAGCAGCTTTAGAAATTCTCCAACAACAGGGTTGGCAGATTTCTGAAGAAGCCATAACTAACGGCATGGCAAAAACTAAATGGCCGGGGCGGATGCAATGGACTACCTGGAACAACCATAAATTATTACTTGATGGCGCTCATAATACCGCCGCCGCCGAAGTTCTTCGCCAGTATGTCGATAGCTTAGACGCAGTTAACCCCAAGCCAGTCAATTGGGTTATGGGAATGTTTTCCGATAAGGATCATGCTGATATTTTTACCGCCCTACTGCGCCCAGGCGATCGCCTTTTTTTAGTCCCAATACCTATAGAATCTTGGCCAGGTAGAACTTCTGCTGATTTAGACTACTTAGCAAACCTAGCTTACAGCCTCTGTCCCAAATTAAGCGATCGCCAAATCCATCCAGATTTATTCACAGCACTAGAAACCGCAACCTCAACCACACAAGATTTAATCGTTTTGTGTGGTTCCCTTTATTTAGTAGGCGATTTTTTAGCAACAGCTATAAGTTTTAAGTAGGTGAGAATAAATCAAAGTAGATTAAGTAATGTAAAAAATCTTGAGATGAGTTCGTAGTGTTCGCGTAGCGTCTCGTAGAGAGCGGCTTCAGCCCTCTCTTCTCTACGAGAGGCTGCGCGAACAAATTCGGACTAAAGTCCTTACTACAAACCTTGAATTATTCACGCCGCTCTACTTATTTATAAGTTCACTACAATGATTGTTGCAATTGCTTAAGCCTTTCTTATATATGTAAGAGTATTTGTTGCAAAGGTTAAAGTAATTGCAGCAACTGATTATACATTTCTTGCAAATACTTAAGCCTTTCTTATACATGGAATAACATTTGCAGCAAATGTTCAAAGTTGAGACATTGCTGACAAGTTAAGCCTGTAACTCTTTTGTCAAGATGCTTTCAGAGAATTGTTGAAAAAAAACTGGTCAGACCCTCATGCGTGTCAACTTAAGCAAAAAGTAGCTTAACTCTTAGCTGACTCGCCCGCCTCGAACTAAAGTTCTAGGCTAATAGCTAAAGTCTACTAAAGTAGACTAAAGATTTTTCGGATTATTTAGTCATCAAAAGAAGACTTTCGCTATTAGCAAGGAACTTCAGTTCCTTGCGGGACATGGCTTTTACGTTAAGTTGACACCTATGAGCAATGCTGTGCCCTTACGAAAGATATGGTTTTTAAGCTTTAACCATATTTGGTATTTCTTGTCGTAGAGACGCGTTAGCGTAGCGGGACGAAGTACAATTTCGCGTCTCTACCAAGGTTTTTGGGCTTAACTGAACGGTATTGTGATATGAGTCCTAATTTTGTGGTGCTGTCTTCTAACTCCTAGTACTGTTCCACTCTTGCGCCGCATCTTCTACAGCTTTATCCACAGTCTTCTGCCCTAACATTGCTGCTTGCAAGTTTTCGTAAACTGCCTTTTGCAGTTTCTTGGAATCCTTCAAAGTAGGAGTTAATATTTCTGCCTGTTGCAGTTGCTGGGCAGTGATAACTCGCGCTTTTTCTACTGTTGAAGCATTAGCTGGAACATCTTTAAAGTAACTATCAGATAATGCTTTGATTGTAGAAGGTAGGACATTTGCAGCTTTCGCAAAGGCTAACTGATTTTCGTCATTGGTGACAAATAAAGCAAACTTAACAGAAGCATCTGGTTGTTTGCTATCACGGGGAATAACCATATTCATTACCGCGACATTTTTCTTACCTGTGTCACCAGTGAGTTGAGGTGCTATTCCCGAAGCTTGAGCAATTTTTGGGGCATTATTAGCGATCGTTTTCAGAAACTCTGGCCCCGACGCTAGAAACGCAGTCTCTCCAGATTGGTATAAATCGATCGCGTGGCGATGTCCTTGGGTCAAAGCTTCTTTAGGAAGCAAGCCTTTTTTATACAAGTCTACCCAATACTGAAATGCTGCCTTACCTGGTGCTGAATTAAACGCCGCTTTTCCCTGAGCATCTATTAAAGTGACACCCATTTGCACGAAAGATTCCAGCACTTCACCAGAATCTTGCGGTACGAAAGTCACAAAAAAAGCATATTTGCCAGTTTTATCTTTAATTTGTTGCGCTGCTTGTGCCAATTCTGCGTAGGTTGCAGGCGGTTTATTGATACCTGCCTGTTTTAATAAATCGGTGTTATAAATGGTTAGCCGTGTGGTGAGATACCAGGGAATCCCAAAACTCTTGCCATTAAGCGTACAAGATTGCCAGATATTCGGTAGATAGGAGGAACGTACATCGTTTGGGACTTTCGCATCTAAATCTAACCAAGCATTTCGTCCGGCAAGTTGGGAAGCAAAACCCGGATTTAGGTTAACTACATCAGGTGGCGTTTTTGCTGAGACAGCTGTTAATATTTTGTTCTCCATCGCAGCCCAAGGTACATCGACCCAGTTAATCTTTATACCTGGATTTTGCAATTCAAAATTCGCAATTAGGTTTTTGAAGTAGTCGGTAAATTGAGGTTGGAGTTGCATCGTCCAAAACTCAATAGTTGCCGCTCCTGAAGTAGCCTGTTTTGTACCTGTACCAACATTACTTGTGCTGCAACTTACAATCCAACTGGTTAATAAGCCAAGTAGTGTCAAAGCAACAAGTTGTTTAAATTTTCGCAATTGAATCATTTTCCCAGTATTTTTACGCTTGCTCAGTGTGAAAAGCTTAGATCAGAATTGTCGAGATTATAGGCTAAATAAATTACCCGTAGAGACGTAATATAGCAGTTCTCAATTGCATGGAATACAGACCTAACCCCCAGCCCCTTCCCTGCGAGCGTTGGGGAGCAAAATTCAAAGCCTCTCTCCTTTTAGGAGAGAGGAATGGAAGTGAGGTCAAAACTGTACTGCACCCAAGCGAGAACCGCTATATATTACGTCTCTACCCACAACAAATTTAAATTTTCAATTTAGCAGTCCATCGGGCACAAATGTGGTAAAAAGCTTCAAAAGTCTGTTTAGCAAATCAAAAAAAGGGGTCGGCATTGAACTTGCTCCCGAACGGGTGAATGTAGTTCAGCTACGCAAGCAGGGTCAAGGCTTGAAGCTAGAAACCTTTACATCGGTAGCAGTTCCAGAAGGCGTAGTTACCGATGGTCAAATCACCGACCCCGCAGCAATGGCGCAATTAATCCAGCAGGCGCTAACTGAGAGCAAAATCAAAACTTCTCGCGTTGCCACTGGTGTACCAGGGCGAGATTCCATCGTTCGGATCATACCAGTGCCAGCAGAGTTAGATGATAAAGAACTGCGAGAAATGGTTCTCAACCATGAAGCAGGTTTGTATTTACCCTATCCTCGTGAAGAGGCTGATGTAGATTATCAGAAACTTGGGTACTTTGTAGATGAAGATGGCATTGAAAAAGTACACGTACTTCTAGTTGCTACCCGTAAGGAGATAACGGATACATATATCAGTACATTCGAGCAGGCAGGATTACAAATCGATATTTTAGAAATTAACAGTTTTGCTCTAATTCGGACTATTCGTGAGCAATTGCGACAATTTGGGCCGCAAGAAGCAGCAGTACTAGTTGATATAGAGTTCGACAGTACAGAAATCGCCATCATCGTTAACGGAGTACCGCAATTTTCGCGCACAGTCCCAATCGGGACTTATCAAATGCAAACTGCCTTAGCAAGGGCAATGAGCTTACCCACATCACGAGATATGGAACTGTTACACGGAATGGTGATTCCCCAAACATCTCTAGACGGCGGGAAAACCGGGGTTACTGAAATCAATCCTGGTATGGCAGCCATATTGAGAGTATTAGGAGAACTAACGGATGAACTGCGCCGTTCCATCGATTTTTACCTCAATCAAAGTGAAAATTTGGAGGTAGCGCAGATTATATTAGCTGGGCCAGGAGGTGGACTCCAACAGCTAGATGAATTCTTTACCCAACGATTGAGCTTGCCAACTACCCAAATAGATCCAATCGTAGCTCTCTCCTTGGAAGTTGACACTGAGAAATATCCACAGGTGCAGCGCTCTGGCTTGGCGATAGTACTTGGTCTAGGAATGCGGGAGGTGTAACAAAATGTACAGCCTAGATGTTAACTTTCTTAAAGATCGCCCAGCATACCAGAAAAAGCCTGAGAGATCGGGAGGAATATCCCTAAAGTTTCCTACGGGGGATTTGACACTACTGTATGTGGGAGTTGCAGTAGGTGTAGGTCTTCCAGCTTTATTGGGAATTGGTTGGTGGGTGTTGCAAGGAAAGATTGTTGAATTAGATGGTCAAATTGCACAATTAGACCAAGAAAGCAAGAAACTAGATACAGAAATAGGAAATATTAATAAAATCAAAGACGAGACAAAGGCAGTTAAAGGGGAAACCCAAGCTTTAGTCACTGTATTTGATCAAATTCGACCTTGGTCAGCAATGCTGCAAGATTTGCGCGATCGCATTCCAGCAGCAGTGCAAATTAAGACCATCAAGCAAACCCCACCCATTCCGCCTGCGGAAGGGAAGCCAGCAAGCAATCCCGCCGGAGGGTTAGAAATTACCGGATTGGCTCGTTCTTTTAACGATGTCAATGATTTTTTATTGAGTCTACAACAGTCTCAATTTTTGAAGTCCACAGAAAGCAGAATTCTGACGGCAACCTTAGTAGATGCTCCTGCAACTCCAGGTGTGGGTCAACCTACTAATGGTGTAACAATTAAGCCGCCACAAGTAGTTGAATACACGATCCAATCGAGTATGAACGATGTTCCAGCTTCAGAATTAATCCGAGAGTTGGAAAAAAAAGGCACAGTGGGGTTAGTGACTCGAATTCGTAGTATCCAACAAACAGGAGTCATTTCAAAATGACGCTGAGTGATGATTTAAATTTTGGCGAACAAGGTGGGGAATTCGATCAGGCAACGCCAGCATCCCCCGTGCTATTTGGTATTGCCTTCACACCAAAAATTATTGGCATCATAGTGGGGGTAATTGGTTTAGCAGGAGCAGGTTATATATTGTTAAACCTGCTGATGCCAGCTTTGGAAAGCTATCAGCAACAGCAAGCCAAAAGCTCAGAATTGCAAGGGCAAATTGAGCAGAAAAAAGCCAGTATTAAAGAAATTAGCAAAGTTAAAGACGAGCTAGCACAGGCAAAACAGCAAAAAGTTCAGGTTTTAGGTTTATTCGCTAACGAAAAAAGCTTAGATACATTGCTGTTGGATATGAACCGCTTAGTTGAGTCTGGCAATACTCCAACTTCTATGAATGTAGTGAGAGCGAAACTGAAGAAATTTGTGCCAGTTTCCCAAAAACCAGAACCAGTTACCGATGGAACTCTAGGACTACAGGTTGACGGTAAGCTGCAACGCAGCAGTATCAATGCCGAAATTACAGGAACTTATGAGCAAACACAATCGATAATTCGTAACATTGAGCGTTTACAGCCTTTGTTAATAGTTAAAGATTATCAAGCAACTTTGGCTCCAGTAGAGTCAAGATCCCCATTGGATAAAACGCCGATGCAGGTAGGGCCAGGAGCGATTAATACATCATTCCAGTTACAGGTATTGATGCCACTTAGTCCAGAAGAAATAGCTGCTGCTGCTAAGGCTGCTCCGAAAAAGTAATAGTAGGGGCACACAGTTGTGCATTGGTGTCAACTTCAGGTGAAAGCCGTGTCTGATAATTATTTGAGATTTATCTATGTACTACCTAGATTTTCGATCCCCCCTAACCCCCCTTTCCAAGGCAGGGCTGTTTCATTCCCTAAAAGGCGCTGATTTACAAGCGTTTCAAGCAAAAAAACCAGGTGACTAAAAAATCTGATTGGGCAAGA
Organism: Nostoc sp. CHAB 5834; assembly: GCA_020829485.1. Next base: position 10,743 of record JAIVFU010000014.1, on the reverse strand, counting down.
AAATGGTGAACGCACTTAAATTTGCTGGTTGAGGTGGTAGTTTTTCTTTTTCCCACTCAAGCAAATTTCTGACTCATACTCTTGACAAAATCCCTAAGAGATCGAATGAAACAGCCCTGCCTTCAAAAGGGGGGAACTAGAATCGAATGCCCCCTTTTTAAGGGGGTTGGGGGATCGAAAACGACGGTAAATTGAATGTTTGATTTGAAGTTGACACTGGTGGCAGTTGTGCGCCCCTACTCAGAATTGTTTGTAAACAAGGTTTTATAAAGTGAGGAATGAACTGTGAAACAGCTTCACGGTAATAGTTTTATATTAGGTTCTGCCGCTTTTGTATTTTTGGCAGCTCAACCAGTTTGGGCACAAATTAGTCAAATTACTGATGTAGAGTTAAATCCGGTTAATGGTGGAATTAGCATAGCTTTGAAAACTTCTTCAGGGTCGCGCCCCCAAGTTTTCACTACAAAAAGAGGCAAGGCTTTAGTCGCAGATATTATTAATGCTCAATTACGATTACCACAAGGTAAGAGCTTTCGTCAAGATAGCCCAGCACCAGGAATTGCATCTGTTGAGGTTAATCAGCTTGATGCCAATAGCATTCGGGTGACGGTAACGGGCAGCAATAATACGCCTAATAGTCAACCCGTGGTGCGATCGCAAAATGGAATTACACTCAGCTTTAGCCCATCGTCAGGCACTATAGCATCAACACCAACGCTAACAGCCCAAACTTTCACAGCACCGCCTGCTACGACTCCAGCCCAACCTGGTCAAAATCCAGGGGTTCTCGTTCCTAACCCGCAAGTCACGATTGACGGACAACCCGCACAAGCTGCTGGGCCAGGTCAACCTGTGAGTCAGGCTCCACCTTTCTTACCTAGAGCCGTCGCCCCACCAGTGGGAGATATTGCCATCTCTAATACTGATGCTTCTCCTAGCACTATTGACTTAGGAACTCAAGAACGTGTACCCCGTTTAGTGCTGCGAGATGCGCCGGTGCGTGAGGTTTTGTCACTGCTTGCCCGTGCGGCTGGTTTGAATTTGGCTTATATCGGAGGTGAGCAAGGTGCTGGAGGTCAAGGTGGTGCTGCTAATGCACCAGCAACCTCTCAAACTATTTCTCTAGATATAGAAAACGAGCCAGTGCAAGATGTGTTTAACTATGTCTTACGCTTGAGTGGTTTGGAAGCTAACCGCAGTAATCGCACGGTTTTTGTTGGGCCTAAACTACCCAATTCCACCCGTGACACAATAATGCGTAGTATGCGACTCAATCAGGTAACGGTAGGAGTCGCCCTAAATTTTTTGGTTGGCTTGGGGGCAGAAAGTGCTATCAGCCGAGAACGGCTTGTTACCAGCGTCAATGCTGTGCCTGTAGGGGGTGCAGCTAATGCCGCAGTGACCCAAACTCAGACGACCACGGAAACCAGACTAGAAACGCAACGCGCTACTTTTCAAGATTCTAATCCATTACTAAGAGGTTTACAGGCATTAGGAGATGAGCGCACTAATTCTTTAACCTTAGTTGGTTCTCAAAGATTAATTGAGATTGCAATGGCTCAACTAACTCAGCTAGATATCCGTCGTCGTCAAGTGGCTATCAACGTCAAAATTATCGATGTTAACCTTTTAGGAACCCAAGATTACAACACTAGTTTTTCCTTTGGGATTGGTAATAACTACTTTACTAATGATGGCGGTGCAGCATCACTGAATTTTGGTGGTTCAAGACCGGCTACTAGTGGTGAAGTAGCAAGCAATGTAAGCGGTGGTACGCCTGTTATTGAAAATCCCTATAGTGGTGGTAATACTTTCCTGGATTTAAATAACTCCACTGCTATTCCAGGAACTGGGGTAGGTAATAGAACAATTTTTACCGATAACGTAAATGGTCGTTCTTTTGTTAATGAGACACCAGGGGGGACTCAATCATTTTTTAACCGTCAAGCAGGTGTTTCACAGAATCCATTTCAAGCTGGGATAACAGATATTACACTGGGAACACCCAATATCACTACTACAACTGTGAATCCTTCTACTACTGCTGGAGGAGCAAATACTATAACGTCAACAACTACAGCAGGAACTCTTGGAACAGCATTAGCTGCTCTACCATCTCTATACCAGTTTCCCAAACGTCTTCTTGCTAGTTTGCAAGCTCAGGTGACAAATGGCAATGCCAAAATTTTGACTGACCCAACTTTGACAGTACAAGAAGGGCAGGAGGCTGTAGTCAAGTTAACCTCAGAAGTATATGGAGGTATTGAACAAAGAATAGTAAGTAGCGAATTGGTCAGAAACCCTATCATCAAGGAAGCAGGATTAACTCTTTCGGTGAGAGTCGAGCGTATTGATGATAATGGTTTTGTTTCTTTGTCCGTTGCACCTACTGTGTCTGCACCTGGTGGTACAACAGATAGTCCTGATGGTGTAATTACTCTGTTATCAGCAAGAAGCCTTCAATCCGGTTTACTTCGGCTTAGAGACGGCCAGACACTAATTCTCAGTGGTATCATTCAAGAAACAGATCGAGTTTCGGTCAGTAAGATTCCAATCTTGGGAGATATTCCCCTCCTTGGTGCGCTCTTTAGAAAGACAAATAGAGCTAACCAGCGCAATGAGGTGATTGTATTGCTCACACCTCAAATCATGGATGACTCTGAGAACTCCTCCTACGGCTATAACTACAACCCCAGCCCAGATGTGCGGCAAATCCTTGAGCGTCGTGGGTTAAAGGTTCCTGGCAGGTAATAAAGATAATGGATAGGTGAGTCATCTTTAGCAAAGGCTTAGATCCCCGACTTCTTTAAGAAGTCGGGGATATTCTTGTTCACGAGTAGGATTAAGTTTAAATGTGATTCTACAATGAAAACACCCAATCACAATAGAAATAACAGTAGTGGGTAAATGCTAATGAGTTCAGAACAAGAGTTATTAACAAAGTGGCGTTCTCTTCCACAAGACAAACAAGAGGAAGTTTTAGATTTTGTTGAATTTCTTGGTTTGAAAAACTCTGCAAATAAAATCCCATTGGGAGACAATACTGTTCGGTTAAGAAGATTTGTAGGTTGGGTTGAACTTTAGTGAAACCCAACAAAGCCCTGGAAATGTTGGGTTTCGTTCCTCAATCCAACCTACACATTTTTATTTTTTAGCCTTAACCGAGCAGTATTGCATTGGGAGAACGTTTGCAGCAAATTCGCACTAAGATTGTTGCTTCTGGTAAACATTTATTAGATGAAGATGAAATCGAAAAAGAACTCGCTAGTCGGAGCAGGGCTATTTCATTCTCATCTAGCCCGCCTCAGAATAAATTCTGAGGCTAATAGCAAAAGTCGTCTAAAGACGACTAAGAAAGGCTTTTAGTCCACTTTAGTGGACTTAAGCTATGAGCCCGGAACTTTAGTTCTGGGCGGTTTATGTTTAGAACGAAATAGCCTATCTAAAATTGATATAACTCTTGTAGGGTGGGCAACATGAGCGCCGTAATTATGCAATTTAAATGTGGAACAGCTTAGAACAAAATGGATATAGGTTTGTAGCCCAGTCAGCTAACAAAAAGGGAAATACTCTTATGACAGCACTTACATTAAACCTCAATTCTGTAATTAAACTGACAAGAGAGCAGTTTTATCAATTATGTGAAGAAAATCCCGATTTAAAATTAGAACGCAATGCCCAAGGAGAGTTAATTATAATGCCACCTACGGGAGGAGAAACAGGAAAAAGTAATTCTACTATTAACGCTCAAATATGGTTCTGGAACGACCAAAATCAATTGGGGGAAGTTTTTGATTCATCAACTGGATTTACTTTACCTTCAGGGGCTGACCGTTCTCCAGATGTTTCTTGGGTGGAAAAATCTCGTTGGGATGCTTTGACTAAAGAACAAAAAGAAAAAGTTATTCCCTTATGTCCTGATTTTGTAATTGAGATCCTTTCGCCTAATAACAGCTTGAAAATAACTCAGAATAAGATGCAAGAGTATATCGAAAATGGTTGTCGTCTAGGTTGGTTGATTAACCGAAGAAAACAGGAAGTAGAAATTTATCGTCTAGGACAAGATGTGGAAGTTTTAAAATATCCTCAAACTATTTTCGGGGAAAATGTGTTACCTGGTTTTGTACTCAATATACAAAAAATTTGGTAAAAGGTTCGGTGTGTCAATTTCAGTTCTCATATACTATAAAAAGATTTGAAAAAATATGAGTTTTCAGATTGTCAGCCAAGATTCAAAAAATAATATTCTGACTTGTTGAATACGTTGAAAGTCGCTATCTGCTGAGACAATGGTGAGATTTTGTTGCAGAGCAATAGAAGCAATCCATAAGTCATTTTCACCAAAACCTAAATCAGTTATCTTAGTTCTTCTGCGCTTGCTTTTTTCTTTTGGTGCAAATTGATTGAATACAGCAGATTGCGCTCTAATCGAATACATGTAGAGACGTAGCACTGCTACGTCTCTACAAGGTTTTGGGTTTTATATATGTACTTCATTTACCTGAAATCTGCTGTAAAGCAGCTTTGAGTTGACCATAAGTATTAGCAGTTTGCCGATCAATATTGTAAATATAAATACCTCTAATAAAATTTTGTACTAATGCTAAATTACTTTGTTGTCTTTGAGAACGTGTTGCCATATCTATTAATTCTCCCTGCACAATGACACAAGTTGAAACTAGACTGTTTTCGACCTCAGCAAGGCGACTTAATATATTGACATTACCTAAAATAGCTAGACTACAGTGATTTGTATCGATTAGGTACATTATTCAAAAGGATTATCTTCATTAAACTCTGCTTGACCACGGCTAGCAATTACTAGCTTTAGACACTCCTCTAAGTCATCACCTTCCCAAGTACCTATAGTTTTCAGATGTTCTAAAAGTGAGTTTCCTGTGGAATTAACAGTAGTATGACTAGCAAATTCTACTTGATGTTGTGTTGGTTGCACTTGGGTTTGCTTTGTTTTCAAAAAACGTAAAAAATTAAGTTTTTCAGTCAAAAGTGCATCTGGTGCTGATTCAATTTCTTCGATAAGTTGTTCTTTTATTTTCATATTCACGCCTCTTTAGCTGACATTTTTTAGTAGTATAAAATAGCAAATGGGTTTGTGTCTACGTTGGTAGACCTCCAGCTTGAAAAATCTGTTCGGCTGTTAAATTCAATTCTGGGAAAATAGGCGAAACAATGCGGTCAGTGCCTCTAAATTGAGTAACTTGGTATTCACCATCGATTAATTGATAAATCGATATAGTAGGCTGTTTAGGGTTGCCAGTAAACTTTTTAGCGCCTAGACCGAGATAATCTACAACCCAGTATTCAGGAATTCCAATACCCTCATACTTACCCTGTTTTGTGTAGTAGTCATCATCCCAGTTGGTACTCACTACCTCAACTGCCAAGGGAATTGATGCTGCAAGGCTTACAGTTGATTGTTTTTTCCATAGCGGCTCATTTATTAAATTAGGGCGATTGAGTAATAGCACATCTGGGGAGTAACCAGATTCCGAATTAGTTGGTTTAATAAGCGCAGTTTTAGGGATTGTATAAGGTAAATTTAATCGGTCAAATTCTACTGTTAGTTTTCTTGCTACAAAACCAACAACATCCTCATGCTCTCCTACTGGTTGTGCCATTTCAACGATCACTCCATCATGTAATTCATATCTTCCACCTTCGGGTCGCCACGCTGCAAAATCTTCAAAGGTTACTAGTTTTGGTATGGCTTGAGTCATAATCTATTACCCCTAGTAGTCGTTTCGATCATATCGCTTTCTTACGTTCTGACTTTTCATGTTAGGGACTTCCAAATAAAAAAATACTCAACTACTTCTTGTAGGGTGGGCATCTTGCCCACCCCACAAGATTGGGTAATTTATTTGTTGTAAGTCCCTTATGTGAAAAAGTCCACCTAAAAACCTAACCCCCTTCCCGACACTCTAAGTGGGAAAATTCAAAGTCTCTCTCCTTTTAGGAGAGAGAAATAGAAGTGAGGTTTTCCAGATGACCTGAATTGTCAGTTATTACGTTCAGCCTTAACAGTAATATTAAGGGATATAGTACTGGTAAAAAGTTTGTTGCAAAGAACTAAACTATGGTGGCAATAAAAACATCCGCAGAAAATCGGGTTTTACTGCAAAACATCAGCTGGCAAACATTTAAAACCATGCTGGCTGAAATGGGTTCAGAACGTAATTCCCGATTTGCTTATGACGATGGAACTATAGAAATTATGACCCCACAAATGCCGCATGAGAACTCAAATCGCTTAATAGAAGTTTTTGTTGGTGTATTGTGCGAAGAGTTGGGCTGGGAAATTAGACGCGCTGGTTCGCTAACTTTAACGCGAGATGATTTAGAGAAGGGAGCCGAGCCAGATAGTAGCTACTACATTCAAAATGAAGCGTTAGTTCGAGATAAAGAAAATATTAACATAGCGATCGACCCGCCCCCTGACCTGGTGCTGGAAGTGGAATATTCCAGGTCTGCGATAGACAAGCTGAGGCTTTATGCTGCGATGGGAGTGCCGGAATTTTGGCGTTATAACGGCAATGTGTTGCGAGTCTACACCCTTGCAGGTGGGCAATATTCAGAAGTCGAAACCAGCCCTACTTTTGCGCCTGTGTCGGTGAAGGAGATTCCTGAGTTTATCCAAGAAGCAAAGAAAAATGGGGAAATTGCTACTACCCGTGCTTTTCGGGTTTGGGTGCAACAAAAAATTTCTGGTGGGGAACAGTAAAATCATGACTGAAGCTAGCCTAATGAGTCGAATTAAGTAGAGCGGTGTGAATAATTCAAGGTTTGTAGTGAGGACTTTAGTCCTCTTATGAGGGCTGAAGCCCTCTCTACGAGACGCTGCGCGAACACTACGAACTAATCTCAATATTTTTTACATTACTTAATCTAGTTTGATTTATTCTCACCGACTTACTTACACAAAGCCATATCATTAATAAATCTCGCACTGCGTTTCTATCCCGCCTCGGAATGAATTCCGAGTCTCATAGCCCAAGTCCACTCAAGTGGACTGAATTAATCATTTAGTCCACTTGAGTGGACTTGGGCTATCAGCCCTGAACTTCAGTTCTGGGCGGGATGTCGGTGAGTGTGACAGGTTCACTTTGACAAAAATGTGGGTAGAAAATTTTCCCGTTGAGTAAGGACTGAAGTCCTTATTTTTTAAGCACTAAAGTGCTTACTACAAACTATTTTTTATAAATATTGGTGAACCTCGGCAACAACTCTTCACCATCGGTAATTAATCCCAACAAACATTCACCATTTCCCACCTCCTCAGTACCCTGTTTTCTTGGCAATGGGGGTTTGTACTAGGTATTTTTTCCTACTTTTGGGGTGGTTTTTAGTGAAATAAGTACCCTAAAATTACAAAAAATCCTGAAATCTATATAAATTAATGGTTTCATCTATCCACATCAGGCTACAACACCTTAGAATGATTCATTGAAAAGTCGAGCCGATGGGATGTACAGCCGTTTTGAGTAAAGCTACTCCCAAAGGATGATTTTTGTATTTTCGCAAACAAAGATTTCAGTACAGATGTATTATGGTGCATCCGTAAAGAATCTCAAGTAAACCTTCAGGAGTTTGACATGAACAAAGGTGAATTAGTTGATGCCGTAGCTGAAAAAGCTAGTGTTACCAAGAAACAAGCGGATGCAGTCTTAACTGCTGCTTTGGAAACGATTATTGAAGCGGTTTCCTCTGGTGATAAGGTAACATTGGTAGGATTTGGCTCTTTTGAATCACGGGAACGTAAAGCCCGCGAAGGTCGCAACCCGAAAACAAATGAAAAAATGGAAATTCCAGCCACGAGGGTTCCTGCCTTCTCGGCAGGAAAACTGTTTAGAGAAAAGGTAGCACCCCCAAAAGCATAGGTTCTGTCTTCGGGAACCCTTTTTCAATGCGGCAACCTGCACACGGGGGAAATTTAGCCTGGGCAGCAGCACTGGCTGGCTGTCCCCCTAACGCTATTCTGGATTTTTCTGCTAGCATCAGTCCATTGGGGCCTCCAAATAGTGCGATCGCTGCTATACTGTCCCAAATTGGTAATCTTAAGCACTATCCAGACCCAAATTATAGTGAACTGAGACTAGCTCTCAGTCACTTCCATCAATTGCCGCCTGAGTGGATTCTGCCGGGTAACGGCTCCGCAGAATTACTCACTCTCATAGGTAGGGAATTAGCCCAATTAGCCGCGACAATTTTAATAACTCCAGCCTTTGGCGACTACTACCGAACTCTGAAGTCGTACAACGCTAAAGTGCTGGAGTGTCCTTTGTCATTGGTCACTGGTCATTGGTCATTGGTCATTGGTCATTTGTCATTGACAAAAGACAAAGGACTATTGCTAAATAATCCCCACAACCCAACCGGAAAGCTATTTTCGCGGGAGTCTATTTTGCCCTACTTAGAGCAATTTGCTTTAGTTGTGGTGGATGAAGCATTTATGGATTTTGTGCCGCCTAATGAGGAACAAAGCCTGATTCCGGTGGTGCAGGAATATAGGAATTTAGTAGTATTGCGATCGCTAACCAAATTTTACAGTCTCCCTGGACTGCGATTAGGATATGCGATCGCACACCCCGACTGCCTAGCTAAATGGCAGCTATGGCGTGACCCCTGGCCCGTAAACACGCTAGCAGCGGCGGCGGCAATTGCGGCACTCCAGGATACGGAGTTTCAACAGCAAACCTGGGCATGGCTACCACCTGCACGAAACCAACTCTTTCAGGGTTTGGCTGAAATATCAGGATTACAACCCCAAGTAAGCGCTGCTAACTTTTTACTAGTTGAGTCCCAAAATTCTGTTTCACAGTTACAGCAACAATTACTCAAGCATCACCAGATTTTAATCCGCGATTGCCTTAGTTTTAAAGAACTAGGCGATCGCTTTTTCCGGGTTGCTATACGTGAAGAGTCTGATAACCAACGCTTACTAACAGCGTTGAGTGGGGAGTGGGGAGTGGGGAGTAGGGAGTAGGGGAAGAAGAACGTATTGATTCTTCAGCCATGCCCCATGCCCAATGACAAATGACAAATGACAAATGACTATTGACTACGATGTTGTAATTATTGGCGGCAGTCTTGCTGGATACTACGCTGCTCTTGCTGCAACCCAACTACGTGCTACAGTTGCCCTGGTGGAACCTAAAGTAGACTACGGGTTTACTCATCACCATGCTCTTACCGAAATCGGTAAACTGGCGCAGAAGTTGAATGATGCCGCTAGTTTTGGTATTCATGCCACACACGCTGATACCTCAGAAGAATGCCACATATCTATGGCATGGCAAGAAGCTATGCTGTATGCTCAATGCGTCGGCTCAAATCTTAAAGAACAGCATTCTCCAGCCATCCTAGCCGCATCGGGGGTAGATATCATCGTTGGCAGTGGTCAATTTCAATCTTCCCCCCAACTGGCTTTTGCCGTTAATAATCGCCTATTACGCGCCCGTACCTATTTGCTAGCCAGTGGTTCGCGTCCAGAAATTCCAGATATTGAAGGATTACAAGCCACTGGCTACCTAACCCTATCTAATATTTGGCAATCCTTACAGGGAGGCACATTACCCAAAAATTGGGTAATTATCGGCGGAATTCCCCAAAGCATTGAAATTGCTCAAACTTTAGCGCGGTTTGGTTGCAGTGTGACGCTGGTAGTCAAGCACCCTTATGTTCTACCCAATATTGACTCTGAGATAGCCATATTGCTTCAGGCACAGTTGGAAGTCGAAGGTGTGCGCGTCTTCACTGATAAACCAGTAACTCAGGTGAGGCTAATTGAGGATAAAAAGTGGATTCAAGCAGGAGATAAAGCTATTGAAACTGATGAAATTTTAGTAGCAACTGGACAACAGCCAAATCTTGAATCTCTAAATTTGGCAACAGTAAATGTGAAATGGCATCGGCGTAGCCTGGTAGTGAATGATAAACTGCAAACCACTAACCACCGCATTTACGCCTGTGGTGATGTAATTGGTGGTTACGACTTTGCCAATATCGCTAATTATGAAGCAAAAATTGCCCTGAACAATGCCCTCTTTTTCCCCAGGTTACGAGTAGATTATCGCTTCATTCCTTGGGCAATGTTTTCTGTGCCGATGATGGCGCAAGTGGGTTTAACAGAGGCGCAGGCAAAACGCCTTTTTAGTCGAGATGAAGTTTTAGTTTTGCGACAATATTTTAAAACAGTGGCAGCAGCCCAACTTAGGGACGAAACCACTGGTATATGTAAATTAATTGTGCTACGCAACGGCGAAATTTTGGGAGCTTCGATATTGGGGGCAGAAGCTGGAGAGTTGATTAATTTGATTGCTTTGGCAATGTCCCAAAAAATTAAAGTCAAAGATTTAGCAAATTTATCTCCCGTCTATCCGAGTTTTTCAGAAATTCTGGAACAAGCTGCAAGAGAGTGGAGTAAACAAAGGTTAAATAGCAATATTGCTTTGCAAGAGTTTTTAGAAGGCTTCTTCCATTTCCGCCGCAATTGGAATTTGTGAGTGGGAAGTCAGCAAAATTCGCAATTCGCTTTTTCGCCCATTCGCAATTAATACCCCAGGGATTTATCCGCTTGCTCTGAACCAAGCAAACAGGACCAGCCCTTTCAAGGTGTCTGTTTTTAGGTATTATTTTTGGGATAGAATTTTAGCTGTAGAAACATGGGGTCGTTTGGAAGGACGAGTACGTTTTAGTACCCTTCTTGTCTTTTTTGGTGCGCGA
>JAIVFU010000149.1 GCA_020829485.1 Nostoc sp. CHAB 5834 | reverse complement strand
ACCAATGACCAATTAACAATGACCAATGACCAATGACCAATGACCAATGACCAATGACCAATGACCAATGACCAATGACCAATGACCAATGACCAATGACCAATGACCAATGACCAATGACCAATGACCAATGACAAATTAATAAATAAAGAGGTTGACAATTAGGGATAAATCTGAGATATTGATATATGGCAATTGATTGCGGGTGTAGCTCAGTGGTAGAGCGTCACCTTGCCAAGGTGAATGTCGCGCGTTCGAATCGCGTCACCCGCTTCCAACTAAAACCTCTTGAAGTTAAAAATCTCAAGAGGTTTAGTATTTTTAGGGTGCATTGAAGTTTTTGGCGATTCGCGCTGTATTCCTGTGAATCGTTGCTAATTTTTATGAATTTCATAGATAGGTAGAATATAAAGTAATTTAGATATGGTGGAACTATTTATTTGTGAATAGATTTTACCCATCTAGTAAAACTTGTTCAAACTATGGGGGAATTCAAGGGTATTAGTCTCTTAAACAGATTTATGTATGTCATAAATATCAGCATGTGTACTGACTAAGATTTCACACTGAGCCTAGCCGAAGTGTTAAATACATCTAAACATTTTGAAACTTATGCACGGATAGCTAAATCGTGTCTCGACCTTAAGGGATAACCGCTCCTATGCTCCCTTTGAAATGTCAAATAAAATCTAGCTTTGTCTAGATTTTATCTAGTAGAAGTAAATTTTAAATAAGATTGTCAGCTTCGGGGAAAGACTACAAATAAAAACTCCCTACTGATATGAAAATTAGGATACTTAGAGTCTCCTGCATCTATTGTTTGCAATATTATATGTATATAAAGAGAGCAATCTATAGTAGCAGAAGCTTCTATTGCATTTACCAAAAGATTATATTGTCGTAGTTCGTGTAAAACACGCTCAAGTTACTAGAACGCTTGTGCAATCTCAAAAACCCGAAAAAATAGATTTCAATGCTGAATACCCCTGTCCCTGTCGTCGCCGGGGTCAGTTAATTCCGATTACGCTGACAGAAGCATTTGGTTGCGATCGCTGTCAGCAAATCTTTGTAGTAGAAGATAATGGTCATGTCCTAGAACAGCTTTCTACCACCTATCCCTACAAACGGGCTTGGCGTTGGATGGGAAATAGTTGGCATGTTGTCCATCCGCGCTTGGGAGAAAGCTATCTGCCCATAGCACTTGGCATTATTTTCGTGCTAGTGATTATATGGCTGCCATTAGCACTGCGATTGGCAAATAGTTCCAGCATTGTTGCTTGGGCAATGGTGGCGGTGCTATTGGCTATTCTGCCAGCACTAATGGTCTGGCTTACCTACAGACGTTAACTCAATGACTGTTGAAGTTTTGGATGATTACCCCGAACCAATTACTAGTGCCCAACGCGCCTATCATGCTTCCCTAAAGTTGGGGATCACCAAGGGAGCAGATCGGAGTCGTGCAGTACTGGCAATGGCACAAGCTCTTGAGCGCTCATTTGACGACATTCTAGAAGCCAATACCTTGGATTTAGAAGCCAGTCGGGAAATGGCAGTGCCTGAGTTGATATTGGACTGGCTGAAGCTGACTCCCACAAGGCTAGAGATGACCGTGGACATTTTGCAACGGTTGGGGGAATTATCAGATCCACTGCGGCGTGTCAGAACGGCTGATTATCAGCTGGAAGATTCCCAGAGTTATACCCAGTTAATGCCCTTGGGAGTGATTGGATTTATTTATGAGGCGTTTCCAGATTTAGGAGCGATCGCAGCAGGTTTTTGTATCAAAACTGGCAATAGTATAATTCTCAAAGGCAGTACTGAAGCTAGCCATTCTAACGCCATCATCGCTGAGGTACTCCAAAGTGCGATCGCTCAAGTTGGTCTAGCTCCAGGCTGTCTAGAATTAATCACAGCAGAACATGGTGCTTCGATTCGGGATTTAGTCACCCAAGACCAGTACGTGAATCTAGTGATTCCCTACGGACGTTCTAGTTTGATACAACAGGTAGTACGACAGTCAACTTGCCCAGTCTTAAAGTCAGCAATGGGTAACTGTTATCTTTACTGGTCGCTAAATAGCAGCTTAGAAATGGTGCGCTGGATGATTCTTAATAGCCATCAGAGCGAACCAGACCAAGTTAATGCCATTGAAAAAGTACTCATTCATCGCCAAGCGTTGCCATCGTCTTTAGCCGTTCTGTGGAACAGCTTGATGGAAAAAGGCTTTGAAATTAAAGGGGATGCAGAACTAGTAGAAGCCTTTCCCCAGTTGCAGCTAGTGAAGGAAGGCGAATGGGGAAACCCTTATTTAACGAGGACAGTAGCTTTTAAATTGGTGGATAGCTTAGAAGCTGCGATCGCCTGGATTAATGAACACAGCAGTGGTCATGCCGACTCTATCGTTACTGAATCTTACCAAGAAAGTCGGCAGTTTGCTTTAGGAGTTAACAGTGCTTCTACCTACATCAATACTTCCCCACGTTTTTCCCGCAACCCCTCGCGGGGAGATTCAGTGTTTCTCGGTATGTCTAACCAAAAAGGTCATCGCCGGGGATTTATCAGCCTGGAAACCTTGACTACCGTTAAGCACATTGTTCAGGGGAATGGCAGATTTTAAATAATTCGTAATTCGTAATTAGAAAAGGGTTTGATAAGAGTGCTGGTAAGCTGTTGCGCCTTTAATTTGCACTAATATTTTTTCAACATGGTTGTGGGGTGGGCATCTTGCACAATCAGGGCGGGCAAGTTGTATACATAACAGCTTAGTACCAGTTCTGTTTTAGTTGGGATATAAATCCCCTATGCCTAATGCCCCAATCCAATTTTAAACTTAACAAAATCTTAATTACTGCTTGATCCTGGTTTGCTAGGCTCCTTGTGTTTAGTTGAGCAGTAATTAGGAGACAAGTCAAATCAAGCCACTGTTTGTGCTTTTCCCAAATGACCCTCCTAAATGCCAACTGTATTTACATCTAGGTAGGGGCGAATATGGAACTTATGGATGGTAAGCACCTGCTAGCAAATCATTGCAGAAGGCGGAGTTTTTTGTTGGGTGCAGGATTCTTAACGGGGTTAACAATCGCTAGCCAATGGCATCCAGTATTGGCTAACTCAAGGTTTTCTGGTTATCCGTTCAGTCTTGGTGTTGCCTCTGGCGATCCTTTGCCGGATGGTGTTGTTATCTGGACACGACTGGCTCCAAATCCACTCTCTGGAGGTGGAATGCCACTTGTAAATGTGCCAGTGCGGTGGCAAGTTGCCCTTGATGAAAACATGAGGCAGGTTGTGCGGCGAGGAACAGTACTAGCGACACCAGAGTTAGCACATTCAGTTCACGTTGATGTCCGTGGACTAGACCCTGACCGTTGGTACTGGTATCAATTTGAAGCGGGTAAGGAAGTTAGCCCCATTGGACGGACTCGCACAGCACCAGCATTTTATGGCTCTATCTCACAACTGAATTTTGCTTTTGTCTCCTGTCAAGACTGGCAAAATGGCTACTATACGGCTTATCGGCATTTAGCTGAGGAAGACCTCGACCTTGTGGTTCATCTGGGTGATTACATTTACGAATACGGGCCACAATCCGGTGGGCCTCGTCAGCATAATAGTCCAGAAATCATCACTCTTGCAGACTACCGAGGCCGCCACGCCCTTTACAAAACTGACACAAGTCTCCAAGCGGCTCATGCTGCTTTTCCCTGGATTGTCACTTGGGATGATCATGAAGTTGACAACAATTACGCCAACTTAATCCCCGAAGACAACCAAACCCAAGAGGCTTTTAGAAAACGGCGAGCTAACGCGTACCAGGCTTACTACGAACACATGCCTCTGCGTCGGTTTTCATTGCCCAACGGCCCAGATATGCTGCTTTATCGACGGTTCACTTTCGGTAATTTGGCTGAGTTCAATGTCCTAGATACGAGGCAGTACCGCACGAATCAACCTTGTGATGACGGACTTAAACCCCTCTGTCCTGAAGCTTTTGATACAAATGCTACCATGACTGGCTCAGAACAAGAGCAGTGGTTACGAAAAGGGTTAGATAAGTCGCGATCGCGCTGGAATGTGATTGCTCAACAGACCATGCTTGGTCAGTACAATTTTAATAGCGATCTAGGTGCAGGTGTATTTAATGTGGATCAGTGGGACGGCTACGTGGCTGCACGTAATCGGCTCTTGAGTTTTCTAAACCAGCGCCAACCTTCTAATCCAGTGGTGATTACTGGAGACATCCATTCTAGTTGGGTACATGACTTGAAGCTTGATTTTAATAACCCAAACTCACCGACAGTAGGCACTGAGTTCGTAGGAACCTCAATTACCTCTGACTTTCCCACACAATTCATTGCACCAGTTCAAGCTTCCCTACCCAACAATCCCCATACTAAGTTTTTTGACGGTGCTTTCCGGGGATATGTCCGTTGTAAGCTTACCCCACAACGCTGGCAAAGTGACTACCGTGTTGTGTCAAGTATCATTGACTTGAATGCCTCTGTCAAAACCCTAGCTTCCTTTGTAGTCCAAAACGGACAACCAGGAGCGCATTTAAGTTAACGTGAATTCGATAAACCCTCTCTGACTTCCACTAAAGTTCAAGCCTCTCCCTCTCTGACTCGGAGAGGGACGGTTTTAGATAGTAAAACCTTCTTATACCAATTTAATGTGAAGTTGCACATATCTTGATCCCCCTAAATCCCCCTTAAAAAGGGGGACTTTGATAGATGTTTTTCCGGTTCCCTTATTAAGGGAAGCCAGCGCGGTCTTGGGTTCTCCCCAAGTGGAGCGACTGGCGTGGGCTAGGGGGGATCAAATTCTATGCAGCTTCATAAAAAGTTTGTATTAGATGTCTTTATACTACCTCAACAAATAAATTTTCTTAACTGAACCTATCGGCTTACAGTCAATAAATCTTTTTGAATAGTTATGTTGGCATTTCTTTGCAATACTTAACTAACTTCTAATTAAAAAAGTGAATATAGATTAAAAATGATAACTAACATCATAATTTATTAAGTTATCCAGACTAAATGGAGACTATACTTAATAATTGAAGTCTAGTTGATCATCTTAAGTAAATAGGTGCAAATGAACTTAAATATTTGTTGAGCTTTTTGTACTTTGTCATTTGTTGAGTGTTAAATACTAAAAAACAAAGTTTATTTCCGCCGTGCTGTACTAGGTTGTTGAGCAAGGCAGTAGAAATCTGACCTAAGCCAACTAATAACAGCGATAACTAAAGTAAACTTAACAACAATCACGTAAAATGATAAAAAAAATTTTGTTGGCTGTATCGGGATTGGGACACGCAGAAGAAATGCTCAAAACCCTGAGAGAAATCCCTTCTATTGAATCTGCAAAAGTAACAATTTTGCATGTTGTTCAGGCACAAAATACTGCTGCTACCATGACAACTAAATGGGAAAATAGTGGTAAAATTCTGGCGAATGCCATTCAAACTTTGAGCTTAGATCCTAGCCAGGTTTCTTCAATTTTGCGCGAAGGCGACCCCAAAGATGTAGTTTGCCAAGTAGCGGATGAAATCGACGCTGACTTGATTGTTATGGGTTCACGCGGACTTAAACGGCTGCAATCGATTTTATCGAACTCAGTCAGTCAGTATGTTTTCCAGCTATCTTCTCGCCCAATGTTGCTGGTAAAAGATGATATTTATGTCAAAAAAATTAAGCGCATTATGGTGGCAATAGACAACTCTGATTCTGCAAAAAACTGCTTAAAATTGGCACTGTTTTTACTGCGAGATATTCAGGGCGGCGAGTTAATTTTGGCAAATGTTACCACCGATTTAGGCGGGAAAAAATCTGAAATAACTGAAGTTAGTTCAGATAAAAATCCAGTTTTAGCAGCCGCAGTTGCAGAAGCTAAAAACCAGAGCATTCAATCTCGTTGTTATATCAGTAGTGGCAAACCTGGTGAAGAAATTTGTCGGTTGGCAGAGGAGTTGAATATAGACTTATTATTGCTTGGTTCTCCAGATCGTCGCCCATCCATCGCTAAGACTTTTGTTGATATAGACAGACTTATCGGATCTTCCTTGTCTGACTATGTTCGAGTCAATGCCACTTGTCCGGTATTGTTGGCGCGGACGATCGCTTAAAGTCAAAATAGAGTTAAGCTGTTAGGCAAATAATATTGTACATTTACCTGATGACTGATGACTGAAAACCCGTCAACAGTCATCAGTCAGCAGTTAACGACATCAAAAGTGTTTATATAGTTTAGACGCGCATCAGCTTAGTGATTGATAAATAAAAACCCCTACACTACTGGTGCAGGGGTTCTTTATTTGATACACAAACTCTTAATTATCTTTTCCACCTTCGCGGCTAGCAGTTTGGATGTAAAGAATTAGTAAAAACACAGTGGGGACTAGTACGAACAAAATGCTCGCTACGAACCCCAGGTCATTAACTTGCATGGCAAGAAAACCTCTCTTAAATTTCCAGTCAACAACATTTAGGATAGCATCATCGACGACAGAGTTATACCAATTCTAAATTCAAAATCAGGAAACTTAATTTTGGTAAGTATTTTGACTACTGACTGGATACAAATTGAAGCAGTGGCAGATTTGAAAACTTAAGGCTTGGTGACTACACTGACTGAGCCATTCACTAAAGTTTGACAGGCAAGACGGTAATTTTCAGGCTTTTTTTTGAATTTGCGATTTTCTACATCTGTGCGGGGGGAAAGATTTTCTAGTCCTTCGACTATCTCGACAACGCAAGTACCACATTGACCATTACCACCGCAATTGGTCATCTTGCCAATGAATTTATATATATCAATGTCATTTTGCATCGCTTTGAGCCGGAGATTGGCACCATCTGCCGCCACTACTTCTTTATTCTCTTTAACGAATTTGATATTACCCATAACCGATTCCTCCTTGACTCTAAGCTTGGCTTTCAAGGCTTCATATTGACATGGCTTGATTCACATCTTATTTATTATATTAAATCATTACAAAATATTAATAAATATTAACTTTCTAAAATATAGTGCCACAAAAAAATAGGACAGGTATAGTACCTGTCCTATAAATTGAAAAATAGATTAACTTACCTAAATCCCACAGCTGCTTGCCAAACGAAAGCAAGCAACAAGAAGAATACGGGGATGACTGGGAGAACGTCCACCAAAGGATCAAAGATTTGGTATGCTTCAGGCAGTTTTGCTAATAAAAGTGCTGCTTCCATGTTTGTTTAAATCCAACTATCCAACACAGCTTTCATAATTGAGAAGTATCGTGAACTACTCAGCCGTAAGACGGACGGAGCTTCCCAATTCATCGGGAATAGCCTCCAGAACTCCGTAGTTCTAGTTGGTCTGAAATTCCCTCCAAGGGCAGGAGTCCTGGTTCCCAAGACCCAAATCTTCTTCTTGCGACATATACCTAAAAGCTAATGGTTTTCGCTTATGGCATTGATGGTCAAGACCAAATAATTCTATCAGAAAAACAAGTAGGATTCGTCATACATCCAGAATTTGTTTTTACCAACGTTTTAAATCAATTCCAGATGTAATCCTCATCAAGAGCTGACAATCCCCACCTTATGAGTACATTGTTCGCGTAGCGTCTCGCAGAGAAGGTGGGGACTTCCGCGACACGTTAACATGGTTTGGGTATTGATCATTGGTTAATAGTCATTTGTAATTTCCCCCTCATCTGGTGCTACTTCAGATGAGTTGAGCCAGTGACCAAATTCTGTGACAAAGCGATCGCTTAATATTGCTTCTCTAATATGCTGCGTAAAGCGAATTAGTTCGGTAATGTTGTGAATGCTCAACAAGGTATAAGCTAAAATTTCTTGCGATCGCACTAAATGAGATACGTAAGCACGGCTAAAATTCTGGCAGGTGTAGCAAGGACAAGTTTCATCTAATGGCCTAAAATCTTCACGAAACTTAGCATTTTTTAAATTCCAGCGTCCGCCCTGCACGATCGCTGTACCATGTCTCGCCCAACGGGTGGGAATTACGCAATCAAATAAATCTATACCAGATGCGATAGCGATCGCCATTTCCCGATAAGTACCGACACCCATCAAATAACGCGGCTTTTCAGGCGGTAGAAGCGGTGCTGTCACTTTCACAATCTCAGCCATCAATTCTGGCGGTTCTCCCACACTCACGCCACCAATGGCATATCCGGGCAAATCCAACTTAGCCAAAGCTTCCGCCGCACGGCAACGCAAATCCAAATATACGCCCCCTTGCACAATCCCAAACAACGCCTGCTCACTGCGTTGATGAGCCGTTATGCAGCGTTCTAACCAGCGATAAGTGCGCTCAGTTGCAGTTTCAACCTCTTGGCGAGTCGCTGGGTAAGGCGGACACTCATCAAAGGCCATGATCACATCAGCCCCCAAAGTATTTTGAATCTCAATGGATAGCTCTGGTGTCAAGTTAATAATTCGTCCATCATGGGGTGAGCGAAAAGTTACACCTTCTTCAGTAATTTTCCGCATCTCGCTTAAGCTGAAGACTTGAAACCCACCCGAATCTGTGAGCATTGGGCCATTCCAACCCATAAACTTGTGTAATCCTCCACCCCCAGCTACGATCGATTCCCCTGGTTGTAGGTGAAGATGATAAGTATTGGATAAGATCATTTGCGCCCCAGTGTCTCGTAGCTGCGCTGGGGTGATAGTTTTAACATTCGCCAGCGTTCCCACTGGCATAAATCTGGGGGTTTCTACAACACCGTGAGGAGTAAAAAACACTCCTGCTCTAGCTTTTGTCTGGCTACAGCTTGCGAGACATTCAAAGGAAAAATTCGCACTCATACCATTTTGGATTTTAGATTTTAGATTTTGGATTGTGAAACGCTAATTGGTAAAGAGTTTCAGAAATCCATAACTAGCAGCCATAAAACCAAATGGTATTAGGGCAAGATTAATATTATTTGGCTAAATTATGGACAAACATAAAAACTGGCAAGTAAACTACCCCCACCTGCCTAATGGCTGAGGTGGGGGCTTTCAGAAGCCCTGGAAATATCAAACAAGCTTAGTTGCACGTACTCAGCATTTCTGCTAATACGCACATCTACCTTACAAGACAATTCCGAACCACGAGGCTGGTTTACAATCACAGCCCCAATTGCAGAAATATTCTTTGCGCCATTCAAATCAGCATCACCAATCCACCCACAATGGCCACAAACAAACCTCTTGCCACTGCGATACGATTCACCTCTTACTGGATGAATGTGCAAACAGTTGTGACAGGTTTGGCTTGTATATCGTGGGTCAACAAGAATCAGTTTCACGCCAAATTTAATTGCTTTATAAGCCATGAATTGCCGCAACTGATAAAAACTCCAACTGTTAGAAAGTCGGCGTTCTCGTTTACTACGCGGCAAAGCGTTTGTACGTTCTCTGATTCCGGCCAACTCTTCCAAGGCAATTATCTGATTATTATCCTTGGCACACTTAACAATTTGGTAGCTGGTAACGTGATTAATGTGAGTTTGGAAGCGCCTCTCTTTCCCCGACAACCGTTGCTGAAGTTTTCGACATCTGCGCCGACTACTTCTTGTGCCTTTCGCGGACTTATGTTGGAGTTGCGCTCTAACTCTGGCGTATTTGTCTCGAATCTTAGTTATGTTTTGCCCACTAAATTTATCCCCAGACGCTCGAAGACTCGCTACCGCTTCGCTATCAGAGGTAACTGCGATATCTGTGCGTCCGAGGTCAACGCCCAATACCTTATCAGTATCTTCTGGCGTTGGTGGTTCGGATTCAAGCTGAATATTCAGGTAGTATGTGCCATTATTGCGTTTTACCAAAGTTGCTGTTTTCGGGTTTTGTCCCTTCAACAATCCCCTTTGGTAATTACCTATTGCAAGAATGAACCTTTCCCTACCACCAATCAACGTCAAACTAGCTGTCCAGTCTTTTTCTCGAAAGCTGAATGTTCTCACGTCGTAGGTGGCAGAGGTCGGCGCAAACCCCGTAACTGGCTTTCCTTTTTGTTTGGCAGTTTTGCGATTTCCAGATACTCTCCTTACCGCATGAATTGCCAACTGAGAAGACAATCCAAACAACGCCCTGACATCGTGATAAACCAAGGACTGCATCGCCAATTCGTTTACCAAAGTTGGTGGTGCAGTTTTGTTCACATATTCGCAAGCATCTGCGAAAGCCTGCAACGTCGCATCAATTTTGGCAACTTGTTCAGGTGTGACTTGGATTTTACACGATACTGTCAGGACTTGTTTCATAAGCTTATAATACCTCAATACATGAGATACTTTTGTGAAGATTATGGAATTGGTGAAAAACGCGGTCTTGAGGGTTTCCCTCTTATGGATTTTGAACCCCAAGGGTAATTCGTCGCTCACCCATTTCCTTTTTGTCCTGTGGACAAACTCGGCAATAGGCAAGACTCCTCATTACCTGCTATTCCTCCCCACCCTACTAAGAGTTTACTGGTGGGGACTCCCGCGATTCGTTGAGTTTTCGTGAACACTTAAGCGTTCACTACTAACCTCGTTACCAACTTTACGAGTATATACTGTACTAATTGTTATTTAGAAAGAATCAGAACAGTCATCGTCAATTTCTGCATCCCACCTAGCTGAGAGGACTTGCTCCATCATCGCTTCTATGGCGCTGACATTGAAGGTTCGCTCTCGTCGCTCTTGTAGGGGGGTTGAGCGGGGAATCAACCGCAGACACACTCCTTCTTGCATCAAATCAAAATAGGTTTCTTGTTGCGACGACTGTTTGAGTTCCAAGTAATCAAAACTACAAACATTCAGATATAGCGCGTGGTTAGCCACTAAGGTAGACCTTTGCGGATTGGCGAAAACTTCCATCACATCCCCTTCACCCTGGCTCAGTACCTTATCTTCTTGGGTGTAGATGTAGTGGACTCGACCTAAGTCTGTCAGCAATCGCCGGATGTCGAGCTTATTCACAATGATGCCCGTGTTAATAATGCACGGAGCTGGTATCCTGATGTCGGGTAGATGGTGACTCATAGGAAAATAGCGATTGAGCTAAGGAGAGCGACAACATAGCTAAACTGTCATAATTGAATAGCTTGTTTACTTCCTACATTTAAAAAATATCAATTTTGTGGGGCAATCGTCTAAATAATTTTGAGTAAGTTTTTAGTTAACGAATACAAAACACCAATTTTGATCGCTGATGGAATTATAATTTCCTAAATCATTCGTTATTTTGTATAACCAAGTACTTCTATTATTTATTTACCACTTAGAACAGCATAACAAAATTTTCAAGAAGAATCTCTAATAGAAGTAAATCTTATCTAAAGTTTTAAAGTATGCTCATGTTGGTTTTACTTAACCCAAGTCTATTATCTAGCAATTAACCATATATTAATGTTACTAAGATGACGAAACAGCAACAGTGGTGGAAAAAGCTGCTGTTAAAGCTGGCAGCTAGTATTATATTTTATACAAGTATTCCAGTACCGTATTTGGACGGATTAGACTTTCGGGAAGTGGCACGTCTTGCTTCGGTTGTAGGGTTAATAATTGGGGGAATTTTAGGATTACTGGATACGGGGATGGATTATCTGGGTATGCCAGTGTTAACTCGTAGTGCTTTAGTAGTCAGCCTTTGGATTGCCATAACTGGAGGATTGCACTTAGATGGGGCAATGGATACTGCCGATGGTTTGGCAGTGGGCGATCCAAATCGGCGGCTGGAAGTGATGATAGATAGTGCTACAGGTGCATTTGGGGCAATGGCAGCGATCGCCTTGGTGATCTTAAAAATAGCAGCTTTGACGGATATGCCAGAAAACCGTTGGTTGTTGCTGATGGCTGCTTGTGGCTGGGGACGTTGGGGACAACAGGTAGCGATCGCCCGATATCCTTATCTGAAACCAACTGGTAAAGGTGCGCTTCACAAACAAGCCATTCGTTCTTACAAAGATTTGTTACCAGGATTGTTGTTGCTGTTTAGTTTGAGTGGTTTAGTTTGGTTGATAGATAAACAGCAGCTATTTCTCGCACTGGCAATGATAATTGCTGGAAGTGCGATCGCTACTTTAACTGGTGCGTGGTTCAACCACAAATTAGGCGGACATACAGGAGATACCTACGGCGCAGTCGTTGAGTGGACTGAAGCCTTATTTCTCTGTGTACTGACCGTTTTTTAAGATGAGGGGGGCAGGGGAGGATGAGGGAGACGAGGGAGATGAGGGAGGGAAAAGAATTAATAATCAATGCCCAATGACAAATGACTAATGACTAATGACTAATTCACTTAATCGGTTGCAGCTTTGTCACCTTGAGTTTAAAAGCCCCAATCCCAGTTTCCCCAAAAGAGCGGACACGAATCACATAATTCCCTGTCTCTACGATGCGAGTAAATAGTAGGGAATTGCTACTACCATCAGGGCCATCATCATTTTCTGCCAAAGTCGATCCATCAGGTGCTAGCAGGGTGATTATGCTGTCAAAGTTTTCTGATGACAGGTCAACTGCTAAATTATCGCCCTTTTCTAACTTCACTGTATAATCACGGGCAAACCCACCTTGACCTGTGGGAATATCTTTGTCTGAGAGGCGATCGGAAAATTCAGTACTGTTAGATAAAGGAATTGGACTATACAACTTATTTTGAGCAAAAGTTGCACTTGTACTTATACCTATTGCCAGCAATGTGGCAGGAATAATGATGAGTTGTTTTAAACCTGCCGCAAAAACTTTATTCATACATTTCAAGCAATTTTGTCTACAAAAATAGGGTAATTCAGTCAATTTATGTACTTATCTGCTAAAGTCTGCCCATTAATTCTTGATTTATCCGTCTTTGACGGTAGTGGCTACTGCTACTAATCCTAAGACCACAATTCCATCCTGACGAAGTGTTTCCACCGCAGACCTAGCAGTAGCACCAGTAGTATAAATATCGTCCACTAACAGCACTGGGACATTTGGGGGGCGATGGCGAAATTCTTGGCCAACAGCAAAAGCGTTAGCCAAGTTTTTTTCTCGTTTAGATACCGATAAACCAAATTGCGCTTCAGTTTCTCGCACTCTTGCTAAACCGTTTACTTTCAATTTTAATCCAGTGATTTCGCAGAAGCTTTGGGCTATGAGTGCGGCTTGATTGTATTTACGTTGCTTTTGCTTGCTAGGGTGGAGTGGGATGGGAACTACTACAGGCTGGCTATCTCGGCTTGGTGAATTTAACAACCATGCTTCTCCTAACCAGTGACCTAAAGGACGAGCTATTTGGGGTTGATTTTCGTATTTCATCGCTGCGATCGCTCGTTTTACCGGGCCACCATACTCCCCCCAGCCAAATACTGGTATTGGCTTTTGCCACAAAGAAATCGGGCAGTAATTCTCATTTTGAAAAAAATAGAGTATTAACCCCGATTTTGGAATTCAAAATATAGTACAAAGTAACTGGTTTTTTAGCCATTGCCTCTGGCTAAAAAACCAGATGGAGCAAAAAATAAGT
>JAIVFU010000148.1 GCA_020829485.1 Nostoc sp. CHAB 5834 | reverse complement strand
GTGATTGGTGGTATTCAAGCTAGAGGGGAAAAAGGAAACTACAGTACACAACGTATTAAATTTAGCTCTAACAGTTCTGGTTAACTTTTCGTTACATAGTTATGATTTTTCCTGCCGACTTACTTAACAATACTTTGAGGGTAGTTCTGCGGTTCGGGTTGACATGACCGAGAACAATGTAATCTAGGGTAGTGAAATCTAGATGTTGTGTCAGTTGCTGAAGGTAAATTTCAGTAAAAGATTCACCTGGAGGATCAATTAAAGCCTTTTTATCAGCTTGAATCAAATAAGAATTTGCCGTAGTTCCCCGTTGGCGAGAATACTCAACTTCAAATTTTAGTCTTTCCCAACTCCGCGATCGCAGAATCAGCGTATCTTGCACATCTCTGGGACGGTTGGTAGTTACAGTATTAGCAGACATAATAACCTCTCTGTGTACTGGGATTGGGGATTAGTCATTTGTCATTAATTCTTCTCCGTGTCTTCCATTCCTAATTGCCATTGGTTTCGGCTAATTCCGATTTGAATTGACTTTTATAACGTTTAGATATTGCTTGTTCGGGATCAATGCCTTCAAAGGTGGGGGGTAGCCAAACTCGAATAACCAGTATTATTGCTAAAACTAATAAGAAGGCACAAGTTGCTAAAACTTGATTCCAGCTAGTTTCTAAAACTCCTTTAACAATTACTTCTCGCAACGCAGAAACAATAGAGACTTCTACAGCTACGCCAATAGATATTCGTTGTTCTTGCAAGTAAATAATCAACAGTCGAAATAACTCAACTAAAATGAGTAGAAAGAGAATATCGGCAGTAACAACATGAAAATTCAGTGGGGGTAGCAGTGAAAAGAACATATCTCTCACCTGAATTACCATGAAGGAAAACAAACCGATACACAGTGAAACTACAATTAAATCTTGAATCAATTCCAAGGTTTGTACGATGCGTTTCCGATGAATTTGATACATGGAGATTGGGTTATCTTTAACAGGGTTATACATGGCTTTTTATGAGTGGCTAGTACCGCAAGTCAAAAGTCAAAATGATTACAGTGTAAGCGTTTCGTTGATTTGGAATAGGTGGTTTATTTACGCCGTGTTGTATTAGTGGGGGAGAAGAGTTAATAAACAATGCCCAATTCCCCCCTGTGTCTAATTTAGTAATGATTGCCAACTTTGCGGTGATGGACGGCGGTTAGTGCATTTACCTTAGCAACTCGTCCAGTGTGGACAGTGCTATAAATAGCCCAATGATCTCCACAATCCATGCGGCTAGTTATTTCACATTCCATATAAGCCAGAGCTTCAGCTAAAATAGGAGATTCATTGGTAGCAGCAGGATATGTTTTCACTCCAGCAAAGCGATCTGCACCCGGAGCGAAACGCTTGAGGAAATGTTTCATTAATCCTTGATACCTACCTTCTTCTAAGACATTTAAAACAAAGCGATCGCCAACGTGCATTAAGGATTCAATTGCTCTGTCTTTGGCTACTGCGATCGCTACGCC
Organism: Nostoc sp. CHAB 5834; assembly: GCA_020829485.1. The sequence continues at coordinate 11,973 of JAIVFU010000148.1, read as the reverse complement.
TAAGGGGTTAAGGCTTGCTTGTATCACCCAAGAAGCAAACATTGCACTTTGAACTTCTCCTTTTTTGGCGGTGATAATATACAGTCCTGTGCTAATCCGCCCCAAGGATTTTTCTAACTCACTATTGATAGATTTGATTTCTTTAATTGTGCGATCGCGGTTCAACCATTGACCCATATCTGTTCCCGCTTCATCACAAAGTTGTTCTGTTGTTTTGGTGGGAATTTCCTTGACTAAAATTGGGGGGAAGGCTTCAATTAATCCCAGTTCTTGAAACTTATTGCGTAAGGGATAAACAGGTTCATCTTCTCCTCCTCCCGACTCCAATAAGCCAATTGCTTGCTTATTATGAGCAGCAGCTAAAATGGTATTTAAACCGGCCTGAGCTATCGCCGAAGATTGGGGAGGCATCCCCATAATTAAACCAGCAGCTTGTGTAACTAATTCTCGGACTTCTTGAGGCTCGGCATTGTTAAGAGTTACCAATTCTACCGCTACACCTGTTTTTGCAATGCCATGTGCGATCGCTCTTACTAAATTCTCGCTATAACCATAATCTTCAACGTAAAATAAAGCTACTAATGTCTCTGTTTTGGCTTGCTCTAAACTCCAATTTTGATAGCGTCCAATCCATTCGGTAATATAGTGTTGCAGTAAAGGGCCATGGCCTGTTGCAACTGTTTGTATTTTTAACTTTTCAATCCGCTTCAAAGCTGCCAATACAGACCGTGCATTAGGCTCCATGAGGCACTCATAGTAATATTCAAAATCCTCCTCTATGGCGGTGAAATTTTCATCGTAAGTATGGTCATCACAGTAATGCATTCCAAATACATCACAGGTATAAAGAATGCCAGTTTTATGGTCATAAGTGAAAATTGTATCAGGCCAGTGTAAGTTAGGCGCAGAAACAAATTCTAATTCGTGCCCATTGCCCAAATCTAGGCGTTCTCCACTTTTTACCAGCATTGATTTAAATGGCTGGTGAACCATATTTTCTAAAAATTGAATAGCTACCTTAGCACCGACAACGGTAATGGAAGGAGCTAATTGCAAAATATCTTTAACTAAGCCACTATGGTCTGGTTCGGTGTGGCTAATAATCAAGTAGTCTATCTTATTCGGGTCAATTAATCCTGCAAGTATCTCAAGATATAACTGCTCAAACTTGCGATGCGAAGTATCAACTAAGGCAACTTTTTCTCCCTGAATTAAGAAAGAATTATAGGTCGTGCCATTCTGTAAACCAAACTCGATATCAAAACGCTCTCTATCCCAATCTAGGCAACGGATAGCGGTCGTTTCCGGAGCAATTTCAACAGTTTGAATTGTCAAACGTCCTGGGTTGAGAATAACTTGACTAGGCTGTGTGAGTGCGACCATTATTTTTCTCCAAAAATATATGTTCTAGAGCAAGTGTCCTTACTTCTTATATTTACCTAAAATATTCAATTAGTAAAATGCCAATTTATAAAGTTAACTATCAACAATAGTTATGTGTTTGTTTTTAATTTACATTGATTTACCATTGGAATAAATCAATGGTTATCATTAATTAACTGAACCCTATAGGGTTCAGTTAATTAATGAGCAAACTGCATTGCTTTTGAAGGAGGAGTTATAAATTTATAACTCCTCAATTATCATTACTTCTGTTCTGCTGGTAAAATCTTGTTTTGAAGCCAACCCATCATTTTATCTAGCACTAACCCAACAATGCCGATATAAACTAGAGCTAAAATTACTTCACTGACGTTGTTATTTTGATAGGCATCCCAGATAAAAAAGCCGATGCCGACAATACCGGACATGACTATTTCGGCGGCGATAATCGCTAACCAAGCTAAACCGATCGCAATTCTCAAGCCGGTAAAGATGTAGGGTAATGCCGCAGGAATCAAAATATTAGTGAAATATTCTTTGCGGCTAAGTTGCAGAACTTTGGCGACGTTGTTGTAATCTTGGGGAATTTGGGTAACGCCGACAGCAGTGTTAATTAAGATGGGCCAAATGGCGGTGATGAAAATTACGAATAAGGCTGCGGGTTCGTTTTGTCGTAAAGCTGCTAAAGAAATGGGAACCCAAGCTAGAGGTGGTACTGTCCGCAGTAGTTGAAAAATGGGGTCTAATGCTTTGGACATAGTTTTATTGACACCAATCAAAATGCCTAAGCCAATACCAACGATCGCAGCTAGGGTATAACTGATAGCAACCCGTTGTAAACTAGCAAGAATCTGCCAAAATAGACCTTTATCAAGCCCACCTCGGTCATAAAATGGCCAGAAAATGAGAATCCAAGTGTCTTGAACAACCTGTATCGGCCCTGGTAATGTGGCTCCTGGAGTCCAAGCGAAGAGTTGCCAGATAACGAGGAAGATTGCAATTGCGATCGTTGGTGGTATCAGGTCAGGAAATTGCTTTTTCAGGCTGGATATAAAGCTATTACTCAATCTAGGGCTTGCAGGGCGTTTTTGAGCTATTGTCATGATGCTGTGTTCTCCTCAAATTTTATTTGTTATTTGTCGTAGTCGTAGACGCGATTCATCGCGTCTCTACAAGTGATGAATCGTGCCTCTAAATACTGACCTTCTTGATTTTCAAACTCTTCAAATATTCTTCTGGTTTTTCGGGGTCAAATTTGATGCCATCAAAAAACTCTTCTACACCACGGGATGTATTTGTGGGAATATCAGCAGCGGCGATGCCAGCTTCTTTTGCAGCTTCTTTCCAAATATCTTCGCGGTTGACTTTGTTGATAATTTCTTTAGCTTTGGCAGCGTTATTGTCTAGGTAATCTTTTGGCAAGAATCCCCAGCGAACGTTTTCAACTATGAACCATAAATCATGACTCTTGTAAGGATAAGAAACACTACCTTTTTCATCTTTCCAGTAGTAAGCTGCCATTGATTTATCATCAATTTTACGACCATCACCCATGTCATATTTGCCTTGGTATGGATCTGCCAGAATTTCTGGTGAAGAAAGATTGAAATAATTTCGTCCAGCCAGAATTTGAGCCGCTTCTTTGCGGTTGTCAAAATTATCTAACCATTGCTGCGCTTCCATAATTCCTTTTAAAATTGCTTTGGTTGCCTTGGGATTTTTATCAACCCAATCGCCTCTGATGGCAAGATATTCTTCAGGATGATTTTTCCAAATTTCTGCGGTTAATGCTGCTACGTAGCCGATTTTGTCTTGCACTAGGCGATAAGGCCAGGGGTCGCCTGTACTAAAGGCATCCATTGTTCCTGTTTGCATGTTGGCCACAGTTTGCGCCGCAGGTACTGTGAGCAACTTGACATCTGCATCTGGATCTAAGCCGCCTGCTGCTAACCAGTAACGAATCCACAAATCTTGGTTGACGTGGGGAAAGGTGAATGCAGCTGTGAAGGGTGTTGAGGATTTTAATTCTGTGAATAGGGACTTAGCGCTGGCGAGTTGTAAACTAATACCTTTGCCTTGGTGCTTGTTTGCGATCGCAATTCCATTTCCATGCGTAATCAATTGACATAATACATACATGGGTATTTTTTGATTACCCTTGGTGATTAAACCTTCTGAAATTAAATGTGGCATTGGCATCTGCCATTGACCCCCATCTATACCACCACCCGCCGAACCAATTTCTACGTTGTCTCTGGCTGCACCCCAAGAAGCTTGTTTGGAAAGGCCAACATCAGTCATGCCATACTTTGCAAAAAAGCCTTTTTCTTTAGCAATAATTAGTGGAGCCGCTTCTACAATGGGAATATATCCCAACTTGACTGTAGTAGTTTCTGGTGTTTGTTCAGGACTAATATTAGCAACCGTTTGAGCCGTTGGTTGTGCTTGAGTGCTTCCACCAGTTAGGTTTTCAGGGGGATTACCCAAACAGCCTTTGAGGAATACAGTACCCGCAGATACCCCAGCTGTGAATATAAATTTGCGACGGGAAATTTGATTAAAAAATTCTGTCATAATATCTCCTGAAAACGTAAATTTTATTTTTATAGCTATGACAATTTCGGCAAAAAACGTTATGTTTATTGCGCTACTAACGATTAAGCTATATTTGGCAAAGCAACCGCCGTCATTTTATTAATGACACGGCTACCTATTAAAAACTCGGCTAATTTGTTGGCTCTGCTCTAGTGTGATGCAGAGGTGTCATTCACCTTGTTGAAATCAGTTTACAGCCTTTCAGTCCCAATTGGTTCACTTGGGATCTAGATTTATTAAACAAATATCAGATTGCATGTATAAGGAAAAATTTATCTATTTTCCTTAACTATATGAATAATTTTTAATATATCAACTATTCTTTATGAAGACCATTATCTAAATATAATGGTTTACTTTTTTAGCCGCTTTTATAACTGCATTTTAATAGTAATTTATCGGATATAAGTTTTTATTTATGAGAATCATTGTGTTGACATTATGATTTAGATAGCAATTCTATAATGCAGGGCTATTTCATTCTCATCTAGGCCCCCTCAGAATTTATTCTGAGGCTAATAGCACTGATTCGTCTTTAGACGACTAATAAAAGCTTTTAGTTCACTAAGCGTGGACTTGGGCTATAAGAGAGGAACTTTAGTTCTGGGCGGTTTATGTCTAGAACGAAATAGCCCTGTTCTATAATGCTTCTCTGTTGAGTGTAATACAGACCTAACAAGAACAGCGCCTTCCCTACTAGTGTTGGGGATAAGATTCAAAGCCTCTCTCCTTTTAGAAGCTCTGACAATTCAGGTTATGTGGAAAAGTCCACGAAAAACCTAACCCCCTTCCCGATGCGGGAAGGGGGAAATTCAAAGTCTCTCTCCTTTTAGGAGAGAGATTTAGAGAGAGGTTTTCCAGATGCCGTGAAAAGTCAGTTAGAAGCTACGGTGTACACACAAGTCTGAAATAGCTGATTAACCAGGGTTTTACCCCACCCTAACCCTCCCCAATATATTGGGGAGGGAACTGGATTTCTTATTTAGGGGATTAATACCAATTCTGTATGAAGATGCATATAATCATTCTCCCCTTCACAACGGGGGACGGCATAGCCGGGGGGGTAAATATATGCAGTTTCACAAAAAAACGGTATAAGGGGGGTAATTCTACTTGTGTGTACACCGTAGCCTTTTAAAAGTGAGGTCAAGTTTAAGATCAGACTCAAACGCAGCGAAGTAAGCATCATGTGGTCACAAAGCAGTCCAAATAAACACCTAATAAACAAAAAGCTACGTAAATATTCTTAGGCTTTAGGCGTTTAAATCAGGTTGAAACATAAATAGTATAATTTTTGACACTTAAATTCTTGATTCGGAAATAATTTACGCTAAAACTTCTTTTTTGTTTAAAGTTAAATTATAAAGTAAATGTGCAATTACTTATTTTCCAGTAAAAACACGGAAGCCTTAAGCAAGTTACTTGATTTATGTTGGTTATGCTAAAAACTAGCTTTAATTAAGCAACGTACATAACTTTTGAAGTGTAATTTAGTATCAAATATAGCTCCAATTTTGGAAGTAGAGATATTGGCTTGGGGTTTAGTTTTGCTATTCCTAAACTCCTTTGACAATTGTCTAAAATTGATTCTTCGCAGCGCTAAACTAGGCATTTAGAAAGGAAATAATTCATGTCTGAACAAAACTTTGTTCTCACTTTTGATGGTGTGAATGATCGTGTTGAATTGTCTAAAGGGTTCCCCTCTATTGAAAAGGCAATCACCATCGAATTTTGGGCTAAAGGAGAAAATAGTCTCATACAACAAACCAGCATTTTAGAGGCTTATAACGCTCAAAATGCCCGCGTTTTGAATATTCATCTGCCTTGGAAACACAACGTAGATACCCGGATTTTTTGGGATGCGGGTAATCAGAATGGGTACGATCGCATTGAAAAACCAGTGCAACTCAGTGATTACAATGTCTGGACTCATTGGGCTTTTGTCAAAGATGCTGTCACCGAGCAAATGTACATTTATCAGAATGGCAAAGTTTGGCATCAAGGCAGTGGACAAAAGAGATCGTTAGCCGGAATTCAAAAATTTGTCATTGGTTCTGCGGCCAATGCTACTAACTATTGGAAAGGCTCTGTTGCGGAATTTAGGATCTGGAATCAAGCCCGGACTCAATTAGAAATTGAACAGCAGATGAATCGCCGTCTAGTAGGTAGTGAACGAGGATTAGTTGGTTATCTTCCCTTAGATGGAGATGTAAGCGATCGCACTATTGCTAGCAACAATGGCAAACTCTACGAAACAACTTGGACAAAAGCAGAACTCCCTGTAAAATTAGAAACTCAGCAACAATCTGTTCTCAACTTTGATGGCAAAGACGACTATATTTCTTGTGGTAAGGGGCAAAGCTCTGACAAAGGGCTGAGGTTTCTCAATCTGACTCAAACACTAACTTTGGAAGCCTGGGTCAATTTAGCCTCCTACCAAGGTGGTGCGATTTTTACGAAGCAATATAATCCAGCCGAACCAGACAAACCAGGTCAACCTCCATTAGATAAGGGGGCTATTTTCTATAGCCTCTTGATTGAGGAAAGTACAAAACTGCCGATGTTTATCTACTCCACAAAGGATAAACCCAATCAGGTTTTCGGGGGAACTACCAAGACAGAGATTGCCCTTGAGAAGTGGTATCACCTGGCTGTAGTTGTCAGTAACCAGCAGGTCGAACTGTTTGTTAATGGACAGTCTCAAGGTACAACCAAAATCGAAGGGGCGATTGCCGACAACTCCGACGCAGACTTATTGATTGGCAAACGTCATGTCGATAATTCCTACTTTACAGGTCAACTGGCAGAACTCCGCATCTGGAACATCCCTCGCACCCCTGCCGAAATCCAAACCAATATGTCTCGTCGTTTAGAGTCCATTGAACCAGGATTGGTTGGATATTGGTTACTGGAAAAGGGTTCAGGGGAAATAGCCTACGATTCTTGTTTTTCTGACAGCTTTGGCATGATTGCGGGCGCGACTTGGAGCAAATCTAAGTTGCCCATAGCCATTCTCAGCCGCAAAGATAAATTTAGCTATGCAGGCAAAATTGGTGATATTCGTGCCTTGGACGCTTTTAAACCACTGCCATCTGAAGTACACCCATCGGCACGCTGGCTAGCTAACTTCTATCAATCAGCCTATGGTTTGGGAGGAGCAACCAAGGATGTCTTAGTACGGCAAGTCTTGATAGAAAATGGCGGCGACCCTACGAAAATTCCCGCCAAACTGCCAGCCAAACAGATTGCGACTGCGCCGGAAAACCTGACACGTCTGCGTCTCGACAAATACAGTGATGAATTTTTTGTAGAACGCCGTCTCAATGGCTTCAATCCCGGTCAACTCAAGCGAGTGCAAAACCAGCCTTGGGAATATGTAACCCGTTATGACATGGGTGGCATTCAAAAAATTGATCCCCACGGCATTTTGCCCAAATTGATTGAAGCTCGCTTTTGTTTAGAAGGGCAACAACTCACCACCCACTCCATCGAATATACCCTTTTTGGCGAAACCCAAGTCCAAACCCAACGCCCCGGCGATCAAGATTGGGAATGGGCTAAAAAACTGTTCCGTTGTACCGAATTTCTATACCACGAAACGGGAATACACCTGGGTCGTCTCCACCTGAATATTGATCAGTATGCAATGGCGTTTTATCGCAACGTCATCAACAATCCCATTCAAAAATTACTCGAACCCCATCTGGAAATTGTCCTGAATATGAATACACGGGGTGTATTTGCCATTCTGGGCTACAAAGACAAGGACGGCAAAGATGTAGACGGGGCTGTTACTTTTCTTTCCTGTGTGGATGTAGACAATATGTATGTCCTGATTCGGCAGGAGTTGAGTAATATGACTTATCGCAATGGGAATCCGCGATCGCAGTTTCTGCCAGATTACATTACTAACAACCACTTTGATCGCAGTGCTTCCACGATGTGGCGCATCATTACTAACTATGTAAGTCGCTTCTTTGCCAACAACCGTGCAAGCATTCAAAGTTATTGGTCAGAAATTGTTGGGATGTCTGAAGACCTCAGCGCCAACAGCATTCTGAAAAAAGAATTGGGAACGCTGGATATCAAAACCATGCAAGACCTCCAGGATTTGTGTGTTTATGTGATTTATAACAGCTCTTTCTACCACTCCTGGGTGAATAACAAGCAATTTGAAGATGCTGGCGACGTTGATTATGTGACCATGAGTGCGTGGAAAGACACTGACCCCCTGTTAGCGGCCAGACACGCTAAACAGATATTGTCCATGCAAAACCTGACGGCGGTTCGTTGCAACTTAGTTATGGATGTGGGGCCTGCTGAACTGAAGGATGCAATCTGGAAACAACGCGCTCAAATTGAACCAGGACTTCCCCTAGAGAAACTGATGATGAGTATCAGCATTTAGCAGACTTCTGATGTAAGGGACTTCCAAATAAAAAAATACTCAACTACTTATTGTGGGGTGGGCAACATGAGCGCCCGCAGCCAAAGGCGGGCAAGATGCCCACCCCACAAGATTGGATAATTTATTTGTTGGAAGTCCCTAATTCAAAAAGTCTCACTTTTTTAAGAAGAATTATAGGGGGAAAAAACCCTATTTAGGCGATCGCATTCTTACTGAGCGCAGTCGAAGCATTGAATCCATTTTCTATCCAGATTTTAGAGGTATTAAACATGACTGTTTCTGAGCAAAGAAAGGCAAATCAAGAAAAATTCGTCTATGCGTCGAATATACCCACCTTTGATGTCACCAAAGCCCTTCCTCCCACTGTGCAACCAAGCCTTAAGTGGCAGTACAACTTTAAGGCCAGCTTGTACGGTCTAGGCGGAGTCCGTCAGATCCTGACTGCCCCTAACCTCAAAAGCGGGGGAACTGAGATCAATACTGTCTCCTACCTAACACCCAATCTTACCCGTCTACGTCCCGATAAATTTAGTGATGAATTTTTTGTAGAGCGTCGTTTGAATGGCTTCAGTCCGGGTAAGCTGAAGCGAGTGGAAAATCAGCCCTGGCAGTATGTTATTCGTTACGATTTTAGTGGCGTGAGCGTTGATCCAAACGGGATTTTACCCCAATTCATTGAAGCCCGTTTCTGTCTGGATGGACAACAACTTCATGTCCATTCGATTGAATTTATCCTACACGGAGAGACGGAGATCCAGAATCTTACTCCCCGCGATCAAAATTGGGAATGGGCAAAAAAACTTTTCCGTTCTGCCGAGTTTGTGCTGCACGAAACCGTAGCTCATTTAGGTGGTACTCACCTGAACATCGATCAATATGCAATGGCCTACTACCGGAATGTGGTCAATAACCCGATTATTGAATTGTTAGAGCCGCATTTTGAGGGCTTGCTGTCGATTAATCAGCAGGGTTTAAGCGAATTAGTCGGTTCAGAAACTAAAGAAGGTGTTGTTCCCCAATTAACCGCCCTAAATTATCAGGATACTCAAAAAATTCTGGTAGAAGGATTGCAAACCCTTACCTATCGCAATTGGAGTCCCCGATCGCACACACTGCCCGATTATGTCGCCAATAATCATTATGACCGTGCAGCGATCGCTTTCTGGCAAATCATCAATAAGTATGTGAAGGACTTTTTTGATCAAAATCAAGCTGGTATTCAAGAATACTGGTCTGAAATTGAAGCAATGTCTACAGATTTAGCTGCTCATTCCATTCTCAAACCAGAGTTGGGAACATTAGACATTAAAACCCTGCAAGACTTGCGCCAAATGTGCGTTTATGTAATCTATATCAGCACCTTCCAGCATTCTTGGGTGAATCACAAGCAGTATGATGATGGCGGGGACATTGAGTATGCGACCTTGGGTATGTGGAAGGAGAATGACCCAATGACGGCTGCTAGAAATGGCAGACAGCTATCAACGACCTTGAATCTTACCTCAGTTCGCCATAACCCGATTATGGGCGTGGATTTGCCTGTTGCTAACAAGCTCAAAGAAGCACTCTGGGAAAATCGGGAACAAATCGAACCAGGAATTGCGATCGACACAATTTTGATGAGTATCAGTATTTAGTATCACTCTGAAAATACACTGATTTCGCTTTTATTGAGTTCAAAAAAAGGCGTTGCTGAATCATGGGATGATTTCGCTCAATTTGGAACGATTTTTCACAACCGCCAATTCATCCCGCGTTTATGCAACGCTCAAAAAAAACACAAATTATACTCGCGCAAGAGTAAAACCCATTCTCGACAAAATAGTACACAAGATGACAGTTAATTTGCAATCCGAGTCTACTGCCACGAAGCTTGGCGATGTGCTCAACTATGGCGACATCATCTATTTACAGCACATGAACGGCGACTATGTGACTCAATTTAGTAAGGGCAGAACCAGTCGGTATCATTGGGCCAAGCTAGGCAAGAATAAAAAGCTAGACAAGAATAAAAAGCTAGGCGAGTCTAAAAATATACAATTGCAGATTCTGGGAGATTCAACTGGTGAGCTAACTGATGGTGCAGCGATCCGGCTGAAATCCACAGAATCGCTGCCGAACCAGCACAACGTCTTAGGTTCTTGGGCAGATAGCCATGATTGTTACTATTGGAGCGATAATTTCCACACCAAAAAGCAGAGCTGGCAAATCAACAAACGCGATCGCACTGGTGACAACAAAATTCGCCAGGGAGACGATGTTTATCTGACTAACCTCCACTACAAAAATCAACGACTGGCTCGATGTACTCGCTACGATGGTTATATTTCTACGGCTCCCTATGCTAATGAGTGGTGGCAGTTACAATCGGAAGTTGAACAAGAAGACAGTAAAATCACTTCCGAAGGTACTTTTCTAGAAAGTGTGTTTGAGCCGAATACTCGCACCTTTAGTAAGGGAAATTTAGCTTATTTGGCTTATTTTGCCGAAGCAGCTTACAGCACCCCAGATGAGAGTAAGGCTAAACTAGAAAAACTGGGTTTCCAGATCAATGGTCATGAACATTATCTGGAATTTCCCGACACTGACACCGAAGGTCTGATGGTTGGTGATGATGAAAAAATTATTATTGCCTTCCGGGGGACTGAAAATTTGACGGATTGGATGACCAACATCAAACTGCTCAAAGCCGCCTGGAAAGTAGGAACAGTTCATGCAGGCTTCTATCAATCCCTTGAGTCTCTGTGGCCGGATGCGATCGGTCGTCTCAACAGTTTACGTACCAATAACCAGCCCATCTGGATAACGGGGCATAGCTTAGGTGGAGCATTGGCGACCTTGGCGGGTGCAACTCTTGATCAACAGATGCCGGAATATGAAATAGCCGGGATTTATACCTTTGGGCAACCCAGGGTAGGCGATCAAATTTTTGCTCAATCTTTGGATAAGGGGATGAAAGAGCGTTTCTTTCGATGTGTGAACAATAATGATGTGGTTCCTCGGATTCCCAGCCTAAAGTTTAGTCATGTCGGAAAGCAATTGTATTTTGATTCTGATGGTAATTTGTGTGAGAATATGCTACTCTCCTGGTTGAATTGGGCAGCCTGGTGCGATCGCTTGAAGGGCTACTATAAAAGTACTGTCAATTTACAGTTTGAGTCTGACAGTGTTGGCGATCACCGCATGGGTGACTATCGCCGATTAGCTATGCGTCAGCTTGACAATATGTAGTCATAGCAAGTCTCCCTAAAAGATATCTCCAGAAATTAAATATGCGTTACCCATAACCCTTGTCTTGACGTAGCAGTGCTACGTCAAGACAATTCTTTTTTGGAGATGTCTAAAGGATATCGATCCAAATGGTGCGATCGCCTGTAAGGGACTCCCAAATAATAAATATCCTATCGTTTTAGAGGCAGTTCTTGCTGGGAGCAGGGGGAGGGAAAGTCGTAGTGAGTAGTTTAACTAATTTCAGCAGAAGTCCCACACTCACACTTACGGAGTGTGGGATGAATGCGCGGGAGTGGAGAGACATAGTAATTAATATATTTTGGCATAGCCAAAATATATTAATTACTATGTCGAAG
>JAIVFU010000147.1 GCA_020829485.1 Nostoc sp. CHAB 5834 | reverse complement strand
GATTGGTGGTATTCAAGCTAGAGGGGAAAAAGGAAACTACAGTACACAACGTATTAAATTTAGCTCTAACAGTTCTGGTTAACTTTTCGTTACATAGTTATGATTTTTCCTGCCGACTTACTTAAGTAGACTTTAGCTATTAGCAAGGAACTGAAGTTCCTTGCGGGACATGACTTTTACGTTAAGTTGACACCTATAGGCAGTGCCCATAGGTGTCAACTTAAGCTCAAATACATGTCCCACAGGCGTTTTACCCCCCTTAATCCCCCCTTATCAAGGGGGGAAACAAGAAATTTAGTTCCCTCCCCTTAGAAAGGGGAGGGTTAGGGTGGGGTGATGCGGATCGTGATGGGAAGCCAGAGAACTGAATATCACGTCTTGACAAGGGTTTCACGTTAAGTTGACACCTATAGGCAGTGCCGTGCCCCTACGCGTGTCCCTCACGTAAACGAGAACCGCTATATTTCAACTTTGTAGGTTGGGCAATGTCCAACCTACAACATATTTATTAATTTTTAAAAAATTACGCCAAGTTTAAGAAATCAAGGCTTGCCCTGGTGAAGTGTTAACTTAACTAATTAGTTGCTCTAATGGGCACAAATTATGAAAAGCTTTTCATCTTTGCTTGGTACACGTAAACAAAATAAGCTAGCTAATCTTGCCACATCTATTGTAGCAGCCTTAGCGATCGCTGGTAGTATTCATTCTAGCAGTGCTACTTCTGTAAAAATAAATACTCCCAAAGAAATCAATTCGGCATCAGTACAGCTAAATCAGACCACACCAAATATTGTCCAGTTAAAAACTAGCAAGATTCAATATCAAACTGCGGGAATTGATGGTTTTGTACTAGTTCCCATCGTACTTATCGGTGGTTTAGTCATATTCGTCCCCCTATTCTTTGGCGGACTGGTGGTTATTGGCGAACGTGAAGTCGGCATTGTGGTAAGGAAATTCACCCTTTCCGGGCGCGGATTACCCGCCGGCAGTTTAATTGCCCTCAACGGCGAAGCTGGCTTACAGGCAGATACTTTAGCTCCTGGTTGGCACTGGGGCTATTGGCCTTGGCAATATTCTGTCAAGAAAGAGTCGGTAATTGTTATTCCCCAAGGGGAAATCGCCTTGATTGTGGCAGCAGACGGCAAATCAAACCCACCAGAGCGCATTCTGGGTAAAATCGTCGATTGTGACAACTTCCAAGATGCTCGGAAATTCCTCACCCAAGGCGGGGAAAAAGGGCGGCAAATGAGTTTTCTCACCGCAGGTACTTACCGCATCAACACTGCGCTGTTTAAAGTGATTACAGCTGCAAATGCCAGTAGTCATGGCATGAGTGCACAACAGTTGCACATTTATGAAATAGCAGCAGAGAAGGTTGGTATTGTTACTACTTTAGATGGTTCAGCGATCGCAGCAGGTGAAATTGCTGGACGCGTTATTAACGGCCATGATAATTTCCAAAATGGTCAAAAATTTATCGATGCTGGGGGACAACGGGGTTTACAAGAACAGGTATTATTATCGGGTTCGTGGAACTTGAACCCTTGGTTGGTAAATATTGAACAAGTCCCGATGACTGAAATCCCTATCGGTTATGTGGGTGTGGTGATTTCTTTCGTAGGCAAAGAACACGAAGATGTGAGTGGAGCATCTTTCACCCACGGGAACTTGGTAAACCAAGGACATAAGGGCGTTTGGGTTGAGCCGTTGTATCCTGGGAAACACCCGCTCAATACTAAGGTGATGAAAATTGAGCTAGTACCAACCACAAATATTGTCTTAAACTTCACTGAAAGGATTACTGGCAAACACGGTTATGATACCAACTTGCAGGCGCTGAAACTGCTATCATTTGATGGTTTCACCTTTGATTTAGAAATATTCCAAATTATCCATATTGGTGCTTCCGATGCGCCGAAAGTGATTTCCCGCTTAGGTTCGATGCAAAACGTCATCGATCAGGTTTTGCGCCCCATTGTGGGGAATTATTTCCGCAACTCGGCTCAAGAGTATACTATCTTGGATTTCTTAACTGCGCGAAGCGATCGCCAAGTTGAAGCTTCCGAATACGTTAAATCTGCCTTACGTGCTTATGACGTGCAAGCGGTGGATTCATTGATTGGTTTGATTACACCACCCGATGAATTAATGCACACACTGACAGACCGGAAAATTGCTGAAGAAAAACGCAAAACTTACGAAGTTCAGCAGATGGCGCAAACCCAACGGCAACAACTTGTCCGGGAGACAGCACTGGCTGATATCCAAGAAGAAATGGTGCAATCAGAGCAGAGTGTGCAGATTGCCGATTTGAAAGCCCAAGCCCAAATTAAGCAGGCGAACGGTGAAGCTGAGGGGACAAAACTCCGGGCAATTGCTGAGGCTGAAGGTATTCGCGCCACAGGTAACGCCAAAGCTGAAACTTACCAGGCTGGTGTGGAAGCCTTGGGTTCACATGGTTATACAGCAATGCAGCTAATGCAGATTATAGGCGATCGCAATGTCCGCTTGATTCCAGATGTCTTAGTTAGCGGTAACGGCAGTAATAACGGCTTAGTGGATGGGCTACTATCCATGATTTTATGGAATCAAGCTGGTAAGGGTGAATTGACACCAACGCCTTTACATCCGCAACCAGTAGTTAACCAAGCACAATCAAATACAGAAAACGGTATTCCACCTATAATTGTTAATTTTCCGGTGGATAAGCAACATTAGCAACATCCGGTAGAGTAACACAGATGTGCTATCCTACCCAAACAGGAAATCTACTTCCCTCCCCAATACATCTACCGTGTATACATAAGTCTGAAGTAGTTAATAAATATCGATTTTACCCCACCCTAACCCTCCCCGATATATTGGGGAGGGAACAACATTTTTTCTATTTCCCCCCTTTCTAAGGGGGGTAATTCGACTTGTGTATACATCCCCAATACATGGGGGAGGGTTAGGGAGGGGTAAAGTGAATTAAGCTAAACTTGCATTAAGACTCATCATGGAGCAACCCTGATGGTACAAATTAAACATAGATTCCAAAGCTTTGAAGAATATCTATCTTATGAAGATAGCTCAGATAAACTCTATGAGTTGTTTAATGGAGAGTTAATCGAAATGCCTCCAGAATCAGTAACTAATGTTCAGATTGCAAATCGTCTTTTCCTGATTTTTGCGATGGTTGTAGGGATTGATCGAGTTCGAGGACATGGTTTAGAACTGGAAGTCAGAGGAGAACCTAGAAACCGTTATCCTGACTTGACAATTATTTGCCAAGAGCATATTCAGCAGTTAGCAAAACGTAATACTATTCGCTTGTCAATGCTACCTTCTCTACTGGTGATTGAAGTCGTTAGCCCAGGAGAATTGCAACGAGATAGAGATTTCATCGCCAAGCGATCGCAGTATCAAGATTGTGGTATTCCTGAATATTGGATTATCGATCCCGAAACTAAAACTATATTAATCTTAGAACTTACTGACAAAACTTACACTGAGATAGGTAACTTTGCTGGTAGTAATTTAGTTGTATCTCCACAATTGGGTCAACTAAATTTCAAAGTATCACAAATATTTGATGCAGAAAATCAAGCTTAAAGATAATCAGTCTACATTGCGATCGCCAATACGAGGATTCAAAGGCTCAATTACAATACCTGAGTGTGTCTCTTACCATGAACAGTTGATGATTTTAGCACAAAAACTTTGCTGATACAAGAACGTTATCGTTTAATCAAGCACATTGGTAAAGGGGGATTCTGTAAAACCTTTCTTGCTGTAGATGAGGGTCAGTTTCCGCCAATTCCTTGCGTTGTTCAAGAAATCTCGCAGGAATACGAAACATTTAAAGATTTTCAGCAAAAGGCGCAACAGCTAGAGCAATTAGGGAAACATCCGCAAATTCCCGCTTTATTGGCTTATTTTCAGCAGAATGGGCATTTCTATTTAGTGCAGGAGTTTATTGCAGGCACTAATTTAGCTCAAGTGGTTGAAGAAGAAGGTGCTTTTAATGAAACTCAGATTTGGCAACTTTTAGAAGATGTGTTGCCAGTTTTCCAGTTGATTAGCGATGCCTGCGGCGGGCTACGCCTACGCCACATCATCCACCGCGATATTAAACCCCAAAATATCATCCGTAGATCCCCAATTACTAAAAAGGGGAATTTCGTTATAGTCGATTTTACCACTGCGAAAATTGTCACAGAAATTGATCGGCTAACATTTGAAACCAGTATCGGCAGTCCAGAATACTCTGCACCAGAACAAGCGAAGGGGAAAGCAGTTTTTGCTAGTGATTTATATAGCTTAGGTGTTACTTGCATTTACTTACTTACCCAGATTTCTCCCTTTGATTTATATGATATTGCAAATGATTGCTGGGTTTGGCAACAATATCTTACTACCAAAGTTAGCGATCGCTTGGCGCAAATCCTTAACAAGCTGCTGCAAAATGCTGTTAATCGCCGCTTTCAATCAGCTAATGAAATTATGCAAGCAATGGGTATAGAATGTAAAACTCAAAATCTCAAAATCCAAAATCCTCCTTGGCGATGCTTACACACCCTAACTGGACATTCTGGGACATTGAGTAGTGTAAATACCCTTGCCATTAGTCCAGACAGTCAAACTTTAGCCAGTGGTAGTGATGATAAAATCGTCAATTTGTGGGATTTAAATACCAAAAAAGTCCTAGCTAGCTTATCAGGACATTCCCAAGCTGTAAAATCAGTTAGCTTCAGTCCAAATGGGAAAATTCTGGCAACTGCTAGCGATGATAAAAGTATCAAATTGTGGCAGGTTGACACATTAGAGCAAATCTGCACCTTATTGGGACACTCACACGCTGTAAAATCAGTTGCTTTCAGTCCAGATGGGCAGATTCTCGCTAGTGGTAGCTGGGATAAGACAATCAAACTCTGGGATGTAAATACTGGTAGAGAAGATTATACCATAACTGGGCATCAATTGCAAGTAAGCTCAGTGGCATTTAGTCCCGATGGAAAACTTTTAGCCAGCGCTAGTTATGACAGAACAATTCGCCTGTGGCAGATACCAACAAGAGGCAGGGGAGCTCTTAGCTGGGGGCAGGGGGATATGAATAGTGGTGAGTTAAAAGACTATCCACAAGGGGCGGAGAACATTTCCCTTTTCCCCCTGCCTCCTGTTGAAAACCGCCCATGCTATAGCTTGTTAAGCACCCTTTCGGGTCATGCATGGGCGGTTTTGACAGTCGCTTTTAGTCCTGATGGTCAAATTTTGGCGACGGGTAGTGATGATAACACTATTAAATTGTGGGAGGTAAACACTGGTCAGCTAATTTGCACACTTGTAGGCCATTCCTGGTCTGTGGTGGCTGTGGCTTTTACTGCCGATGGCGAAACACTCCTAAGTGCAAGTTGCGACAAAACAGTTAAACTTTGGAGGGTAAGCACAGCAGAAGAGATTGTTACTCTCTCTGGTCATATAGACTCAGTATCTGCTGTTGCTGTGAGCAAAGTTAGACAATTAATTGTAAGTGGCAGCCGGGACAAGACTATCAAACTGTGGCAGCTTGTAGAACAGGACAACAGCTAATTTTGTAATATCAGGCGCTACCTGTGAAGGCAACTTCTGGAAATTTCAATTGAGCTTCTGCCATTGGACGGTTTCTACCTTCCTCTTGCCAGTAGTTAATCACTTCTGTTGCTTTATTAAGCAACTCGACACGATCTACATCAGTAATCCAATGTTTGGACTCTAATTCCTTTTTTAACTCTTCCCAGGCATCATTTCTGGGCCAAAAAAAGTACTTAGTCAAGGGACTTGTGCCTTTGCCGACAATTTGATCGACTGCAAGAGCAACGTTTTCGTCTAACCACAGAATTTTCAAAATAAACTTGGTCAATCACACCTCCGGGAATTTCCGGGCATTACTGAACTAGGATAGCGATCGCTTATTTTAACGCAATACCATATCAAATGACCAAACTCTGATTGAGAATGGTCTACCATAAGGTTTAGTCGGCGCTAACAAAAGATGCTTATGACTGCCCAACTGCCCCAATCTCAAACAACATCTGGTTCAGATTTGTACGAGCAAGACTTTTACCTGTGGATTCAAACCACAGCAGAACTGCTCAAGCAAGGTCGGCTCACAGAACTAGATTTAGAGAATTTGATTGAAGAAATTGAAACAATGGGCAGGAGTGAAAAGAAAGCACTGAGAAGCAATTTGGAAGTGGTGCTAATGCATCTATTGAAGTATAAATATCAAGCCGATAAGCGTGGTAGTTGGCGAGCAACAATTCGGGAGCATCGCAAACGCCTCAGAGAAGCTCTAGAAGAAAGTCCTAGCCTCAAACCATATTTTTATGAGGTTTTTGGGCTGGCATTGCTGATTGCGGTATGAAAACGATTGTGCATTCCGGTGAAAATCCTTGTAGAGACGTAAAATTTTACGTCTCTACATCCAAATTCATACCTCGATTCAGCTAACGCCCATTTTATTTGAGGTATAGGTGAGCGCTCATACTGCGCTAAATGAGTCTGATAATCGAACCGCAGAGGCGCTGAGGAAGAGAGAAGAGGGAGTCATCGCTATTAGGAGACACTGCGCGTAGCTTGCTTCCCCGTAGGGGTACGACTTGGCTCAGGGACTACCCCAGGCATCGCACAAATCATTGATACTGATGAGTATAAGGTTGAAGAAGTGCTAGAAAATTGGCTAGAATTCTTACAACAACAAAAAATTGCCTCAGAAACCCATTACAGTCTCTATCATTCCAACTTTCGAGACTGGCTAGGTAGACAGCAAATAAAACCCGATAAAAAATTTCCCTAAACCTCTCTGTTAATAGAGAGCTTTAGAGACTGGAGAATGGAGCTAAGCGGATTCGAACCGCTGACCCCCTCAATGCCATTGAGGTGCGCTACCAACTGCGCTATAACCCCTTAAAATCCATTATACATATTCGCTGAATTATTTGTACTTTGTCAAGCTTTGTTTAGAAAATAAATAAATTTAAAATAAAAATATTATCTCCTCAACCACTGGGCACTCACAACGACACTTGTAACAAATAGGTCATACAGTGCCCCATCAAAAAATAAACTACTAACATGGCAGCAGCAGCTAGAGCAACTAATGTACCAGCCAACATGAGAGAAAATTCTTTACTCTCGTAAGCTCTTTCCATTAAGTGTAGCGACCATGCTACCAAAGCTACATCAAAAAGTAAAATAGGAAGCAACATATTTTTTAATATTTGTTAATACTTGTAAAATAATATTAACACCCTTTTCAGGAAGTGTGCGTAACCTGAAATAGATGTCATTAAATAGTAAATTGTGGTTCAAGATAATGTTCTTACTGGCACATTGTGATCGTGCAAATAATTTTTGATTTCTGCTACGCTTAATTGACCGTAATGTAACAGTGACGCGAGTAATGCTGCTTCAGCTTTGCCTTCAGTTAGGGCTGTGTAGATATGTTCACAATTACCTGCACCACCTGAAGCAATGACTGGAATTTCTACAGCATTGGCAATTGCCCGTGTTATTTCAATGTCATACCCGGCTTGGGTTCCATCAGCATCCATGCTTGTTACTAGCAGTTCACCGGCCCCCCGTTTTTCAACTTCTTGTGCCCACAGTAGGGCATCTAAGCCTGTATTTTCCCTGCCACCCCGCACATACACATCCCAACCTGGATTCTCCGGGTTATTTCTGCGTCTGGCATCAATTGCAACAACTATGCACTGATTACCAAAGCGATCGCTTGCCCGATTAATCAAGTCTGGATCACGCACCGCCGCAGAATTAATACTAACCTTATCTGCACCTGCTCGTAACAAAGCTTTAACATTTTCTAAGGATTGAATGCCACCACCCACAGTCAATGGAATAAAGACCTGTTCAGCAGTTCGGTAGACCACATCTAAAATTGTAGCTCGGTCTTCATGAGTAGCTGTAATATCCAGAAATACTAACTCATCAGCACCAGCTTCGTTGTAAACCTTGGCCAGTTCTACCGGATCGCCTGCATCTTGGAGATTTACAAAGTTAACTCCTTTTACAACCCGTCCCGCCTTCACATCTAAGCACGGTAAGATTCTTTTAGATAACATAATAACTTTTGTACTTCTGGGTAATTGACCGGAATTTAAATTTTAAATTGGCGCGGGTATTCTCAAACTAAAATTTTCACGGGCATTGGGATTAGGGGAGAGGTAACAGGTGACAGGTTATAGGGAATAATCTGTACCCTGTTACCTGTACCTTGTACCCCATTCCCTGTAACTGTACCCTGTACCCCATTCCTGTAACCTTTACCCTGTAACCTCTACCCTGTAAGAATTATGGCGATAATCTCCTCGAAAAAACAGCCTCCAGAACCCAACGGAGAACCAAAGCAGCTTCGAGAGTCGGCAAAAACACCATCCACAGAAAATATTTTGAAGCCTGAAGCTGCTATTGATGAACAAGAACAGCAGGAAGAGGGTATTCGACCACACCGATTTGCTGATTACATTGGGCAAAAAGATTTAAAGGATGTACTAGATATTGCCATCAAAGCAGCCAAGTCTCGTGGTGAGGTGCTGGATCATTTGCTGCTGTATGGCCCGCCGGGATTGGGCAAAACCACAATGGCAATGATTTTAGCATCGGAAATGGGGGTAAATTACAAAATTACCAGTGCGCCAGCCCTAGAACGTCCACGGGATATTGTCGGGCTACTGGTGAACATGAAGCCTGGGGATATTTTATTTATTGATGAAATTCATCGCCTCTCACGGATGACAGAGGAAATTCTCTACCCTGCGATGGAAGATTATCGCTTAGATATTACTATTGGTAAGGGTTCTAGCGCTCGGATTAGAAGTTTGCCTCTGTCAAAGTTTACCTTAGTGGGTGCTACAACCCGTGTCGGTGCTTTAACTTCACCACTGCGCGATCGCTTCGGTTTAATTCAAAAACTGCGATTTTACGAAGTTGAAGAACTGACTCAAATTGTACTGCGAACCGCTCAATTACTCAAAACACCCGTCACCGAAGATGGTGCCACAGAAATTGCCCGTCGTTCACGCGGAACTCCACGGATTGCTAATAGATTACTTAAACGAGTCCGTGATTATGCGGAAGTAAAAATATCTGGGGAGATTAATGAAAGCATTGCATCTGAGGCATTGCAACTATTCCAAGTAGATCCCTGCGGTTTAGATTGGACAGACCGCCAGATGCTGAGTGTAATCATTGAACAATTTAACGGCGGGCCAGTGGGGTTGGAAACAATGGCAGCAGCAACGGGTGAAGATACTCAAACGATTGAAGAGGTATACGAACCTTACCTCATGCAAATTGGGTATTTAACTCGGACTCATCGCGGCAGAATGGCGACAAAGGCAGCATACAAGCATTTGGGATTTACGCCGCCTAATCAACAGTTGTCATTATTGTAATTATGAAAAGTGGGGAGTAGGGAGTAGGGAATGGGGAATAGGGGATGAGTGTTTAATACTCGCTGACGAGTCTTTGATACTCGTAAATGAGTGTTTAATACTCGCCGACGAGTCTTTGATACTCGTGAATGAGTCTTTGATACTCGCCGACGAGTCTTTGATACTCGTGAATGAGTCTTTGATACTCGTGAATGAGTCTTTAATACTCGCCAACGAGTCTTTGATACTCGTGAATGAGCCTTTGAACTCCATTCCCCATTCCCTATTCCCCACTCCCCACTCCCCATTCCCTATTCCCCACTCCCCATCTTCAAGATAAACAGGTAAACCTAGATGATTAAGTTGATTAGTATTTTTCTGAGTTTGTTACTTGTGTTTGGCTGGGGTACTCCAGTCATGGCACAATCTCAACTTATTACTCAAGAACAGTTAAGACAAGGCGATGAGTGGGCAAATCAAGCCTTTGCAGCGACGAATCAAGGTGACTTTGCGACGGCTGAAACTTATTGGACAAAGATTATTGAACAATTTCCGACAAATGCCGGGGCGTGGAGTAACCGGGGAAATTCGCGGGTGAGTCAGAATAAGTTACAAGAGGCGATCGCAGATTATAACAAAGCCATAGAACTAGCGCCGAATGTCACCGATCCATATTTGAATCGGGGGGCAGCGTTGGAAGGGATGGGCAAATGGGATGATGCGATCGCAGATTATAATCATGTCTTAGAACTTGATCCTAATGATGCGATGGCGTATAACAATCGCGGTAATGCCAAAACAGGTTTAGGAAAATGGGAAGATGCGATCGCAGACTACAAAAAATCTAATGAGATAGCCCCAAATTTTGCTTTCGCCCGTGCTAACTACGCTCTCGCTCTTTATGAAACTGGTAAAAAAGAGCAAGCAATCCGCGAGATGCGAAATATAGCCCGTAAATACTCCAAGTTTGCTGATGTGCGTGCCGCCCTCACAGCTGCATATTGGGTAAATGGAGAACAAGGTGAAGCCGAAAGCAACTGGGTAGCAGCTTATGGACTTGATAGCCGCTACAAAGATATCGACTGGGTAAAAAATATCCGGCGTTGGCCTCCCAGCCTAGTTACAGCTTTGGATAAGTTCTTGAAAATCCAGTAGGCACTTGTAACTCAGCAAAAATTTTTTCTTTGCCTATCTACCTGTTTTCTGGTATACATCATTGTAAATCTACAGAAACAGTAGTTATGACTCATTATGGGCTGATCTGTCCAGCAACAACTGGTCATCTCAACACTATGCTCCCCTTGGGTAAAGAACTCCAAAACCGGGGTCATCGCGTCACCTTATTCGGTATACTTGATGCTAAATCCAAGACACTAGCGGCAGAGTTAGAATTCCAAGCTGTTGGTGAATCTGAATTTCCTACTGGAGCGATCGCTGAATCTTTAACTCAACTGGGTAAATTAAGTGGGCTATCTGCACTGCAATATACCGTCAGCTTCCTCAAAGATCAGGTGTCTGTTATGCTCAGAGATGCACCAACAGCAGTGAAGCAAGCAGGTGTGGAAGCACTTTTAGTAGATCAAGTTTCACCAGAGGGAGGTTCTGTTGCAGAATTTCTGGGCATTCCTTTTATTACAGTTTGCAGTGCCGTGGTATTGAATCGAGAACCGAGCGTCCCACCTTATTTTAAAACCTGGAGCTACAATCCAGCCTGGTGGGCGCGATTACGTAACCGAGGCGGCTATGCATTGCTGAGTCGCACCGTAAAACCCATTACAGAGGTGATCAATCAGTATCGCCAAGAGTGGAAATTGCCCCCACAGTCTAGCTCTAACGATCGCTATTCCCAACTAGCTCAGATTAGTCAACAGCCTGCACAATTGGAATTCCCAAGGGAAAATTTGCCCCAGTGCTTCCATTTCACAGGCCCTTATCATAGTCCCACTGGTCGGGAAGTTCCTGATTTTCCTTATGAAAAATTGACGGGGCAACCATTGATTTACGCCTCAATGGGGACTGTCCAAAATCGCCTATTGGGAATTTTCAAGTCTATTGCAGAAGCTTGTAATGATTTGGATGCCCAACTAGTGATTTCGTTAGGTGGTTCTGCGACTCCAGAGGCTTTGGGGAGTTTGCCGGGAAATCCGCTAGTTGTTGGTTATGCACCCCAATTGGAATTGCTGCAAAAAGCGTCTCTCACCATTACCCATGCAGGTATGAATACTACTTTAGAGTCCCTAAACAATGGGATACCAATAGTAGCAATACCAATTGCTAATGACCAGCCAGGCGTAGCAGCACGTTTGGCTTGGGCTGGTGCTGGTGAAATGGTGCCGCTTGCTCACTTGACTGTTCCCAAGTTGCGAAATGCTGTACAAAAGGTGTTGACGGAAGATTCTTATAAAAAAAATGCAGTCAGGTTGCAAGAGGCGATTCAACGAGCCGGTGGTGTGATTCGAGCCATTGATATTGTGGAACAGGCTGTATCTACAGGGAAGCCTGTTTTGGCTTAAACAAAGTAATCAATAGCATTAATTGTGAACAAACTAAATAATATGATTAAAGCAAGATTGTTATCAGCCAGTTATTCATGCACCCCTAGCTTGATTAATCTTAGAACACAGATCAAGCAAATGAGCTTACCAATTCTTGAATCTGCCTTGGGGTTAATTCTTGCACATTACGCAAAACTACTGCTGCTCCTGCTGCTATTAGTGTCTCACTGTAAGCATCACTACGCGCGGCTGTTTCCTGTACGTGTGGCGGTAAAACTCCTACTCCAAGCCAAGTGCGAGAAGAATCTAGACTCCGCGCTTTCTCGACGGTATACATATCTGCTACCGTATCTCCCACATACACGATCGCTAATCTTTTCTCAATTCCATTATCTAACTCCCGAACTGTAGCAAAAAGTCCAGTGGGGTCTGGTTTCCCTGGCGCATCTTCCATCGCAATCAACACTGGAGATTCCAAACCTAGCCGTTTTTCTAATACATAGTTGGCGGAAGCACGAGTTGCACCGCTGAAAAATCCCCAAGCAATCCCGGCTTGGGTAAGTTGTTCTAAATAGCTAGGTTGTAATAATAAGGGTTCATTACAGATATACCCAGTAAAATTATTTGGATCTGAGCCTCGGTAACGCGATTGAAAAAAAGCAACGATCGCACTGTAATCTAGTTGCAGTTGTTCTCGGCTCTGTCCTTGGGTTTCAAAGTAGCGGTAAATTAATTCCTGTGATGCTTCCCAATCGTTATTCCACACACCTTCAGACTTGAGTTGGTCAATATCCAGTGGGGTTGGACGATATGCTTGGGTAGTAAAATGTTCTACGGTATCTGCGATCGCCCGGCGATAGGAACCGCTAACATCGCGCACAACGCCATCAATATCGAAAATAGCGATCGCTTTTGCAGAAGTTGGTTGAGTCATGGGGTAAGGAAGCAAAAGAGTTTTAAATCATCATAATGCGCTCATGGCTCAGGTAAAAAATCGGAGTCAAGGGCTTGCTCTGGCGTGAAGAGAGATTTTTCTGGGAAGATAGCGATCGCTAATCCAGTTTCAATTACAGCCAGTCGTCTAGCGGTTTGATAGCTTTCATCGAAAACCTGATCAAAGTAAGGTTTCAAACTTGGACTTTCCTTGAGTGCCTTTTGGACTCGTCTGCGGTGTTCCAAAATTGTATACTGCCAACTTTTTGAGCGCCTTTCAGTTTGAATTTGATATTTGAGCAGATGCATCAGCAACACTTCCAGATTGCTCTCCAATGCCCGCTTTTCAGTTCTGCCCATCGTTTCAATTTCTTCAATTAAATTCTCTAAATCTAGTTCTGTGAGCCTACCTTGCTTGAGCAGTTCTGCTGTGGTTTGAATCCACAGGTAAAAGTCTTGCTCGTACAAATCTGAACCAGATGTTGTTTGAGATTGGGGCAGTTGAGCAGTCACGTCGCTTCGCTCCGAATTCAATGTTAACAGCAAAATCTTCTAAATCAGGGTGTGATTATGACTCATACCAATTCTGTATGAAGATGCGCTAAACCATATTTAAGTACAAGAAAGAAGAAAGAAAAACGAACCGCAAAGTACGCAAAGGACACAAAGAAAGAAAGAAAGAAGTTAAAAGGTTTGGCGCAGCCTCATAAAGAAATGGTATCAGGTAAAAAATCTGGGTTGAGGGCTTGCTCTGGCGTGAAGGGAGATTGTTCGGGGAAGGTAGCTAAATGCAATTCAGTTTCATCGGCAGCCAACAGTCTAGCATCGTCATAACATAGCCCAAAGGCGTTGCATAATAAGGTATGAATATAGGGTGCTAAAACATGAATTGTCCTGAATGTGGCTCTCATCATATCCGTAGGAATGGGATAAAAAGAGGTAAACAGAATCACATCTGCTGTAATTGTCGTC
>JAIVFU010000146.1 GCA_020829485.1 Nostoc sp. CHAB 5834 | reverse complement strand
GCATTGTAACAGTGATAGGATGTCTGGCATGGGTGGCTTGTAGTTTTTGAGTTGTCGTTGTGAGAGACAATAACTCTACTACAAAGCGCCCTACCTCTTCATGCTCTTATTTTGGCTAAGGTATTGGAGAAATAAAAATAGTTGGGATCTACATCGGCAGTGGTACTTGCCAGATAGAGTTATGCAGATCCTCTCTAAACCTAGAATAACAATCTTTTAGCTGGCACTGGCAGGCATCCTGAGTCGGTGACTGCCCAGAAGCCTTGCCCTTGAACATAAAGGAAGCAACAATGAGTAGTAATCTAGCCATCAAACTGCGCTCTGGAACTCAACAAGCCCACACCTCAGCAGAAAATGTGGGATTTATGAAATGTTTTCTGAAAGGAGTTGTGGATAGAGACTGCAACGCCCAAGTTCTTAAGCAACTTGTATGACGTATACAGCGAACTAGAAGCGGCATTAAAGAGGCATGTAGAGCATCCTGTGATTAGTGCGGTTTACTTCCCCGAACTTAATCGCCAATCCTCGCTCGAAAAAGACATGGTGTTCTATGGGGATAATTGGAGAGAGCAAGTTACACCCTCACCCGCTACCCAAAAGTACATTGAACGCATTCGGGAAATTTCTGTTAGTGAACCAGCCTTATTGCTAGGTCATGCCTACACTCGCTACATGGGCGATCTTTCTGGGGGTCAAATGCTACAAAAAGTTGCTGAGTCAGCCCTGAAGCTTTCTGGCTATGAAGGCACATCCTTTTACAATTTTGAGCAAATTCCTGACAAAAAGGCATTTAAAGATAAGTATCGTCAGGCATTAAATGAATTGCCAATTGATGATATAACAGCAGAACGGATTGTTGCAGAAGCTAATAATGCCTTTGGGTTCAATTTACAAATGGCTCAAGAGTTAGAAGGAAGTTTAATTAAAGCACTCGGTCAAGTTATGTTTAATAGCCTAACTCATTAGTCATTTGTCATTAGTCATTTGTCATTCTCCCCCTACCTCCCCTGCTTCCCCTACTCCCCACTCCCCACTCCCCACTCCCCACTCCCCACTCCCCACTCCCCACTCCCCTCATTCACTGGAGAGCAACTCAATGGTTTTTCTATTACCTGGTGTCAAGTTTGATCTGGAACTGATTCAAAAGTACGACACTCGCGCACCTAGATACACCAGTTACCCGCCTGCTACAGAGTTAAGCGAAACATTTACTGAAACTGATTTTAAGGCCGCGATCGCAGCCTCGAATCAACGCAAAACTCCTATGAGTTTATATTTCCATATCCCCTTTTGCCAAAGTGCTTGCTACTTCTGCGGCTGTAATACGGTAATTTCCAACAATAAGAATATTGCCAAACCTTACGTAGAATCTTTAGCTCAAGACATCAGAAACACCGCAGCTTTAATCGATCCAGACAGAAAAGTGCTGCAAATCCACTGGGGAGGCGGTACTCCTAATTACTTGGAGCGTCACCAGATAGAATTTTTATGGAAAAACATCAATCGCCATTTCAACATCGATCCACAAGCAGAAATCTCAATTGAGATTAATCCTCGTTATATCGATAAAAACTACATTTTCTTTCTGAGAGAAATTGGGTTTAACCGTATTAGTTTTGGCATTCAAGATTTTAATAGCCAAGTTCAAATAGCTATAAATCGTGTCCAGCCAGAAGAAATGCTATTTGATGTCATGAGTTGGGTTAAAGAAGCTAAGTTTGAAAGTGTGAATGTAGACCTTATTTATGGTTTACCTTATCAAACCCGCGAGACATTTCGGGAAACGTTGAAAAAAACTGTTGAGTTAGATCCTGACCGAATTGTTGTCTTTAACTTTGCATATATACCGTGGATTAAGCCTACACAAAAAAATATTCCTCAAGAGGCGCTACCCCCAGCAGAGGAAAAGTTGGAAATTCTGAAAATGACCATTGAAGAATTGACGAATAACCAATATCTATTTATTGGGATGGATCATTTTGCTAAAACTAATGATGAACTAGCGATCGCTCAACGCAATGGTACTCTCAAACGCAATTTCCAGGGCTACACTACCCACGCTGAGACAGAACTATTTGGTTTTGGTTCTACATCCATCAGTATGCTAGAAGATGCTTATGCTCAAAACCACAAGGAATTAAAGGATTATTATCACACAATTGCAGCAGGTGCTTTACCTATTAGCAAAGGTATCAAGCTTACTCAAAATGACATCATCAGACGAGATGTGATTATGGGTATTATGTCTCACTTTCAGTTGCATAAGGAAGATATAGAAAATAAATATAGTATCAATTTTGATGAATATTTTTCTGAGGAACTAGAGGCGTTAAAACCATTAGAAGCCGATGGTCTAGTCAGTTTATCAAAAAATCAGATCCAGATTACAGACATCGGTAGATTACTAGTCAGAAATATTGCTGTCATCTTTGATACTCATACAAGAACACGAGATACAAAATTTTCTCGTGCTATTTGATACTACTTCATAAAAAAATATTCAATTAACTCCTGTGGGGTGGGCAACATGAGCGCCATATAAACTGGGCGCTCATGTTGCCCACCCCACAATATTGGATAATTTATTTCTTAAAGTTCCCTGACTCTAGCTTCTCTACAAGACGCTGCGCGTTGGCGGAAGCCTCTCGCAGAGAAGGCAGTTCGTTTTTCAAGATTATAAGCCCTGCTAATTACGAGTTCCGAATTATTTTAATTCATCACCAAAAAGTTAGATTATTTTTTACATCTTAAGGTAGATATCAAAAAATATAATTTTAATCTCTAGACTTGTGTATTTAGTAATTCCTGATTTATCTGACAAAACTTTCGTTTAGTATTTTTATTCTATAAATAAAAATGTTAATTTCCATCTAGACATTGATGTAAAGTTTTTTGTCTAACTTTTGGATTTAGCATTTATCCCATCTGGTAGAAAGAATTGTGAATCAGAGTTGATAACTTAGAAACAAGTGAGATTGTTGAGGCAGTTATGAGTATTCTTGCTTGGGTAGTTTTAGGTCTTTTGGCAGGTGCGATGCCTAACGGCGGGCTATGCCTACGCTAAAGCTATTTATCCTGGTTATCAAGGTGGTGGCATTCTCTCCACAATGATTTTGGGTACTATAGGGGCTTTCGTTGCTGGGAGTCTGTTTACCTTACTAAGAACAGGAACTCTGCAAATTACTGCGGCTGGCGCAATCGTTGCTATTTATCTATGGGGATTAATCAGAAGAAGCAGCAATGCTTAATCCCTGATTGGCAGTTATCAAAACTGACATGACTACTGTATTTTATTGGTCTTCTAGTTAACCAGTTCGAGAAGCTATATCTTGAAAAATACTAGGAGACAGTAAAATAATTTGTCAATTCTGTAAAATCATAATTTTTGGAAGTGTAAATCTATGTTTTTTCACAAAAAAGAGCCTATTCATGCAGTTAACGTAACTGAACCAAATCCTCGTTTTGCTCAGTTGCTTTTAGAGCAGTTTGGCGGAGCAACTGGAGAACTCAGTGCAGCACTTCAATATTGGGTTCAATCATTCCATGTCGAGAATGCTGGAATTAAAGACATGCTTCAAGACATTGCAATCGAGGAATTCAGCCATTTAGAAATGGTTGGTAAACTCATTGAAGCTCATACTAAAAATACGGATCAAACAGAGGCTTATAAAAGTACCCTCTTTGCAGTCCGAGGGATTGGTCCTCATTTTTTAGATAGTCAGGGTAATGCTTGGACTGCAACTTACTTGAATGAAGGCGGAGATGTAGTACGTGATTTGAGAGCTAACGTTGCAGCTGAAGCTGGCGCTCGTCAAACTTACGAAGAGTTAATTAAGTTGGCAACTGACAAAGGAACCCAAGAGACTTTAGTCCATCTGTTAACACGAGAAATTTCTCATACCCAGATGTTTATGAAAGCTCTAGATTCGCTAGGTAAGTTGACAGATCCGTTCTTTGGTAATATTAAGCCAGATGAAACTGTTGCTCTCTACTACAACCTATCTACAAATGGAGATGGTAAAGATGAGCGTGGCCCTTGGAATTCTGAGCCAACATTCAAATACATTGCTAATCCGTTAGAAAGTCACTCTTAATTTCATAGATTGCAGTTAGAGCTTCTTGAAAACTCCCAATCGTTCGGTGGGCTATTTGCCTAACTTATTTAGTGATTGTTAAACTGTTAGGACTTCCGTATTAGTATTTATTGTCAATGCGTAAGTCCTAACTGCTTGTCTACATTAGAATCCTAAGTCATTCGTGAAGAACAAGATTGCTGATTTCTTAGAGGGCGTTGCTGATTGCGGTATGAAAACGATTGTGCGTTACGGTGAAAATCCTTGTAGAGACGTAAAATTTTACGTCTCTACATCCAAATTCATACCTCCATTCAGCAACGCCTCTTAGAGAAGTCGGGAATCTAAGCCGCTCAGTATATGCTGATATTAATTTTGATGCAACACGCGCTTTGGATACATATCTATGCGCTTAGATAAATGGACTATGTTACACTCAATTAAAAATGGTATAAATATTAAATTAAGCCACACTGAAGAAGTCAGAGCGATCGCCTCTTCAAATCTACCCCGACGTTTCTAAATTCAGAAATTAATTAAACTCAAAATCAAAACTAAGAATCAGGAGATTGATTTGTGATTGTCAACGCTACGCCAAATGGTTGGGAAGTTATTTATCACCGCGCCCATGCTTTATTAGCAGCTCAACTTGCAGGACAGTGGCGACGTAAAGATGCTCCAATAAGGTTATATGAAACCGTCGCTGCAATTTCCCATCACGATGACCTAGAAAAAGAGTGGGAAGAGGACATTCTTACTGAAGCAGGTGCGCCAAAAGACTTCACTCTCGGCACAAAGAAGGATGCAGAGATTAGTATTAAGAAAGTAGCTGAACTGGCAAAGAATGCCCGTTACCGGGGACGGTGGGTGGCTCTACTAATTTCCATGCACATCAGCCGTTTAAATGAGCCAAGCCGGTGTCAGTTTCCAGAACTAGACAAACTTTTAGATGAGCAACTGCAAAACCAGCAACGTTGGCGCAAAGAACTAGGCATCGAAAAGGAAGAAGTTGATGCAGCCTATGCTTTTATGCAATGGTGCGATCGCCTTTCTCTCATTTTATGTCAGCAAGAACTACCCGACGATGAACGGTTTTTAGAAATTAGCAAGGGCCCTGAAGGTCAGCGCTATGACATCATGCAGCGCAGCGATAACTTGGTTGTTGTCAAACCTTGGCCCTTCCAAGACGATAAATTCACGGTCAACGTCGAAGCCTGTGACCTCTCCCAAGTAAAATTTGAGAGCAGCAACGAACTAGCTCAAGCACTACAAGAATCTCCCATTAAGGTACTAGAGTGGACATTTGTTAAGAGTTAGATAGTTGTCGCCGCCATTTTTTTATATACCTTAAAAAAGAGCCAGAGAACTAACTCTCTGGCTCAAAGCTGGAGACAAAAAAATCATCGAATAAAGGCTAACTTGGGTAATAACCTAAATTCTTCCCAGGTTATGCAGTCCTAAGATAACGCCTGCTCCTAAGATATGACCAAAGGCAGTAGTTGCTAAAAGGGCTGGTAAACCAAAACCACCAAATAAATTGGCTGACGGTAGTCCTGGTTCTGCGTTGGGATATTTGATGGTAGATTTACCAAAGGCAATGGCAACGATATTAACGATAATCATAATCAGTGCAACTGTCGGACTCCATTGCAGAGGTGTGGTTGCGGCAGCGAGTAAGGTTGAAGTAAACACCTGATTTGCTCCTTAGATTTATTAATGATTGCAAATATAATCTGAGACTTTCCGAAGCAAATTCCATAAAGTACCCAATTTTGCATCAATATTTAACATTTATTCTCACTACTTAATACAATGTGAGTTCAACTTAGAGGCAGGGGGAAGGGGGCAGGGAGACAAGGGGAAAGACTTGTTGCAAGTTCTCACCCTTGTTCCCTTGTCCCCCTTGCCTTCTTGTTCACGGGATAAATTCAGGACTGACGCAAAAATCGCTAAAAAGCTTAATTTATCGAACTACTTTTTCTACAAGAAGCTGTGCGTGCGGCTGCTTGTTTGCTTTGTCAAACTCACGCTAATGCATGTATCTATGGGATTATATCTCCACAAACAAGACGAAAACTATAATAGTTATCTATCAAAAGCATTAGATATTTTGAACTAATACAGCAATCCAGATTTAAATAAGAGAGTTACTGAAGCTAAAAGTACCTATTTGTAAGCTTTACAGGAATTTTACTTCTCACAGACTATTTATGATATATAGAAAAAATATAATTTTCATCCATCAAAAGTATGAAATATAAAGAGAGAATTTTCTATATATAAAGAAATTAAATATTTGTATTTAGTCTAATAGTATACTTCTGGTAGAAGATGTAAAAAAATATTAGATATAGTAAATTAAAATCAATATTAATCAAGGTTCCTAAACGATTCAGGTAAGTGTGCTATACACGAGCTTGGAACAGCCTAAAACTTTGTTAAAATTAGCAACACACAAACTATGAACTCTACCACCGAAAAACGTATCGCCTTGGTTTCCGTCCACGGAGATCCGGCGATTGAAATAGGGAAAGAAGAAGCTGGGGGACAAAATGTTTATGTGCGTAACGTGGGTGAAGCACTAGCGCAGCTGGGATGGCAAGTTGATATGTTTACTCGCAAGGTGAGTCTGGAGCAAGACTCGATTGTTGAACATAGCGATAATTGTCGAACTATTCGTTTAAAAGCTGGCCCCCTTGAGTTTGTGCCACGAGATGATATTTTTGAATTTCTGCCGGAATTTGTCGATAATTTCCTCAAATTTCAAGCAAAAAATGACATTACATACCAATTAGTTCACACTAACTATTGGCTCTCTAGTTGGGTGGGGATGGAGTTAAAGAAAATCCAACATAGTAAACAGGTTCACACATACCACTCTTTGGGAGCAGTCAAGTATAACACTGTAGAAGATATTCCTGAGATTGCTAGTGTGCGATTAGCAGTGGAAAAAGAGGTGTTGGAAAAAGCAGAGCGAATTGTAGCGACAAGTCCGCAAGAACAGCAACACATGCGATCGCTAGTTTCCACTAAAGGTAATATCGACATCATTCCCTGCGGTACAGATATTCAGCACTTTGGCTCGATTGCACGAGAAGCAGCCAGGGCTGAATTGGGAATTGATAAAGAAGCCAAAGTAGTATTATATGTAGGGCGTTTTGACCCACGCAAAGGGATAGAAACCTTGGTGCGTGCAGTAAACGAGTCTTCGCTACGTGACTCCAAAAATCTCCAGCTAATTATTGGTGGTGGTAGTACTCCAGGTAACAGCGACGGCATTGAGCGCGATCGCATTGAGCAAATCGTCAACGAATTGGGGATGAGTGACTTTACCACTTTTGCAGGTCGTCTGAGTCAAGATATTTTGCCAACTTATTACGCAGCTGCTGATGTTTGCGTTGTTCCCAGTCACTACGAACCCTTTGGACTGGTAGCGATCGAAGCGATGGCAAGTGGTACACCAGTCGTAGCGAGTGATGTCGGCGGACTTCAGTTTACTATAGTTAATGAAGAAACTAGTTTATTGGCAGCACCACAAGATGTAAATGCCTTTGCATCTGCCATTGACCGAATTCTCTTAAATCCAGAATGGCGAGACGAATTGGGTAAAGCTGGTAGAAAGCGCGTCGAAATTAAGTTTAGCTGGGATGGCGTAGCACATCAACTGAGTGAACTTTACACCGAACTGTTGCAGCCACAACCAGTAGCATCAACAGCAAATGAACTAGTGGAGTCAACAGCCGAACTAGTGCAGTCAACAGCAAAAGAACTAGTAGAGTCAACAGTCGAATTAGTGCAGTCAACAGCAAAACAGGCAGTTTTGGTTGCTCAGTAATTCTCTTGGGTAACAGATAATGGTGAATGGATAACTCGGAAGTAAGAAATAATTATTATTTTCTTAGTCCTCACTCACCATTACTCAATCATTTATGCGTATTTCAGGTAAATGAAGTACATGCGTACGGGCACAAGATGTTCATTGGTGTCAACTTAACGTAAAAGCCATGTCCCGCAAGGAACTGAAGTTCCAAGAATAATAGCTGAAGTCATCTAAAGATGACTAAATAATCCGAAAAATCTTTAGTCTAGTTCAGTAGACTTTAGCTATGAGCCTTGAACTTTAGTTCAAGGCGGGTGAGGAAGCTGAAAGTTTTGCTACTTTTAGCTTCAGTTGACACGTATGCAACATGTTGTGCCCCTACGATTATCTGTACCTGCAATCTGTGCTGTATTCTAAATATTTCTCTAGGCTGAATGATTTCCATTATTAGTTTAATTAGCTTAGAACTTGCGCCATTCCCAACAACCGCCTCAGAATGAATTCTGAGGCTAATAGCTAAAGTCTATCTATTAAAGACTCAGATTAGAGTCCACTTAAGTGGACTTGCGCTATTAGCCAGAGAATTTATTCTCTGGCGGGAAAGTGGGCAGGTGCAAGATATAGCTTTAGCTGACAAAACTCGATCCTAAAAAATGTATAAAAAGGGAAGCTATCATCTAAGTGCTGAGAGTCTGTCTGAATAATAGATTTCTGCGTTAGCTATCACCAAACCAAGTAACCGCTATGATAGTTGAGGTCTGTTATGCTTTGACTAAATGAAGATAAAAGCATAGCGATCGCTACCATTTGAATGTTAACAACTAATCGCTTTGCAACCAGTTGACTTTACCACTCTCACAGCTGCTTGTAGCGAAATCCGCGCTAACTGGCTACCATCACGCTTAGAACAGGTTTACCAGCGCGATCGCTACACTATTTCTATGGCATTACGCACCCTGAAACAGCGAGATTGGCTACAGATTTCTTGGCATCCTCAAGCTGCACATATTTGCATCGGTGATCCACCACCGCGATCGCCAGATACCTTTACCTTTAGCCAACAACTGATACACCAATTAAGTGGTTTAGCACTGGTAGCTATTGAAGCGATCGCTCCTTGGGAGCGGGTTATTGATTTGCAATTTGCCCGTCGTCCTGGAGAAACCGCCCTATATCATGTCTATGCAGAAATCATGGGCAAGTATAGCAACGTCATTCTCACCGACGCTAATAATATAATTATCACTGCTGCTCATCAAGTCAGTCAGCAACAATCTAGTGTCCGTCCCATCCAAACCGGACAACCTTATGAAACACCACCGAAACTGACTGGAACTGTCCCCAGTTTGAGCGAATCACAAGAACGTTGGCAAGAACGGGTAAGTTTAGTGCCAGGAGCAATCAAGCGGCAATTGCTCAAAAGTTATAGTGGCTTGAGTGCAGCACTACTAGAGTTAATGCTGCTAGAAGCAAATATCGCACCAGAAACATCCACCGATATTCTCAACGCTGACGATTGGCAACGGCTGTTTGAGGGTTGGCAAGAATGGCTGCAAGCTTTGACTTCCAAGAAATTTCAACCCGCTTGGACAAAAGATGGCTATACCGTAATGGGTTGGGGTGCAGTTGAAAAGGTCAAAGATATTCAAGAGTTACTCAACCGCTACTACAGTAACCAAATTGACCAACAATTATTTTCTCAATTGCGCCATCAGTTGAGCCAGAAATTGAATAATATTCTGGCGAAATTACGGAATAAGGCTCAAACCTTTAAGACGCGCTTGCAGCAATCAGATCAAGCTGATGACTATCGGCAAAAAGCTGATTTATTGATGGCTCATTTGCAAAACTGGGAACCGGGGATGAAAGAAATTATCCTTGCTGATTTTGAAACAAATCAGCCAGTAGCGATCGCTCTGTTGCCAGATAAAAATGCCGTCCAAAATGCCCAAAGTCTTTACAAACAGCACCAAAAGCTCAAACGCGCTCGTGCTGCCGTCGAACCGCTACTATTAGAAGTGCAGACAGAAATTGAGTATTTAGAACAAGTAGAAGCTGCGATCGGCCAAATAGACACCTACCAAACAGCAGAAGATTTGCGAGCTTTAGAAGAAATCCGCGAAGAGTTGATTGGACAAAAGTATTTAGAAGATCCAGAATATCGTAGCCGCAGTGCCAATGAACCCCCAAGCACCAACTTTCATCGTTACCTTACCCCCAGCGGCTTTGAAGTATTAATTGGTCGCAACAATCGCCAAAATGACCAATTGACCTTTCGTGTAGCTGGGGATTATGACATCTGGTTCCACGCTCAAGAAATTCCAGGGAGCCATGTGCTATTACGTCTAGAACCCGGTGCTGTTGCAGAAGAAGCTGATTTACAATTTGTAGCTAATCTTGCCGCCTACTACAGTCGCGCCCGTCAGAGTGAGCAAGTGCCAGTAGTTTACACTCAGCTAAAACACGTCTACAAACCCAAAGGAGCAAAACCGGGAATTGCAATTTACAAGCAAGAGAGCATCCTCTGGGGAAAACCACAAATGGTCATTAGTCATTTGTCATTTGTCAAAAATTAAGAATTCTTCCCCTGCTCCTCTACTCCCCTCTTTTTCTACCCTGCGATTTGCTGAATTATCCTGATGGATAGAAGCTTTTAAGCTTTGTTCTTATCTTTTTTGAGGAAATTTCACGAAAAATCTGTGCTGACTGTTACAATATTGTTAAGAAAAGTTGCCCGTTGCATTTTGGGAACGCGCAATTGGGTTTTAACTCTCTTGAGAAGACAACGCAAAAAAACATTTTATAGACCAGCTGTGGGAGGCTGGTCTTTTTGTTTAGGAAAAGGATTTACAAGCGCGATCGCAACCATAATCATCAGCCAAATTATCAATCGTACTCACCAGCTTTGTATCGCTGTGCCAAAATTGCTGTTGGGATTCCCGTTCCGATTAATACTGGACGATCAAATGAAATTCTAGGATCAATCACTAGTGCCAATGATATCTCAATATTAATCTCAGATAAATATAGAAACGGAGGATGGTGTGAAAAACTTTAGAGAACACAATCGCTAAGACATAAACCTTTTACCCGGTATAAGCATCAAGCAACTTTTTACTTATGCCAGCTTATGTCTTATGCAAGTGGTGTTTTTAGCTGTAAGCGATGCCAGGAACCGGACTTGAACCGGTGACACGAGGATTTTCAGTCCTAGCTCAATTTTACCTAAAATACATATACAGTAGGCATTTTACGTTAAATACTTATTTACAATACCCTAATGGATGCAAGTCTACTGCGATAATAGTACTGTAGACACGCAAAAAGGATAAGTATGAGAGAAATTACACCGAGGAACAACAAAGGTTCAATAATCATTCGGTTTACCTTTGGCGGTAAGGAATATTGCTTTAGTCCGATACCAGGTAGTAAGTATTCTGATAAATTAGCGCTTGCAAAAGCTGAGGAGATTGCTAACCGTATACGCCAAGACTGTATAGCAGGTTACTTTGACTCTACATTGACAAAGTACAAACCTAATGCATTGCAGGGGCGGACAAAGGAAGCTGCTATCCAAGACGCGCAAGAAGCGAGAGAGATTGTCGCTGCAAGACTATCAATAAATGCAGTTGACTTGCTGCAACTGTTTGAGGATTACACACAGTTCAAGTCTAAGACACTGAAATCTAACAGCATGATTGATTATGACCGCATCAAAAACAAGCTTAGGAAATGTCCTCACAAACTAGCGAGAGATGCCGTACAAATCATGCAATGGCTTGTGCAAGACCACCAAGGAATATCGACTAGCAGTATTGAGAAACAATGGAAGTTAATAAACGCTGCTTGTAAATGGGGAGTAGCTTGTCAAAAGTTACAGTCAAATACTTTTGATGGACTAAAAAGCTTGATACCATCTACCAAAAAATCAGCTACTCAAGATGATATTAATCCCTTTAGTGATAACGAACGTAAGCAGATTATCCAAGCATTTTACGCTAGCACCAATTATAGTTATTACGCTTCATTGGTGGAATTCCTATTCATCACTGGTTGCCGTCCTGAAGAAGCGCTAGCACTGCAATGGAAGCATATAAAAGGTGGAAAGATAACATTCTGCCAAAAGTTAACAGCAAATGGTGAAGTGGAAGCTGGCACTAAAACACAGAGTAAGCGTTCTATCACGGTAAACGACCGGATAGCATTTGTTATCAATGAGATTAAGCCTGAAAAATGCTCACCCGATGACTTCGTATTTCCTGCTAAAAAAGGTGGCTTCATAGACTGGCATAACTTTGCTAATAGGGCGTGGAAGTCAGTACTTAAAAGTCTACCGGATATTGAATACAGGAACCCTTACCAGATGAGACATACTGCCATCACGACGATGGTCAGGAGTGGTGTTGATAGTGTGGTTGTGGCTAAATGGGTAGGTAATTCACCTAACATGATTGCTAAAAGATACTTGGGTGATGTTAGCGACGTTGTGATGCCTGATAGTTAATGTTTCCTCATCAAGACAGAATGAACCTAACAGAAGCAAACACCCCAGAAAAGTATTTTTACTCTTTTGGGGTATTTTTTTATGGGCATAGTATACCTGTGTATAGAAGTGACATATTTAGGTGTCACTTAAAGTGACACTTTTTGTGACATATAAAAGTGTCACTTTGCGTGCAAGGGGTACAATGAGCAAAAAAACAGTAGTTAGGACAATCTGAAATATCGCGCTAGCAGAAAAAGTTTTTCTGACAGGTTAACCAGTAAGAATAACTTTTTTCGTCAGAGGCTATGCAGCACCATGCTTTTGAAGTTTTTAACGCACGGTTGAAAAGCAATCACAAAGTTTATCATTACCTGACCTTTACTCAGTGTAGGTAAACTCCTATCTGTGGAAGTCGTAAGGAACTGCTGATTATCTCGAATGTTGAAACTCAGTGCAAGTGTCTTGTAGGCGATTTTGGCGGTAAACTTCGATGGTTACTCACTCGCTCGATGTTGGATTTTTGTCTATGCCTACCCTGTGTGATGAAAGTGTCACTCACGGATGTCACTAAAAGTGTCAAAAAAAGTGACACTTTTGAATGTCACTTCTATACACAGGTATGCACTACTGCAAAAAAAAAGCCTAGCAGTGATATGCTAGGCATAAGTATTAATCCGATTAAGTATTCCTCTAGCGGCTGCAACCACTAGGGGATGTTTTATTAACCGCCGATAGCTGAATACAGGGTATCTTTCTCTTTACGTGCATCTTTTAGCGCTCTATGGATACGTTCGTCTATGCCTCCCTTGCGGTATCGTGAGAAGTTTTTCTTCACTTTTGCCACTAGCAGCAATTCGTCAGAGTCTTCTATATAATTCAATCCCACATCTTTGTTACCCTGTATCACCTCTAATTCCTTTAGTTCTCTCGCGGTTTTGTGAACTGCTGCTAACGTCAGCTTATTGTGAGTAGATGCACAACTAAATCCGTAAGTCTTGCAAGCATACTCAAAATTTGTGTGCTGTTCCCTGAGATATTTTCGTCGTGCCTCCCATTGTTCTCTACATGTAGTAGCTTGTCGTTCGTATTGGTGTTCTGTCTTGGCTACACCAAAGGCATTATCACAACGACGTTGCAATGTCTCCTGTGTACATGCTGCTACCAATGCTTGAGCCTTGATGTTGCCTTTGAATGCTTGCGACATCCAGAATTCACACACGATATTGATAGGGATACTTTTGATATCACGAACGCCACCGCGCTGATTAGGATTGTCTGATTGTGTAGTAATTCTTGCGAAGCTAAACCCTTCACACGGCAAAGCTTCTAACCCACATTCCGCACTTCAACCTGTATTACAAAAAGTTACAGATAATTCTGGGACGTAAGTAAATAAAAATACACAAAGGTGTTCAGTAAATAGGCATTAAGAAACGAATCTATGTGACGAACCATAA
>JAIVFU010000145.1 GCA_020829485.1 Nostoc sp. CHAB 5834 | reverse complement strand
GACCGTCAAGACGACATCTCGGCCTACCGTGGAAATGCTCGGGCTCATAGCGGACGCCGCAACCGAGTTTCGTGCAGAAATACTAAAGCAGGAACCAAAAGCTAAATAGCTTATTCATTAAAAAACGGGACTCTAGGAGTCCCGTTTTCAATCATTTGTGCAGCAGAAAATCGTCGAAGTCGATTCCCTCGGGGAAAACGTCGTACTTCAAATTCGTGAGTCGTCTCGAAATGCGAGCTCGGTCCGCTTGTTCAACTAGTCGCTTGCCCACAACCCCCTTGATGCCAGGGGCTGCCTCCAATACCTTTTCCAGGCTTCCATATTCCAGCAGAAGCTTGGTAGCAGTCACTCTTCCCACACCGTCCACGCCAGGGATACCGTCCACCGGGTCGCCATGGAGGGCTTGCCAATCAGGAACCAGTTCTGGAGAGACCCCAAACTTCTTCAGGCACCATGCGTGGTCACGCCATTCGGAGCCGAAGTGGTCGTAAACCCGTGCGTTGAGCCGCAGCAGTTGG
The DNA here is from genome assembly GCA_020829485.1 of Nostoc sp. CHAB 5834. Next base: position 13,368 of record JAIVFU010000145.1, on the reverse strand, counting down.
ACAAGGTCTTTGTCCCCCGAAAGAACCACTGTAGGGATTCCTTCCAAGTCGGCAGCATCGGCAATCGAGCCAACGGTGTCATCCGCTTCCACGCCAGGCTCCGTGAGCACCGTCCAACCAATGTTGCGAACTGAAGCAGTCAACACGGGGAGAGCTTGGCGCAGACAGTCTGGCATGGGCTTGCGGTCGATTTTGTATTTAGGGTAGATGTCGTGACGCCAAGTGCGGCCGCCTGCGTCCATAGCGAGCGCCAGATGAGTGGGCTCGTGCTCTCGCACTGCCCGTTGAAGCGATGCGTATGCGGACACCATTGCCCGCTCAGCCTTCTCGGGGCTATCCGGGGCTTGGTTGGCCTCGTAGACGCGCCGAATGATGCTGAGGCCGTCAATGACCAAGAGAAGATTTTCCATATTTCGTTTTTTGATAGTGTGTCCTATTCTGTGTAGCCATAGCCACACACAACAATGCGCTCTAAAATGGCCAACAACAAATTTCAGGCTGTAGCTATATATTAATGACCTGAGCTTTTGTTCATCAAATTTCCTGGAAGCGCTGCCGGTTGTCGGCTGCGCGGGATTTTCATGGATAAACGAATGCTCAAATACCAATACAGCGCATATGCCGCAACCCCCATCAGCGACCCGTCTGATGAAGAAATCTTCTCTGTAGAAGAAGATTTAAGCCATGTCCTCCTCAAGCCAGAGCCTCCGGTCTGGGTCAAAAAACCCCTTGTAGTAGGTTCCTCTCGCGTGGTTGGGTACCGGGTCCAAGGGGCTCTGGTCTGGCTGTACCTGAGAACTCCCAACATTGAGGCATTGCGCAGGGTCCGAGCTGAAAAACTGCTCACGCCTATTCAGGCGACCGCTTGGCTAGCCGCTCAGACTTGCTAAGCAAAAACTCGGGCTAGGCCCGAGTTTCATAAATCAAATGTTGTGCCGGAAAACGGCGGCCTCAACGTCCCAATGATTTCGCGTTTTGATGCGCTCCCATGCGCTCATGAAATCCTGAACGCGAAAAACAGGAACATCGTCCGGTGAGCGCTCGAACGTCTCGATTTTCTGGGTTTCGAGCGCATGCCAAACATGGTCGGATTCTGACGGGTAGTTGGACATTTGCGGCTGTAGGTCGCGCAAACCTGGCAGATGCAAATCGAAGGGGATGAAAAACTCGCCGTCAGACAGCTTGTTTTCAATCTCCGAAATTTGCTCAGGAGTCAAAGCACCGTCGAGCGCGAAATGGCCAAACACCTTGTAATTGTAGGCGTCGCGATAGCTATATTCAAAAACAGAATACATCAGTAAATTCCTTGTGATTGCCTGCCAAATATAGCAATCGCTTACTGAGCTGCGCTTTAACAATCAACCACTCACTAAATACCTCAATGCCAAACAAATCTCTACAGAACGCCCTTGCTGATATCGCGCTGAAGGACTCGACGGGTCGTGCCGTTCGCTCAGAAAGTCTCATTGTGGTGGGAACTGAGGAGGGCCTGGGGCGTTTTGCGGAGGAGTTCTCCAAAGCTGTCGCAGCTGAAATCAGGACGCCCACCCACAAAGAACTGGTGGCCGAAGCGGAACTGATTGTGAACCCAAAGGACTTCGAAGCACTTCCCGGAGTCGAGGACACTACCTCAAACTATCCTCAACCCCTCGTCGAGCCTTCGGTGGGAAACCCTCCTTCGGAACCTGCCACTGCCCAAGCCCTGGAGTCCATGGCACGCGGAATGGCGCAGAGCATGATGGATGGAAGCAACTCGAAGGGGGACCAGGTCCTCGCTGAAGGCATGGCTCACTTCACGGCCGCATCCATCGCACAAGCCCAAGCCGATGCCGTGCAAATCGCAGCCATGACGGAAGGAGAAGGCGGGGTTGCCGAGAGCTTGGCATTGCTTGCCCGCGTCCAAGAACTGCGGGGCCAAGACGTTTCGGTGCCAGAAGGCGCCCCTGCCACCTTTGAGAGCAGCCAGGCAGAGCTGTCAAAGATTGTTGACGCCCTGCCCGACCCTGAAGCGCTGACAACAGCCTACGAGCGCCTGCAGGCCGCCGCAGAGGGGACCGCCACTCCGACCGACCTGGAAGCCCTCAAGGAAGACGCCGTCAAGCTGCGCCAAGAGTACGGAGAGCAAGCGCAAGCAGCCGCAGAGAAGCTGGAGCAATTCGCAGACGCCGCCAAGTCACCTGACAAGGAGAGTGCGAAGGTTGAACTGGACAAGGCGCAAGAATCGATGGATGCACTCGTTAACTCCGTAGCGCGCACCGCCGAAACCGTCCTCGATGAGAACAAGGACTCACTGTCGCGTACCGCATTCGTTATGACCGATAACCTCGAAAAAACCATGGAGGGCGCCTCCAAGGAATTAGGCAACGACGCCGCCAAGGAGACTGACGCGGGCGCAGGCATGCGCCAGGGCCAGATGCTGAAAGCAGCTGCATCCTTTGTACGCAAAGAGGGAGTGTCCTCCTCGTTCGACCGTACCGAAGACTCGAAGGCAGTCGATAGGTCCTCCGCTCGCACGGTTGACGATGGCAGTACGAGTCTCTCTGTGAGCACGTCAAATAGCGAGGGGATGTCGGAAAAATCCGGAACATTCCACGACGGCGCGTCATCCCGCAGCTCGGAACAGCCCTCGGCTCGCAGCTCCAAGGGAGAGAGCAGCAACGTTTCCGTCGGTATTTCCGCTGAAACCAAAGATGCTTCTCAGGCAAGCCGGGAAAGCTCCGGGGCGGAAGTCAAGGAGACCACTCGTGCAAGCGTGGACTCTGCAGCAATCCGTGGAGGGGTGAAAGGTCAAGACCTATCCGATGTGCGAAGTGGCTCTTCTCGGGATAGCAGCACGTCTAAAGGCCTGAGCTCCAGTGCATCAGTGGGCCTCTCCACGAGCGCCGCCCAGCACCAATCCAGCCATAGCCGTAACGAAAACATGGGCCGGTCAGGGAGTCTGACGGACTCCGCGGGCCAATCCAAGGGAAGCTCGGGGCAGCAATCGGTAAGCCATGCTGGCGTCTCAGAAGCTACGTCTGCCAATGAAGCGGGGAGCAAAGGCAACGCGAAAGAAGGGTCGTCCTCCCGTGCACAAGGCGACTCGGAGGGGTCTTCGGCCAGCGGTAATAGCAAGGGGGCGGGAAAGGAAAACCTTAAGGCTACCGTAGAGGGTACAGTGGGTGTCTCTGCTGAGACCCGGGGTCATGATGGCCGGGCTGAACACAACGACAAAGCCAAGGAGAGCGCTGAGAGCAAGGCAAATCTCCAGGGGCTGCTGGACGGCTTGCAGATGGACTCCGGGAGCAACCGCAAAAGCGCCCTCGAAGGCGCCCGGGGAACCGCTCTCGAAGCCGGCTTGGCAGGCGGGGCGGGTGACTGGGACCATGAAGACTCCAGCGCCCAGAAAAGTAAGGACGGCGGCCGTCAAGACCGAGCCGCGGGGGAAGCATTCGCAGGGGTTCAATCCGACCAACGCAGCTCTGCCAATCACCGAGAAGACGCAGAGGTAGCTGCGCACGCAAAGGAAGCCGTCGAGCGGGAAATGTCGGCTGAATAGCATTCGGCTATGTCCTATACAGGTGAGGACATAATCACTGAACCATCATGAAAAAACTGTTTCTCACCTTTTCTCTGCTGTTCTTGGGCTTGACCCTTTCGGCCCACGCACAGTCGGCTCTTTCGATTGCATTGCAGCAAGAAAACTCCTGCTTGGTGCAACGTTTCTACGAGAAAGCACCGATAGGTGAACCCTTGCAGAAAACGCGAGAGTACGCGGTAGACAAGTGCATCTCCTTTTCCCGAGGAGTGGGCGCCTGGTACTACAAAGACAAGATTTCCAAAGACAAAGACTTTGACATCGACTCCGAAGCGGCTCGCGCAACATTGGTTCGGTTCAAAATGGCAGCAATTGGGTTTCTGGAGCGCCAAGTTGGGCCTGCATGCCAACAACGGAATCTGGATTTGCCCCAATGCCTCGACAAGCTGGGTCTGCCGGCGTAAGTAACCTCAACCATTCAAAAGCCTCTTCTTAGAAGAGGCTTTTTTCATGGGGTTCCGTGCAGCACTACTTGGCAACAGCTCGACCCGGGCTGCTGGAGTTTAAGGAAGCAAATGGCGGGGCCACGGGAAAGGGCTAACCGCACTTCCTCTCCGTTCCTATACATCGAAGGAGCTACTCATGCTTCTTAACACGCCTGTCACCGGCTCCGCCGGCACCGTGAAACAGAGACCTCAAGGACTTCTTGTCGCATTTTTTAGAACGCGCGAAGCCTCCATGTTGACAACGACAGGACTCATAGGAACTCAGCGCTTTCGCGCAATACCAAGGAACTCAAAATGCAGACAATACCCGCACCTCAAGACCAAGCACGCATCCTGATGGATGAGCTGAAATCAAAGGGGTTCACGCTTCCCTATCAACAGGCGCTGCAAGCCATTGCCCGTGTGATGGGCTACAAGAACTGGAAAACGATGTCCGCCTTGCAGGCAGGAAAGCCTTCGGCCACCCCTGCCCCCGCTCCCTCCGATGAATCGCCAGCCGATGAAGTCGTAGGGACAGAAGGTGCCGTATTCCTCGTACCCGTCAGCGTAGAGATGAGCATGACGGCCTGGATTAAGGCCCGCGGCACCTCCGAAGAAGATGCAAAGCAAGCAGCTCGCGAACATGCGGCTGCTATCTATCCTCAAGGCTTTGAGCTCGACGATGGTAACCACCGAAAGCTCGGTGATTTCTACTGTGGAGACGCTGAGATGGTGCTCCCTACAGAAGATGATTTCGACACCGCCACCTTGAGTGTCGAGAACAACTTCGGAACGCTCGGCAGCCTGGAGGTTACTTCTCGATGCGGGGGTCTCCTGCTTCTGGCTGAACTCCAAATGCTGGAGTCAGATAGTTCGGACGATGACCGAAGCGCGCAAGGCATGCTGACTGTGCGAATTCGAAACGCGGATGAAGATGAAGAGCTTGCGAAAGTGTGCCGCGAATATAGCTACCACGGGAGCTATCCGGGAAATCACTTGAAGGAGCTTTTTGAGTCCAAAGAACTTTTGGGCTACTTGCCCACCTGATTGAAGAAGGCTTCTGAACCCTGTGTTCAGAAGCCTTTTTGTTTCCATTGAATCGAGCACGGCCGAGGCCGCCGCTGCCTCACTTCTGGCCGTCGTAGGCCTCCGAGACAAGCGATTGGATATTTTGGCCCCTGTCAAGGGCCAGGTCCCGGCGGATGCGTTTGCACAACTCCACCACGCGGTACATGCTCTCAAAACGAATGCCGGCAATCGTCTCCACCCACTCGCTCACGTCGTGGCCAGGGGTGATGGCTGGGCGCAGCTCGTGAAGTGCACAGCGTCGGACCAACTCTGCATCGGGCTTTTTCAGTTCCACCGAGAAGTCAAAGCGGCGTAGCAATGCCGTGTCCAACATGGACTCCATGTTGGTGGCCGCCACAAACACACAATGCGAGGGTAGCCTCTCCAGCTCAATCAGCAGCTGGTTGGTGATTCGACGGGCTTCTCCCACGTCGCCGGTACGGTCGCGGGATGCCCCGAGACCATCGAACTCATCCGCAAACAGAACGCAAGGTCCTTGTGCCGCGTACTCCAGCACCTTGTTGATGTTCTTGGCGGACTCGCCCAGATGGCTATCGATGAGCGCGCCGTACTTCAGCTGCATGAAGGGATAGTCCAGCTCACGCGCAAGCGCTTCGGCCACCATGGTTTTTCCGTTGCCTGGTGTGCCGTACAGGAGAACGCGATGCCGCGGCTTCAGGTTGAACTGAGCCAGGCTTGGCGCCATCTGGTGCTCCCGGAGAACCTCCTGAATCTTTTTCGTGACGCTGTCCGACAGAATTACGTCCGCTAGCCCATGGCGGGCATCGGAGACTGCCAACAGGTTTTCTGGACAGTTGATTTTGCGCAAGGGCGTGAGTGCCGCGCGCACGGAAAGCTTCTTGGAAATATCCGGGTAGTCAGCGGCCAGCATCTCCGAGAGTTGCTTCACCAGACTTGCCATGGTGGACTGCGGACCAATCGATGCCGCTGTGACCAAAGCGGGCAACATCTTCACAACGCTTGCGGCTGAGGCCTTGCGTTTTGCCCGGGTGCTCACGGATTCGATGTTACCTCCCTCAGCGGGCGTGGTGGTGTCTTCAATCGTTCCTGCTTCAAACATATGTGTTCCAAAAAAAGTTGTTGTGATGAGCTGCGCTTTGGCAGGAGCTCAGGCCTTCTTGAAGTCGCCCGAGGCCAACCGTTCACATGTAAGGGGTGCGAGCGACAATGATTTATCGTCATCGAAACCGAGCGCCCAGGTAGCCGCCAAAATCTCGATGACGCGCGCTTGCTTCAGCGGCAAGGGAAGGGGTACCGCGGCTTTCGAATACACGTCTTTTACAACCTCGCCCAGCTGCTCTGCAAGCTGCAACGGCACCGCGACTTCCAGGCTGCGTTCAAGGACGGGAATGGTCAGAACCTGCAGCATCACGAGGTGCGAAAAGTCCTCGAAGAGCTCCTTCGCGAGGAAACGCCAGTCTTTCAACATCTCCAACGTCACAGGACGCTCCGCAAGGAACCGCAAAGGAATGACGGCCAACGCGGTGTCTCCCGGCTTGGCTACCCGCTTGAGCTCACGGGAGCTGGTCAGGCGCGCGAACGCGTGGCCCCCTTTGTGCAGTACCACCCACTTCGAGTGGGGTGCGTCCAGCAACGTGTTGCTCTTGAGCTGGTGCTCAAGCACAGGGATGTACGAAAAGTCCTCAGGCGGAAAGTTGTAGAACCGCAAGTGGTGCTCCAGCAGTGCGGACAGCGGCACCACAATGGACGCCGGGTCCTGTGGCGAAGCTGGGACTGGGCTAGGGACTGGGGCAGGGGTCGGCGCAGCAGCTTGGTCGCGGGGCGCAGCAGACGCGGCATCACGCACCTCGGCTTGAGCAGTGGGCGTTGGGGCTGGGGCTGGGGCTGGTACCGGTACTGGAGCTGGCGGACGTGGCACAGTCGTTTCCCGGCTACGCTCCATAGGAGCACGTTGGTCTGGCCCCGACGATGGTGCTGGTGCTGGTGCTTGCTCACGGGGTGTCCTAGGGGGTTGGTCCTCCCGATTCCTTTGAGCAGGGCCCTCCCCTCGCGGCCGCTGCGCACCCCTCTCAGGGTTGGGCTGAGCCCGTTTAACGGGGGCTTCGCCCTCCGGCCGAGGGCCCGCCGGTTGCTTTGGTGGCTTCAAGAGCCCACTGGTCTTGGTAAGCAATCCTTCCAAGTCTTGGCGAGATGTTTTGTTTTTTGTTGCCATGGTTTATTCCATCACTGAGGCCGACGGGTCACAAGAACGTGGGTGTGGCGCAGAGGCTCTGGTGCGGCAGGCTTTGCGAGACCCACCGTGACGCCCTTGACCAGCTCTTCTTTTGCTGCGCGGGTTGAGGGCTCGGCAGTCGGCATTGCTTGCGCAGGGGCACTTGTGTCCACTGTAGGAGCTGCCCCCTCCCGCTTGTTGAAGTCCAGCAGGGGTGCGGTCTTCAAATCTCGCATCTGGAAGGAAGGGGCCGGGTTCTTGACGGTCTTCAGGCCCTTTGTCTCCAGCTTCACCTCACACAGGGGATATCCGCCGGCCAGCTTCAGGTAGCCGTGCAGGTTGGGAAGCGCCTGGATTTGCGATGGCAGTACGGCACGCTGGGTGGTCTGCTGCTCATTGCGGCCCTGAGAATCGCCAGTCTCGGAGACGTTCAACGAACGACTTTGACGAACCAGCTCGACATCCCCCACATACTTCGACATGTACTCCGCCGTATCTGCATCGGGTGAACGTAGCACCAGCCAGGTGGACAAGCACGAAAGAATGGTTTGAGCGCCATGCTCCCCATACCGGTCCTTGAGCTGGGATACCGACTGCAGCCCAATGAGCAGGCAACCTCCCGCCTTACGCGCCTTGGTCGCAACAGCCTCGATGGACTGCACCTTACCGACCGAGGCGAACTCGTCGATGATGAGCCACACCCGGCGGTTTGGGTCGGGAGGCATGGACAGGATAGCCCGGGTCGTGACGTCCAGCACGCAGCCCAGCAAGCTGCGCAAACTGTCGAGCTGGTCATCCCGGTAGGTCAGAAACAGAAACCCCGAGTGCTCGGCGCGGACCATTTCGGTGACGGAGAACGCGTCACCCTTGCCTGGCAAATAGCTGTAGGCCGTCAGATAGTTGGACGCGATGGTGCGGATGGAGCCAAAGGTCTTCTCTGAAGACATCTGCGCCGTGGCCGCGGTACCTTGCAAGAAGGTTTTCAGTTCCGAAGTCGGTGCGGACAGGACGTAGTACAGCAGGTCTTCCAGCTTCAGCTGGTTGGTAGTCCAAAGCTTGCGGAGGACGGCTGACACGAAGGTCTGCGCGTAGGAGTTCCACTCCTTGCTCTCACCCACTGCGTCAGGAATGATGGAGCGGGCCAGGGCTTCCGCGTCCCACTCCCCGTGCATCTCCAGCAGAGGCGACCAGTTGACGCAACGCTCGTCAAAGGGGTTGAAAACAAAGTCCGTGTCCTTCTGGAAATGACGCGCCAGAAAGTCCCCGCCGCTGTCCACAAGGATGACGGTGTCATTCGCTGCGCGCAGCTCTTGAAGAATCTGGTTGATGGCCACCGACTTACCCGTACCAGTGGCGCCCGCTATCAGGAAGTGATATGGCTCAGCGTCCAAAGGAACGGGAACGCCACCAAAGTTGAGGCGGTTGCGCTTGGACTTCTTGAAGACGGCGCGCGACACCTCTTCCACAGTGGCCATCTGGGTACCGCGTTTGATTTTTTCGTCACCGTCGCCGAATCGGATGTTTTTAACAAACCGCAGGTATAGGCCAGGAACAGCCGCGCCTATCAAAGCGGCAGCAACATTCATGGGCACGTCTTCAGAGTTGGCAATGGTGTACGTTGCGTATACGGCTACCACAGCAACAGCCGCCTTTAAGCTCAGCTCGATGCCCTTTTTAAGCAAGGGAAACCAGTGTGCCCACCGGACTGACCCCTTTTTCCAGAGGTACAGGAGAGCCGTAACGGCAAATCCAAGGACACCCGACAGAAACAAATCTTTCATTACAAGCCTAACGGTGCGGGTCCGTGATGTCTAAAAATCGAATTTAGCGTCCACGACGCACCATCCTCAACATTGAAGTGCGTATTGAAGTTGAAATCCAGCGATTTTCTACAAGTCATCAGATATTGAGGCATGTGGGGTATAGGCACGCGATTTTTTCAGGGAGCTATACCCTTTTATGGTTGGGGCGTGCCCTTCCTTTGCGCACGTCTTACAAAGTCAAATCCCCTCCTTTGTAGGCATTGCGTTTATTCAGTCCGCACACCACTTTAAACACGGCCTCACTAAATGTTTTCTCTTGTAATAACCATACTTTCTATAGTGCTTGTCGCTGCTATCGCGTTCGCAGCCATTCATTACGGGGGCCCTTCATGGACCACACAACGCGCAAAAGCGGAGGCCACGAAAGTGCTGAACCAAGGCCAGCAAGTCCTTGCAGCGGCCGACCTGCACAAGTCTGATACGGGTGGCTGGCCTGTTTTGATGACCACGCTGACCACAAAAAACTACCTGAGGGCGATTCCTGAAGGGTCCAATGGTCAGGCATGGACCATGCCGAAAAACGGAATTCCCGTTTTCATCCTTCGGGAGGTCGGGAAAGAGACCTGTAAAACGGTCAACAAATTAGCGTTCAAAGTGGACGGGGTGTTCACCAAGCTGAGCGAGAGCTATTCGGCCCAGTGCTTCTCCCCTCAATCGGAAACCTACATTGCCGTCGTTTCGAAGGAAGGGCATTTGCTTCGCGATGGTGAATGTGTCAACCAGGTTGCCCCCGGCATAATTCCCGGGACACAAACACTTTGCGCTCCTCTGCCTCAGGAATGTGACGACCCTGGATGGTCGGTGAAGCCTTCGCGATGCAACTCGGATGGCCCCTCGGATGGCCCCTCGGACCCAAACCCCCCTATCAATCCTGACCCAGAAGACCCGCCTACCGCTGGCGTTTTCTCACTCAGAAACGTTCCGGTCGTCATCGCTGCAACGCAAGTGGGTAACACTCGAAAGGTCTCCGTGCCTCCAGAGCTCATCAACGGCTTGGACCGAAATGTAACAATCGAGTCTATTTGGGCAGACCACGACCAAATCTATGTGGAGCCCGGAAGCTGCCCACAATGGGATGAGCTGGAGCCAAACATGCGATGCTCGCCCTCCATCACCTACACCCCCACTACGGTAGGGCCCACTTCCGTGAGTGTTCAGATAGGCACGAGCGAAGGTGTGTACACCTTTGAAATCAGCGCTCAAGGCATACCAAATACCAGCCATTGTTCAGGTAGCACTTCAGTGGGCAACCTATCTATAAACTGCTCAAACGTGGTGTTCACGGACACCTTGGTAGGCGAAACTTCGCTTGCGGCTACAGCGGCCACGATTACGAACAACGGCGATTCATGGGTGGCGCTCAAAGGCGCTAGCACGGACCGGCCAGAGTTCGCGCAATCGTCGAATTCGAGCGATTGCGGGAGCAGCACCTCGCTACCGCCCGGAGCGACTTGCAATGTGCAGTTCCAGTTTACCCCCGTAGCCCAGGGACTTGCGACAGACTCCTGGAGCCTCAGTACTGATGAAGGCACCGTATCTGTGAGCCTTACAGGGAGAGGAATTCGGGGCCCTGTCGCTGTCGGTGACCTTACCGTTGAACATGAGGATGTCAACTACGCTACGCTGTATCGAGGCACCGTAAAGCTCAACTCAGCCCCACCTCTTGAAGTCAATCGTACGTACGACCAGTACCGAAATCTGACAGTGGTAGATACCACTCCACCGGTGGAATTTGTGGTCAAAAACCATTCGACTGTTCCCTTGGACTTGCTCTCCTATCATTTGCCAGAATGGGAGGGAGCGGTGAAGGTGACCTATAACGTGGATAGCTCAGACTGCCCCGCACAATTGCAGCCCTCGGCCCAGTGTCGAATTCTTGTTAACGCCCGGTTCATGGCAACAGACGGCGGAGAATTGCCTTGGTTGGCCGAGTCCTACACCTCTGAGTTGAAGCTGAGCGCGCAATACAGAAAAGACGGGGAGCTACACGTCGCCCGAGTTACTGGGAAACTGAATATGGGGGCTGAGTTCGGAGTTGAGGACAATTTTGGCAAGCTCTTCGATAAGTACGCGTTAGTGGACGGCATCATTGGCCTCAATGTTCCGCCCGATGTTGTCGGCGCAGAAGACGACACGACATTCCACGTTGTCAACTTTGGCAAAACCCCCCTGCCCATCACAATTGAAAGCCAGAACTCCGGAATGGTTGCAACTCTGGGCGACAATTGCTCAGCAGGAACTATCCCCGCTCAAGCCAAATGCGCCATTAGAGTCCGCTACACCCGTGCCCCTGGAGACACAGTCGGCAGATACCTTAACTCTTTCGTCGGTAATGTCGGCTTGCGGGTAAGCAGTACCGTCTTCAACGTTCAATTGACGGGGCACACTAACGCCTTCTACTTGATGCCTTCTGTGGTGTCTTTTGGACAGCACGCATTGGGTTCTGCCATGAACGGTACCACTCGTCTCCACAACGTTTCGCGTATCCCTATTTCTGTGTACCCCGTGGCGGGCGCCAGCAATCCGGAAAAGTTTTCTTTCGGGGCCTCTCATACCTGTTCAGCTGTTTTGGAACCGGGCGACAGCTGCGAAATCTCGTTTACTGCGGTGAGAACCTACACCCCGACCAAGTGGTACGAGTACTTTGACAATGCATACGTGTTCATCAACATGGATTCAAGCTTCTTGCGTAACAGCGGAGGGCACCCGTACGTAGACTATTTCTGGACGGTTTGGACTACCAGTGAAACAAACCGAATCAACTATACCGGTTCGCCTTCCAGCCCCGGCGCCCGGCTTGAGAAATACGGCGCATTAAACCTCTTGTCTGCAGCATCCCCTCTGCCTACTCCTCAAAAGGTATCCGCGCCATATTACGCTTCTTCATGCGCAACTGGGTTGTCCGTAAACGGGCACAACAACTGCGTAAAAGCAAAAGTCGAAGAGGCAGGGCTTACTTGCAAAGTGCTGCCCACTGAAGAGTCCTGGCGTACTCCCGGTGCGTACCAAACCCGATTGAGTTGCCTCTCCCTCAACAGCTCCTATTAGCGGAAAAACGAAGGCGGACCATGAGGACCGCCTTCCTTGTTCAATACGGTTGCTGTCTAAGCTTCCATGCTCATTTCCATTTCACGTTCTTGGCTTGCTTGACGCTCACCCGATTCAACCCGGTCCTGCAGGCCACGGTCAGCCCCTTTGTCAAAAGATGAGTTCTTGCTCTCAGCAGATTTGTCAAAAGACGGGTCAAGCTTGGCGAATTCTTGTGCGGGCATCTCCCAGTTGTCAGCAACGGCAGCCACGCCTGCTACACGCTCAACGGTACCCGGAGGTAGTGTGCTCGCGAACGCCTCTCCTTTTTCAAGCTGGGCCTCCGAGAACTTGAAGAACGAAGAGTTAGGCGCCTTCTCCAGGGCGTCCTTAAGAGAGTCTTTTACCTTGTCGAAGCTGTTCACAAGGCTCTTGCCCTTGTCAATCAGGTCAGAGGCTTTCTCCAGCCCCTCGGAAACCTTGGCTTTTGCGTTAGAGAGCCCATCGTACGCGCCCCCTAATGCCTTCATGTCAGGGCTTGCGTCGTGAACTTTGAGGGCTCGGGGGTCCGAAGGGCTCATGATGAGCTTGCCCTCAAGCGCCGCCTTCTCAATGGCATCTCGCAAATCCTCTGGAGCGGCCTTGGACCCCAAGGTACGCCCGATTTCCCTTCCGACACTGTTGTTGTGCAGGTCCATACCGATGTCAGCGGCGTTTTGACGACTCTCATCGTTTTCCCGGGTCGCGGCGGCCATCCACTCAACCCCGCGGCCGAGGAACCCCGCTACGGCTGAACCATACTCTTGGGTAGCGCGAGCGCTCGCGTAGGCATGTCGAAAAGCGTCATTTCCCATCGAGCTGCGGTCCGCAGCGTTTTGGGTAAGAGGGTTGTCGGTGGAAAGCGTTTCGTACACCGCCGTAGCCTCGCGGTACAGTCCTTCCATCGTCGCAGCCTGTCGCTGCAGGACAGCGCCGGCCACGGTTTTAGGCGTGTAGTTTTGTGCGGTTGAATTTGGCATTTAGTGAAAGGCAAAAAGTTCTATATAGGTGTCCGCCGTATAGCGAAACCCCTTAATTTAGCCAGAAAATCACCAATAGAAAGGGTATCGCGTTATAATCAACGAAAGCCCAGATAACCTTACATAACCAAGACCCGAGTTTTGAAAAAGTATTTAATTAACCGTTTGCCAGTTCTCTGGGTTCTAGGTATTGCGGGTATTTCCACCATTTTTCTGCAGGACGCGACACCCTTTA
>JAIVFU010000144.1 GCA_020829485.1 Nostoc sp. CHAB 5834 | reverse complement strand
TCCTGGTGTCTATTGCGCGGTGGAACCACACTGAACCCTTCCCGAACTCAGAGGTGAAACGCTGCTGCGGCCACGATAGTTTAGGGGTAGCCCTACGCAAAAATAGCTCGATGCCAGGATTCATAATCTAAACAAAAGCCTTCTCGAATAACTTTGAGAAGGCTTTTGTTTTTTATACTACCTAACAGTCAAAATGGTAAAGAAATTTATCATATATTGAGCAGTTAATCTTGTCAGGGACAACTCTAGAAAATTTAGCTAACAGGCAATATAAGATGTTGCTTGTAGTCACAGAAGTCTATCGTCAACAATTATGGTTCAATACGGTTCAGTTAAGCCTATGCAGTCTTTGAAACAACAAACACAGGAGGATTGATTATTGTTCCAGTACCTCTGTGTTTAACTTTTTTCGAGTGAAATTTTGATACAGGCTTTTTCACAACCCTTGGGTTGTTTCTATGAACCCTTTCAGGTAAAAGTTGGTCAAGAATCTCTACAGTTAACCAACTAAAAAAAAAAGGAAGTTCTTGTAGTTGCAAACGCTGGAATTTGGGAAGGGCACGACGAACAACTCGTAATGTTCCTGTGAAACTTAGACGCAGGGGTGCAACTTCTGCACTGGTGGCAGCTTGAAAAATTAACAACCGGATAGCCCAGTGTCCTAATAACAAACCATAAACTTCTTGCACCACCTCCCGTGGTTTTTGAGAACGAATATGAGTTTTTCTTCCTAAAAGATGTATTTTGAGTTCATCAATCGTATTCTCAACTTCCCAACGTTGATGGTAATCACAAGCCAGCAACTGGGCTGGGAATTTTTCAATGTCCAATAAGCTCGTAATTAGACGATATTTGATTTGTTCTTCTGGTTTATCAGGATTCTCAATTGTGTACTCAATGACTCGTACTTGTATTGGCTCAAAACCTTTTTTTCTTAGTTTGCCAGAAGGATAAATATAACTTAAATAAGAAGCGTCCGCTAAAGTTTCTTCGTTTAAAAATTTAACATTGGCAGGAATTCTTCCTAAATAATCACAACCTTTATTTACCGTTGTTTGCACCATTGCGTAGGAATGCAAGCCCCTATCCCACATTAACAACATTCCGGATGTTACCGAGCGTAATAATTTTAGTGCCCTGACTCGCTCTCCAATCTTATATGGGCACATTAATGCATCAAAAATTAAATGTGTTCCTGCCTCTACCAAGATAACTAATCTCAATGAGTGGAAATGCAGCTCGCGTACCAGGACGACTATTAGGACGACCAAAAACCCTTGCATTTTCATCACTATCTGGGATATCTAGGCAGGTTCCATCAATTACTATGATTCGTAATCCATTTAAAAAAGCTCCTACCGTTTCGCTAGTTGCTATTGGTTGCACTAACTGATGAAACAACTGTCTCATCACCCCTGCTCCTAGTCGCTGTCTGGCTTGAGTTATAGCTGATTTACATGGGATACGCCAATATTTTCCAATTTTTACCCATGCCTCTGAAAGACCATCAATGAGATTTTTTAGCACATCTCGCATTGAATCTCTCGACCACAGGCTCATTGCTATTATTAGACAAATGACCAGATGTGCTGGTAACGAACGATGGCGTTCCTCTTCTACTTTAGTTTTAGCGATCGCTTGTTCGATTGAAGTTGCTGGGATAGCGACCTCTATCGCTTTGAATATCTCCGTACTTTGTATCTTGGGAGACACTAATGAGAATTCTTTGAGATGCACAAATTTTTTAACACTTGAAACTCCTGCTAGGAATTTAATTTGTAAAATACGTGCTAAACCTTCATAGATGCGTGAAAACAGGATAAGAAAGCTTCTTATAAGGGGAATACTTTAAAGTAGGGCGAACAGTTTCGTCCTCAGCATTGTTTCCGTGGAATTTTCACTTAGACTTGAAATGCTTAACTTATCCAGGATGAATCGGTTTTGGCGTGTCTCTATAGGTAATTTCTGGCGGCAAAATCCGCAGCGATCGCCTTTGATAGAAGTAGAAGATTCAATTTCCTTGCGGGTGCTGGTGCTAGCGTTGGTTGTTTTGGGAATTGTGGCGACGGATATAGCCGCCGAAACTTCATTCAGTTTTTGGGCGCTACCCTTAAGTGTACTGGGTGCGATTTGGAGTTACTATCGTCGCCGCGATCGCAATGTTGCAGTTAAGTTTTGCATCGCTATCGGAATGTTAGTAGCACTGGGTGCTTTCTTTGGGCGGTTAGTGGGAGAGTTGAATGATACGCGGTTGGGTTTGGCAGAGTTATTAATTCAACTCCAGGTGCTGCATAGCTTTGATACACCCCGCCGCAAAAATTTGGGCTATTCAATTGTTATAGGACTGATTTTATTGGGTGTGGCAGCAACCTTAAGTCAGACTTTAGCATTTGCACCTGTATTGCTGTTATTTTTAGCGATCGCTCTCCCAACTTTAGTATTAGATTATCGCTCCCGCTTGGGTTTGCAGCCATTAAAAACTCAAAAGGAAAAATTCAATCAAAAGAATTCCTCAACTCTTAATTTTAAATTTTTAATTCTGAATTTTTTCCTAATTGTCGGTCTGGGACTGGCAATTTTTGCTGTTTTACCTAGATTTCCTGGCTATCAGTTACGGAACTTTCCTGTAAGTTCTGCGATTCCACTAAAAGGTAATTTCACCGGACGTAGTATCATTAATCCCGGTTATGTCCGCCAAGGTAAAGGTGATAATCAAGGCAGTGGTACGGGACAAAATCAAACTGGTCAACCAGGTAAAGTAGATAATAACTTTTATTACGGTTTTAATAGCCAAATTAACCAAAACCTGCGGGGCGAGATGAAACCGAAAGTTGTGATGCGGGTGCGATCGCAAGCTGAGGGTTTTTGGCGAGTTCTAGGATTTGACCGTTATACGGGTAAGGGATGGGAAGTATCGCGTAATGAAGATGTTACAACCATCAAGCGATCGCCTTGGTCTTACCAAATCTTCCTGAATCGACCTCTGATTACTGGTAAAACCCAAGAGATAGTACAAACTTATACAGTGGTAGCGGATTTGCCTAACCTAATTCCGGCGATGGCTTATCCCAAAGAGATTTACTTTCCGACACCAATGATCGCGGTTGATAAAGAAAACGGATTGCGATCGCCTGTGGAATTATCAGAAGGACTCACTTACACAGTAATTTCTGAAGTACCATACCGCGATCGCACTTTGTTAGGTCAAGCTTCTACTAATTATCCACAACAGATTAAGAAGCATTATCTGCAAATTCCTCCTGAAATTTCTGAAAAAGTCCGTCAACGCACCGAAGAAATTCTTGCTAACTACAATCAAGAACGAGTTGCAAAGTCTTCTAAAAATCTAGATTCAGCGTATGAAAAAGCTCTCTACTTAGCTCAATATTTAAAGCAACGTTACTCTCTTCCCCAAAATCCCTTAGATTTGCCTTATTTGGGAGAAAAAGATGACTTAGTAGAGGCTTTTTTATTCAAATATAAAGGCGGTTATCCAGACCACTTCTCAACAGTTCTCACGGTAATGCTACGTTCTATTGGTATCCCAGCCCGGTTGGTAGCAGGGTTTAGTGCAGGACAATTTAATCCATTTACAGGGCTATATATTGTCCGTAATACTGATGCTTATGCGATGACGGAAGTATATTTTCCGAAATATGGCTGGTTTGCTTTTGACCCGATTCCCAATCATCCCCTCATACCTCCATCAGTGGAAGATACTCAAACTTTTAGTGTGTTGCGTCAATTGTGGCATTGGGTTGCTGGGTGGTTGCCTTCTCCAGTGACAGGTTTGTTGAATAATGTATTTGAGACAATATTTAAGTGGGTGATTGGAGCGCTCGCTTGGTTTTTGGCTTTATTCTCTCAAGGTTGGTTTGGTGTATTGACTGGCTTAATTGTGGGGACTACAGCAGCTTTCTTTGGTTGGCTGGGTTGGGGACAATGGCGAGAGTGGCGCAATCGTCGATGGTTAAAGAAATTACCAGCAATGGAGAGTCTTTATCAACAAATGTTGCAATGGACAACCCAAAAAGGTTTAGGTAAGCATCCAGCACAAACACCTTTAGAGTATGCCAGAGTCTCATATCAGCATTATGCCCCGGCAACTGCTGAGGTCATAGATGAGATTAGCCAAGCCTATGTTAGTTGGCGTTATGGTGGTCATGCTCCTAATTTGAAGCGACTGCGAGAAAGATGGCAAGAACTGAAAAAGGCTGCTAATTGACACTCCCCGCGCTGAAGGAGCATTCCTGGCTTGTTATATCGTTTACAAAGTCTACAACGTTTATCTGATAGACATTTCACGTTGTTTATATTTTCTACAACGTCGTTCATTTGCCATACTTCTTGGTGTTGAGTTAGGTCGAGGGGGAGTATTATCTCTATACGTATCAACTTAACGTAAGTAAAACCGATGTCCCGCAAGGAACTTTAGTTCCTTGCTAATAGCGAAAGTCATCTAAAGATGACTAAATAATCCGAAAAATCTTTAGTCTACTTTAGTAGACTTTAGCTATTAGCCTAGAACTTTAGTTCGAGGCGGGCGAGTCAAGCTTTCAGTTAAGCTACTTTCAGCTTAAGTTGACACCAATGTATTATCTCCCACCCCTCCCAATTAAAATCGGATATGCAACTCTTGGTTCTAACAAGGGTGAAATTTTTAATATGATTAAGTAGTTATACTAATATTATGTGCATTGCAAATGTAATAAAATTAACGCATTAAAATACAAAAACAAAATATGTCAAGTAAAGAATCGAGAGAATGGCATTTAACCCCTAATGGATGGTTTGCTGGAACATTGCAACACGATAGTGGACGTAATCCCATTTCGCCACCTGACAATAAAGTTTTAACTTGTATCTATAAAGAGACTATAGTTCCCGATGCTATGGCATTATCAGGTTATGGCGAGCCAGGCTTTAATCTATCTAGCAATGTTAGCGTCATTTGGCGTTGTTCAAATTATCAGCTTATATCTGAGCTTTTAGATAAATTTGGTTCATGTCCTGAGCGTATATAAATTGTCAAGTATTTATTGTTTTATAAACATATATGGGTCAATTTATAACTGAAACCCTTATTTTTAGTGTTGTTTTAATTCCACTAGCTTTAGGCTTAGGCCAAATCAAAATAGGGCGACGATATCCAGGTTCTGAACCAAGTGGTTCAGGTAAATTTGCCCACCAAATTTCTCCGCGATACACTACCAATCCTCACGAGGTAAGGACATAAATTGTAACTTTGCCAATACTGGATCTAGTTCAGAGGACTCTTCAGAATAAACTGTATTCAGTTGGTTCAACATCTGATTCCGGTTGTACTTCCGCAAATATGCTTTCAAAGCTTTTGTGTAAAGTTCACTACGAGATACCCCTAACTCTCTAGCTAATGCTTCTGCCTCTTCAAAAACTGAATCTGGAAGCGAAATTGCAGTTTTCATAACTACGCTCCTTTTGGTCACTATACTTATGGTTATACCTTGGCTATACCAATTTTAAATTACTTTCTCACAGTGGATAATCTAAAATCTAAAATCCAAAATTGAGTCATTAGATGTTTATTAGCTATTATTTTGGATTTCGTCTAACTTGGCACGCACTGCCTGGATATCCTGCCACATCAACCATTTAGGCGCACCTTGTTCTTTAGAAGGGTTACGCAGTAAGTAGGAAGGATGAAAAATTGGCATACACAAACGCCCTTGCCACTCCAGCCACTGTCCGCGAATTTTCGTAATCCCCCGCTTATCGCCTGTGATACCTTTGACAGCAGTTGCACCTGTTAACAGGATTATTTTGGGGTCAACTAGGCGAATTTGTTCTAGTAAGTAGGGTAAACAAGCCGCCACTTCTACAGGTGTAGGAACTCTATTATCTGGTGGGCGACATTTGTTAATATTGGCAATGTATACATCATCCTCAGTAGTCAGATTCACGGATGCTAGAATTTTCTCCAGCAACTGCCCCGATCTGCCTACAAATGGTAAGCCGGTTTCGTCTTCATTTTGACCAGGGGCTTCCCCTATAACCATAATTGGGGCTTTCAAATTACCGCGTCCGACGACAGCATGAGTTCGAGTGTCTCCCAATTGGCAACGATGGCAGCGATCGCAATGCTGTGCCAACTCCGTCATGTCAGAATAAGTTCCCGGAGCGATCGCAATTTTAGCGTCTGTGGGAATCAGTTCTCGTTGGTTAAGGGTTGAGTCGTCGAAGAGGCTGAGTTGGGTTTCGCTGCTCATGAAATATTAGGATTTTGGCATCAGCACCATCTGTCTTATCTGAGTTAAATACTGCTCTGGTTGGAGATTTATCAGAATCAATAGACTTTTGCTGAATACTTAATTATTTATACAAACCTTATTGTATCAGTTAATTTGAGACAAAATTCAGTCATTATAAAAGCAGTACTGTCCTAACATGCTGGGGGAAACCATGTCACATACCCCGCTTTTCGCCGATCGCACCCATGCAGGGGAGGAATTGGCGCGAGTGATTCATGATGTTTTGACTCAGCAAACTATTGATTCTGGGGTAAAGCCTGTACCAATTGTTTATGCTTTGCCAAGAGGAGGTATACCAGTAGCAGCACCAATAGCACGTCTTTTGGATTGTCCGTTGACAATCGTCGTAGCGAAAAAGATTAGTCATCCAGAAAACCCAGAGTTAGCAATTGGTGCAGTGACTACTTTTGGAAATATTCTTTGGACTGATCAAAAGCTATTTCGCCCTAAACATGATGCGCGGTGGCGGGAAGTAGCTTTAAATAAAGCGATAAACCTTGCTAAGTCTCTTGAGGCTCTATTAATTCCTGCTTGTCCGCAGGTGAATGCAGAGGATGCTACGCTGATCTTAGTTGATGATGGCATTGCTACAGGTATGACAATAGCGGTAGCGGCAACTGCTCTCAAAACACTTTCTCCAGCAGCAGTTTGGCTATGTACTCCAGTAGCGCCACAAACATTGCTACCCTGGTTAGAACAGTGGGGCGATCGCACCATTGTCCTGCAAACACCAGAACCCTTTCGGAGTGTGAGTAATTTTTATGCGGAATTTCCCCAAGTAGATACATTAGAAGTTCTTGGATATCTCCAGCAACAAAAAATAATAGGGGAAATGGATCTGTGCGAGTAAATTTTGTATTGTTTGTCTGGCGTTGCTTTTTAACTACCTGAAGATGTTCCTTGCTGGTATTGCATAGCTTTGGCATAATCACCCAAGGCGTAGCAAGCAGCTTTTAGACGATCAAGAGCTTCTTCTTCACTGCGTCGATCTTTGATACTTCTAGCTAACAGCAAACGTTCTTCATAATACTTAATGGCTTTGTTATAGTCACCCAAAGCTTCACAAGCAACTCCTAAATTACCTAAAGACTGTTCCTCGCTACGCTTGTCTTGAATTTCTCTAGCTAATTGCAACCGTTCTTCATAATACTTAATGGCTTTAGCATAATCACCTAAGGCATAACAAGCATTCCCTAGATTCTTTAGCACCTGAGAGGTACTGCGAACATGTTTTAGGGAGCGTGCTAGTACTACACACTGCTCATAATAGGCGATCGCTTTTGGGTAATTGTCCAAAGCATACAAAGCATTACCCAAATTCTTGAGTACCTGTTCCTCGCCCCAGTTATCTTTGAGTTCCCGGACAATTTCTAGGCTTTGCTGCTGATACTCAATTGCTTGGGTAAAGTTGCCCGAAGCTTTATACACCAATCCCAAATTATTTAGTGCTGCTACTTGACTACGTTTGTCTTGCAGTTGTTGCGTTATTTTTAAACACTTTTCCAAAAATTCAATAGCCTTGTTATGGTCATTTAGATGACGGTATGCATTCCCTAAATG
The DNA here is from genome assembly GCA_020829485.1 of Nostoc sp. CHAB 5834. Next base: position 6,163 of record JAIVFU010000144.1, on the reverse strand, counting down.
GGAAAGTGCTTGCATCTGCAATGCTAAATCTGAGTTCTTATTCAGCAAAGATAGACACTGTTCGGAGTAGGAGATAGAACCTTTGTAGTCTCCAGCACTGTAAGTTACCAATCCTAAAAAAGAAAGTGCCTGTGCTTGTTTTTGCAAATCCCCAACAGACTGAAACAGCCCCAAGGATTGTTGTAAGGACTTCAAAGCCGCTATTAATTCACCAGCTTGCTGCTGTTGAATTCCTTGCCGTAGTAGCTTAGAAGCTTCCGATATGTCGTCACTTTCGTGTATAGGTAGTATTTCTGCTTGTGAACCAGAGTCAAATTCATGGGTAATTGTATTACGCTTCACTGATTTTTAGTATGTTATGGGTAATTGCAGGGGAACTGTATTTTTCAATCTGTTATTCCATTCGCCTTTAGACATCAACCCTTGCCTATTAAGTCTGGTGCTAAATCTAGTATTCCCAAAACCAGGATGTATCTTTCATCAGGTTGGTTTGGTTTAGCACAGCGTAGGTTAAGTAGGCGTAATCCCATTTCACTTTAAATAAGGATTTGGGGCTTAACTGAACTGTATTGGGCTATATTTCAATGAAGCGATCGCTTCATTGAATCGTTAATTGAGGCTTTCAGATTAAGTAACTAATTTAATTAAGGTATAAATTTTGCTCCGTATCCAGCTTCCCTCTCCTTTATAAGGAGAGGGATTGAGGGTGAGGTTTGATCTTATGTTTAATTACGCCTACCTACTTAGCACTCATAAAGAGTAATAACTATAGTTGTTACTTAGGCAATAGAAAAATTTCAAATATATTCGATTAGAAAAGTTGATATTGGAGCAAACATTCATAGCAAGAATGTTATTTAACTTTTCTATTATTAACATCTGCGCTGTATGTATGTTGCAGGATCTCTCGTACCTCCATTAAAATTTTTCCCAACATATTTTTACCACTACCATCGGCTCCGCAACCCCAGTAAAAATCGATGGGCGAGTTTTCAACAATTTCTGCATTGCCTGTGGAAAGTAAGATATCCCTGATATCTGTATGAGTTTGAAATTTAGATAGCACAGCTTGCCGCATCATGTCGTCCTTAACTTGTTCCCAATCTTGCCGTAGGGGACGGGTTCTCTCACGCCCCATTTTTGCCACATCTTTAGGTGTTTTAACTAGACGAATTTGTTCTACATGAGGTGTACCCACAAACTTTTGCGCTTGAAAGTAGTGTTCGCTAGTTGGCCAATACAGTCCATCTAATTCAAAGCCGTGCAGTGAAAAGTTAGAGAAACAGCCATATTGTTCACGAGTGCTATAAAAGTAGATTGTCATAGAAGTTTATAAGCTGTGACACATATAGTGTGCATATCTAAATTTAATTCAAGTCTTATGGGATGGGCATCTTGCCCGTCTTAATTATACAAGTTCAAAGTGGAACAGCTTTTTATATTACGTAACATAGTTCAATTTATCTTAGTTGTAGGAGTTTGCTGAAGTTAAGATAAAGAATATTAATAATTAATCCCCCCTTTCCTCTTGAAAATGCGGGGCTATGTCCGCTATTTTTGAGAGTATTTGGGAGGATATTCAAGAAATAAATGTTACAAATCTACAAGTATTAATTATTTATTAGACATATCCATAAATTAAATATGCGTTACCCAGAACCCTTGTAGAGACGTAGCACTGCTACGTCTCTACATTCTTTTTCACTCCTATGTTTATTCAACTTAAACGCACCTGCAAAAACTTAGGTGTTGATTCAACCAACAGCTACAGAGACATTTGCCACAGAGCCATTATTTAGGATAGGCTGACGGGTTTTCAAGTCAAATTTGAAGCCATGTGGCAAAATATGAAGCTTTGCTCCGCAAATCGCCAAAGACTCATCCTTCAAAATTTCGTCCATATTGTTGTATGTAGCCTCTGATTCATCAACAATCGTAACCGCACCTGCACCAATCACTTCAATTTGGTTATCTGTCACGACCATAGCGGTATTCTCGTCAATACCGAATCCCAAAACAGCAGGCTGTAGTATCAAAGCTGAAATTAAGCGTCCCAAGCGTCCGCGTTGGGAAAAATGCTGGTCAATTACCACTCCTGGTAGAAAACCAAGACCAGGGCCCATTTCAACAGTTTCAATCCGAGGATGTGTTTCTGAGTCGCCTTCCACAATCATTACGTCTGGCATCACGGCGGCTCCCGCGCTTGTGCCTCCGACAACTACACCTTCAGAGAACCGTTGATGAATCGCCGTATCTATTTCGGTGCCCTTAAGGATGTTGGTGATCCGAGCTTGATCTCCCCCAGTAAAAAATATCCCAGTTGCTTTATTAATTGCTTCCAATGCGGTAGATGAAGATGCATCTTCGCGGGTTTCTGTATCAATAATGCGAGCAGTCTCGGCTCCCAGGCGCTCAAATACTCTAATATAATTTTCTCCCACTTCTCTTGGTAATTCTGTCGCCGCCGTCATAATTACAATGTACGCCTTTGTACCGCCAGCGCGTCGCACAAAGTCCCGCAGAATTTGGCAATCTCCTTCCTTGTCTTCGGCTCCCCCAATAATTACCAACTGCCGTTTGGAATTACTTTCTACCATGATGCTCCCTAAATTTGAGTTAATAAATTTCACTAAACCATGACAATTCCAACTATCAAATCATCCCTTTGGTAGATCACCTGATAGAACGTAGAGTTAAAATTTGCATAGACGCTGCATCGGCTTGTCGTTAGACATCATTAACGTTCGTTGACTTAGTAAAACCCACAGCAGCAACTACCTCTAAATTGATTTTCTAGAGACATTGCTAATTGCCGATTGAAAATTTATCGTGCAATTATTAAATAATTGGTATTAGCTCTCGCTGGGTGCAATTAGATATCTGATGGTAAGTCCTAATCAATGCGACTTTTATAAAGCAAGTTAGTTAAGAAAAAACGTGCTTGTTCTAGTGGGAGATGCCTGGGTTTGCCTTGGTAGACAATTTGATACTCATTCATATCCGGGCCATCACCATGCCCAGAGATCAGCTTTTGGTGAAAAGCTTCCTCAGCAAGTTCTCGAATCTCGTCTCTTAGAGCAGCTTGTGTGCTATTCATACTTTGCTGTCTTTTGAATACCGCATATCTATTTATACAAGTTATTGGTTGGTGTTGCACCTTTCAAAGGTTGTATATTTGACTATTCATGAGGATGAATTGACTGTAGTTTTTTATTTGCTGAGGTAGGGGGGTTTAATTATGCCTTGAGATAGTTGAAAATGCTTACTAATAGGTTTAATCTAAGTTCTGATTAGATCAATGGCTTTGCCATCACTCTCAAAAAATAATGTGAATCAATTTACAATCAATAAGTCTGAGTAAACAGAAATCAGCATCTAAAATTCAGGGTGTTTAGCCAAAGGTTCGTAATCAATGGTTCTACAAAAAAGCAGTGATTTAGTCCGCATTAATGCTAGAAGAACGGATGTATTCGATATCTTCAACTTCAAGCATTATATTGGGCCCAACCCCTATTTAGATATAGGGGCGTTAGTATTTGACTTTGCTCTAGTTGACTCTAAAGAGCCTTTGCCCATTGAAGATTATATTGCAAAGATTGGCGATCGCTATCCCCACCTGGGCAGCCAAAGCTACGAATCTTATGCTCATCTATTTGCCCAAGTTGTGTCCGAAGTCGGAAAACTGGACATGGATTTGCACCTTAACCGTTGGAATGTCAAGCCATATCCAGATTTTGTGCGGATTAGCGTTCAATCACTACATGAACGCACAACTAGAGAGGTAGCTTATTTAGTTTGGGATTGGTTTGAAGCCATTACTCAAGATGAAGACTTTACCTTTGATGAACAGTTGGTGAGGCTGCAAAATAAATTCCGCGCCTCTGTCTATGGTGGCCCCACAGTTTACGCCCTATTGCGAACAGCCTACGAAAAAGGTATTCCCGCCTTTTATTTGTGGGAAGAAGGGTTAATGCAATACGGCTTAGGAAAAAAACATGTGCGAGGGATAGCAACAACATTTAACTGTGATAGCCATCTAGATTCGGAGTTTACCACCCGTAAAGACGACTGTAAGGCATTTTTGAAAACTTTGGGTTTCCCAGTGCCTGAAGGTGATATCGTCTTTACTGAAAAGGAAGCCTTGGCGGCAGCAAGGCAAATTGGCTACCCAGTAGCAGTTAAGCCAGTGGTAGGCCACAAAGGAATTGGCGTTACGGCTGACGTGCAGGACTCAAAAGAACTTGCAGCTGCTTATAATAGGGCACTGGCAGCGATTCCCGAAGATCAGCTAACCCGGATAATAGTTGAGAAAAGTATTTCCGGATCAGATTTTCGCTTGTTGTGTGTCAATGGCAGATTTGTCGCCGCTACAGAACGCCGTCCAGCATCGGTTGTTGGTGATGGCTATTTAACGCTTGTAGAATTAATCCGCTTAGAGAATCGGAAACCTGCACGTTTAGACACGCCAACCTCGCCGATGAGTAAAATTCAAATCGATGAAGCGATGGAACTCTACCTAGAGGAACAGCGTTTATCATTGGACAGCGTGATTGAGAAGGGGCGCACTGTTTACCTCCGTAAAGTTGCCAATCTTTCGGCTGGGGGTATGAGCATTGATGCAACGCACACGGTTCATGATGACAATATTATCTTGGCGCAAGATATTGCCCAACACTTCCAGCTGACTTGCCTTGGTATTGATGTCATGACCAAAAGTCTCTCAGAATCTTGGAAGTCTAGTAACTTTGCCATCTTGGAAATTAATGCTGCACCAGGCGTTTTAATGCATCTTAAACCTTCTGAAGGTGAAAGCGTTGATGTGCCTTCTTATATCTTAGAAACCTTTTTTGAGTCGGGTACAGATTCTAGGATACCGATTATTACCTTTAATAAAATCTCAGTTGAAGAACTGCAAGCAACGATTGACCATATCCTTTTGCAACATCCCAACTGGACAATAGGCGCTGTTTGTCGTAATGCAGTTTTTGTGAATCGCTCGAAAAAAGTATTAAGTAAAGATTACAATACCAACGTCCAAACTTTGCTGCGTCATCCAAAACTTGATTTGCTGATTGCCGAGTATGGGGAAGATATTCTAGATGAAGAGGGGATGTTTTACCGAAGTAGTAATATGGTCGTTTTAGATAATCCCAGCGAAACTGAAATGATGTTAGTGCGAGATGTATTCGATGGTTCTACTGTGGTGATTAGAAAAGGCAACGATATTTCTATTCGTCGCAAAGGGTTGATTGAAGATTATTCTTTGGGTGAAGATGAACCATTTACGCGGGTTTATTTGAAAGAGACTGGAGCAATTTTGTAGTAGCAAATTCTATTTGCCCAATACTTTTAAAATATCCTCTCATATCATGTCCGGTTGATTAAGTTATTAGCAGGACTTACGCAACTGGCACAATCGGTCTGGGTGCGGCAAGCCGCACCTTGAATATGAACCGAGGTCAGTTGATGCTCTGTGGGAGGGTTTCAGTCTTGATTTTTGGGACTGGTAATCATAACCTTTATAGCGATCGCTATAAAGCGGTTCCTGTGGAGCATCGCTAGTTAAGCTTATCCACAACAAAGGTCGTTGAAAGGCAGATTACAAGCATTGAATCTTGTCAATGCCGTAAAGCTCGTATAAGTGAGAAATCATATTGCTTGTTCAATGTTGGTTTGGCTTAGACTTAAAAATTTAGCTTATCAAACAAGTCAAACTATTTATAAAAGGGAAAAGGTTAAAGGGGAAAGGGATTAAACTAAGCCACCTACACTATGCGTGGGGTTTCTACCTACCTTGCGATATAAGGATTATTTCGCTTAACTTCAGGCGAGGTTTTTACCTTTCCCCCAAACCTTCTTGATAAAATTAAGCACAACTTGCTTGTCTTTTTATCTGATTCAGCAACTAAAACGTCCAGACGTTTGTATGTGTTTGGTCTGATTTCAAGTACCGCGTGGCGGGGCGAAGTTTCGCCCGATCTTTGTGCCAATTGCGTAAGTCCTGATTGTATTAGTCCAGAATATCTGGTACAGGCAATTAGACATCTCCAAAATAGTATCATTCTGTGATAAAAGAACATTAGGGAAGTTTTTTGACACATAAATATGAGCGATATACTGAACCACATTGAAGAAAATCCTAAAGAAACACAGAGGTTAATTG
>JAIVFU010000143.1 GCA_020829485.1 Nostoc sp. CHAB 5834 | reverse complement strand
AAAACACGGCTGTGATAAAGTCTTCCATAGATAACATTTGTCCCACCCCTGCAAGAGATAACAATCACAATCTCTGGCTTAAGCATAGGGTGGGATTTTCATCTAGGGAAAGTTGCACATCGCGTTATTTCAGGTAAATGAAGTACACGGGTAGGGGCACAACATGTTGTGCCCCTACGATTATCTGTACCTTACGCCTGTTGCAATCTGCTGTATCATGTCGGCTTGATAACTTAATTAAACCTCAAGAACCCCACCCCGCCAAAGGTATGCTTTGTCTCCCCTCCCAAAGAGCGGGGCTACGGTGTATACACAAGTCTGAAATAGCTGATTAACCAAGGTTTTAGCCCACCCTAACCCTCCCCTTATAAAGGGGAGGGAAGTAGATTTCTTGTTTCCCACCTTTCCAAGGGGGGATTAAGGGGGGTAATTAGATTTATGTGTACACCATAGCTCTGCTCTTGGGGAGGGGCTGGGGGTGGGGTGCTATGACCGTGGGAGTCATAACTAATTACCCAGACTTGATATTAGAGCAAGGCTTTTGAAAAGCCACAATGCAGACATACGTAGGCATCAGCGCTTTATGAAGGTAAACTTCACTCGTCCTCGCTGTCGGGTACTTTTGCTAGAAGTTTATTGTGGAACTTTAGCACAAGCTCCTTCCTGACCAGAAGGATCGGCAAAAACTGCTAAAGTGTGATATTCAGGGTTATCTGTCTTATATATTACTCGAAAAGTATACAATTTATTTCTACCTTGCCCTTCAGTAACAACTGTTAAAAGCGTATTGCTAGTGGGAGGAAGCCCAGGAATATTCAGTTTTTGAATTCGTCTGAGTTGAATTACATTCGCTGCGGAGTTTTTACAATCTCCTCCACTACTATTAGAGTCTTGACCAAACTGCATACATACTGGCCCATCAAAGTCTATAGTTACCTGTGATGGATCGTTTAACCAAACTTTTTTAATTACTTCTCCAGCAGGAATAAAGCTTAAGTTTGTTCCTTGTTGATACCAAACGTCGATGGTAGGTATCGCTCCTCCTAAACCTTGTGCTTGACAGGAAAATATGGAACGCAGAACAGCGTTATTAGCAACAGCGCGGCCTACCAACAAGAACATAGTAACCGAGAAAATTAAGGAAGCTATAGGTAGGAAATAAGAATTACCTGGGGTATTTCCTGACAAATTAGGTTTATTTTTCATGGTTGCAAATGGAGACATTGGTAGATAGAACAGGAGAATATGGGAAAGATAGAAAGAAAACTAATTACCAATTACCATTTTCCAATCAAAAATCTAAAATTGGTATAAATCCTACCTGCTAAAATTAGATTGGTTGATTAACGTATAGTTCAACAGTTGTGCCTGCTTGCATAAACCAAATATTAGTTGGTTGTGACATTTGGGCGATCGCCTGTTGATTACGTTGGGCAATTTGGGGTACTACAGAGTTGAAACCACCTTCTACAATCCCAGCTGCAAGGTTGCGTCTGTTCTCTGTAATGGTAGTATAACCAGTGATGAAACCGCGGTTTGAGTTAGAGTTGGTGTTGCCGTCGTCGGTTTCGTTAACAGTACCGTCGGGATTGACGGTGTTGTTGCCATAGTTGCCATATAAAGGCATAAGTTTGGTATCAGGGCGATTTATTAACTCTGCTGCTTTACCAAGACCTCCCAAGACGAATAGTCCTAGATCCATTGATGCTATGGACGAACTTTGACCGGGATATTTACTTGCTATTAAAGGTTTACCTTGGGTACCGCGAACAATAATTGCATTATTGGGTAAGCTTTGTTCGGTAGGGTTGCCATCATTTTGCGAGATAAGTTTAGTTACGTTCATCTGCAAAAGACCTTGTTCGTTAATGGAACTAATTTCAGCTAGGAATTCGGTGTTTGCAGGTATAACGGTAGTACCATCCTTAGCTTTTAGGTCGTCTTGCAATCGGATCACAAATACATTTTTAGATCCACTTGTTTCATCACCACCGCCTGACCTTGTAGTAGTTTCACCAAATATCGCTGTTGCTAACACAGCTTTAGCACTAGTCCCTACTGCTAAGGATTTTTGCCCCAAGGGTTGCGCTTGGCTCACCGCAGGAGCAGGAGTTTCCGGTGGTGGTGTCTGTGCCTGCGGATTGTTTGCAGATTCAGAAGCAACTGCAATGTTATTAGATTGATTCGTAGCATCTACTTGACCGTAGCTACCTAACTTTGCTAACCTTTTCCACTCTTGCAATGGGCTTGGTGGAGATGGTGGAGCTATATTAACTACGGCTTGAGGGCTTGGCTGCACAACTGGTAGTTGGCGTGATGGCAAAGGTTGAGAAGCAGGTACTTTAACGATGCGCTCAACTGTAACTCTCTGAGGTACATAAGCTGTTGGTGGGGGTGTTGGGATGACTCTTTCTGTACCTCTGGAAGAAACTGACGGTTGTTGTAAAGGTACTGTAGACGCTGATTTGGCAGTTCTAAGCTGTTGTTGGGCGGCTTTCACCATCTCTGCTTGTTCAGTCAGGGCTAATTTCGTTTTCAGAGTATCTACTTCGCCTGCTAGCTGTTGAGAGGTAGATTCATCAGTTGGCTGCTCAGGCACTTGTGGAGCAACAATAGTTTTTGGCTTGGGATTGCTACTCATTAACTGGGACAAAAACACCCCACCGACCAAAACGATCGCTAAGGTAGCGGCTCCTACCAAGCCTAACTTGGCAAAGGGATTAGATGAGAGGGGTTGCTTTGTCTGAACATCTTGTGGTTGAGACGACTCTTGTGGCGTTGCAGAGTCTTCTGATCCTTGGGTATCGGTTCCAGAAGAAGATTCGTCTTCAAAGCCGACCAATCTTGACATCCGCGATTCCCAATCAAAAGATTCTACATCTTGTTGTTGAGCATCGGTAGGTAGAGTAAATCCATTTTGAGCAGGTGTTTCCGCAGGGATTGAGTATTTAGTCATGGTAAAGCTTGATTAGGATTTCCAGAACAATTTTTATCTTTGATATCACATACATTATAAATTTCTAGTCTGGCTTCACCAAGGCGGTAAGTTGCAAACTGCAATGGTAGTGCTGAATTTGGTAGGGAAGTTGCGGGTTCATCTATTGCTCTTGCTCTAACTAAAATTTGTTTATTAAACGAAGTTGATTTTCCCAACCTATCATAACCGTTAAAAACTAGTTGATTAGCAAACATCTCCACTTTCCACTGTCCATTACCTATTTCTGTAGGTTGAGAAATTTTTTGGATTACTAATACATTCTCTGCTCCTCTATTAACATTTTCAAATTGGCTATCTGGATTTAAATTGGTAACTTCTGACTTAAGTTTTTCTTTAAAATTATCAGCTACCAGTTGGGAGGTGATTTCCCAGACTTGCGTTGGCGGCTGTTGATCTGACCAGGTAAGCATTAAGCTCATAGTTTGACCCACAAACCGCCGAATAGCCTCTGGCTGCCGCTCTAAATTTGGTTCAGGGTCTACGGTTATAGCGCGACCATCAACAAGTTGCACTAAACTTTGAGGTGTGAGTTGCTGGCCTAATTGTTGTAACATAGACCCGTGAAATAGTAGTAAAAGCAAGGTCAATACATGTAACCCAAATGTTCCTACTGCTAACAGTGGCAATGGGTTATTTTTCCTATTTTCTGGTTTGAGTAATTGCATTAATAATTATAGGAATCGTATTTGATTTTTGAAATTATCTACGTAGGCGGGGAGTGGGGAGTAGGGAGTAGGGAATTAGGCTTTTTGAATTGTACCGAGCTTTTTCAGAAATCAAATATTAGTCCTATATATAAATTGAATTAGTGAATTATAAATCTATAGGTCTTATTTGATTTTTTAAAAAAGCCCTCAACTCGAAAAGGCTGATTCCCCACTCCCCACTCCCCACTCATCTAATAAAGCTATCAGATGTTTGTCCAGCCCCGCATTGGGCAAATTTATTTTGGTTAAGGTTGTTGTTGCCATCTAGCAAACATAAGTTACGAATTTCATAAATTTCTAATCTATCAGCGCGGACACTATAAATTGCTTTTTGCAAGTCTGTGCCATTGTCCCCTTGGGGATTACCGAAGTAATCTGCTGCACGTACAAGTAAATCTTTGTTAAAAGGAGTTATGAGTCTTGCACCACCAACTCGGTTTTTTTGAATTAAGTCGGCTACTATACCCACTTGCCACCTACCTGGCGCAATTTGTCTTGGCGGATAAACCCGCTTAATAACTAATTGTGATGTCATAGCTAGGTTGGGATTTTCAGAGAAAACTTCTTCCGGTGTCATTTCTGCAACTGTGCTTAAGAAACCTTTGCGAAAGTCTTCGGATAAGGCAAAACTAGCTATCCAACTGCTGGTACTAACTTTTTGGCTACCCCCTTGAGGTGTTTGAATAAGAACTCCTAAATCTGGTTTGGGGTTTGCAACTTCTTCGATATTTTGTGCTGGTAAGGTTCCAGACCAGCTAAACATTGATATCATCGTTTTGCTGATGAATTGGCGAATTGCTTCTGGTTCTCTTGCTAAATCATCAATATTAGCTACTGGTTTACCGTCTATTAATTGCACAAAGTTGGGAGCTTTTCTCTGACTGAGTTGGCGAATATTTAGCCCTTGTAATAAGAATAAAAATAAAACTAATAGATGTAAACCGAAGGTTGCGATCGCAAAAACTGTCAAAACACTTGCCGTCGTTCTTTGTCTTTTGTCTAGTAAACGCACCATTTACTCACCTCTTCTGCAAAAAACTTTAGTTATTATATATTAATTATACGGCTATTTCATTTTATACATAAACCGCCCAGAACTAAAGTTTTAGGCTAATAGCTAAAGTCCGTTAAAACGGACTAGAGCCTTTTCTCAGTCATCTTTAGATGACTTTCGCTATTAGACTCAGAATTCATTCTGAGGCGGGCTAGATGAAAATGAAATAATCTTGATATTAATTACGATTTGCATATAATTAAGCAGTTACGACACTTGTCAAAATTTTATTCATTTTGAATACTTCGACAAGCTCAGTACAAGTTTTGAATTTTGAATTGTTAAATCCTCTCCCTTACTAAAGAAGCTGTATTACTGATTCCACTGAAGAGTGCAAAACCGCCAGCAGCAGCCACAAGTAACGATAAAATTGGTGCTAAAACTCCCAGAAAAATTATGAACCACATTAAATCTGGATCAGCAGTAGGATTTTGACCTGGCCCATTTACAATAACTGCGGCAGTCACAATAGCAATAATATTAAACGAAATCTTGGCAATTCCAATAGATAAAAATCCGGTCAGCCATGCAAAAATTGGTTTACCAGCTACAGGTAGTAAAGATCCACCTACAGCTATTGGCCCTAACAAGGCTATCAGCAACATAGTAGCTTCTATCAGATTCTGAAAGGCATATTGCAAGGAAACTAAAAAGTTTTTGATGCTTGTTTGGACTGTAGAACCTAACAAAGAATTAAATGATGTTTCTGATACAAGGCTAGTGCCATATCTAATATTATCTATCTTAGTTTGTAGCCTATTTATCCAAACTCTCCTTCCGTATGTGTTTCTATATTTCTGCAAGAGAATATTAATTCTCTCTGAAGCTTGGGCAAAGCATTTACTTTGTTGTTCACCAGTTAGCGATTGGCAAGGACGCAGAAAAGAACCAGTTACTTCTTCAGCAACACTCATATTAAGTGCTTGTTGGAACATTTGACCCGCATCTGCTGATACCACTACTTGCTGATTGACAGTGTTTAAAAAATCCCGTAATCCCAGTGTCAGATTAGAAAGGATACTTCCCTTACCTGAATTACTTAAGAGGATCACCACCACAAAAGGCCAGATTAAAGCTGATATTGGACGACTATATTCATAGGATATTAAGTCTCTGAGGAATTGTATCATAAAAAATAACAGGGTTCCTACCGCAAAAAAAATACCCAGATTTGTCAGCGCTCCATACAAGTTATTACTGGTGGTGTTTTGTAATAAATTCAGCCATTGACTATTCCAACCTTCGGCAATACTTAGAGAAGTTCTAGCACCATTATTGAGAACGTCATCAATGCCTAGTTGGTTGCCTAGTTGGGCAAAAATTAGTTGAATAGCAAGTTGCATTTTGAGTTTATGGGCTGTTTTTTTAGATTTAGTAGGGTGAATTAGCAACGGAACGCACCATCCCGGATGCTTTCGATGCGTTATGCTGTCGCTAACGCACTCTACCAAACTGTTTTTATATTTCCTGTTGGTTTGTAAGAAATTTAAGTATTTTAAAAATTTATTTTTGTTCGTATAGTTATACTTTTATTTATCCTAAGATCCTCATTTCCAACTTTTTCTCTGCCAAACAAATCTAGTTGAGATGTAGCTCGTAAAAGTCGCGCCGCTTCTGTAGATGTATCTACTCTCCGAGCGCGATTCGCCTCTTCTGCCTGCTGAGAAATATTTGCCAAATTTAAATTAGAATATTGTAAAGACTGATTCGTTTGTATTGACTGGGCAAATGTTTCAGCTATGATTCTTGATTGTAATTTTTGGAGTTGAATGGTTTCGTTGTTTAGACTTAACAATGTATCTGCCAATTGTTTTATAGCATCACATTGAGGATTAGAAGGATTACAAGTTATTGGGTTATTTACCCCAGGAGAACTTTCAAAAAGCTCCGACTGAAGATTTTCTAACTTTCCTTTTGTCCGACTTTGTGCATTTTTACCAAGAACACCTACAGCTATTCCACGGGTAATTAAACGATTGAGTTCATTACCAGCTAAATTTCCCCGTACTGCTGCATTATTTTCAAAGCGGCTTGCTCTAGACTGTGAACGATAAGAGTAGTCAATCACATTATCACGAACCTTTTGTCCCGCAGCGACGGGGTTAGGTATTTTCAATTCTCCCTCGTTACTGGTAGCACTAATAGCATTTTGACCATCTGATTCAGGGTTTAAGTTTTCGTTTATATTCCTATATTGAAAGTAATCTTGCAAATCTCTGGAATATGATTGAAAATCACTCCAAACCTGGCCTACTAGCGTTTGATCTTGTTGTGCCATTACTGGCAGAATTGCCAGCGATAGCAATGTAAGAGTAAAAATGGTAGTTTTTCGCATACATTTGTGCCTAAAAAAGGTAATTTAGCTTTTTAACTATGATTTATAACAAGGCAGGGAGTAGGGAATCGGCTTTTTTGAGTTATACGGAGTTTTTTCAAAAATTAAATAGGAGTTACTATATAACTTTTTGAATCACTGTTAACTGCTCACAGAACCCGATTAACTACTACGCAGAGTAGCCACTAACTGACGTGCAAATGCAGAAATTGCTTCATATTTATCGCTATGAACTTGCATCATTTTACTACGTGCAGTTTGTTCAGCAGGGTTATTAGCAACTGCTGCCAATTGTTCGTAACCTGGATAATAACGACAGAATGTATAAATACCGTTATCATCTAAGAGCCATTGGCTATAAACGCCTTCTTTGCGGGGAAAGAAGCTTTCTGAGGCATTACGAGCAATAATGTGGCGGGGATACTTTAAGATATCTGCAAAACTATCGACTGCAACCGGCTGAATGCGTCCAATCAATCGTGTTGTCAAGTTCTGCAAAATCTTAGATGCAGCTTTAGATTTGGCAATTGTATCAGGATCTTGTCCTGATAAGATGACTCTTATACCGGCTTTAGCGCCGTTTGCACAAACTCTGCCAACTAAGTCAGATATTTGCTCGAATTCAAATAGAATTGGTGCTTCGTCAATGAAGAATATAGAAGCTGGACTACCTAATGCGCGTCGTAATGCTGCTGAATAGGCACTCAGAGATAGTACGGCTGCATCTTCACTATCTGATAGGTTTCTGAGAGCAAAAACTAATAGTTGTGCATCGGTAGGAAAGCTAGATGGTGCAGAAATGGCTTGTCCCACCCGGCTAGAAAGCCAAAACCGCAAGCGCAGCTGAATTTGACTAAGAGCATCTTCTACTCTGCCAGTTAAAGTACTTAGCTGCAAGTGTTCTGATGAACAGAAAAACAGAAAATCTTTTAAGGTAGGGGTTTTCTGCCAAGCCTGAGTGCCAAATCCTCCCGCCATCGCCTGTCGATATCGCTCTTGTATGCCCTCATCAGCAAAGAAGGCTTCTAATGCTAAGTTGAGGAGCGATCGCACCGTTTGTGATAAAATTTGACTTTCAGTGGATGATCCTAAAACCATTGTCATTAAAGCTGATTCTAGGAAGGCGGTATAATCGTTAAAGCGATCGCGCTGTTGTTCTGGATCTAGCGATCGTAAATCTGGCTGTTCAAATAAGTTATTCGATTGTTTGGAGATATCAAAGTACGCTCCATTAGCCCCCATAAACTCTGTATAGTCAGTGAAAGTAGATGTCCCATCAGGTTTAGGGAAATCTAACGCTACAACCGGAATACCATGTGCCAAAGCCTGAGTTAAAATCCCTGATACCAACACCGATTTACCAGCACGAGTTGTCGCAAACAAAGCTAAATTTTTGTGCTGATTAAACAAATCTAAATGTACCGGTGTTCCGCCTTCTTCAGCAATCAACTCAAAGCCTTGTTTATCACCCTGCTTAGTTAAAACTAAAGGCATTAATCCGGGAACTTCACTGGTTAAATATAGCTGGCGACGATTGAAAGGTGTAGCTAACAAACCTTCCCAAACTATTGGGAGAGTTTGCAGCCAAATTTTCCAGGCGTACTCACTTTCTCTAATTAATTTTGCTGGACGTTGAAAACAGTTTTCAATATATCTTGTTGCCTCATCTAATTTATCGACAGTTTGACGATGTACCAAAATAACGATACTCGTGTAAATCGGGACTGCACCTTCAAATAATTGTTCTTGTGCTGCTACCGATTTCTTCAACTTTAATTGGGCGTTGACATCAATAGTTTTACTTTTTTCTTGAGCCATGATTGTTGTCATGTTTGACTGCTTCAAGACTCGTTGCAAAGTAGTTTTCACCATTGCTGGATTTGCCGCAGTCAACTCACAAAAAATTTCTGTATCTACTACTGTTTCTCTGGCTAACAGTTCCCATAAATATCTCAGTTGAGCAGATTTATTTACCCAACCTCCGGGTTTTTCCAGAAATGACAGTGCGCCAATATAACGATTGTTAACATTAACCCAACGGCGATCGGCACAAGGTACACTAGAGTCCATCAGCAAAGTTGTGCCGTGGATATTGTCTAGAAGCAATTTAGTACTAGCTAAATCTGAATTAACTTGCTCGTGTAGTCCTTGATCATCTAAAGTCATCAACTGGGGAATCGGTATTGGCTGCGTATCATTAAACCTTTTCCAGATGCCCTCCCAGAGTTCATTAGCTTTCAAAGGTTTGACATCCAATCCCATTTGGTTAGATAAAATTTGCTCCCAGCGTAGAAAACCTTGCTTGTAAGCATTTGTTATCAGCGTTTCAATACGCTGGTTTTCTACTTCTGAGAGATCCCCTTTAAATTTTAACCACCATGATTCCGCTCTAACTAAAAGCTTCTCTATCCAATCATCTGCATTTCTGGAGTTGGATTCAATGGTGTAAGTGACATAAATTCGTAAGAATTTAGGCTTACGAACCCCAGAAATAGTCAATTCTTTGACTCTGGCTCTTTCTGCCATCAACAAATATTTGATATCTCGTGATGGCGCATTTCTAATTAGCGATACTAATTCTTTTTGACGCTCTTTGTCGGAACTAAAAGATCCCAAATGCAGTGTCATTCTTTCACCGCTAGGAATGTCTTTCAATCCGGCTTCAATGTTATTAAAGAGTGTATCGATTTGTTCGGCTCTTAAGGTGGTATGAATTCCCTTACAGTCAAAACCAAAAACAAAGCAAAACCGATCTCTTTGAGTGCCTTTTGTCAAAAGGTAAGCGCCAATATCACGGCCATTAATTGCGACACGTAGCATTGTCGCCAAGTGCAAGGCATCTTCAAATGGTGTTAATCTACCTTCATTTCCGGCGACGCTGACGCTTTGTTTTCCGATTTTTTGCTTCATTGTTAACTTCCAATAAGCTTTGATAACGAGCAAAGCCTCTTGTCCAAGCGGGAACGCCTATAAATTTACTTAAAAAACTCCAACTCCTACCACCAGTCAAAATCCACCAAGTTCCTATTCCCCAACCAGTCATTAGTATTGTCCACAACCACTTTTGAAACTCTTCTTGGAAAATACCACCAAAAACTCCGTTGACAATAAAGTAGGAGGCTAAGGCAATTACCGTCCAAGGAAGAATTTGATCGGCAGGGATTGGCCCTAATGAAGGTTGGCTTCCTAGAACCTGATTGACTGGACGAAAATCTTGTTCCCGCTCTTGAGACATTTGAAATATCTAAAATTATTTACTGCACTTGTGGGCCAATTACAAAGCGTGTGAGTACATCAGCAATGGTAACAGCAACAACCACTAATAGGGGAGTTCTGGCAATACTTTGCCAATCCTCATCCTTACGCACTGCGTTAATCACACCAACTAGAGAAATTGCAATATAGAGTAAGTAAATCGCCCGTAACACATTAAATATCAAACTTATTGCTGTCTCTCCATCTGCACCACCTAAGTTTCTTTTGAAAAACCTTTCAGCTTCTCCAAAAAACTGTGCTTGTGCGGGGGCTGCAAACCAGTCTAACCAATACAAACTCAAAATTACGGCTGCTGCTAAAATTTGTAATATTATTAGCGATCGCCTTGGTAAATTCACCTGCTGCCCGATTTGCTGGATGATAACTGCAATTAAACTACCAACTAGTAAACAAAAAAGCAGGATAGGACTTTTTAGGCTGATAACGCTTACAAGTACAGCACAAGCAATCAAAAAGGGTACAGATTCAACCAGAATAATCAAGCTAGATTTCAATCCCAGTCTTAACTTATGAGATCCTTTGAGTGCGCTACCAGTTAAAGCTTTGAAAAAGTTTCTCTCGTGAGAACTTTGTCTAGACATTGCTAATTTTCCTATAGTGTACTTGAGTGTTTATTGTCTAAAAATTTACAATACTTAAATCAATTTAACATGATTTAACATTTATTTTTCATAAACTTATGAAGTTGGCAGGAAAATGTTACGTTGGATACAAAATATTATTCATTTAAGTCAACTAAATATTAATTTTGGTTTAAAAGGAAAATATGGATGGTTTGAGAAACTAGGTTTCTAGCTTTAAACCAGAACTGCTACAGCCCTCCTACAGATATTTCTATGCCAGCGTTGCCTCAATTAGAGGTTGGTAAATCCGGTAGAAACGCGAGACAATGCTTGGGAGCATAGTTACAAGTTCTATAGTAAACATTTTATTACTCCAAGCTACCGTTTTGTAAGGTCTTATCCTTACAAAATATACTACATTAATTGCTACAATTTTGGGGGAGTTCACAGCGTTGTAGCTAAAGTATCCCATCTGCAAAGCCCTTTGAAAATAATTTTAGAGATTGATTATGTTAACATTACCATCTGCATGTATTTAATTTCAGTATTCATTTTATAGTACAAACGTTCACATTAAAGGGTTATTACGCATTGACAAAAAACACTAAATATAGTGCAAGTAAAAGCCACATCTTTCGTAAGGCTACTAAAAGCAAAAATTTCAGATTTTTCTGTGGCGACATTAATAAATAACGCCACAAAAACCATTTTTAAAACACCTCTAAATTCCAGTAAATTCAAGGAATATTATATTTAAGTTTCTTAATCATTTGATAATGTAATCATGATTTTGGCTTTACCTTAACACTCTATTGTTTATCTCGTTGGCAAAACTTAACAGCTATTACCTATAGCAATCCTAAAAGATTCGTAAAATCATGACTTTCTTTACTTAGCAACTTAGCGGCAGCTTGTGCCAAACTTTGTGCATCTATATTAAAGAAAGTGATTTTCGTGATTCAGGTAAAATTGCCATACTAAATAAGTAAGTCGGTAAGCTTCAGCATGGCTTTTGAAAAAGAAACATAGAGACTGAGAATGGGAATTGAGACATAATTCATAGTACGTAGTACCGCAAGGCAAAATTAAAAATCAATGCAGCGTAAGCATTTCATTGATTTTTAATGAAAGTTTTATTAAGGCCGTGCTGTACTAGCAACCATTTTCTTATACTAAAGCCACTGAATGTTTATTTATACAAACTTACTTTATAAAAAATGTAGAGTTTTTAACTAGCAAACAATCATGTCATAAGACGGCATTAATGGCGTTAATCAGGATGGCTCACCATCAGACTCCTCAGGCACATCAGTCAGCAGTGCTGGGGACATCAACGGTGACAGCATTGATGACTTAATTCTTGGCGCACCAGGTGCAGGACAAAGCTACGTGGTGTTTGGCAGCAGTAACGGCTTTAATGCCAGCCTTGACCTGTCTAGCCTCAACGGTAGCAACGGCTTTACCATCAATAGCAATAGCACTGACTCGAATGGCACATCAGTTAGCAATGCTGGGGACATCAACGGTGACGACATCAACGACCTAATTATTGGCGCACCTGGGACAGGGCAGAGTTACGTAGTGTTTGGCAACACTAGCGGCTTCAGTGCTAGTTTCGACCTGTCTAGCCTTAATGGCAGCAACGGCTTTGCCATCAACGGCAATGCCAGTGACTTTTTTGCCAACTCAGTTAGCAGTGCCGGAGACATCAACGGCGACAGCATTGACGACCTAATTATTGGCGCACCGGGTGCGGCTTCTGGTGCCGGACAGAGCTATGTGGTGTTTGGCAGGAGTAACGGCTTTAATGCTAGTTTCGACCTGTCTAGTCTTGACGGTAGCAACGGCTTTACCATTAACGGCATTAATGGCGTTAACACAGATGGCATCTCAGACAACTCAGGCTACTCAGTCAGCGCTGCTGGGGATGTCAACGATGATGGCATCGATGACCTGATTCTCGGCGCACCCAGTGCCGCTTCGAGTGCAGGGCAGAGCTACGTGGTCTTTGGTCGCAAGAACGGCTTTGAGTCCAGTTTAGACCTCTCCAACCTTGACTCTAGTAAGGGCTTTGCCATCAACGGTATTAATGGCAATGACTTTTCAGGTATTTCAGTTAGCGCTGCTGGGGATATCAACGGCGATGGTGCTGATGACTTGCTTGTTGGTGCGCCAGGTGCTGCCTCTGGTGCTGGGCAGAGTTATGTCATCTTTGGTACTCCACAAGCTCCACAACTGACAAACACTAGTGATGATGTTTTTAATATTAAAGGTGGCAATGGTACAGCTACACTCAATGTCACTATCGCAGGCAGCAATTCTAGGCTGGTGAACGAATTCGGTGTATATACTGTTGATGATGCTACAGGCGAAATTGATGGTATTGCTCCGGGCGAAACAGGTTACGCCCAAAAAGCTTTAGAACGAGGAGAGGTGATTCTTTCAGCTATTGCTAATGCACCCAATGGGTTTAGCAACAGTAGTGCAAATAGGTTATTAGAGTTTCCATCTGATACTAACCTGAGATTTTATTTAGTCAAAAACAGTACAACGGAAAATGTGCTAAGTAATATCACACCAATCACTGAGGTACTGTTTTCTGACCCCTCAAACCAACAGATTACAAGTTTAGATAACAATGCATTCTCCTTAGCTTGGAAAGATAGTTCTGGTAATAGCACTAATGACTTTCAGAATCTGGTAGTAACAATTCAGCCGACAAATGAGCCATTACCTTTGGGTACAGATTTACAAGGTCAGCCAGAAGGAGAATTGATTGATTTACGGGATGTTAAACAACAGGTGACAGCTAATTTTGTTGTCAACCGAGAAGCTGCATTCAACAATTTTGTTGGATTCTATAAAGTAGCTGATGAGAATGGTGGTATTGACACTAATGGCGATGGTAAGGCAGATATTCTTGTTGGGCAAGCTGGTTATGCCCAAGCCGCAGTGAGTCAGCGCGTTGCAGGAATTGGTTTATCGGTGAGCAACCAAGGTACGGCAACTTCTACTGGCACTTTCGAGCCTGGTTCCATCTTTGCACCATTCATTATCATCGATGGCAGGCCAGATGCCATTTTAGATAGCAATCCCAATAATAATCCAGCAGTTTACTTCTCATTCTTGGGTGCTAACGCTGACAAGGTAGATCATATCCGCCTGTTAGGGAATAACACCTTTGGCTTTGAGGATTTAGCTGGTGGGGGTGACAAAGATTTTAACGATATTATTATCCAAGCTAATTTGAGTATTGTCTAATAGTCCACCACACCAACTTTGCCTGGTATGTTTTAAGCACCTTAGTGCTTAAAACAAGGACTAAAGTCCTGACTACGAACTTATTTACCTATCAAAGTTGGTGTGGGTTTGATTTTCCAACAATTTTGAATTCTGACTAAAGCCGGAAAAACTTTGGCTCTGTTACTGAAGGGCAATTAACGTCCCTACTTTATGAGATGATGCGATCGCAATGACTATTTATCCTTTACCTATGAGTATGCTTAGTAAAAATTAAAACTACTTAACAATACCTTAGCCAATTTACGAGGGTTCAATGCCTGTAGAAACGGGATGAATACGCCCTAAAGAAGTAAGCTTGGCAAAAATCTGGGTTAATAAAATAGGCTCAGGCATTTCGGGAAGCATTT
>JAIVFU010000142.1 GCA_020829485.1 Nostoc sp. CHAB 5834 | reverse complement strand
GAGCTGGCGGCGCAGGGCGCCTTCAGACGGCTTGGGGAGAGCGGGGTCGGCCAGGTGGGCTTCGTACTGCCGCTGCCACTCGGAAAGCGCCCAGTTCCAGGCGAAGCGCGCGGTACCGCAAGCCCGGGCAAAGTGGTTTGCCTGAGCGAGGTTGGGGTCCAGGCGGATTTTATGGGCGCGCAGCAACGGACAGGCTATGCTTTATTTTAGACCGGATGGCCAAGATATGCTTGATTTTAGCATTCCAATTTGTCGAAAAGCACTAATTTAAGGACAGCTTATGCTTTATTTTGAGGTCTGGTTATGGGTAACGGAACACCCTCCTTGCGGACATGGATGCGGGGCTCAAGTCCTTGTGCCTTCATTTCCATGTAAAGAGCTTGAGCCATGGCCCAGCACCCGCCTTCTTCAAAGTAGAAGCCGGCCTCTGCCCGCTCCACCGACTCAATCATCCCCAAGTCGAGAGATTCGAGCCATTGTTCATTTGCCATCCTGCTCATTCCAAAAAGTAGTTCTTTCAGGTGTAGCGAGCAAGAGGAGCCAATGAAAAACGCCCGAATAAATCGGGCGTGGAATTGAAGTCAAAAGCAGTTGCGGACCGGCAAAGCGTCAATCGCGCAGGAGCTTCTTGTAGAAGTTCACGGTGTCGGTAATTACCCAACGGTTGTCCTCGACGCTTTCCCCTTCAAAGAGGGTTACCGCGAATTCGTCACGGGTCAGCGCCTTGAAGGTCCAGGGTCCACTCATGGTCAACGTTGAGAGAGGCTCGTCCGGATGAACGCACCCATCGATGGTGAGTCCGGCCGTGGCAACCATCTTGCCGTTGGCCAGCAGCGTTCCGCTACCAATCTCCTTCGACGAAATGAAGTGCGCCTGGGCAAGGCTAGCGGCCAAAGAGACCAGATTTTGTGCGGCGGCAACGGAAGCCTGACATTCAGGGGCATCTGTAAAGAAGTCGCCGATTTCGGACAAGCCCAGAAGCGCTTTGTCCATGAGAGTCTGCTTTGCGTGTGTCATTGGGGTCCTATTTGTACGCTGTATGGTTGTTCTCTCCGGTATAGCGATTTGGGCTCTCGAAAGAAAACTGGCACAGAATCGAAAGACTCCATGCCAGTGAATGATGAGAAACCGCTGACCTGGTCAGCGCTTACAACCTAGGGAGGTCAGTCCCAAGCGAGTGCACCGCCTGACTGGTACTCGATGACGCGCGTTTCAAAGAAATTGCGCTCCTTTTTGAGGTCAATCATCTCGCTCATCCAGGGGAAAGGATTCTCCTCACCCGGGAACAGCTGCTCCAGTCCAATCTGCATTGCGCGACGGTTCGCGATGAATCGCAGATAGCCCTTGAACATGCTGGCATTGAGGCCCAGCACACCGCGAGGCATGGTGTCCTCGGCATAGCGATACTCCAAATCCACAGCCTGCAAGAACAGCGCCTTGATTTCAGCCTTGAACTCTTCAGTCCACAGATGAGGGTTCTCCATCTTCAAAGCGTTGATAAGGTCAATGCCGAAGTTACAGTGCATGGACTCATCGCGCAGGATGTATTGGTACTGCTCAGCAGCGCCCGTCATCTTGTTTTGACGTCCCATGGCCAGAATCTGCGTAAAGCCCACGTAGAAGAACAAACCTTCCATCAAGCAGGCGAACACGATGAGCGACTTGAGAAGCTGCTGGTCGTTGTACGGAGTGCCTGTCTTAAACTCAGGGTCCATGATGGTGTTGATGAAGGGAATGAGAAACTCATCCTTGTCACGAATCGACTTCACCTCGTTGTAGGCGTTGAAGATTTCGCTTTCATCGAGACCCAGGGACTCCACGATGTACTGGTAAGCGTGCGAGTGAATCGCTTCCTCGAAGGCTTGGCGCAGCAAAAACTGACGGCACTCCGGGGCTGTGATGTGGCGGTAGGTGCCCAACACGATGTTGTTCGCAGCCAAAGAATCGGCCGTCACAAAAAACCCAAGATTACGCTTGATGATGCGGCGCTCGTCTTCAGTCAGCCCATTAGGGTCCTTCCAAAGCGCGATGTCGCGACTCATGTTAACTTCTTGTGGCATCCAGTGATTGGCGCAAGTGGAGAGGTATTTGTCCCATGCCCACTTGTACTTAAAAGGCACCAGCTGATTCACGTCGGTCTGACCGTTGATGATGCGTTTGTCGGCCGCGTTCACTCGCTTGTTCTGCGGTGCGCTCGCTGCAGGTGCGGGCGTACTAGCCGTCACTGTCGGCGCAGGACTAGGCGCTGCAACGGGTGCTGCGGTTACTACGGCGGGTTGGTCAACTTCATCCCAAGAAAGCATTTTTTTACTCCCAAAATTCAAGAAAAAAGGCCCCCTGCTCGTTGTGAGATAGAGGGCCTGAAAGAGTTAATTTGTTGTTACTGGCAGGCTTCGCATTCAGCAAAACCGTCGTCGCCTGGGCGCATCATGCAAACCTTGCCTTCCGGCTCGGGCATCACATAGGCAGCTGCCTGAATTTGAGTCGCTGCAGGAGCCTTAGCCACTGCGTTGAGCTCTCCTACTCGGCCCGTTGATTTCTCTACCGAGGTTGCAGACGTCGTGCGCAGGTAGTAGGTCGTCTTGAGCCCACGAACCCATGCCAACTTGTACATTGAATCCAGCGCGCGGCCTGAGGCGTTTGCCAAGTACAGGTTCAAGCTTTGCGCCTGGTCAATCCACTTCTGACGGCGGGATGCCGCTTCGATGAGGAATTCGGGCAAGATTTCAAAAGCTGTTGCATACAGCACCTGCAGGTCTTGCGGGATTCGTTCAATCTTCAGCAAGCTGCCGTTGAAATACTTGATGTCCGCCAGCATGGCTGGGTCCCACAGATTTCGTGCCTTCAGGTCTTCGACCAGTCGAACATTGAGCACCGTGAATTCGCCAGACATGTTCGATTTCACCGACAGGTTCGCGAAAATTGGGTCGTTCGAGGCGGAGACGCCCACGATGTTGCCAATCGTCGCTGTAGGTGCAATCGCCACGCAGTTGGAGTTGCGCATGCCCTGAGCTCGAATTTTTGACCGCAGTTCATCCCAGCGTTCGAAACCGAACTTCGTCGACATGTTCACTTCCAGATAGCCGCCACGTTCGCGTTCCAGCATCTCCATGGTGTCCTGAGGCAAGATGCCCTTGGACCACAGAGAACCCGGGTACGACTGATAGGTACCGCGTTCCGCAGCGAGGTCCGAAGAAGCCTCGTAAGCGAAGTAGCACATTGCCTCAGTCGTCTCGTCAGCCAGCTCCATCGCTGCCTCGGATGCATACGGAATACGCATCTCTTGCAGCAAGTCATGGAAGCCCATCATGCCAAGCCCCACTGGGCGATGGCGCAGATTTGCGCGACGTGCCTTCTCCACCGTGTAGTAGTTCAGGTCAATGACATTGTCCAGCATACGCATGGCCACACGCACAGTGCGACGCAGCTTGTCCAGGTCGATACGACCGTCCTTCAGGTGGTTCACCAGATTCACAGAGCCGATATTGCAGACTGCTGTTTCATCCTTGCTCGTATTGAGCGTGATTTCGGTGCACAGGTTTGACGAGTGCACAACACCTGCATGCTGCTGAGGAGAACGGATGTTGCAAGGGTCCTTGAACGTAATCCAAGGGTGGCCCGTCTCAAACAGCATGGTCAGCATCTTGCGCCAGAGGTCCTTGGCCTCAACGGTCTTGAAGAGCTTGAGTTCGCCACGCTTCGTCATTTCCTCGTACTGCTCGTACTTGGTTTCGAACGCCTTACCGTACAGGTCGTGCAGCTCAGGAACATCGTTCGGAGAGAACAGTGTCCAAGTGCCGCCGCTCATCACACGCTTCATGAACAGGTCTGGAATCC
Source organism: Nostoc sp. CHAB 5834 (assembly GCA_020829485.1). The sequence goes on along the minus strand of JAIVFU010000142.1, from coordinate 10,789 downwards.
AGTTGGCCGTGTTCATGTCATGGGTACGACGACGGTCGTCACCGGTGTTCTTGCGCAGCTCCAGGAACGCTTCCATGTCCAAGTGCCAGGTCTCCAGATAGGCGCACACGGCACCCTTACGCTTGCCGCCTTGGTTCACCGCGACTGCGGTGTCATTGGCGACCTTCATGAACGGGATGACCCCTTCAGACTTGCCGTTGGTACCCTTGATGCGAGCACCCAGAGAACGAACGTTTGTCCAATCGTTGCCCAGACCACCAGCAAATTTTTGCAGCAGCGCATTTTGAGTCACGCCGTCGGTGTAGATGGACTGGAGGTCGTCTTCGAACGTCGTCAGAAAGCACGAGGCCAGCTGAGAGCGCACGAGGCCGCTATTGAACAGCGTCGGAGTCGAATTCATGAAGTCCATTTCGGACAGCACGTTGTAGAACTCGATGGCCCGGTCTTCACGGTCAATTTCGTTGAGCGCAAGGCCCATCGCCACCCGCATGAAGAAGGTTTGAGTCACTTCGATACGACGTTCTTCGACATGAACCAGGTAGCGGTCGTACAGCGTTTGCACACCCAACGAGTTAAACAGTCCGTCTCGCTCGAAGTTCAGCGACGCGGCCAGTTTGGGAAGGTTGTACGCAAGCAGCTTGTCAGACAAGATACCGTACTCCACGCCCTTCGCAACCCAACCGGGGAACGCTTGGCGTACCGCCTCAGGGCGCTCTTGCACTGATACAACGGTGCCCAGAACTTCGTCGTAGATGCGACGCAGGTCCAATCGCGCGGTCACGCGGTCAAAGACCGGGTCACGCTCGATGAGAGTACGCGCAGCCATGCGAACGGCTTTTTCGATGTCCACGTCAGTGGCACCGTCGAAGAGTTCCTTTTCGGCACGGTTCACGATGAGCATGACGTCAACGTCCAGTCCCGCGCATTCAGCACGGAGGGTTGCAGCCAATGCTTCCTTGTCAAAAGCCTGCTCGACGCCGGCAATCACCACCTTGATGCCCGGCTTAGGGGCTTCGATGACAACGTCGGCCGTACGGCGAGCCGCTTGCTTTTCGCGGTACAGGATGAAACCCTTCGCGAGTTCCAGTTCGCCCATACGCATCAGCTCCAGTTCGACCTGGTCTTGGATGTCTTCAATCGGGAAGTGGGTGCGCTGCTTGTCGCGCATCAGCGCGGTCAGCACACGTTCCGTCACTGCGGTGGAAACCGCCTTCATCTTTTCGCCGCCCTGGCCCTTGAACACGTCAAGGTAGGTCTTTTGGACCGCCACACGAATCTTCTCGGGGTTGAATTCAACCAAGGCTCCGTCACGCTTGATAACGCCGTAACCTGCATAGATGTTCTGAATATCCATAGTGTTTTCTCTTTGAAAGGTAAAAAATGTTGGCAAGGGTCCTCAAGAGGAGGTTTGCCTATGTCCTGCTAGGTATAGGCAAACGCCTCACCGGTTTGTGCGGTGTAAAGGGTAAAAAGTAATCGACTGCGGCAGTCATCAACCTAAAATGTGCAAAAACGCGCACCCTCCCACCCTGTGAAAAGACGCCCTGCCATTCCATGAAATTACGGGAGGGGCGCCTACTATCTGTATAGAAAAAAGACAGGATTTGCGTCAAATCCCGGTCCAGCAATTTGCTGTATTCCAGCAAAAACTTTGTTTCTCAAATTCGCACAAAGACTAAAAATCGAGGGGCCTTCAGCCGTTTCGAGCTAGCCAAAAGGCAGTACTCTCCGAATTTCCTATACGTGGTTAAGGTCGACACGCCGTACGCATGGGCCCCCAAGGCATGTAAAAGTTGTTATTGCCTTCGCAATCCCTCAAATAGGCCCTTCTGTTCGCAGAACGCCTTCTTGTAAGCCATGCACCAAGAAACCATACGTGCGTTCTGCACAAATAGGAGTTTAAATGTCCCATTCCGTGAAAACTTATTGCGCAACCATCTCCGTGAACCAAGGTGACTTCACTCACTTTGCCCATCGGCTCATCGTTGCACAATCTGAATCAAAAGCATTTGAAGTGGCGAATTCCATCATGACAATGATGTATTCGGAGCCAGAAGATGCCGAAGTATCCGAATACGGAACCGTTGTCGTTTGTGGTGGGGAGCTGAGCCTCAGTATCAACAACGTGCGCGAGATTGGATTGGCTACCTTCAACGAGATGTCAGAACGGTTGAGTATGCCCGTCTATCGCCAGGAAGGGCTTAACCAGCCCACTGCCGAAGACCTCGCATCGTTGAAGGCTGTGGGCGCTGCCGTAACAAAATCTCTAGAGAACCGCGGAGTCCAGGTATCGCACAGCCAAGTATTGGATGCATTGGCCTCCGCAGTTGGCGACAGAAATTGGAAACAGTACTCTGCCCGGGTAGTGCCTTCTCCGTTGCTTGAGCAAGTTTTCTCGCTGTCTTGCGCGTTACAGCACCACAAAGACACCCAGCGAGAGCCCTTGATAACAGCGCTTTATGAAGTCGCGACTCAAATACAGCAACTACGGAATGCCAGCAAGGCGCCTGAATAGTACATAGGACATCCGCGTCAAACATTTGATTGAAAAGGCCGCTAAAGTCTGAGGACTTAAGCGGCCTTTCTACATCTTGGAGTGTTACCAACCCTTCCCCGGTCTGCGCAGGGGACTACGGCCGTACTGTATCTGCAATCAATCCAATGCTCATACTGCTGCCATAGGCGGTAGAGAGAGGGGTAAAGGTTAGGGACCCCGTGAGTTGGTTACCCGAACTATCGGTATTAGCGCGGACGGTAACCCTCAGTAAAACTGGCAGTGGGTTGCTTGACCATTCCGGAATACGTATTCCGGCTGCAGTACGGCCATCAGTGGAGTAGTTTTGGACAACGCTCTCAGCCGAATTCAGATTAATGAGCTGGACTGCCTGCAGATTAAATCTCGCACCTTCTACAGAAACAGTTCCCCCCATGGACCCAAAATTAGCAGCGGGGGCTGTCAGATAGAACACCTTGTCTAAAGTGATGCCGACCTGACCAAAGTTGGTGGGAGCTGGAGCAGAACCATCGCGTGAACCTGTCCAAGTAATATTTCCAATGAAATCGTTACTTGCTCGGCCCGCAATATTGACAGATTGCGAAGGAAGCCCAGTTGCTACGTCTGGGGTGTATGTAAGGACTGCACTACTTTCTCCTGCCGCGGTAGGGCTATATTGAACAACAACATAAAGACCCGAATAATTCGTTGAAGAAACAGACGGCTCATTAGGAGATAATGCCGTGCCAGTGAGCCCCCCTGGTTGAACAGTACCATTTGCACTACTAAAGCCAGTAGCGGTACTAATACCCGTCTGAAATATCTTGAATGAAGTGGCCCCCGAAATGCTAAAAGCACCGCCGACATACCCGTAGATTCCCGAGGCCTGGACAAAGAACTTCTTGAGAACGGTACCTCCTCCCGCAGAAAGGCCTCCCGGGGGGTTTACATAGGTTGCCACGTTCGCTGAGGTAGCGGGCGCCCCGCCCGTCGGCTGCTCGGACAAGAGCCCCACGGCGTCAAACACACCCATGCCCTGTAGCGTTACAGTTTGAGAGGGCAACCCCAAGGAGGCGTGCGGCACGAACGTAAGGGTCGCAAGGTGTGCCCCTTTACGTTTTGGTTTGAAATTAATTTTCGAGTAAAGGTGAACGTAATAGTTGGAAGGATAGCTCCCGTCAGCGGCAGCACAGTTGGCCGAGAGCTGTGGGCTGGTTATCGTGCAGGTTGCGGATAGTGTCGGAGTTGCCGTGCTAGTCGATTGGCCCCATTGTGCAATTTCAAATGAAGTCGCATCTGGGCCCGTTATCGATAGTGTTCCTGCCAACGAACCGTTGGTTCCCTTATTTCGAATAAAGAAGGTGGGAAGTTCACGAGGTACCGGGTAAGAATTAGGTATCAACTTCGCGGTCGCGATACCCCCGTCGACGACAGAAATCGGGTTCGAAGAATTTGCAGCAGAGGAAAACTCAGTAGTTACGTTGTTTGCGCCTGTGCCAGTAACAGTGAACTCAAGGGGAGTTACACGGACGTCCGAAGGGGTCCAGGTGATTTTACCGGTGTGGGTCCCGAGCGTGGTTGGCTCAAAGTCAACTTGAGCGGATACCCCCGTAATAGCATTGGTGCCCGAGCTGATGTCATGTGTTGCACGAACCAGGGTACCGACCGCCACCGGAGAACCCGCAAGCTGACCGGTAGCGGGCGTATAGGGCTGTACATTTTTTACAGTAAACGCGGGACTTCCTGAGTAGGTAAAAGTCCCCGCAAGGGCTCCGGCCGTTCCGGAAGGAACCATATACAGTTTTTTGGAAATTGATGATGCGCCGGGCAAACCTTGTGCGTTGACGGACTTAGCGCCGAAGTCCCAAGGACTATCGGGGGCTGCAACTGCAGAAGGCGTGACTGAGCCGTTTGCCCTTACGTTGTAGTCCGAGGACCCTTTCAGGGACAGACGTAATGGCGTTGCAGGCATGCCCAGTGCAATAGCACCGGCTGAGGGAGTGAACACCAGCGTAGCCTCGTCTAAAGCCGAGATTTCTGTGGGCGCGTAATTAATCAGCACCCGAAAGTCGGATTCGTAGGTGTTTACGTATGACTTGATGAGGGAAGTTGCAATTCCTCCGGGGAGTATTGCCCCCTGAATATCGGTAGCCCCCCCTGAACTATTGCTACTAGACACCCTGAAAATCTTAAATTTCGCAGGACTACTCGATTCAATATTAAATGTCCCCTGCAACAAAGGTACGGGTCCTGGATTTTTTAGGTATATTGTTTTCAACGACGTTTTGGCAGGCAATCCTACCGTCCCATCCGCAGACGTGGGGCCAAAATCGAGGGTATTGTTGGTAAAGGGAGTCGGTGCACTGTGCGAGCTGGACATAACAGCAGGTCCGAGGTACCCTTTGATAGTCAACTTAACGGGGATTCGCATACTGGGAAGACCAGAGGCTAATTCAGGTACAAAGGTCAAAAATCCCTCGTAGATACCATTTTGGGTTGTGTCAAGACTAACCCTTCCCAATAGATGGGGCGTCATACTGGTAACCCCTGAGATATTACCGGTATCGCGCGTCCCTGCAGGATGACTGTAGTTTGCGCTCGAATTTCCGTCCGCACGATAAGCCCCGGTCTGGGAAATATATAGCTCAGGCGCTCCTTCTACGATAAACTTTCCATTGGCAACACCCTGCCCCGTATTCTTAACAAAAACTAATACACTTGGACTAGGCTTATTCCCTGTAATGAAATACGAGTTGGTATCACTGCTCTCCAACACCGATGCGGGAGGCGTGGAATTATGGCTGTTCACACCCCAGCTTATTGCCAAGGCTGAAACGCCTTGCCCGTAAAGGCTTATCGATTGAGCGGGAAGCCCGGTGAATGCGTCCGGTGTAAACGTGAGAACAGCTTCCCTCGGCCCAGAACTCGTAGGCGTTAGCCGAACGTCAATGGCCAAAGCACATGCCTGTGTCGTATTTGTGGGGAATTCCCCGCAGCTAATCAACTGAACAGTAGCGGCAGAGGTATCTGCCCGGTTTGTATTTGAGCTCCCGTTTGGCAGTTTCTTGAACCAAGCCAAGCTCTGACCGGAAGGGGCGATAGCCTGTCCGTTAAAGCCAAAATCGGAAGAGCCCGAAATAGTTAACGTTCCCTTTACAGAGCCAAACCCTTTGTATGCTCCAAAGAATATGGTTTTGTTTACGTAGGTCCCGCTGACAGTGCCGACGGTAGGGATTGCTGTTCCAACATTCAGTGAAGTTGCAACATTCGTTGTAGCTAAGCCAAGGTTTGACGTGCTGTAAATAGAAAAGTTAGCTACTGGGTTGTAGCGACCAGCTACCGTTAGCGTTCGGCTGAACTTATGAACGTTATCGACCGTAAAGGTGACGGTTGCTTCAGACGTTACAGGTTGCCGGTCTTTGGCTGTGAACAGTACACGCAATCCAACGTGAGGATACGTCGAGTTGGTCGTCACCGTTCCAGTGCGCGCACCCGCTACAACCCCGAAGTCCCTAGCGCCCGAGACAATGGAAGAGGGAGTTGTCCTCAGGAGTTGGATAGTAAACCCGGCGTCCCCTGATATTTCAACATCCACGGAATTTGAGGTGTTGTTCAGGTTTCGAAGAAATACATCGAATGTAGTGGTCGGGGTACCCGAGCCAGTCACCTCTGACGGCTCATAGGTAAGCATCTGAGTGGCCACGAATGCGGAATTGGCTGTCGCCCTCCCCGATACGGCATAAGAGCTTGACACCGCTTGGGCATTCAGTCCCACCTCACGAGTCACCCCTCCCCAGGTGTACTTGAAAGTACCCGTGCTTGAAACAGCATTCGTGCTGGAGTAATTCACGGCCACTTTGCAGCGGGTATCTTTGGGGATAGTGAATGTGGTGCCTACCCCCTCACAGGTGGAGTCTGCTGGATTCAGCGAAAAGCCCGTTCCCACTACCGATACTGCGGACAACGGCACATCGGGTCCCGAGTTCCTGAATGAAACATATTTGGTAGCAACTTCTCCCAAGGGGACCGTACCGAACTCAACGGTAGTCGCGTCCAAGGTCAAGGACAGCGCTTCCACATTACCCGTCACAACGCCGACGTACGTACCCTTGTTGGTAGCTACCGTGACCTTTGTACCCAGCGCTCCCAACGTGGCCGTAGCGGGGGTAACCGAGACCGCACAGGAGTCTCCCGGAGGCAGGACCCGACCTACTGTGCAGCCATTGGCGGAGAGGGTGCCCGCAACTGCAGTTACTGTGCTAATCGTATGGGCTACGTTACCGCTGTTGGTGACTGTCAGAGGGACCAACTTACTTGCATTCAAGGCAATCGTTCCCAAATCAGTGCTTCCCGAAATCGCAAGGCTGCTCTGGACCCCCGTGCCCTTCAAAATGACCGTCACGGGGTCACCGAACGGGGAGGCTATCGTCGCTGTCCCAATTTGTTCCTCACCATTGAAGGGCTTAAACCGGAACTCCACCGCGCAAGACTGGGCCACCGCGATGGCGGTGCAATTGTGAACAGCAGAAAAAGCCGAACTTCCTTGCAAGGTCACCGAGGACACTGTCAGGGGTTCGCTGGACTGGGCGTTATTGAGCACAAGAATGCTCAGAGGGTCGCTGGTCGTGCCTACTGCAGTGGTCAACGGAAACGCAGCGAGCGGGCTCGATACGCTGAGAAGAGACTGGCCAACGCGTGCTGAGACAGGGACCGTTACTGCCTTTCCGCCAGATGCCGATATCTGAACGCGTCCAGAAAGGTCGCCTAATTCTTGAGCCGTAACGGTGACATTCAATCCGCACGATTGTCCGGGGCTCAAGGACGAAGGGCACTCGTTAGAAAGGGTAAGTCCCGAACCAGTGATATCAGCGTTGAGTTCGGTGAGAGGAGCGGTGCCCGTGTTTGTAACACTGACCACTCGTTGCGAAACAGTTCCCAACTGCAGAGAACCGAGCGCCAAGTTTTCAGGCGAATACTTGAGGTTAGGGCCAACAGCCCGCCCTTCCAAGTTCACAACTAGCTGTTTGCTCGCATACGAGAGCTTCAGCTTACCTGTCGAAACGGGCTGCTTAGGGTTGAAATCTACAGAGACGGTGCAGGTTTGCCCGGGTGCCAGCTCTGCACAATCATGGGCAGCAGTGAACGCTTCCGACGACTCTCCCTCGATACCTACAGTCGTCACTTGAGTTTTGAAGAGACCTGTATTCGTGATGATGGAGGACAGCGTGGCACTCGCTCCAAAGGGGCGCTCGCCAAAGGACAAAACTGCGGAGGATGCGCTCAACTGTGGGGCGGGAACCGCAAAGCTCAGGGGTACTGATGTCACCGGACCGCCTAGCGCCTTCACGGTCAAGTTACCCGCAAAGTCGCCGGAGGTTTCCGAAAAGGTGCCGGACACTTGGCAGCTGGCTCCGCCTGGCAGACTTGCGGGACAGTCATTGGACAGGCTCACCGTGCCTGTGCCCGTGTACTTGGGCTCAATAACTTCAGCTGCAATGCTTGAGGAGTTGGTCACCGTAGCCAGGACTTGAGGCGATTTCCAGAAACTGGGTTGGGCCAAGTGTGTGAACGTGATGGAACTGGGGTTAGCCTGCAAGCTGGCGCCTACCCCGACCCCTGCAATGGAAGTACTCAAGGTATTGGAGGCCTCCCCTGTTACAAACTCCAAGACACCGGAAACTTGGCCATACTCCACCGGGGCAAACGTAACCTTGGCAGAACAGGCTGCGCCTGCTCCCAGCGGGTTAGGGCAGGTGTGTTCCACGGACAGAGAAGGCGAACCGCGAACAGTAACGCTCTTTACGGGAATTGAGATGTTTCCGCTGTTGAGCAGAAGCACTGACATGGACTTTGTCTTTGACTTAAGAACGTCCTCAAAAGAAAGGGAAGAACTCGATAGTTCGAGGATGGAGTCCTGTACGAAGCCCTTGACACTGATGGGGTAGACGTGACCGCTGGACTCCAGCATGACTTCAGAGGTGAACGCCCCAAGAGGGGCAGTACCTTGCACGGAGAGGGTAACGTCACACCGCTGAGCAGGGTACAAAACAGTTCCGCAAGCGCTGACATCCGCGGTAAGCCGTGTACCTAGTCCACCTCCAGGCCGCAGGAGCAAGGGAGCGGGTACCGGGGAGTTGTTTGATACGGTCACCTTGGCAAAGTGCGGTGCTCCTCGATTGATAAATCCAAGGTCAACAAACTTCGGCGAGAGGGTTAGAGGTGCAGCAATTGCATTGCCCTGCAACTTGACCGTCTTGCGCGCAAAACCTTCACCCACCACGCTCAAAACACCCGTAAAGCTGCCCTCTGACTGCGGGGCAAAACTAACCACGATAAGACATGACGCACCCGCTTCAAGCAATTGCGGGCAAGCGGTGGCGTCGGCCATAAATCCGGAACCCACGATGTGTGTTCCAGAAATACGTACCGACTCGGCTCCTGCATTTTTCAACTCAACAGAGCGTTGTGTACGCGTTCCAACGAATGCGTCAGACCACGACAACTCTTCAGGAAGCAAGGTAAGAGGGGACTCTTTAGTGGCGTCCTCGCCAGGGTACTTAACAGGCGGGGTTTCAGGAGAGCCTGTAACGCGGAGTCCAATCACTGAACGCCACATTTCATAGGAGCTACTTCCCGCATAAACAGAAGGTGCAACGCTCGCGCCGAGCAGGAAGGCAAGAAATGCAGCTGAAAATGATTTTTTCATTGAAATAACTTAAGAGCAATTCTCTGTATAGCAAAGCACATCCGTGCCGCGTACGAGTATTTAGACCTAAAAATGACGAAAAACCGACCTATAGCAGGCCGGCTACAATCTAAAAAAGCATGCCCAAACGAGCGCTAATCAGCGCTTGGAACGTTCGAGCGCCATTTCCAAAAACTCAATGAAATCCGGGGAGTACAAATGCGGCTGGCCACGGGCGGTTGCCAAGTGTTCGGTTATTCCCAGGACCCAAACAGGCTCTTCTTCCATCGTGCGAGCCGAGGAGACCTGCGTTGTCTCAGCAGCAACCACGTTAAGCTCGTAGTCATCGCCTGTCACGACCTTCAGCACGTGCCAGGCCGACTCAGGGATGACCAGCCCGGTCTCCTGAACCATTTCGCGGCTGGAAGCCTGAACCACCGTCTCGCCCTCTTCCATCTTGCCGCCGGGGAAGGTGAGTTTGTTCAAAAGGTGCTTCGGCCCTTTGAGCTTGGTGAGCCCCACCGCCAGCTTACCCGCGGGGTCCGTAACTACCATCAGTACATATCGAACAAAGTTCATGGCTACGCTTTCAAAGCAGTTTCAAGGTGTAGCCCCCCCTGTTTATCCTCAGCGTCGGGGTCGTCCCTACACATAGCAGTACAACTTTTAAGGAGCTGCTATGAATGCATTGGTATTGAAAGCGTGCGAACAGTCCGCCCAGTTGCGATTGATGCTCGCGTTGGGGGTAGCCCCCAAGTCAGCGATGGACTGGGGAGACCGGTCCTCTCCATATTGCCTGCTGAATGATTCATTGTTAGAGACCATGCATTCTCTTGGGAAGCAGGCTCAACTGACAGGCTACGACATCAGGGACAGCGCTTTTTGGGACTTGTTGGAACACAAGTACACATACGTAGATGCGTTTGAACGAGGTCGGATTGTCTCAGACCCATGGCTCACCCCCAAAGCACTGGCGGCGTACCTTCGCAAGGGAAACACAGTTGTCTTTCACGAATGGGCCTTGGTAGTCGAAGAAGCATGCGAAGAAACCGGAGAGCACGGAGAACCCATCTGGACTACACCGGTTTCGGCAAGGCACATTGACGGACGCAAGTACCAGGTGCCCACTCGGAGCGACGACAACTGCCGCGACCTCTACGAAGTGGTCACCGGCATTACGGTCCTCGGTAACGTCAAGGGCGCTTCAACAGCCTGGCCCAACTCTGACAGCTGGCCCGGCCAACTCGCGGCCTAACCCCGTTGATTCCAGTCCTGGCGCCTCTTTGGTGTCAGGACTTTTTTTGTGCCGCCTGCTCGAACGCTATACCTGGAAGAACCATTTCTTTGGAACCATGAGCACTCCAAGCCCTCAAAACAATGAAGCATCGACTGCAAAAACGCCCATGCCTGTGCCGTAAAGCATAAAGTGGCCATTTGGCCAGGTTATGCCTTAACTTCCTGCTTCACCGAGGGCAGTTTCACTGAACGCTTGCGCGCCCGGCCAGAGCTTCCCTCTCCACAGGCTAAAACCCCCGCACCGGGGGCTTTCGATTCTTCATTCACTGGCGCAGCGTCTCTTAGACTCTGCGCCAGTATGTTTTTGGCGGCGT
>JAIVFU010000141.1 GCA_020829485.1 Nostoc sp. CHAB 5834 | reverse complement strand
CTTGTTGCTCACTAGTCATTTCAACCCGGATACTTGAGATACGTCCTTGCATGTCTGATTTTTATACTACCCTACAAAAAATATCCTCCTCTATTTCCGACCCTTTTTTGCGGTGACGTGTACTAAGAAAACGTGAAACCTCGTCTGGGCAGGGTGTTGGGGGTAGGGGGTAGTGTTAATAAACATTCAAGCTCACGAGGTGAAACAGAGGTTACTTATTCTTTATTCCCTACACCCCACACCCGATACCCTACACCCAAAAGCCTTATAGATAATGGATTTACCCTTATCTTAGTGCCATTCGACATAGTACCTATCATCGCCAAGTCCAGAAGGTGGATACATCCCCTCCAAACGTCAAACAGAAATTAACAGAGGTATGTTTGGATGGGGGAAAAGTACGGTTACGGTCTCAAGAGAAAGGTAAGTCTGCCTACTGGAAAGAGTATAAAACAGCAAGATTGCAGGGGATATATTACGGAGCATTCTTTCAGGATAATCTCGGACTCACTAATTGGGTCAATAGTCAAAACATCGGTAGAACTCTTTACTGCTTGGGAGATGGACATGATGGCATTTGGAATCTATTTTCCGAAATAGCAGACTCCAATATTCGGCAAGAAATTTTAGATTGGTATCATTTGAAAGAAAACCTGTATAAAATACAAGCTCCCAAAAAATTCCTAGTGGACATTGAAGCCGAACTTTGGCACGAACAAGTAGAAGAAGCAATCACCAAACTCAACAAAACTAAATATGTAGGGGCAAGGGAATCAAACTTAGCCTTGAGAGACTCATTTATTGACATAGCCTCTGCATACCAAATTATCCAAGTCTTGTCAACTTAATAGGTAAGTTATTCTTGCGCGATGCCTAATATTCAGCGAGGGTCTGACCAGTTTTTTTTCAACAATTCTCTGAAAGCCTCTTGACAAAAGACTTACAGCCTTAACTTGTCACCAATGATCATATACCAGAGTTTTTTAAGTATTTATACTATAAAAAAATCCCCTTATGTATTTTATCTTGCCCGTATTTTCTTGCTTGTCAACAAAAAAAGCGCAACGTAAATTAGAAAGAGAATGTGTAATTACTTATTTTTCAGTAAAAATACTGTTTTACTGAGCAAGTTGCTAGATTTAAGGTGATTAATTGACAGCTAAAAGCGGTGGTAACCCTTTGGTATATAGCAACGAATTTCAAAGCTTGGATACTAGCAAAATTGTTAGTAGACAGGCTTAAATATACATACTGATCAGACAATCAGGGTATAGAGAACACATTTTTTCTAATCAGGCTGATAGTTATGCTAATCTCAAACATTCCTAATGCACATCAGATACTTACCGTATCAAACGTATACTTGAAACAATCACCGATCACACTCCCTGGACTGAAGTTGGGGCAAACAGCTAACCTCTTATTGGGATTCAAAGCTGATTGGATTGTGACAGATGCGTCTACTTCTCCTTTCTATTCCCCTACTAGCGCAGCATTGCCAACATTGGACGCAACTATTACACCAGCAGAAGCTGAAGCTATCTGGCAATTACCACGCATCACTTTGCACCAAGATACCAACAGCTTGCTGAGTGCAATCTATCCATACATAGTTCGGTCTATCACTGGAGATACTAGCCAGTTTTCTTTGCCATCCGGGCCTCTCATGGTTGGCGATCTTGATAGCGATAGTATACTTGGCAAGCTATCAAAATATCTCGGCATCGACCTAACTGCTGGTGATTCCTATATACTGGTTGAATTAGTCCGCTTTGTGGGTACTGCTTCCCACACCTATGTTGCTGGGACAGGGGAGAGCGCAGACGAACACATGAATGAGGTGGGACAGACCGCAATTGAAAAACTGCCTGGAGTGTCCGAAGTACCTGATACAGATAGTCAGTTTACACACAAAGAAGCCGATTTATTCCTAGAGAACTTCCAGGCTATAGGTACACACTACGTTTCAAAGATATTTGCAGGAGATAGAATTTTCCAAGTATTCGCCTATAAGCAGACAGCCTTCGCAGAAGTCAGCCACGCCTTTAAAAGAAGTGCTGGTAAAAATGACTATGTTGATGGTATTTCCGCGATTTCATTTCAGTATTACACCACCCCAGCAAAGTTGCATGGTAGCGTTGAACTGGGCTATGTTAGCCAATTGGGATCTGTAAAGATGATCAGTAACGATCCTAAGTTCGCCGATTCTATCAAGAATGGCTCTTGGCATGACCCCATTCGTGCTGGTGGTGACAGTATTTTTTCTTTATATCAGAATGACCCGAAAGTCGATCTATCCATCTTTGAATCAGTTGTACCCATTAGCTTTGAGCTGACTCCACTGGGAAATTTAATTCCCGTAGAGAAGTCTGCTCAAGGCAGAAGGTATTGGGATCGTTTGCTGAAGGGAGTAATGTTACAAAAGTACGGCACCCAAGTACGTGTCAGATTCCCCGCAGAGCATAGCTACCAGTGGCCAGAACTCTTCCCAACTTCTGGTTCATGGCTATCAACGATTGCAACACCAACTATTAATGCCTATAACGAACATATCTCACTTGGTGAGATTCAGTTGATTAACCGAAGCGCAGTCAAGACGTTTAGCTCCTGGAGTGTAGTTCTAGAATTTAGTAACGGTACAGTAGAACTTCCTGGCGAATTTATATCTTTGTCTTCCTACTTCATTGATGTAACTAAATCGGATGAACCACCAATCATTAAGCTAGCCAGTGAAAAAGCTTTCGATGATATTGCGTTGTCTTGTGGACGCATGAACGGTGCTTTTATGCTCGGCTATACCGGAGGTACCAAGCGCAAAACAGTTATGGATGGTATTGTGTTGGCCTCATCGTCCTGCACAATAGGAGACACAGTTCGTAATAGTGTCATAACCAATGGAGATTTGTTTGGTGAGCAGCAACCCGCTCGGCTTGAACCTCAAACCAATAATCTAAATTACTTAATAGTGACGTGCCAAACACTCTTGTATTCGCGGGGAAGCCTGTCTGCCGATGCCCAAGCGTTAGCGCGCGATTGCTTAGTATGGCTAACGAACCTCATTCCTAACACAGATGACACTCCTCAAACATTGTTAGCCATTCGATTGCGTGCAGCTTATCTAGCACATATTGCCCGTCGGCTAGATGAAGTCGGTGTAGCAGTTCCTTACCTGACTTACACGAGTTACAAAGACTATATTCACTCCATGACCACTGCTGCTAATGCTCTCAACAGGACAATTAGCCAATATCAAAATCAGATTGCTGCCCAAAAATCACTTGAACTTACTGCCCAAACAGCACAAGAAATCAACAATAACGTCAAACAATCTGGCAACCTGCTCAAGCAATACATTGACGCAGTCGCCACCAATCAAGGGGATATTGCGACTAACTACCAAAATATCATTAATACTAAGCAGCGAGAGCTAAGTAGTGCGATCGCTAACTTTAATAGCTTGGTTGAGGAGGTTAAGAAGCAGCAAAATGCTGTTCTTGATGCCAAAAATGACTTTGTGCGGGCAGTGCAACAGTACCAAGCAGTAGCAATTTTTCAAAGTGTCCTCGACATTAGTACAGCTCTATTCACTGTTGGTACGTCAATTGCCATACCAGCAACCTCGCTCAAAGCGCTTGAAGAATTGGGTGAAACCGCCCAGAAAATTCAAAAGGTACTCAATGTCCTTAATGGACTAGCCAAACTGGGACAGACTATTTCGGGTATCGTTAAGAATATTGTTGCTGTCAACAGTATGCTCGATACACTAAAGCAAACTGAGATGGAAATGCCCACCTCCACGGAATGGACTGTGATGGGAATTAACTTTGAAACTTCACTAGCTCAAGCTCCTCTTGAGGTGGTTGGCCCTAAAGCACAGTTCGTTGCGGCATTCAAAATTCTTGTTCTCAAAGGACAAGCAATGCTGACGGCCCAGTCCAAAATCGTACAACTCAATTCTGAGATTGCCCTCAACACAGCGCAAAAGGAGATCAACGATAAGCAACAGGAGCGGCTTAACAAGCTTACAAATGCACTCCACTATGGAGATGTTTCGCAAGCGCCGGATTATACGGAGGTCGATCTATTGAGCCTCACAGGTTATGTCCAGTCTCAACTGAATCAGATCCAGGCATCGCTTGCACAAGCACTGATTGTGCAAGACAGTGCCATTCAATTTGAGTTACTGGCTCTGCCAACTCCGATCCAAAGATTTGATCTCAATAGTTTATATATAGTGATGGTCAGCCAACAGGCTCAAATTCTGGCAGCCAAACAGAGCTTTAATCCACCACCCTTCAAAGTTAATAACCCCATTCAAGTAGTAATTCAAGGGGTACCTATCTCGGCTTTTACTAATGGCAACACATTTGAGTTTCAGATTCAGCCGAGTGAAACCCAATTTCAACCCTACAATATGGTGCGAGTTCAGCAAGTAGTGGTTGATATTCCTTCAATTAAAAGCTCGAAGAGCGGTCAATATCGCATCGATCTCGCATTTCAAGGAGATCCGTTTCAAGATCGCGATCGCACTGGTCAACCGCTCATGTTCAATACAGTGACCCGCTACTTTGGGCCATTCGTGTACAGAGCCGACGGACACACATTGGTCTCTGGTGATAATACAGGCGCGATCGCTGACGAGATTACGAAAATCACTCCTTTTTCTACATGGCGTGTGAAAATGCCGCCAATGGAGGTCAATGAGGACATCGACTTTAGTTCTGACTTAACCGTAGATATTGTCCTATCATTTCGTATTGAAGCGCTAGCCCAGCCAGCACTTTATCGCTCCTTGTCTGATGAAGGAATGACACTAGAAGAAGTCAGCCACGATCAACTGGTAACGGCGATGCGGCAGCGCCTGACAAGGTTGTTAGCTTTCGATGCAGCACCTGCAAGTGCGCCATTAGACAGTACACTTGAACAGATGTACAAGTCACAAGGAGTACTCCAAGGTTGGGATTGCGTACTCAATATGTTGGAGGAGCCGGTTAATAAGTTCCTCGCCCAGCAATACGAGAAGAAGTATTCCGAGGCTAAACCCATGACTGTCTCTGTGGGTTTTTGCCAACCTATTGCCGCAGGATCGAATACCATACTTGCTTATACCAAGTTCTCTGTTGAACTCGGCCCACCTTTACTGCAATTCCTAGCAAATAACCCAGGCAATGTTTTGGTTACCCAAAACATCCAAAGTGGGTACTTACAAACGGGGAGTGTAACATGTCCTGGGAAGGGTGTAAAATGCCCAGTGCCACTTAATTTGGACGATCCTGCTATCGAATGGGGAGACAAGGAAAACATTGAAGTGAGCAACAAACCAACTGTCAAAGGGAGCGTGGCGCTCTCTTTGATACAGGGGCTAGTAACGCCCAAATTACCGAATGGCAGTGATGGCGGCAATAAGGACGATGCCCACTCTGTGATTTTAGACTTTGCCAAGGGAAGCTTTGTTGTCGCAAAGCTGAACATTGATACAGATCAAGCCCAACTGAATCTACAGTTATCTAATTGGTTTGCTAATAACGAGATCAAGTACTTGATCAACACTATTGTGTATAACACTGCAACAACTCTGGAGTCTTTGCGGCCGAGCAGTTTCAAGCTCAATACTTTACAAACGAACAGTCAGAAAAACATCTTGCAGGTATTTATCACTACTACGGGTAAACAACCAACTGCTTTAACAATTAATGTCAACGAGCCAATTCCAGATGGCTATGACAACTCGCTCATGATCAATTCAGCGATTATGTTCCGAGATATTTTCGTCAGCAGTTTCAACAAGGGTAGTTCTAAATTGCAGGTTGAATCTATCAAGCCAAAGGATGATTTCACTGCTTGGCAAGCAAAAGTTGTGAGTGGGACGGTATCGGGGACACCGAAGTTTAATAATACTAATTCTCGTGAAACTCGAATTAGTGCGAACAGTAATGACGTTACTTGGTCGTTGGAGGGATTATTATTTTCCAGTACAAAGGATAAGGGTATCAGTCTTAACTACAGTGCCAAAAAAACTGTTGATTTTCAAAGTAGAACCTACAAATGCGTTTCAGCTGGTCAGGGATTACCCTATTGTTATTGGGATTCTTGGGGTAACTACAGTGTTGAAGTTGATGTCGCATTGACTGGAAGCTATGGGTTGACGGTTAACGACAAAAATGGGAAAAAAGAGGTGCAAATTGCTAGCACTCCACCGGATATAGACATAACTCCACCAAACCTCAATCCGACAGGTCCCTGTGAGTGTAATAATAATGACTTAAAGATCCAGGTTGGAAATATTCTCAGAGATCAAGTCCCAGCACAACTGAAGAACTCAATTTCTGGTATTACCTTCGCTCCTGTCTCCGTGTTTGCCCTCTATAATCTGTTGTTCCCAGCAGAAAACTTTATTGAGATGAAATCAGCTTATGTTCCAGGAGACTTGGTGGTGTTTGGCACCTTCAATAAGAACCAATAAGAACATTTCGTAGGGAAGTTAATGACATCTCAATTTCAATACCAAGGCTGTCTGCAAGAGCTAGGGCAAGCATTTAATCTTTTAAAAGGTTTAGATATCTACCCGTATGGGGTAGGTAGGCTCTACCCCTCAGAGCGGATGCCACTACGGCAATTTCCTGTTCAGTTTGAACACTTAAAGTCGCAGTGGCATCCGCTTGAGGTTTCCTTTCATTCAACGGCATCTTCGCTCATTGAGCGCCTATCTCCTTATCGTGTAGTACCTTTGCTGTTCGATGGGGCAGAGTTCAACATTCAGCCTGGGCGCTTACTAAGTATCGATCAGAAAACCTATTATCGCCAGATGAGTGAATGGCTAGGGATCGAGTTGCATGAAGAAGGCAGCTATCTGCTTTTCGATCTGAAACGAACGGACGGACGCGCCGATCATGAAGTGACGGTAAAACCCACGCGACGCTATTTTGATCGCAATTGGCACCTCACCAACGACTGGCGGAAAACCTCAGCAAAATTGCGCCCAGGCAAACGCATCCACGACGACGACCAACACGATGCCTGGATTACCGCAGAGATGGCACAACACTATGTGGATGCGTTTTATGAATTTGGTACCCACTTTATGTCGGCCATTGAATGGGGCGATCGCTTGTTACAAGTGGTTACCCTCCAGCCAGAGTTCTCTGCCAAGATAGAGAGCTATTGGCAGCAAGTGGGTAATGGAAACCTAATCAAAGATACGGATGTGATGCTCTTCGGTACCTTCTTAGGTTATCCCTATGCCCGAGAGGTCAGTCGAATCGTTAGTATTGCTGGTGATCAGCATTTGGATGTAAGTGTCGCAAAGGGAGAGTGGTCGGATACAAGTTGTTTGAATGCTAGTAGCATCTTAGCAAGATTTCAACCTAGTCGAGATTTTGCCACACATGCTTTGCTAGAGTGGGACAAGTCTACACCTATTGCTGTGGAGCTAATTTCGCTAGCACGGTTCTTGGAATATTTCCGAGCCATTAACTTCGAGCGCGTCTTACGAGGTGCTTTGATGCAACGATGGGGTCATCTGGTTCAGTTGCCTTTGCGTCGGATGCCTAGCGTCGAACGTGCGATCGCCACTTCGGTACTACCCAAAGATACTGTTCCTGTCAATTTTGGGCAGAGAATATTGCTTTACGGAGATCACCTTGATGTGTACAACGCATCACTCTTTGTTCCCAACCAACAATCTGTTATCGCCTGCCATAGAGTCTTTTCTGTTAGAGGAAAACAGAGCCAAGATATCTCGAGTAACTTGGCCCTCTGGGCTCAGTATTTCGATGCAGAACCTAGCAGTCACCAGGCAGCTATACTGCGGTTGTCAGAGGAGCAGTTCGAGCAGCCCACAATAGTCTGTCAAACAATGGTGGGCGCAGTAATCCTTGAGAACGCGACAACTACTGCACGTGATGTAGTTGTAGATGGTATCCGTTTCACAGACACAGACCCTGATACCGCCTCTGGTTATTCCCGTGTTAGGGTGCGAGGGGATTTACATTCCATTAATGATCAAGCACTAACTAACGTTCTTCCCTGTCTTCGTGCCGCGCTAAGATGTGCTGCATTATCTTTAGATATTGCCAGCTTTGATACACAAAAAAGGCATAGTGCCGTGTCTTTTGCTGGATGGCTGGCTGATATGCTACCAGAACAGTCCGACCATATTGAGATTCGTCAATTACGCACTTGGTCACTGTATCTCTCTCGGATTGAAGCTCTAGAGTTCAACGAGTGGACAACTTTTGAGAGTGAAATACGTCAGCAAATTTGTCAGGACTTATCTGAAATTGCATCATTTGCTATTGCTACTGATGAGAAATTGCGTACTTATAATCCTCGGCTTTGGGATAAATCTCACCTGATTGATTCATTAACCAATAATGTTACAGATGAGCTAGGAGGAGATATTCTTGAACAAATACGATCATTTCGCAACAACATTTCAGAGAAATACTGCACTCTGTTGGAGGCAACGCTTACAATTAATGAGGCAGTAATGCAACAAGCAGTGCAAAAACACCAAATTTCAACTGTTGCACTTGCCGAATCAGTGGCAGCTTTGGAACCCGCTTTCAAACAATTGAAGTTACTGCCTGCTCGTGGTATCATTTTGGATGTTATTATATCGGCATACTCACAAGAATCGGTTTGCGTGATCAATGCAAATCTCCTAAATGATTCTCAAGATTGGCTAGTGGAGATCGCCCTTGAATTTGCTCGGTATGAGTTTGAAGTATGCAATCGGTTGCTTCAGCTAGAGACATGCGAACGCTTATTTTGCACAATAGAGGATCTTTCCCATAACATCGCGCAGATTGAACTTGGTCTGTTAGCCATAGACAAGGACTCTCTATCCACTAGACCATTCCCTGTAGAGAACGCAGACTTACGAAAGGCTCTAATCGCAGAAGGGCAGATGAGTACTGAGGCAGTGGCAGCGATTGACCATTTATTACAGGTATGGGATGTCTTTGTAAGCACTCGAAGTACTGCTTACGCAGCCCGTAGTGCTTATTGTGGCATTCGGATGGAGATGTGGGAAGCGGGGGAGCGATTTACTGACTGTGGGATCGCGACTGCAACTGGGATCACCCACTCTGTGGCTTACCAACTTAATCAGGAAGAGTACCATCTGCTGGCCATTCTCGGAAAAGTTCTGCGGTGCCAACGAGCTATGCTTGCAGCAACTGGACAGAACTATCCAAAACAGTTACACATAGGACAATTTGAACTGGGAGAGATCGGGTATGCCATCAGACTTCAAAACGAACAATTGCTCGTTCAATAGCTATGCATTAGTCACATCATTCTTAATATTTCAGCGATATTAATGGTAATTCAGTCCCAATAAATTACAGAATATAAGCTTTTGTTCAATACCGTTGCCAAAATAAGAGCATGAAGAGGTAGGGAGAGCGATTTTTTTCGGGGGAGATGGCACAGGGAATACGATAAGATGACCCAATGTCAGATTCTGAGCAACTTGTCATCTACCAGCTTCATATTTTTATCCTGGGCGTCGAGTAAGGGGGCAGGTATGAAGGGTAAGTCTTCCCAATTGCAGCCATTCTTGAGTTGATAGAAGATACCATCCAAAAGTTCTCGCTTTGTCCAGTTAGGCGGTCTTGTCTGCTTCTTAATCGGTAATATCTGAGGCAATAAGGGTTCGAGGATTATCCACTCTTCGTCTGTGAGGCTGCTAGAGTATGGCATGACTGCTGGATACGACTTTTGCGCTAACTTTACTTTTAATATGGAACACTGGTGGGAAATTTTTTTTCATATTCATCGTTTATTCTGAGTCATATGAGAAAAGTAGCTTGAGGATATTTGTTCATAAAACTGCTAACTGTCAACATTAGCCAACTGGACAACTTATAAATCGCCATTTGGTCTAGCTGTTTCCAGATCAAATCTTGTTAGGTTAACTCTTAAGGCAATCAGCTTTGAGTACCTATGGCTACCAAAACACTGACCAAACCTAAGCAAAGACAAAATTCTCAAAATCGCTCATGGGAAAACCTGACAGATCGCCGCAAACTCCGCCATATTGAAAACACATTGGATAAAGCGATCGCATCCTCAATTCAAGATGATTCTATCCAGTCCCACGAAGACTTTAAAGCCTATGTAGAAAATTACAGCCAGGAATCAGGTAAAGCCCCCATCACAGTAGAACTCTGTGTAGGAGGTGGGGATGATGACGAGATTAGAGGCTATCGCTTCTACCTCACCAACGATCCCAACCACAGAACCAGTGGCAAATACCTGATTAAAAACCTCGAAGGAATTACCAGCAAAGATGAAAACTACTTCACCCCTTCTAACATTGCTGAAATTTGCGGTTTTGCTGAAACAGAACTAGACGATCTCGATGATGAATTAGAAGATGACCTGCTCGATTTAGATGAAGAAAATGAAGAAATAGATGATACAAACGACGAACTAGACGACCTATTAAATGACGATTTCAACACTAAACTAGATGACCTAGATGACTTAGGTGAAGAAGACGAGCCATCTGTTAGTCGTGTTAGCGCAGCCCAAACTAAAACTCAAGCCAAAACTTCAACTAAAACCCAAAATAATTCTCAGCCTAAAACACAACCTAAAACTCAGGACAGAGCTAAGACCAATAAAACTGCTGCCAAAAACTCCAAATCCAGAGAGCCTCTAGACGAAGCTTCGCGTTTAAGTGCCACAGCTGCCACCAATGGACGAGAAGTGAATGGGGTGAATTTGGCAGGCTTAACAGGACAACTGGCATCTCTGGGAATTGCGGTAGGACAGGGAGTTTTGGAACAGCTAGCAGCCGAAGCTGATTCCAAGCGGCTTGAACGAATTCTCAAAGAACTCCAACAGCAGAATGACCGCGTAGATAACATAGCCAGTCGCTTGCAAGAAGCAAAGCCGGACTCACCAGAGTCTCAAAAGTCTCAAGATTTTCAAACTGTATCTGAAGAATCAGTCACAGATAATCCACTGGCTGTAGCTGCTACCAAAATCGGCTCGAAAGTAGATAATCTTGGTTCCCAACTAGACCCCAAATACCAATCTCAACCATTTGAATTAGATAAGGATGCTAGCGTCAGCGAACAGCTTGACCAAATTGAAGCCTACCTAAAAGTTCTTTCCAAGCGACTTGACCGATTAGAAATGGTAGTTAGCCGATTGGAAAAACAGATGGTAACGCCACAAAATAATTCTACTGTTGTCGAGTCAGAAACTGATGCAGATATTGTCCAACCTAACTCTGCTAACCAGCCACCAGCAGACGTTGACATTTTAGAACATCTAACGAAACGCCAAGCACAGCAACAGCAAGCTGCTTGTGCCGATGCTTTAGTGGGGTTTGCCAAAGTAGCTGGTGAATTATTTGACCAATCACCCCAAGCAGGTATCGCCATTTCCAGTAACAAAACTTTATGGGTAGAAGCACAGGACAAGCAGGTAGCCATCGCTTTAGAAAATACCCAAGGTGAAACACTCTTTGCTGGTACTCGCACTCAGGGACAGTGGGCGATCGCACAAGACAATCTTAGCCCTGATGAAAAGACGGGCATCTGCAAACTGCCACAGTCGAAAGAAGAATACGCCCTCAAAGCCAGCACCCAAGCATTAATTCAAAAATTTCAAGAACAACTACCTAACCGATTTAACAGCAATGATGAACCGACATTCACCTGGACTGAAAAAGGCAAAGTCAAGTACGAGTTTGAAGTAGTAAAACTGCCCAATGATACACGGCTACTTCAAGGATTTAACCCTAATCGTAACGATGAACAAGTGCTTGATGCCGTTTTAGTACCAGGGCAGCCCCCAGAGATTTTGCAGTGTAGCATCCCCCTGCGTGAGATAGAAACGCTACTGGACAATCAGCAATCAACTCGCTCTACCCAAGCCCAGACTGATAAAGATACTGCAAGGCAACGCCAGAAACAAACTCAAAGAAAAGCCAACAAACCAGAAATGCAAGTTTAATTCTACAAACGAGAAGAGAAAAATGAACAATACAAAATCTCACATTTCTCAGTTAAAACTGCTGCCATCTCGGAAATTTTCAACCAACTTGAGAAACCTGAAAATCAACCGCACAGACTTACTTTTCATTTTACTATGTCTTGCGATTGGAATTTATTTGTTAGCAACCAAACCCATATTCGTCACTATTTTGGGATGTGCCACCATTGTTTTCTTGAGTATTGGGTACGTAATTCGGACAGTACCCATTCTAGAAAAGTATTTAGGTAGAAAAATTCGCTTTTGGCATATTGTTGCCGCCATTATCACCGTTACCGCTTTACTCGATACCTTTACAACTCCAGCCCAAGCTATTTTCTTAAGCGGGTTGGAAAGCTTCTTCAACAATTTAGCCCAACAAAGTTCCCAAGCCGGAGGCGGTTCCACTAGCACTTTGGATGCCAACGTTGTTGGTTTGACATTTAACCTCATCCGAGGTGCATTCTTGCTACTGGTTGCTGCTGCTTCTCTATTTGCCTATAACCAAGCACAGCAAGGTAACGACTGGCGACCGATTGTTACTCAAGTTGGTTTAGCGTTCTCCATTGTAATTGCCATTGATGTCATCACTTTCATATTTGTCGGTAATGGCACAGGAACAACAGCCATCAGGTAAACCCAACTTGAATTTTATACGCATTAAATAAAAATTCAGAAGTCAGAAAACATTCGTCAGAATTCATCAGTGGGGGATGAGCATAGTTAGTTGGTCTAGACAACTTTGAGAGGTTATTGACAAAAAGAAAAGTCCTATTCTCCCCCTTATCTTCACTTGTCACTTCTTGGTTGACTGACTACTAATGCAGCACCAGAGAATTACACAAATATGGCACAAGACAATCGAGAATTCATCAAAGTCAATCGGATTCTAGGCAAGCAAGCCAGCATTGGGCCAATTCCGGCTGAACAGTTACTTCCTTGGATTGCCATCATTGTAGTTTGCTATGTTCTCACCAATGGTTTACTCAGTTTGGGTATGGGTTGGTTCTTTGCCACCTCATTCTGGCTAATTATCAGTTGGTGGATTCTCACAGGCAAACAGCCCCATCAGTTTTTAGATCGATGGCGTAATCCACCGGGAACAGAGTGGTGCAATAGTAACAGCATTTACATCTCACCGATCCCCGAATATCGACCCTGGTGGGTGCGTCGGCGCTACGCAGACTCGCAAGTGCAAATCCGATTCAAGCCACTGATTGTACCGAATCAATATGGAGGCAAAAGTAAGCTCATGCCCTTCCAAAATGAGGTAAACATCTGCTGTATTGCAGAAATTAAGAAAGATGATCGTGAAGTGGCTGCCCTGTTATTAGATAAAGGCAACTCTCAGTATCAACTCGTATTTGGGTTCCGCATCGCTGGACTGCATGACATACTCCATGAAAATGAGGTCAGCGAATTTGCCCACTCTATCGAAGAGGGTTTGAAAGAACTACCCCCCGGTGAAAAAATTACTTTTTGTACAGGCTGTTATAGTGATGATACTGAGTCATATCCCCTGCGGACAGGCTCTGCCAAGGGAGTACCCCACAAACGCCAAACCCCACTTACTGCCTTAGCAGACGATTGCCATTTGAAACCAGTTTCTGTGCTGCTTCGCAACGAGCAATTGCGGGTGGAGCAACTCAAGGAAGCAGGTTCTCGCCAAATCTGGAATCAAATTGCCTTCTGTACTTGGACGAGCGATGATGAAGCTGGTTCACAGCAAAAGGATTTTGTGGGTGGACTGATTGAAAAATGTAGAAAATTCGGCTCTTGGGCAGTTGAATTGATTACAGGGAACAAACGCATTTATCAAGAGGAGTTTTTCAAAAAGCTATTACTGCAAGGGTTTCAGCAGGGATTTATCCAGTGGGAATTGCTGCTCAATACCAAAATTGGCTTAGAAGTAACACCTTGCAATGCTACAGATTTGTGGCAGTGGCTTTGGAATCGATTTAATGAGGGTACAGCACCTCCTATTCCCCAAGTCATTACACTCAAGGAGACTGAGACGGGACTGGAGTTAACAGAAACCCTAACCACCGATAAGCACATCTGTACATTACTGATTGAAGGACAACACGGACGTTCTGCTTGTCCCGAACATCGGGGAGATAATTGTAGTGAACTGCAAACATAAACGCTTCAAACCGCAAACAAGGCGATTTTGAAACCACATTAACTGCAAATAAGGGGGGTCTCAAAACCACATTATTTGCAAATGAAACTGCAAACAAGGGTTTTCAAACCACATTAACTGCAAATAAGCCGTAACCCTTGTGGGAATTGAGTTATAGCATTTATGGCTCTATAAGTGTCCAGTTTATACGAACTTTTTTACTGGACATATATGTCTATTTATTTAGATATAAAATGAACACAAATAAAACAGAAAAACTTTCTATGAAGTATTTCTCGGATTAATTTAATTTCCTTCTGACGCATACAAGGGAATTCCAATTTTTAACATCTGGTCTCTCAAATCTTGGGTTCGACCAGGAGGCAACTGAGCGTGTAAAAAAGAATTTACCTCGCTTACTCGTATATTTAATAACTCAGCTAGTACTGTCTTTGTGTAACCATGCCGTATTAAGCGAGGTTCTAAATCGTTAAGTCCCACAGTCAAGACAGCTTCAGCCATACCAA